>NZ_JBEYTL010000009.1:0-433302 GCF_040643025.1 Streptomyces sp. NPDC047525
CAGACCCCGCTCCTCAAACGCCGGAGGGGCTGAATTTTCAGCCCCTCCGGCGTTTGAGGAGGCCCCCGCGCAGCGGGTTTTCGGGAAGGGGCGGGTTAGGGGACACATCATCGCCGGCGCCGAAGCGCCCGGCCCACAACAATCGCCGAGGCCAGCACCACCGCGGCGGCAGGCGCGGCCCACCGCAGCGTCGCGCTGGTGGACATCGACTCGGCCGCCGGCGCGGGCGCGTACCGCCCCCGGGGCGGCGCGTGGTCGACCTCCTCCGCGCTCCGGCCGATCATCGTCCGCCGGGCATGCGCGGCCTCCGCGGGCGGCACCAAGATCTCTTCCTCGGCTGCGTCGAACGACGAAGGCGGAACGTCCGTCTCGAAGACGGAGGCGGAGGCCGAGGCAGAGGGCGGATCGACAGGCTCCACCACAACGGGCTCAGGCTCAGGCTCCTCGGCCCCCCGCCCCAACCCCTCCGCGAACCGCTCGAGCAGCCTCCGCACCGCGCCCTCCACAGCCTGTGGAGAACTTTCGGAGACGCGCCCCTCGCCCGCGCCCGTACCGGAGAAGACCACCTGGGTCCCCTCGCCGCCCTCGGCGGGATCGAGCCGCACCACCAGCGAGAGCTTCACGGAGCCACCGCCCCGCACCTCCACGCCCTCGCCCTCGATCGCGAAGGAACCGTCGCCCCGCGACGCGACCCGCGCCGCGCCGCGGTACGTGATCGTGTGGCCGCCGACCCGCACCTTGAGACGGCCGGAGAGCGGTGACGCGGACTCGTCCGCGTCGCGCTGAAGTCCGGGCACCGCCCCAGCGACCTGCTCGGGGTCGCTCAGCACCTGCTGAAGACGGTCGGCGGGAACCGGAACGAACACCTCATGCTCCATGGCAACCGAGCCTACCCACGTGGCCGAGACCATGTACGTCAGTTCGTCAGTTCGCGTACCGCGGGTGCACCAGTGTGGAGGGGGTCAACCCCCGCATCCTCGTCCGTTCGGCGGACGCGACGTCCACCCGCAGCAGCCCGGCCGTCCGGGGCGGGTCGAGGACGGGGCGGGATCCGGCCGCGAGGACGAAGCCCCAGTCGCGCGGCGCCGACGCGCCGTCCGCCGTCCGGTCGGGGCCCGCCGCGAACCCGGAGAGGCGGCCGTCCACGCGGTACGGCTCGGTCCGCAGACCCGCCGCCCGCAGCGTCGCCTCCACCGTCCAGAAGACGCGGGGCCGCGCGGCGACGGGCCCCGCGTGCACGGAGAGGCGGCCGCCCGCGGCCAGGGCCCGGCACACGAGGCCGTAGAACTCCTGGGAGTAGAGCTTGGTGCTCGCGGTGATGCCGGGGTCAGGCAGATCGGAGATCACCACGTCGTACGTACGAGGGGGCGAGCGCAGCCAGCGGAACGCGTCGGCGTGCACCACGCGCACCCGGGGGTCGCGGTACACCTGCTCGTTCAGCTCGCTCAGCGCCGGGTCACTGCGCGCCAACTCCACCACGCCCCGGTCGAGTTCGACGATGTCCACCCGCCGCACCCCCGAGTGCCGCAGCACCTCGCGCGCCGCGAGGCCGTCACCGCCGCCCAGGATCAGCACGCGCGCGCGGCGGCCGTTCATCGCGGGGCCGACGAGCGCACGGTGGTAGCGGTGCTCGTCACGGCCGCTGACGCGCAGCCGCCCGTCGAGGTAGAGGTCGAGCGAGTCGAGCCTGCCGCCGGTGAGGACCACTTCCTGGACGTCGGTCTGCACGGCGACCCGTACGTCCTTGCCGTAGACCGCACGCCGCGCCGCCGCCTCGAAGTCGCCGACGAGCACGGCTGCGGCGGCGAGCACCCCGAGGACGGTGACGTTCGCGACGAGCAGTGCCCAGCGGCCGCGCACGCTCAGGTCGTGCCGGAAGAGGCCGAAGACGAGGGCGCCGCCCGCGAGCGCGTTGATCGCGCCGGTGATCAGCGCCCCGGTCAGCTGGCCGAGCAGGGGGAGCAGGAGGAAGGGGAAAGCGAGGCCGCCCACCAGCGCGCCCACGTAGTCGGCGGCGAACAGGTCCGAGACCGCGCCGCTGGGGTCCTGCCGTCTGATCCGCTGGATGAGCACCATCAGGAGCGGCACTTCGGCGCCGATGAGCAGGCCGATGGCGAGCGAGAACGCGACGAGCAGATACCGCGAGCCGCCCGCCCAGACCTCGCCCCGGTCGCCGGTCCAGGCGAACGCCGCGTACAAGGCCATGGCGCTCAGTCCGCCGACGAGCGCGAGCGCCGACTCGACCAGGCCGAATCCGGCGGCGGCCCGGCAGCGCAGGCGCTTGGCGAGCAGGGAGCCGATGCCCATGGCGAAGACCATCACCGAGAGGACCACCGACGCCTGCGTGACCGAGTCACCGATCAGGTACGAGGCGAGGGCGACCAGTTCGAGTTCGTACACCAGACCGCAGGCCGCGCAGATGAAGACGCCCGCCAGGACGAGGAACCGCCCCGTCCTGGGCGTCACGGGTAAATGCGTTGACGGCTCGATCACGTTGGGAACGCTACGTCACCGGACTCTCACGTCCGGTCACCCACAAGGGTGCATCTCGACGTCAGAGGTGTAAATGGGGCGCGGCAAGGGGCACTTGGTGACGCCCTGCTCGGCCCTTGGTCAGAGCGCCGCGAGCCGCCCGGCCGGGAGCCGCGAACCGCCCGGTCAGAGAATCGCCGGCATCCGAACTCCCACGCGAGTGCGGGTCGCGACGAGTTGCCCGTCCTGCGGATAGGCGTGCCAGGTGCGCCACTGCACCGAGCCCTCGTGCCGCTGCGCCAGCATCGCCGTGAACGCGTGCGGGCTGCCGGGGAAGACCCCGGCGAGGCCGTGCGGATGCTCGGCCACCAGGGCGAGCAGTTCCTGTGCGCGGCCCGCGAACTGGCCGCGCGAGAGGGTCTCGACGCGCGCCGCGAATTCGTACTCCCACTCGCCCAGGCGCTTGGAGACGCCGAGCGGGAGGGGCGTACTGCTGCCGGGGATGCAGGCGACGGTCTCGGAACAGGTGCCCTGCTCCTCTTCGAGGAGCACCTGGTGCGATGCCCCCAGGAGCCTCAACTCCATTTTGGCATCGGCGAGTTCGAGTTCGAGTGTGGCGAGCGCGGGCAGCGGCTCGCGCCCGAGGGTCCAGGCGAGGTCCGCGGCGCACGTGTCGGTATAGACAGTCTTCAGGGTCGTGAGCATGGGTCGGCTCCGCTAACACGCAATGGAGGTGGTGCCGGCGCACCCGGTCGGACACCGGGCGGCCGGAATGCCGGCTCGTGCCCAGCGAAGAGACGACCTGTTTGTCCAAGTCGTCCGTACGAGGGCGGTGCTGACGGTTAAGAGGGAATCATGGACTGCTGCACTGCCACAGCGTTTTTACCCAACTTCGGAGGGTTTCCATCCCCTCGGGGGCTGCACAGTTCAACTGTTCAATGGCTCAACGACAAAGTGCCCGGCAGGAGTTGCCTCCCACCGGGCACTTCAACAGATGGACGGACCAGCTGCCCCGTGTCAGCTGCCTCCGCCACCACCACAACCGCCACCGCCACCGCCGCCGCACGAAGAGCTGCCGCCGCAGGACGAACCGCCGCCACAGGAGCTGCCGCCGTGGTGGCCGCCACTGTCGCCGCCACCGACCCACCAGCCGCCACCGGCCGCGGACCCACCGGCCGTTCCGGAGTGCGACCGCTTACCGCTTCCCTTGCCGCCGGCAACCGCGAGTGCGACGACGACCAGAACAACCGCGACAAACACGAAGACCAGGATCATGACCTTCACGCCCCTTTCCGTTCCCCCGAAGCAGGCCCCCCGTGGGTCCGCGTTCTCTTTTCACGTTGTACTTGCGTGAAAGGGGAATGCCCCCGCGCACGCTGACCCAAAGCAGAGTTGAGCAAGTTCAGAGGGTTCTCGCGGGGCAAATGCCCCTGTCCTGCTCAGAGGGGCAGTTCATAGGCTGTTCGCACCTGACTGGTCCGTCCGTGGCCATGATTTCCTGCGGAGGAGGCTCCCAACCCCTGGCCGATGGCGCCACGGGCGCGCTCTCGGCTATCGGGCATTAGGCGGGCGTACACGCGCAATGCCAGCCCCGGATCGGCGGCCCATGTACTGGCTGACGGCCTTGATGTTCTCGCCCGCGTCCAAAAGCGCGGAAGCGTAGAAGTACCTCGGAGCGCGCATCCCGCGCGCTCGCGGGCCCTGGAGTGACCCGGACCATGGCTTGGGACCGCAGCGGGCCCGCTCGCCCGAGGCGAGCTGTATGCCTACTGGTCAACGACTCACCGCCCCTCGGTGCACCCCGCGTCGCTCGGCATCCGTTGACGCTAGGCGTGGGGCGGGACGCTTGAGGGCAGCGCTACGCGGCCATCGGATCGCCGCGAAGATCTGCTTTCGTGCGCCGGGCTGGTACAGGAACCAGAAGCATCGGGCCGAGTGTCATCTTTGGCCATCGAGCCACTCCAGCCAGGCGCGAGCGGTCAGAGTGTCGGGGTGGGTCTCGCCCTGGTTGGCGCGGCGCAGGGCGAGGATGGCCTCGAACTCGGTGCGGGCGGCCTCCAACTCGCCTTGATCTCGCAGAATCCCAGCAATTTCGTGCCGAGCGGTCAGAGTGTTCGGGTGGATCTCGCCCTGGTTGGCGCGGCGCAGGGCGAGGACAGCCTCGAACTCGGTGCGGGCGGCCTCCAACTCGCCCTGCTCTCGCAAAACCCCAGCAAGGTCGTGCCGGGTGGCCAGGGTGTCGGGGTGGGTCTCGCCCTCGTTGACGCGACGCAGGGCGAGGATGGCCTCGAACTCGGTGCGGGCGGCCTCCAAGTCGCCCTGCTCTCGCAGAGCCCCAGCAAGGTTGTGCCGGGTGGTCAGAGTGTCAGGGTGGGTCTCGCCTAGATGCTCATGGGATAGGGCGAGGACGGCCTCGAACTCGGTACGGCCTGCCTCCAACTCGCCCTGTGCTCGCAAGACCCCAGCAAGGTTGTGCCGGGCGGTCAGAGTGTCAGGGTGGGTCTCGCCATCGTTGACGCGACGCAGGGCGAGGACGGCCTCGTAGTCGGTGCGGGCGGCCTCCAACTCGCCTTGATCTCGCAGAACCCCAGCAAGTTCGTGTCGGGTGGACAGAGTTTCGCGGTGGGTTTCGCCTAGATGCTCGCGATGCAGGGCGAGGACGGCCTCGTACTCGGTGCGGGCTGTCTCCAACTCGCCCTGATCTCGCAAAACCCCAGCAAGGTTGTGCCGGGCGGTCAGAGTGTCAGGGTGCGTCTCGCCTCGATGCTCGCGGGACAGGGCGAGGACAGCCTCGCACTCCGTGCGCGCCTGGTGATACTGACCCCGGACCCGGAGATAACGGGCTGCGAATCCTCCCGCGTCGGCGGCCTCCAACATGACGGGGATGGGCAGTGCGGCAGCGCGGGCGCTGTGAAACAGGTACTGAGCGTGTGGCTGGAGCAGCTGCCAGTGGCCCCGATAGGCGGGGTCCTCCGGGATGCCCGTCTCGTCGGACCATGTGGCGCTGTGCAGTGCACCAATGGCTGTCGTGAGGGACGTCTGGCTAGAGGTGGCAGCGCGAACGAGGGGATGCACCCGCACCGTTGGAGGGATCGCCTCCGCGTTGGACTCGGCAAGATCGAGGAGGCCGACGCTCGAAAGAGCCGTCAGCAATTTCCAGATGCCGGGGCCATCAAGCTCGGTGAGTACTCCAGCGCCGTCCAGGGCGGTCGGGGTGAGGAGCAAGGTGTAGGGCAGTGGAGCGTCGGCGAATGCGCTGATCAGTTCCAGCAATGGCCGGGCAAGTACGTCGCCTCGCTTCTCCAGCAGCTCCATGGACATGGCCCACGCCTGGCCGATCACATTGGCGCGGTCGACGTGGCGGAGATCTTCGTCCAGGGCCCGGCAGTAGGACGAGAAGTCGGTGGGAGTGCCGCGCTCACGATAGGCGGCCGGCACCTGGTTGGCCTCGGCCAGATACGTGCCGGCCAGGCGCAGGGCCAGCGGAAGGCCGCCGAGGCGGGTGGCCAGTTGGCGGGCATCGTCCTCCGTGCCTGCGGCGGGCGGTGCGTGGTCCCGCAGGATCTGCACCGCGTCGGCGATCTCGTCCTCGCCGGACAGGGGACGCACGGAGTGCGGGGCACACATGCTGCCCCAGGTTTCGGCGCTGCTGACGCGGGAGGTGATCAGAACGCTCCCCACCGGATTGGCATGGGGGCGAAGCCAGCCGGTACCGGCCCGCAGGCTGCCCGGGCCGTCCAGCAGTGCGGGGTCATCGGCGTTGTCCACCACGAGCAGCCAGGGTGCGGTCAGCTGGGACAGGTGCGCCCACAGCACATCCACCGCATCTCCGGCGTTCAACTGCTCATCCGTGGCCCCGGCATGGCGGGCCACGGCACGGAACCCGGCCTCCAACGTGGTGTCCTGGCGGGCATCGACCCACCACACCCGATGCCCCACGCTCGCGCAGCGGTGGGCAACTTCCAAGGCCAGGGACGTCTTTCCACACCCACCCATGCCGCACAGAACCTGTATCTGCCGCTCGATGCCTGGGCTGTCGATGCCTGGGCTGAGCGCCGACTCCAAGTTCCGCAGCAGTACGTCGCGGCCTCGCAGAGGGCGATAGGGGTCACGCAGCCCCAGTGGCGGTACCACGGTGACCCGCTCCGGCCTTCGATCCCCTGCTCCACCGACGTAGATGTTCCGCGCATGCAGAGAGTGGGCTGCGACTCCGTGGAGAGCCGACACGCCGGAGGGCGGGCCCCCCGTGCTCCCGGGTGCGGTCAGGGCTGGTCCGGACCCGGCTGCGGAGGGTTTCCCAGCCGCATGTCTCCCTCGATGTGAGCCGCCCCCGCCGCGAACGAACCACGGTCAGCCTTGATGTTCATGTCCCGCCCCGCGGCGGCACCGCCGGTCTCGGCCGATACCCCGCCGGCGCCAGCCGTCTCGGCCTCCTTCAGCAGAAGCTGCAGCGCGGTCGCTGCTTCCTCGCGCTCCTCGTCCGAAAGCTCCTCCAGGAAGCTCTCGATACGGGTCTGCCATACCGCCTCATGCCGAAGGCGTGCCCGTTCGGCATCGTCGCCGGCTACCGCGAGTTCGGCCGCGCTGCGATCCAGCCGTTCCAGCTCTGCCCGTTCACGCGTCTGATCCCCGCGCCCGAACCATGCTGCGATCTTGCTGCGCAGTCCGCTCCACGCGTCCGTGCCCGCGGCTTGCGCCACCGCTACGCCGCCCGCTGTCGCCAGCGCGATCAACGACTCCGCCAACATCGCCGCCACCCCCGTGAGTAGATGCCTGCCTGGAGAGACTCTGTACCGACGCCCCCGGCAGCACCCTTCGAGTTTCCAACGCTCTGCGGGCGATGCCAAGGTTCCAGACACCTCGAACGTGATGACGTGGACGAAGACGAGCACGACATGTCGGGGCGCCTCACCTTGTCCAAAAAATCGAACATGTGATCTAGTCGAATGTATGGAACCTTCGATTCCCGATGACCTGGTACGCATGCAGCGGGAGTGGACTGCGACCTACGTGCAGCTTGCCCAGCAGCCGGGGCGCACTGCACTCCGCCGCCGATTGCTGGCGCTCTCCATCGCTCTGGCGCGGCATCCGCTGAGCCCTGCCGAGCGGGCCGAGCTACGGCAGCGCGCCCGCTCGCGTGGGACCGGACAGTGAGCCCAAGGAGCATCGGCAATGACCGACAACGGCCGACAACCACGGCTCCGCCGCAGGTCAGAAGCTGCGCCTCGGGCATCGCTTCAGGCCGTCACGCCCATACGTGAGTTGAGGAACTCCAGAGATTCGGCGCAGGATGGCGGCCATGACCTCCACTTCCGGGAACGGGCGCCCGCTGCTCAACCGCCGCCTCGCCGAGTTCGGTACGACGATTTTCGCCGAGATGTCTGCGCTTGCCGTGAAAACGGGGGCCATCAACCTCGGCCAGGGTTTCCCGGACACCGACGGTCCCGAGGAGATCCGCGAGGCCGCGGTGCGTGCCCTGCGTGACGGGCGCGGCAATCAGTACCCGCCGGGCCCCGGCATCCCCGAGCTCCGCACCGCCGTCGCCGAGCACCAGCAGCGGCAGTACGGCCTCGCGTACGACCCCGACCGCGAGGTCCTGGTCACGGCGGGCGCCACCGAGGCGATCGCGGCGTCCCTGCTCGCCCTGGTCGAGCCCGGCGACGAGGTGATCGCCCTGGAGCCGTACTACGACTCGTACGCGGCGTCGATCGCCCTGGCCGGCGGCAAGCGCGTGCCCGTGACGCTGCGCCCGGACGCCGCCGAGGGACGCTTCCGGCTCGACCTGGACGAGCTGCGCGACGCGATCACGCCCCACACCCGGCTGCTGCTCCTGAACACCCCGCACAACCCGACCGGCACGGTCCTGACCCGCGCGGAGCTCACCGAGATCGCGAAGCTCGCGGTCGAGCGCGACCTCCTCGTGGTCACGGACGAGGTCTACGAGCACCTCGTCTTCGACGACGGCGACGGCACCACGCACATCCCCCTCGCCTCGTTCCCCGGCATGCGCGAGCGCACGGTGACGATCGGCTCCGCGGGCAAGACGTTCTCGTACACCGGCTGGAAGGTCGGCTGGATCACGTCCACGCCCGAGCTCGTGACGGCGGTCCGGTCTGCGAAGCAGTTCCTCACCTATGTGTCTTCAGGGCCCTTCCAGTACGCGATCGCGGAGGCGCTCGCCCTGCCTGACTCGTACTTCGCGTCCTTCCGCGAGGGCATGCGCGCCAAGCGGGACCTCCTGAGCGAGGGGCTCACGGCTGCGGGCTTCGACGTCTACCGCCCGGCGGGCACGTACTTCATCACCACCGACATCCGCCCCCTCGGCGAGAGCGACGGCTTCGCCTTCTGCCGGGCCCTGCCCGAGCGCGTCGGCGTGGTCGCCATCCCGAACGCGGTCTTCTACGACCACCGCGAGGCCGGAGCGCCGTTCGTGCGCTTCGCGTTCTGCAAGAAGGACGAGGTCCTGGCGGAAGCGGTCTCGCGGCTCAAGTCGCTGTGACCCGCGCAGGTCGCACGTCTCCGTAACGCGAAAGCCCGGCCGGGACGCCCGCCACCAAGTGGCGCGCTTCCGGCCGGGCTCTCGTCCGGACGTGGCCTAGGCCTCGTCCTCGGGCTTCTCTTCACCCTCGGTGGCGTCGACCTCGGCCTCGAGGCCGAGCTGCTCGACGAGCCACTTGTCGAACTCGATCGCGGCGCGCACCCAGCTGACCGTCGACGACACGAAGTGCTCGAGCGAGACTCCGGTGCCGATCAGCATCTGTGCCTCGCCGATGAGGCGGACGGTGCCGTCGTCGTGGGTGTGCGTGTAGACCTTCGGCCACAGGGTGCGGCGGTTCCAGTCGTCGATCGCCTCGAGGAGCTGGGACTTCTCTTCGATGCCGTGCGCGCGGTCGTAGAACGTCCGCACCGAGAAGACCTGCTGGTCCCCTTCGCCACGGAACATGAAGTACGTGCGGAACTCCTCCCACGGCGCCGCGAGGTCACCCTCTTCGTCGACGACGTGCTTGAGCTCCATCTGGTCCAGGAGCTGCTTGACCAGGTCCTGGTCGGGGACAACGGGGCCCGCCGGTCCATCGCCCTGCTGCGGTTCGGGCTGTCCCCCGAAATTCGGAATCGAGGACGGGTCGATGCTCACGTGCTTAGTCCCTTCGTACGGATTCCGCCATCCTGCCCCATGTCGGGCGGGGGCCCGCAACCCCCGCCCCCGATGTGACCGGGTTATGCCGTCCTGAAGCCCTTCACAGGGTCTTTCCCGCTGAATTTCCGCCCGTGCCTCCGGCTGTATTTCCGGCGTCCTCTCCCGTCACGCCCGTCACGCCCGTCGCGCCCGTCGCTGGACCGACGATCAGACCGTCCCCGAAGGTGTCCACACGCACCGTGTCGCCGTCCTTCACCTCGCCCGAGAGGATCTCCTTGGCGAGCCGGTCGCCGATGGACGTCTGGATGAGGCGCCGCAGGGGCCGCGCTCCGTACGCCGGGTCGTTGCCCTCTTCCGCCAGCCACGCGAGCGCCTCCGGGGAGACCTCCAGCGTGAGCCGCCGCTCGGCGAGCCTCTTCGCGAGGCGGTCGATCTGCAGCTCGGCGATGTGCGCGAGCTCGTCCTTGCTGAGCGCGGAGAAGACCACGAGGTCGTCGAGCCGGTTGAGGAACTCCGGCTTGAAAGAGGCCCGTACGACGTCCAGGACCTGCTGCTTCTTCTCCTCCGGGGAGGTCGTCGGCTCGACGAGGTACTGGCTGCCGAGGTTCGACGTCAGGACGAGGATGGTGTTGCGGAAGTCCACCGTCCGCCCCTGCCCGTCGGTGAGCCGCCCGTCGTCGAGGACCTGGAGCAGCACGTCGAAGACTTCCGGGTGCGCCTTCTCGACCTCGTCGAGCAGGACGACGCTGTACGGGCGCCTGCGCACGGCCTCGGTGAGCTGGCCGCCCTCCTCATAGCCGACGTACCCGGGCGGGGCGCCGACCAGCCTGGCCACGCTGTGCTTCTCGCCGTACTCGCTCATGTCGATGCGGACCATGGCGCGCTCGTCGTCGAAGAGGAAGTCCGCGAGGGCCTTCGCCAGCTCGGTCTTGCCGACGCCGGTCGGGCCCAGGAAGAGGAACGAGCCGGTGGGGCGGTCGGGGTCGGCGATACCGGCCCGCGTGCGGCGCACGGCGTCCGACACCGCCTGCACGGCCTCGGTCTGGCCGATGAGCCGCTTGCCGAGCTCCTCCTCCATGCGCAGGAGCTTCTGCGTCTCGCCCTCCATGAGGCGTCCCGCGGGGATGCCGGTCCAGGCTCCGACCACATCGGCGATGTCGTCGGGACCGACCTCCTCCTTGACCATGGTGTCCTTGGAGACCTCTTCCTCGGCCTCGGAAGCGACCTCCAGGTCGTGTTCGAGGGCGGGGATCTCTCCGTAGAGCAGCTTGCTCGCGGTGTCGAAGTCGCCGTCGCGCTGGGCGCGTTCGGCCGTGCCGCGCAGCTCGTCGAGCTTCTCCTTCAGCTCACCGACGCGGTTGAGGGACTGCTTCTCCTTCTCCCAGCGCGCGTTGAGCCCGCGCAGCTCCTCCTCCTTGTCGGCGAGGTCGCGCCGCAGCCTTTCGAGGCGCTCCTTGCTCGCGGGGTCGGTCTCCTTGCTGAGGGCGAGCTCCTCCATCTTCAGGCGGTCGACGGCGCGCTGGAGTTCGTCGATCTCCAGGGGCGACGAGTCGATCTCCATGCGCAGCCGGGACGCGGCCTCGTCGACGAGGTCGATGGCCTTGTCGGGAAGGAAACGCGAGGTGATGTACCGGTCGGAGAGCGCGGCGGCCGCGACGAGCGCGCTGTCGGCGATCTGGACCTTGTGGTGGGCCTCGTACCGCCCCTTGAGCCCGCGGAGGATGGCGATGGAGTCCTCGACGCTCGGCTCGTCGACCAACACCTGCTGGAAGCGCCGTTCGAGCGCCGGGTCCTTCTCGATCCGCTCGCGGTACTCGTCGAGGGTGGTCGCACCGACCATGCGCAGCTCGCCGCGGGCGAGCATGGGCTTGAGCATGTTGCCGGCGTCCATGGCGGAGTCGCCGCCCGCTCCGGCGCCCACGACGGTGTGCAGCTCGTCGATGAAGGTGATGATCTGCCCGTCGCTCTCCTTGATCTCGGAGAGGACGGTCTTGAGGCGCTCCTCGAACTCACCGCGGTACTTGGCGCCCGCGACCATGGCCCCCAGGTCGAGCGAGACGAGCCGCTTGTTCTTGAGGGACTCGGGGACGTCCCCCTTCACGATGCGCTGCGCGAGCCCTTCGACGACGGCGGTCTTGCCGACGCCGGGCTCGCCGATGAGGACGGGGTTGTTCTTCGTGCGCCGGGACAGGACCTGCACCACGCGCCGGATCTCCTGATCCCGCCCGATGACGGGATCGAGCTTGCCCTCCCTGGCCGCGGCGGTGAAATCGGTGCCGAACTTCTCCAGGGCCTTGTACTGCCCCTCCGGGTCCTGAGTGGTCACCCGGCGTCCTCCCCTTGCCTTCTCGAACGCGTCGAGCAGCTTCTTCGCACTGGCCCCGTGCTGGCTCAGGACCTCACCCGCGGGACCGCCCTTGGCGGCGATGCCGATCAGCAGATGCTCGGTGGAGAGGTAATCATCGCCCAGCTCCTTCGCCCGCTGCGAGGCGTCGGCGATGACCGCGAGCAGGTCGCGGTTGGGCTGCGGCGGCGCGACGGTGGAGCCCGTGACGCTGGGCAGGGTGCTCAGCGCCCGCTCGGCGTCGGCGCGGACGGCGGCCTGGTCGGCCTCGACCGCGGCGAGCAGGTCGGTGATGTTCTCGTTGTCCTGCCCCTCGAGCAGCGCGAGCAGCAGATGCGCGGGGGTCAGGTCGGGGTGCCCGTCCTTCACGGCCAGGTTGCTGGCCGCGTTGATCGCGTCCCGGCTCCTGTTGGTCAGCTCGGCGTCCACGTAGTCGTCTCCTCCTTGCGATCCGTATGGCGTACGGCTCGTGTGGCGTACGGCCTGGCGGGCGCCCATCCGCCCCACCTGACTTAAACAGCGTACATAAAGTTGAGTCTATTCCACTCAAGGAAGCGAGGGCAGGGTGCGTGGGAAGGGCGAGGGCGGGGTGCACGCGGGCTGCGGTCGGGCGGCGGTTAGGTTCGCTGCATGGCCATGGACCCGCACAACCCGACCCCCGCCTACCTCAGCTTCTGGCGCGAACGGCATCTGTGCACGCTGACGACACTGCGCCCGGACGGCACCCCGCACGTCGTGCCGGTCGGCGTGACGTACGACCCGGAGGCGGGGGTGGCCCGCGTCCTTGCGAGCAGGTCGAGCGCGAAGGTCTCCCACGTCCTCGCGGCGACGGCTCCCGGCGCGGAGGGGCCGGGGGCGCGGGTGGCGGTCTGCCAGGTCGACGGGCGGCGCTGGGCGACGCTGGAGGGGTACGCGCGGGTGCGTACGGAGGAGGCGGAGATCGCGGAGGGCGAGCGGCGCTACGAGGAGCGGTACGAGAGGGCTCCGCGGGTGAATCCGAACCGCGTGCTGATCGAGATCACGCTGACGCGGGCGATGGGGAACAAGGCGGCTAGCTGACACCGGCGGCGGACCGGGTCCGCGCACACCACAGCGGCGCCACCGTGTTCAGGTCCACGGTGGCGCCGCTGCTGGGGGAAGCACCTGCGCGATGTACAACGACGGGGGATCGCGTCAGGCGCTGCGGGGGGTGGCTGTGATGGCTCTTGTAGTGCTCGAACTCTGCTGGTCCTGCTGCTCTCCGGGCCGGCCGGGTTCACCGACCAGCTGGTGGTCACGCCGGTCGAGATTGACGAAGACCATCCCGTACCGAATGGCACACCGCACTGGCTGCGGGGCGCCGCGCGGCTTGCGGAGGCACCGGTAGGCCCGGATCTCCTCCTCGTCGTCACGGGTGACGACTACCGGCTCACCGAGGAGCGTGACCATCAACGAGTCGCCTGCGTGGGGTATCGCGGTGGCGAGATCGATGAAGTGCCAACCGGATCGGTAGGCGGTGGCCATTTCTCGGCGGAAGGTGCGGTCGTCGGGAGGAGTGCTCATGCCTTCGCTCCCGCCGGACCGATGTGCCAGCCAAGGTCCGTGGACGGAGCTGAAACGGAACTCGTACTCGCTGGCTCGCTGTGCCACCCGAGATCGAGAGCACTCGTCGCTCCCATGACCAGCCCTGCGGAGAAGGTGGTGACAAGCACCGAGCGAAGCATGCGCTTAAACATGGTCGGCTTCGTCCTCACTTGGTAGGTTCCTCTCCCCCGGCTCAACAAGACGATGTCTCAATCGAGCACGTCAAAGCCACAGGGTCGATGCATCATGTTCCTGCACGTTCAGGACCCTGGGGGGTGGAGATTTGCTTACAACAAGTGCGAAACCGACACATCCTCACCCCGCCGTCCCCCTTTGCGACGAGGGGTCGAGGCTGTACGCCACCGCTCTCGGCAACGGCCGCTTGGCACGCGCCGAGGCCGAGAACGCTCCTTGCCTACTGGAATCCGCTCTGCTGCATCCGGATCCGGACGACGCGGACTGGCTGCGGCCGGTTTCCCCGTCCGCCGCACTCGCACAGCGCCTCCATCCCATCGAGCAGGAAATCAAGGATCGGCGGCGGCTCGCCGTTCAACTTGCCGATATCTTTGAGCCATTCATGGCCATCACGGCACATGAGGAACCGGTGACCCACGCGATCACCGTTCTGGAGGGCGAGGCCCGCATCAACGCGGCCATCGAGCGCGCCACGGCGGAGTGCCGTTTCGAGGTGCTCACCGTCCAGCCGGGGGGAGGCCGCAGCGAGAAGACCCTCAACGTCGCGCTGCAGCGCGGGCAGACCGTCCTCGACCGCGGCATCTCCATGCGCACCATCTATCAGCACACCATGAGACACAGCCAGGGAACCCTGGCCTACGCGGCGCGCATGTCCCAGGAGAACGTGGAGATACGGACCCTGGAAGAAGTGATCGACCGGATGATGATCTTCGATCGTGCCGTCGCGCTCATCCCCGCGCGCGCCGATCGCGACGTCGCCCTGGAGCTCCGCCATCCCGGCCTGGTCGAGTACCTCGCCAAGGTCTTCGAGCAGCAGTGGCGCTGGGCGACTCCGCTTCTCGACGAGGTTCCCTACCCTCCCTCGACCGACGGCATCACCGGTGTCCAGCGCTCCATAGCCAAACTCCTCGTGGAGGGCCACGTCGACGAGGCCATCGCCCGTCGCCTCGGCATGAACGTCCGCACCTGCCGCGCCCACATAGCCAAGATCGCCGCCGCCCTGGGCAGCGGCAGCCGGGCCCAACTCGGCTACCTCATCGCCCATTCGGACATCCTCGAGCAGGACCGCCCGAGGTGACCACCGAACCCCACTCCCACGGCCCTGACGAGTTGTGCGAGGCGGGGACAGAGCTGTACATCCGGGCGCTGCGGGAGAACCACGTCCCACGCCAGGACGCCGCATCGGCACCCTGCCTGGTCGACTTCGGGCTCCTGTACCCGGACGAGGCGGACGCGCGGCGGCTGAGACCGAGGCCGCCCGCCGTCGCCCTGCCCCAGCTCCTCGGGGCCGTCGCCCAAGACATCGCGGACCAGCGCGACCAGCAGATGCGCCTCGCCGCGGCGTTCGCACCGCTCATGAACCTCAGGACAGGCACCGTCCCCGTCCCCGCCACCACCCGAGGCGCAGCCGTCACCGTGCTGCGAGGGCTCCCCCGGATCAACGAAGCCATCGACCGGGCCGTGGCGGCGACCTCAGAGGAAGTACTCACGATCCAGCCCGGCGGCGCCCGGCCGCCCGACCTGTTGGTGACCGCCGTCCCGCCCGAGCAGTCGATGCTCTCCCGGGGGGCCCGGATGCGGACCCTCTACCAGCACACGACGCGCCATTCCCTGGCCACCCTCGCCCACTTCGAGCAGCTCGACGGCGACGTCGAGGTCCGCACGCTGGACGAGGTGACGGAGCGGCTGCTCGTGTTCGACCGCACCGTCGCGTTCATTCCCGCCGACGCGGAACGCTCCGCCGCCCTGGAGCTCCGGCATCCCGCCGTCATCGAGTTCCTCGTCACGGCCTTCCACCGCCTGTGGCACCTGGCGACGCCCATGTTCCCGCACACGGCACCGCAGCCCGCGAGAGACGGCATCACGGCCCGCCAGCGCGCCATAGCCACCCTCCTCACCGAGGGCCTCACCGACACCGAGATCGCCGCTCGCCTCGGCATGAACGTCCGCACGGCCCGCGTCCACATCGCCAAGCTCGCCACCGTCCTCGGCAGCCAGAGCCGGACCCAGCTCGGCTATCTCATAGGCCGGTCGGGGATTCTGAACTCCGGGACATGAGAGCGGAGGCCGGAGAAGTGGACACGGCAGACACAGCCATCGAGCACGTACCGCACCCCGCCGAGCAGCCCTGTGAGCCGGGCCTTGCCGTCTACTCCCGCGCCCTGCGCGAGGGCCGCATCCGCAGCGAGGACGCCGCGCGGACGCCGTGCCTCGTCGACTTCGGCCTCCTGCACCCCGGCCTGGACGACATGCGGTGGCTGCACCCCACCGCCCCCGCCGTCGCCCTGCCCCGCCTGCTCCGCACCTTCGAGGACCGCGTCGCGGACCAGCGGCACCTGGAGTCGCGGCTCACCTCGGCGTTCGAGCCGTTCATCGCCCTGCACGCGGGAGTCGACTCCGCGGAAGGGGTGCCCGCCATCACCGTCCTCGACGGTCTGGAGCGCATCAACGCAGCCATCGACCGCGCCATGCGCGACGTCACCGAGGAGTTCCTCGCCATCCAGCCCGGCGGCACCCGCCCTCCGGAGACCTTGGCCGAAGCGCTCCCCCGGGACCAGGCGATCCTCAGCCGCGGCTGCCGTATGCGCACGCTCTACCAGCACACCACACGCCATTCCCTGCCCGTGCTCGGCTACTTCGAGCAGCTCGACGGCGACGCCGAGGCCCGCACCCTCGACGAAGTCACCGAGCGCCTCTTCGTCTTCGACCGGACCGTGGCCTTCATCCCGGCCAGCAAGGACCGCAGCGTGGCCCTCGAACTGCGCCACCCGGGCCTCGTCGAGTACTTCGCCACCACGTTCTGGCGGCTGTGGCGCCTCGCCACACCCATGTGGCCCCAGGCCGCGCCCCAGCCCGCCGAGAACGGCATCACGCCTCGCCAGCGCGCCATCACCAAGCTCCTCGTCGAGGGCCTGACCGACGCCGAAATCGCGGAACGTCTCGGCATGAACATCCGCACGGCCCGCGTCCACATAGCCAAACTCGCCACGACCCTGGGCAGCCGGAGCCGCGCCCAACTCGGCTATCTCATAAGCCAGTCGGGGATCCTGGAGTGACGAGCTGCTCCGAACCGCCCAGCAGTCAGGACGACGTGCGTCGACTCCGTGCGAACCGGGTGTGCAACTCCCTTACTTCCTCCGCCAGTTCAGGAGCAGGCCCCGTCACCGCCACGCCCGGTGCGATCTCCCCGATCGGGAGAGAGATGACCGGTGACGGTGGGGCGTTCAGCTCCTTCAGCCATGACGCCAGTTGCGCCGACGACGCCGCGTACGCGATGCGGCCCAGGCCCACCCAGGCGTGCGCCGCCGAGCACATGGGGCAGTGTTCGCCCGAGGTGTAGACCGTGGCGCCCGCCCGTTCCCCGGGCGGCAGGTGCTCCGCCGACCAGCGGGCCAGTTCGAACTCGGGGTGGCGGGTCTGGTCTCCGCCCGCCACCCGGTTGCGGTCCTCCTGGAGGACCTTGCCGTCCGCCGACACCAGGAGCGAGCCGAAGGGTTCGTCGCCCGCGTCCAGGGCTTCCCTCGCCAGCTCCACGCAGCGGCGCAAGTGCGTCAGGTCCGTCTGGGTCGGTGCGCTCACGGGAGAGCTGGGCATCAGGACTCCGTCCACGTTCGTAGTAGTTCCTCGCGCTCCGCCGCCCTCGGCGTCCCGCCTTCATGGCTCCTGCCCCACTCCGCCATCGCCGCCAGGGTGGTCAGCAGCGTGCCCGCGCCCTGGGTCAGGCGGGACAAGAGCTCGCGGGAGAGGTCGTACTCCCTCTGTGAGTACCCTGTCGCCGCCGCCGTGTACACCATCAGGTCCGTGTCGCCGTCGGCGTCCGAGACCCGCAGCGTCATCGTCGGCGCCTCGTCGCCCCCTCCGAGGCCCACCGTCAGGGCCATGTCCACCAGCACGCCCACGTTCCGCTTGAGGGACTTCACGGGCACGTCCTGCGCCGCCAGCGCGTGGACGTCCTCCCAGGGCCACATGCCCGGCTGCTTGTCGCCCAGGGCCACCACGCCCTCCGGCGTCAGCCGCACCCCCGCCGCGAGGCCCGACGGCTTCGCGCCCACGTACACGTCGCCCTCGGCGATCCAGAACAGTCCCACCATGGCCATGGAATTCCACTTCCCCCGCGACAATCACTTCTGGTCGACCACCGCAACGCGCGAAGGGGCCGGGAGGTTCCCACCTCCCGGCCCCGGCACACGCTGCGTACGAACTACTCCGTCGCCCTCTTGGGGCGCCACACCACCAGCGCGCTCGCCTGCTGCACGTCCTGGTAAGGCACCAGGTCGCGGCGGTACGACGCGTGCACCGCCGCCTCGCGCTGCTGCATCGCCGCGGCCGCGCCCTCCACCGCCGACGACAGCTCCGCCACCCTCGACTGGAGCGCCGCCACTTGGTTCTCGAGCTTGATGATGCGCTTGATGCCCGCGAGGTTGATGCCCTCTTCCTGCGACAGCTGCTGCACCGTGCGGAGCAGGTCGATGTCGCGGGCCGAATACCGGCGGCCCCGGCCCGGCGTACGGTCCGGGGAGACCAGGCCCAGGCGGTCGTACTGGCGCAGGGTCTGCGGGTGGAGTCCGCTCAGCTGGGCGGCCACCGAGATGACGTAGACCGGCGTCTCGTCGGTCAGTTGGTACGGATTTCGACGACGGCCGTCCATCTCATGCTCCCTTCGCGGCCTGGAACAGTTCTGCCCGCGGATCGTCGTCCGCAGTCGCCTTGCGGTAAGCCTCCAGGGCTTCCTTCGCCGTGTCGGTGAGGTCGGTCGGGACCGCCACCTCCACCGTCACGAGGAGGTCGCCCCGCGAACCGTCCTTGCGCACCGCGCCCTTGCCCCGCGCCCGCATCGTACGGCCGTTGGGCGTGCCCGGCGGCAGCTTCAGGGTGACCGGCGGGCCGCCCAGTGTGGGGACCTTCACCTCGCCGCCCAGTGCCGCCTCGGTGAACGTCACCGGCACCGTCACCGTCAGGTTGTCGCCCTTGCGGCCGAAGACCGGGTGGGTGTCGACGTGCACGACCACGTACAAGTCGCCCGCGGGGCCGCCCCGTTCACCGGGACCGCCCTTGCCGCGCAGGCGGATGCGCTGGCCGTCCGAGACGCCCGCGGGGATCCGCACCTGCATCGTGCGGGACGACTTCGCCCTGCCCGAGCCCTTGCAGACCTCGCAGGGGTCCTGGGCGATGAGCCCGCGGCCCTTGCAGTCCACGCAGGGGTCCGTGAGGGAGAAACCGCCGCCGCCTCCCCGCGTGACCTGGCCCGTGCCGACGCAGGTCGGGCACACGCGCGGCGTGCCGTTCTTGTCGCCGGTGCCGGAACAGGCCTTGCAGGGAGCCTGGGAGGACATCCGGAGCGGGACCGTGGCCCCGTCCACCGCCTCCGTGAAGCTCAGCGTGACCTCGGACTCGATGTCCTGGCCGCGCCGGGGCTGCGTACGCGTGCCCGCGCCGCCCGCTCCCGTGCCGCCTCGGTTGAACAGGCCCCCGAAGACGTCACCCAGACCGCCGCCGAAGCCGCCGGCACCGCCGGCGCCGCCCGCTCCACCGCCCTGGGCGCCGCCTCCGAAGAGGTCCCCCAGGTCGAAGTTGAAGGAGCCTGGGGCACCGCCGCCTCCGGGACCTGCCCGGAAGCCGCCGTTGCCGAAGAGAGCACGCGCTTCGTCGTACTCCTTGCGCTTCTTGGGGTCCCCGAGGACGTCGTTCGCCTCGGAGATCTCCTTGAAGCGCTCCTCCGCCTTCGCGTTGCCCTTGTTGGCGTCCGGGTGGTTCTCGCGGGCGAGTTTCCGGTACGCCTTCTTGATCTCGGCCTCGGTGGCGTCCTTGGGGACGCCGAGGACCTTGTAGTAGTCCTTCTCGATGAAGTCCTTGGTGCTCATCCCCGACGTCCCTCCTCTCGCTTCACAACAGCTCCGTTACGTCAGCCCTCGTCCGGGCCACCGGTCTCCTTGTCCTGAGCCCCGTCCGCGGGGGCCTCGGCGGATTCCTCGCCCTTGACCGTCTGCGCACCGGGCTGCGGCTCGGCCACGGCCACCCGCGCGGGGCGGATGGTGCGCTCGCCGATGCGGTACCCCGGCTGCAGGATCGCGACGCAGGTCGTCTCCGTGACGTCCGGCGCGTACGAGTGCATCAGGGCCTCGTGGATCGTCGGGTCGAAGGGCTCGCCCTCCTTGCCGAACTGCTGGAGGCCCATCTTGGCGACGACCGTCTCAAGGGCCTCCGCGACCGACTTGAACCCGCCCACCAGCTCGCCGTGCTCACGCGCGCGGCCGATGTCGTCGAGGCTCGGGAGGAGTTCGCCCAGGAGGTTCGCCGCGGCGATCTCCTTGACGGTGACCTTGTCCCGCTCCACACGGCGGCGGTAGTTCTGATACTCCGCCTGGAGCCGCTGGAGGTCCGCCGTGCGCTCGCCGAGCGCCGTACGCACCTGGTCCAGCTGCGCGATCAGGCCCACGTCCTGGGCCGACTGCGCCGATGCATTGCTTGCTGCGTCCCCGGCCGGGGCCGCCGGGCCCTCCTCAGTGGAGGGCTCGGCGGCCTGCGGCGCCGCGTCATCAGGGGTGGCGCCGGAGGGGACGTCGGACTTCTCGGTGTCGTCACCGAAGCCCGGAGTCTCCTCGGTCATGCGGCGCCGCCCTTCGAGTCACCGGGCTTCTCGTCGTCGACGATCTCGGCGTCGACGACGTCGTCTTCCTTGGACATGTTCGGGGCCTCGGCGCCCTCGGCACCGGGGGCCGCGCCCTCGCCGCCGGCCGCCTGCGCGTCCGCGTACATGGCCTGGCCCAGCTTCTGGGAGACGGCCGCGACCTTCTCGGTGGCCGTGCGGATCTCCGCCGTGTCCTCGCCCTTGAGCTTTTCCTTCAGCTCTTCGACGGCGGACTCGACCTCGGTCTTCACGTCACCGGGGACCTTGTCCGCGTTGTCCGCGAGGAACTTCTCCGTCTGGTAGACGAGCTGCTCGCCCTGGTTGCGGGACTCGGCGGCCTCGCGGCGCTTGTGGTCCTCGTCCGCGTACTGCTCGGCCTCCTGGCGCATGCGGTCGACCTCGTCCTTCGGCAGCGAGGAGCCGCCGGTGACGGTCATCTTCTGCTCCTTGCCGGTGCCGAGGTCCTTGGCCGTCACGTGCATGATGCCGTTGGCGTCGATGTCGAAGGCGACCTCGATCTGCGGGACACCGCGCGGGGCCGGCGGCAGGCCCGTGAGCTCGAACATTCCGAGCTTCTTGTTGTACGCCGCGATCTCGCGCTCGCCCTGGTAGACCTGGATCTGGACGGACGGCTGGTTGTCCTCGGCCGTCGTGAAGATCTCGGAGCGCTTGGTCGGGATCGTGGTGTTGCGCTCGATGAGCTTGGTCATGATCCCTCCCTTGGTCTCGATGCCGAGGGACAGCGGGGTGACGTCGAGGAGCAGGACGTCCTTGACCTCGCCCTTGAGGACACCGGCCTGGAGGGCGGCGCCGATGGCGACGACCTCGTCCGGGTTCACGCCCTTGTTGGCGTCCTGGCCACCGGTCAGCTCCTTGACGAGCTCCGCGACGGCGGGCATACGGGTCGAGCCACCGACGAGAACGACGTGGTCGATCTCGCTGAGCTGGATGCCCGCGTCCTTGATGACGTTGTTGAACGGGTTCTTGCACCGCTCAAGAAGGTCGGACGTGAGCTGCTGGAACTGGGCGCGCGTGAGCTTCTCGTCCAGGTGCAGCGGGCCCTCGGCGGACGCCGTGATGTACGGAAGGTTGATCGAGGTCTCCGTGGAGGAGGACAGCTCGATCTTGGCCTTCTCGGCCGCCTCGCGCAGGCGCTGGAGCGCCATCTTGTCCTTGGAGAGGTCCACGCCGTGGCCGTTGTTGAACTGCTTGACCAGGTAGTCGACGACGCGCTGGTCCCAGTCGTCACCACCGAGGTGGTTGTCGCCGTTCGTGGCCTTCACCTCGACGACGCCGTCGCCGATCTCCAGGAGGGACACGTCGAAGGTGCCGCCACCGAGGTCGAAGACGAGGATCGTCTGGTCGTCCTTGTCGAGGCCGTACGCGAGCGCGGCGGCCGTCGGCTCGTTCACGATGCGCAGGACGTTCAGGCCCGCGATCTCGCCGGCCTCCTTCGTCGCCTGGCGCTCCGAGTCGTTGAAGTACGCCGGGACGGTGATGACCGCGTCGGCCACCTTCTCGCCGAGGTACGACTCCGCGTCGCGCTTCAGCTTCTGCAGGATGAACGCCGAGATCTGCTGGGGGTTGAACCCCTTGTCGTCGATGTCCACCTTCCAGTCAGTGCCCATGTGGCGCTTGACCGAACGGATGGTCCTGTCGACGTTGGTGACCGCCTGGCGCTTGGCCACCTCGCCGACCAGCACCTCGCCGTTCTTCGCGAAGGCGACGACGGACGGCGTGGTCCTGGCGCCCTCGGCGTTGGTGATGACGGTGGGCTCGCCGCCTTCAAGAACGCTGACGACAGAGTTAGTCGTGCCCAGGTCGATGCCGACCGCACGTGCCATTTCGATTCCTCCAGATGTACTTCTTGAGTGGATCTGGCTCAACCATGCATGAACGCCTCGCTGGAGTCAACAGACCTGAGTGCGAGGGACTCAACTCTTATCCCAGCCTTACGCGCAACCGGGGGCCCCGTAAGGGGCGCGGGGAACTGCGCGACCAGCCACAACCGGCCCGCAGACAGTGGCGGCCCCAGCGAAGCCGCAACGCAGGGTTGCCTGAGCGACGCAGATCACCGCCACGCTGGCTACAGTGCGGCTGAGTAAGTGGGTAGTCTCAGACGGACTGCATAAGTTACCGCTTAGTAATAGTTCGCCTCGCAGGCCCGAGGAGCCCCCAAATGCAACTCGCCGCGATCATCGTGTCGCTGGTCCTAATCGCGGTCGGCGTCGCGCTGTTCGGCCGTGCCATCGTGCAGATCTACCAGTTCATGCGGCTCGGCCAGTCCGTCCCGGCAGGCACCCGCACCGATCAGCCCGTACAGCGCACCGTCACCGTGGCCAAGGAGTTCCTCGGCCACACCCGCATGAACCGCTGGGGCGTCGTCGGCGTCGCGCACTGGTTCGTGGCGGTGGGCTTCTTCTCGCTGCTCCTGACCATCGTCAACGCCATCGGCCAGCTCTTCGAGGCCGACTGGATGCTGCCGATCATCGGCGAGTGGGCGCCGTACAACATGTTCGTCGAGTTCATCGGCACCATGACGGTGGTCGGCATCCTGACGCTGATCGTCATCCGGCAGCTGAGCAACCCGGACAAGCCCGGCCGCAAGTCCCGCTTCGCGGGCTCCAAGAAGGGCCAGGCGTACTTCGTCGAGGCCGTCATCCTCATCGTCGGCGTCTGCATCTTCACGCTGCACGCCCTTGAGGGTGCCCAGCACCACGTGGACAGCTACGAGGCGTCGTTCTTCATCTCGTACCCGTTCGTCTCGTGGTTCGGCGGCATGGACCTCTCGACGCTGCAGAACCTCACGTACTTCTTCGCCATGGTCAAGATCGCGACGTCCTTCATCTGGATGATCACCGTCGCGCTCAACACGAACATGGGCGTCGCCTGGCACCGCTTCCTCGCGTTCCCGAACATCTGGTTCAAGCGCGACGCGGACGGCTCCACGACGCTCGGCGAGCTCCAGCCCATGACGTCCGGCGGCAAGCCGATCGACTGGGAGGACCCGGCGGAGGACGCCGTCTTCGGCGTCAGCCAGGTCGAGCAGTTCTCCTGGAAGGGGCTCCTCGACTTCAGTACGTGCACCGAGTGCGGCCGCTGCCAGTCGCAGTGCCCCGCCTGGAACACCGGCAAGCCGCTCTCGCCGAAGCTCCTGATCATGTCGCTGCGCGACCACGCGCACGCCAAGGCCCCGTACCTGCTCGCCGGTGGCGGCAAGGACATGGAGGGCAACGAGAAGGCGACCGAGGAGCAGCTCAAGGACGTTCCGGCCGCCGCTCTCGCCGAGGCCGAGCGCCCCCTCATCGGCACCGCCGAGGAGAACGGCGTCATCGACCCCGACGTCCTGTGGTCCTGCACCAGCTGCGGCGCCTGCGTCGAGCAGTGCCCGGTGGACATCGAGCACATCGACCACATCGTCGACATGCGCCGCTACCAGGTGATGATCGAGAGCGCGTTCCCGTCCGAGGCCGGGACGATGCTCAAGAACCTGGAGAAGAAGGGCAACCCCTGGGGCCTGGCGAAGAAGCAGCGCCTGGAGTGGCTCAAGGAGCTCGACTTCGAGGTGCCGGTCGTCGGCAAGGACATCGAGGACCTCACCGAGGTCGAGTACCTCTACTGGGTCGGCTGCGCGGGCTCCCTCGAAGACCGGGCGAAGAAGACCACCAAGGCCTTCGCTGAACTGCTCAACATGGCGGGCGTCAAGTTCGCGATCATGGGCGGCGACGAGAAGTGCACCGGTGACTCCGCGCGCCGCCTGGGCAACGAGCCGCTGTTCCAGCAGCTCGGCCAGGAGAACGTCGCGATGCTGAACATGGCGTTCGGCGAGGACGACGAGGACGAGTCGACCAAGAAGCCGAAGACCGCGAAGAAGATCGTCGCGACCTGCCCGCACTGCCTCAACACGCTCGGCAACGAGTACCCGCAGCTCGGCGGCGACTACGAGGTCATCCACCACACGCAGCTGCTCCAGCACCTCATCGACGAGGGCAAGCTGATCCCGGTGACGCCCGTCGAGGGCCTCATCACCTACCACGACCCGTGCTACCTGGGCCGGCACAACAAGATCTACACGCCGCCGCGCGAGATCATGTCCGCCGTCCCCGGCCTGCGCCAGCAGGAGATGCACCGCCACAAGGAGCGCGGCTTCTGCTGCGGCGCCGGTGGTGCGCGGATGTGGATGGAGGAGCGGATCGGCAAGCGCATCAACACGGAGCGGGTCGACGAGGCGCTCAGCCTCAACCCCGACATCGTGTCGACCGCCTGCCCGTTCTGCCTGGTGATGCTCACCGACTCCGTCAACGGCAAGAAGAACGACGGAGCGGCGAAGGAAGCCCTCCAGGTCGTGGACGTCGCGCAGTTGCTGCTCGACTCCGTGAAGACCCCGGTGGACCCCGCCGGTGAGTCCGAGACCGCGGACGAGCCGGAGCCCGAGCCGGTCAAGTAGCCGCGCTCCCGCACCGCCTTCAGGCCGGTTCCGCCCTCCGGGGCGGGACCGGCCTTTCGTGTGGAGCGGGAGGGGGGCATCATGTGCTGGTTGTTGTCAGCTGGGGCGGTCGGGGTGGGTGATGGGCATGCGCAGTGCCGGGATACGTGGCATACCTGGCGTCAGACGCGGGGGTGTCGTGGGTACGGCAGCCGTCGTCAGCTGCGCGCTGCTGCTCGCGGGCTGCGGCGGCACCGACGACGCGGGCAAGCCTGAGACACGGCACCGGCCCGTCAGCATGGCGGGCAAGGGCGCGGCGCAGCTGCCCGTACCGCAGGGCAAGGGCAGCAAGGTCGACGACGACTTCAACGGTGACGGCGCCCCCGATCTCGTACTCGACGACCTGGTGCACAGCGGCCACGGCGACGACGCGGGCATCGGTGTCGTCTACGGCTCCAGGACCGGACTGCGGCCCGGGGCACGGCAGTTGCTGAGCGCGCGGACCAACGGGGCCCGCACCAAGGGCGAGTTGCCCGCGTCCTTCGAGTCGGAGGCGTCCTGCGACCTCGACAAGGACGGGTTCACCGATCTGCTGGTCTCCACCGACCCGCCGTACGACGGCATCGGCCAGCCGCCCGTGCCGCTGCAGATCCTCTTCGGCTCGCCCAAGGGCCTGACCGGCAAGGCCGTGAAGGTGAAGGTGCCCGCGCAGGCACGTTTCGGCAACGACTGGTCCGACCAGCCGGTGTGCGGCGACTTCGACGGGGACGGCGCCGCCGACCTCGTCCTGCACGCGAGCGGCGCCCGGCTCACCTACCTGCGCGGCCCGTTCAAGCGGACCGGGGCCCCGCGCGCCGCGGGCAAGCCCCTGGCCGCGCCCGGCAACGACCTCGTCACCGGCAGGGCCACGGACGTCGACCGCGACGGCTACGACGACGTCCTGGTCCGCAAGGCCGCGAACGCGTCCGGCGCCGCGGCCGGCGCCCTCGTCCTGGGCGGCCCCAAGGGCCCCGCCGAGACCGGCGTGCTCTTCCCCGCGGGCACCGACGTCGCGTTCGGCCGCTTCGGCAAGGCCAAGGCGACGGACGCGGCGATCGCGGGCCCGGCGGGCGTCGCCCTGCGCTACGACGTGCCCGGCACCCTGCGCGGCACGCTGGAGGCGAAGAACGTGGCCGTGGACGCGGGCGACCTCGACGGGGACGGCCTGAGCGAACTCGTCCTGAGCGGGGGCGGCAGCGGAAGCGGCGGCGGCGCCGGTGAGGTGCGGGTCTTCCGGGGACGTACGGCGGGGATCGACAAGAACGCCACCGCGACGGTGATCCCCTCGGCCAAGGGCACCACGCAGGTCCTGGCCGTCGCGGACTTCGACGGGGACGAGCGGGCCGATCTGATCCTGCGTACCTACCGGGGAGACGGCGAGGACACGGTGGGTGTGTATCCGGGGGTGAAGGGCGACCTGGTCGCGCGTAAGCCCCGGCTCACCTTCTCCACGCAGGAGTTCCTGGCGCTCGGGGACGGTGCGTGAGAGCGGCGCGGCGGGCGGGTCTTGTGGCCCTCTGCTGTACGGCGGCTCTGCTGGCCGGATGCGGTGCGTCGGATGACGGGAACGGAACGAAGCGGTCCGGGCGGCCGGCCGCCGGCAAGGCGTCCAAGGAGCCTTCGCCCAAGGACTTCAACGGCGACGGGTACGACGACTACGCGACCGTCCTTCAGTCCGGCCGCCTGACGGACCGGAACCGCGAGCGGACCACCTCCACTCTGACCGTGGTGTTCGGCTCCCCGGACGGCCTGCGGCCGGAGTGGTCCGTGAACCTCCCGGCGGGCCCCGAGCAGGCGGTGTTCGGCCGCCTGCTGCGGACCGACCTCGACGACGACGGCTTCACGGACCTCGTCTCGTCGCGGCGCGAGTCCGGCTCCAGCGACACCGAGGCCTTCGCGATGTTCGGTGGCGCGCGAGGGCTCTCCGGTGCCACGCGCCTCGACGTGGACGGCTTCACGCCGGAGGCCGCCGGTGACTTCGACGGCGACGGCGCCACGGACCTCTTCGACGGCAGCCGGACCCTGTTCGGCCCCTTCGACCGGAAGAAGAAGGCACCGGCCCGCTCCGAGCCCGTGGACACACCCAACGCCTTCCCCCTGGACGTCGTCACCGGTGACTTCGACGGGGACTCCCGCACCGACGTGGTGATGACGAACGAGTACCACGGGGACGACTACGAGCAGAACGACGACCCGCCCCCGGCCCCCGCGCAGGCCGTCTACTTCCGGGGCGGGGCCAAGGGCCTCGCCCGTGACAGCGGTCCGCAGGGCGAGCTCGAAGGGGAGATGGGGACCTACGACGGGCCGCGCGGCGGCGGCGCGGGCGACGTGGACGGCGACGGCATCGACGACTTCGTCGCCACCGGCGAGGCCGCCCACGGCATCAGCAAGCTCACCGTCATCCACGGTTCGAAGGCCGGGCTCGGCAGCGGCCGCGCCTCCCGGGTCATGGAGGGGCGCGGCTCCACCTGGGGCAGCGGCCCGATGGCCGGTGACGTCGACGGGGACCGCCGCGCGGACCTGGTGGCGGGGCGGCCCGGCTTCCACATCATCGACCCCGACAGGATCCTCCTGCTGCGCGGCGGCCCCCACGGGCCGACCACGGAGCGGACCCAGACCGTGACCGGCGGGGACGAGGGCCTGCCCGAGGGCATCGCGCCGAACCAGCTGGAACATCTCGACCTGCTTGACGTCGACGGCGACCGCCGCCAGGACGTGGTCGTCTTCTCCCAGAAATGGAAGAAGGCCCCCGGCCACTTCCTGGTCATCGGGGGCACCGGGAAGGGCCTGGAGACCGAGGGCGTCCAGCACTTCACGGCCGACGACGTCGGTGTCCAACTCTGGCGCGAATAGCACCCTTTGGGGTCACTTAGGGGTGCCTGGGAGGTGGCGCGGCCCGTTCACTTTTCGGCCACCTCTCCGCCCTCGTCGCACAACCATTCGTACGCCTCGCCAGTCACACCCCCGGAACCATTTCCCCACTCCCGGGAGCTCCACGTGCGCGTACGTAATCTGGCCATCGCCGCGAGTGTCGCGGCCCTCGCCGCCGCGGGCCTGACGCTGCCCCTCGCGGGCACGGCGAGCGCCGCGTCGACGCTCAAGGACGACTACAACGGCGACGGCTACCGCGACCTCGCGATCGGCACGCCCGGCGCCAACTCCGTGACCGTGACGTTCGGCTCGGCATCGGGTGTGTCCGAGGGCCGCTCGGTCACCGTCACCCAGGACACGGCCGGGGTTCCCGGAGTCACCGAGAATGAGGACGAGTTCGGCGAGAACGTCACCAGCGGTGACACGAACGGTGACGGCTACGCGGACCTGATCATCGGCGCCCCCGGCGAGCAGGTGACGGGCAAGCCCTCCGGCTCCGTCACCGTCATCAAGGGCGGCAAGAACGCCTTCACCTCCGCCGGACACGTCGTGAACGCCCCCGAGGACACCGCGGGCCGCTTCGGCGAGGCCACCACCTGGAACGACCTGGACACCGACGGCTCGCCCCAGCTGGCCGTGATCAGCGGCGACAACTGGTGGTACTACAGCGGCAGCGGCGAGAACGACACCCACCCGGTCGGCCTCGAGGTCGACTTCCTGCCCGAGGGCGTCCGCCTGGACGGCATGGTCACCGGCAACTTCAAGTACAAGGACGGCTTCGGCTACGTCCTGTACGGCGAGCGCGCGGACGGCGGCGCCTACACCGCCCACATGAGCGGCGGCGTCGGCGACTACGGCTACCAGGCGGAGGTCCTCGGCGAGGGCGCCGACCCGACGGCCACGCGTGACGCGGCCGCCGCCGGTGACGTCAACGGCGACGGCTACGCCGACCTGGTCACCGGCAACTCCCGGGACGGCCAGGGTGGTTCGGTCACCGTGCGCTTCGGCGGCGACGACAAGTTCGGCGCCCCGGTGACGTACGACCAGAGCAGCACGGGTGTTCCGGGCGCCGACGAGGCGGACGACGGCTTCGGCACGTCCGTGGCCGTGGGCGACGTCACCGGCGACGGCCTCGCCGACCTCGCGGTGGGCGCGCCCGGCGAGGAGGTCGGCACCGTGGACGGCTCCGGCAGCGTGACGCTCCTCAAGTCCGCCGCGGGCCAGTTCACCTCCGGCAAGGCCTGGCACCAGGAGACCGCGGGCGTGCCCGGTGTCTCCGAGGCGGGCGACAGCTTCGGTACGTCCGTCCGCCTCAAGGACATCAACAAGAACGGCAAGGCGGACCTGGCCACGAGCGCGGTCGGCGAGGACATCGGCACGACGGTGGACGCCGGCGCCGTGTGGTCCCTGCGCGGCACGTCGACGGGTCTGACGTCGTCGTACGCCGCCTCCTTCAACGGGACGGACTTCGGATTCGGCGGCGCGGGCTTCGGCACGACGCTGCGCTGATCCTCTCGTTCCCCGCACACCCCTTGTTCCTGTCAGGGCGGTGCGGAATCGCTGCACCGCTGAACCGCTGCACCGCTGCACCGGTAGCGAGCCCAAGTTTTCCCGGACGGGCGGAGGTTCTCCGCCCGTCCGGGGTTCGACCACCCCCCTGAACCACCTCCTGAACCACCCCCTGAGCAGACGACACCCCAGGAGCTCCCATGCCCAAGCACAAGCGCACCACCTCGCACAGACCCGGCCGCCTGGCCGTGGCAACCGCCGCCGCTGCGGCCCTCACAGGCGGACTCCTCACCCTCTCGGCGACCTCCGCGGTCGCGGCCCCCGCGGCCGCGCAGCCGGACGACGCCGACTTCAACGGCGACGGCGCGGCCGACCTCGCCACCTCCGCCGCCGGAGCCACCGTGGGCGGCAAGGACAGCGCGGGCCAGGTCGTCGTGACGTACGGCGGCGCCGAGCAGCGGCACGTCACGTACAGCCAGAACAGCGCGGGCGTGCCCGGTACCGCCGAGAAGGGCGACGTCTTCGGCGCCGACACCGCGTACGGCGACTTCGACGGGGACGGCTACGACGACCTCGCCGTCGGAGCCATCGGCGAGGACGTCGACTCGGACGTCGACGGCGGCACGGTCCAGGTCCTGTGGGGCTCCCCGAGCGGCCTGTCCGGCGGCTCCACGATCAAGGACCCGCGCCCCACCAAGCACGACCTGTTCGGCGGGCCGATGGAGGCGGGTGACTTCGACGGCGACGGCAAGGACGACCTCGCCGTCGGCGCCTCGTCGGGCGCGGCCACCATCGACGTCTTCGACGGCGGCATCAAGCGCACCGGCGCCACCGGCGGCCACTACACCGTGCTCCCGCCCATCCACAGCGGCGAAGGCGCGGGCCCCTTCACCCTGCACTCCGGGGACGTCAACGGCGACGGCAAGGACGACCTGCTCGTCAACGGCTTCTCCACCGCCGACGACTACAACGCCAACCTCTGGCTGCCGGGCAGCGCGAACGGCGTCACCACCAGCGGCGTGCAGCGGCTGCCCGCGGGCTACATCACCGACGTGGGCGACACGGACGGCGACGGCTACGGCGACGTCATCATCGGCCTCACCTGGGACGAGGGCATCGACGGCGCCAACAAGGGCGGCACGGTGTACGTCGTGAAGGGCAACGCCAACGGCCCGTACGGCGGCAGCGAGGCCATCACCCAGGAGTCGCCGGGCGTCCCGGGCGGCAGCGAGACGGGCGACTCGTTCGGCGCGGAGCTCGACCTCGGCGACATCAACGGCGACGGCCACCTCGACCTGGTCGCGAGCTCCCCCGGCGAGGACCTGGAGGGTGTCTCCGACGCGGGCGCGGTCACCGTCATCTACGGCGCGGCGGACGGCTCGGGCCTCTCCACGCAGGGTTCCACGCTCTACAGCCAGGACACCCCGGGCGTCCCCAACTCCAACGAGAAGAACGACTTCTTCGGCTCGGACGTCCACATCGACGACCTGAACGCCGACGGCCGGGGCGATGTCTCCGTCGGCGCGTACGGCGAGAACGGCTCCAACGGCGCGCTCTACATCCTGGACGCCCTCCCCGACGGCACCCTCGCGGGCACCTCCGGCGTCTACACGTCCACGGTCGGCATCTCGGCCACGGGCACGCCGCGCTTCGGCGCCAACTTCGCGGACTGACCGTCCGCTTTCGCTCTCCCCCGCCCCTCCCGAACACCGGGCCCGCACCCCTCCGTGCGGGCCCGGCCCATGCCTCCGGAGCCTTGATGCGCAACCCCACCCGTGTCCTCCTGCCCGCCGCCACGCTCGCGGCGGGCCTGCTCACCGCCCTGCCCGGCACCGCAACGGCCGCTCCGTCCGGCCTCGCGGGCGACTTCAACGGCGACGGGCGCCGTGACGTGGCGATCGCCGCCCCGGCCGCCACGGTCGGCGGCAAGTCCTGGGCGGGCCATGTCGCCGTCGCGTACGGATCGGCGTCCGGCAGCCCGGACCCGGCCCGCCGCACGGTCGTCAGCCAGAACTCGCCCGGGGTACCGGGCGAGGCCGAGAAGGACGACGAGTTCGGCCACCAGATCGCGGCGGCGGACCTGAACCGCGACGGGTACAGCGATCTCGTCGTCACCTCGTCGCGCGAGAAGGTGGGCAGCCACCCCGACTCGGGCACGGTGGTGATCGTCTGGGGCTCGTCGTCCGGCCTGTCCGGCGGCACGACGGTGGACAACCCCCAGCCGCTGCACGGAAGTTACTTCGGGCTCGGCCTGGCAGCGGGTGACTTCACGGGGGACGGGAAGCCCGACCTCGCGGTGTCCGCGCAGGGCGACACCGGCTCCAACCCCTTCAAGATCCGCCTGATCCGGGGCCCGTTCACCAAGTCCGGCTCGACCGGTTCGGTCACGTCGTACGCCGCCCCGCTCGAAAGCCCGACCCTGACCGCGGGCCGGGTGAACGGCGACGCCAAGGCCGACCTGGTGGTCACCGGCAGGAAGACCAACAGCGACCACCTCGGGGCGGCCGTCCACTACAAGGGCACGGCATCCGGCCTGAGCAAGGGCGCGACCCTGCGCGCGGGCACGACCGCCGCCATCGGCGACCTGGACGGCGACGGATACGGCGACATCGCCATCGGCAACCCCGACGAGCCCGGCGACGAGCCGTCCGGCTCCAAGGGCGGAGAGGTCAGCGTCGTCTACGGCACCTCGTCAGGACCGAGCGCCACCCGCCGTACGACCCTGACGCAGAGCAGCTCGGGCGTGCCGGGCACCTCCGAGTACGGGGACAACTTCGGCGCTTCGGTGGCCGTGGGCGACCTCGACGGCGACGGCCACGCTGAGCTTGCGACCGGCGCCCCCGGCGAGAGCCTCGGCTCCGAGCCCGACGTCATCATGGGCGCGGGCTCGGTCACCGTGCTGCGCGGCTCCGCCTCGGGCCTGCGGACGACCGGCGCGATCACGCTCACCCAGGACAGCCCCGGTGTCCCCGGCGCCTCGGAGTCCATCGACGGCTTCGGCGCGACCCTGCTCGCCTCGGACATCGGCGCCGACGGCCGCCTGGACCTCACGGCGACGGCCTCCCAGGAGAACGACGACGCGGGCGCCCTCTGGCACCTCCCCGGAGCCGCGGACTCGCTCTACTCCACGACGTCGTCCACCAGCTTCGGCCCGAGCAAGCTGGGCCTGTCCACGAAGTACTCGGCCTTCGGCTGGGACCTCGCGGGCTGACCGGGGCGCGAAGCCCGCAGGGCAACCCTTGCCCTGCTCCGGGTGTCACACAGGTGAACCTGTGAAGCAGAGCGACCCCAGCCACCCGGCCGCCCAACCGCCCGCCCGACAACTCCCTTTGCCTACTCCTGAGTTGGAGCCCCACGTGCCCCTGCGCGCACGCACACTCGCCCTGGCAGCGACCACGGCCCTGGCAGCCACCGGCCTCACCCTCCCCTTCGCGGCGGGGGCGAGCGCCGCGCCCGCGCCCGCCGCCGCTCCCCTCACCAGCGACTTCAACGGCGACGGATACGACGACCTCTTCGTCGGCGTGCCCAGCGGCACCGTCGGCGGCAAGGCCAAGGCCGGTTACGTGAGCGTCGTGTTCGGCGGGAAGTACGGGCCGGGTCCGCACGGCGTGCGGCGCATCACTCAGGCCACCGTCGAGGTGCCCGGCACCCCGGAGGCCGGTGACCGGTTCGGCGGGTCCGTCGTCGCCGCGCATGTGGACGACGACAAGTACGCGGACCTCGTCATCGGCGCTCCCGGCGAGGATTTGTCCGATAGCGGCTCCGCCGCGGGCGACGCCAAGACCGACGCCGGTTCCGTCACCGTTCTGTACGGCACCGGCGACGGCTTCGCCCAGGCCAACACCGCAGCCCGCGGCGCGAAGACCGGCGACGTGTTCGGAAACGCCCTGGTCGCCGCCGACTTCACCGGTGACACGGACGTCGACCTCGCCATCGGCGGCAAGGACCAGGTCGTCGGCAACTTCAACCCGCTCACGGCCGACACCCAGCCCCTCATGGCCGACCGCATGGGCGGCCGCGCCCCGGTCCTGACGACCGGCGACTTCAACAACGACAAGCTCCCCGACCTCGCCCTCGGCTACTACACGCAGAACCAGCCCTACACCCAGTCCCACCTCCGCCTCTACGGCTGGAACAAGGACGAGGGCTCCATGGGCAACTTCTGGAACAACTCCAACGGCGCCGCGAACGCCCTCGCCTCCGGCGACTTCAACGGCGACGGCTTCGACGACCTCGCCGTCGGCAACTGCCGCGAGATCGCCGACGAGAACATCGACGACCCGTGCGGTCCTGAGCAGCTCACCAAGGGCGGCGGCATCCACATCCGCTTCGGCGACGCCAACGGCAGCTTCGGCTGGGAGCAGCAGACCTTCAACCAGGACACCGCGGGCATGCCCGGGGTCGCCGAGACCGGTGACGGCTTCGGCGACGCGCTCGCCGTGGCGGACGTCGACGCCGACGGCCACGACGACCTGATCGCGGGCGCCCCCGGCGAGGCCATCGGCAGCGCGGCGAAGGCGGGCAGCGTCACCGTCCTGAAGGGCGGCGAGATGGGCCTGCTCGACCCGGCGGGCGCGGCGAACCCGGGCACGGTCGCGTACCAGCAGAACTCCCCCGACATCCTGGGCGTCGCCCAGGCGGGCGACCGCTTCGGCGGGGCCCTCGCCTTCGGCGACCACAACGGAGACGGCGTACCGGACCTGTCCGTCGCCGCCCCCGGCGAGAACTCCTCCGCGGGCGGCGTCTGGGACCTGCCCGGCGCCAGGGCCGGCGGCTCGGTCGTCACGCCGAACTCCCTTGGCCTTCCCGCCTCTTCCGACCCGCTGGCGTACGGAGCGGTGCTGGGGAAGTAGGCGGTCACCCGCGGCACGCCGCAGGCCTGGAGCAGGTCACCCTGGACCCTGGGGAAAACCCCTCAGGGTCCCCCTAAGGGTTGTCACAGGTCAGCGGCAAAGCCGCTCTCCTCCCGGGGAGGGACGACCCGGGCCCTCCAGACCAGGTACGTTCGATTCGTGGCTGGATTCAGGATCGGACGCGGCCGGGACAACCGCACCCCGCAAGCGCGACCCCAACAACGACCGCGGCAGGAGCCGTACGGGCAGCAGGCCCCCCAGGGCCAGCAGCCTCCGTACGGCTACCCTCAGCCGCCCCCTCGGCAGCACGGCGGGCAGCAGCCTCCGTACGGCCAAGGCGCGGGCGGCCAGGGCCAAGGCCAGGGCGGTTACGGCGGGCAACAGTGGCCGCAGGCGGGCGGCCATCACGGCAACCACGGCGAGCCGGAGTACTTCGGCGGGCCGGGCGGAGACCCGGGGCACGGAGGCGGCCAGGGGGGCCAGGGCGGCTTCGATCCGTACGCCGCCAACAACCCCGGTCACACCCAGGCCTTCTCCGTGGGTGAGGACCCGTACAACCAGGGCGACACCTACCGCGCCGGCCAGGCACCCGCGCCGGTGGGACCCCGCCTGCACTGGAAGGACCTGCTGCGCGGCATCGTGCTGCGCCCGGGGCCGACCTTCCTCCAGATGCGGGACTACGCGATGTGGGCCCCGGCCGTCATCGTGACGTTCCTCTACGGCCTGCTCGCGATCTTCGGCTTCGACGGCGCCCGCGAGGACGCCATCAGCGCCACGCTCTCCACGGCCGTGCCGTACGTCCTGACGACCGCCGTCGCGATCACGATCAGTGCCTTCATCCTGGGCGTGGTCACGCACACCCTCGCCCGCCAGCTCGGCGGCGACGGCGCCTGGCAGCCGACGGTCGGCCTCTCCATGCTGATCATGTCGATCACGGACGCGCCCCGCGTGATCGTGGCGATGTTCCTCGGCGGCGGCCAGCCCTTCGTCCAGCTGCTCGGCTGGGTGACCTGGGTCGCGGCGGGCGCGCTGCTCACCGCGATGGTGAGCAAGTCGCACGACCTGCCGTGGCCGAAGGCGCTGGGCGCGGCGTCGATCCAGCTGCTCGCGCTGCTCGCGATCATCAAGCTGGGTACGTTCTAGTACGTGGGTGGGTTCTAGTACTTGAGACGGAGGAAGGGCCCCGGCGGATCACTCCGCCGGGGCCCTTCTTCTTCTGGTTCTGGTTCGCGCCTCAGGCGTCGAGAACCTGCCCGGCGCGCCGCACGACGGGTGCTTCGACGCTCCACGGGAAGTTGATCCAGTCGTCGGTGCGCTTCCAGACGTACTCGCACTTCACGAGCGACTGCGACTTCTCGTAGATCACGGCGGACCGCACCTCGGCGACATGATCGAGGCAGAAGTCGTGCACGAGCTTCAGCGTCTTGCCGGTGTCGGCGACGTCATCGGCGATGAGCACCTTCTTGTCGGTGAAGTCGATGACATTGGGCACGGGCGCCAGCATGACCGGCATCTCCAGGGTCGTGCCGACCCCCGTGTAGAACTCCACGTTCACCAGGTGGATGTTCTTGCAGTCGAGCGCGTACGCGAGCCCGCCCGCGACGAAGACGCCACCGCGGGCGATGGAGATGATGACGTCGGGCTGGTACCCGTCGTCGGCGATCGTCTGCGCGAGCTCGCGTACAGCGCCGCCGAACTTCTCGTACGTAAGGTTCTCGCGCACGTCACTCATGCTGGATGTCACACCTGGGTCCGATGGAAATTGAGGAAGGAACGGGAGGCGGTCGGCCCGCGCTGCCCTTGATAACGCGACCCGTACCGCTCCGACCCGTAGGGCGACTCGGCGGGCGAGGTCAGCCGGAACATGCAGAGCTGCCCGATCTTCATCCCCGGCCAGAGCTTGATCGGCAGGGTCGCGAGGTTCGACAGCTCCAGGGTCACGTGCCCGCTGAAGCCCGGGTCGATGAACCCGGCGGTGGAGTGCGTCACGAGCCCGAGCCGCCCGAGGCTCGACTTGCCTTCGAGCCGGCTCGCGAGGTCGTCGGGCAGGCTGATGACCTCGTAGGTCGAGGCGAGCACGAACTCGCCCGGGTGCAGGATGAACGGCTCGTCGCCCTCGGGCTCCACGAGCCGCGTCAGGTCGGCCTGCTCCACGGAGGGGTCGATGTGCGGATAGCGGTGATTCTCGAACACCCGGAAGAGGCGATCGAGCCGCACATCGATGCTGGAGGGCTGCACCATGGATTCGTCGTACGGATCGATCCGTACTCGTCCGGCGTCGATCTCGGCCCGGATGTCCTTGTCTGAGAGAAGCACGCACCGAGGATACGCAGAGCGCGCGGGCCCGCCCCAATCGGACGGCCCCACGCGCTGAGCTTCTTACTTCCTGCTTCCTGCTTCCTGCTCCTCCGCTACCGCTTCTGCGACACGACCGGCACGGCATGCCGCAATCGGGCGCACCGCGGACAGCGGATGAGACGGCCGGGTCCGAGCCGGTCGGCCTTCTGCATCGGGAACGAAGCAGTGCTGAACACGTGCCCTTCGGCACATCGGACGACGGTGCGCTCCATCAAGTCCTCGAGTCCCTTCCCCAAAGCCGTAGTTGAGCCCTTGGCGCCCCCTGCTCACCTCATACGCGAGCGGGCGCCGAACGGCCACATTACGGGACGAATGGGGCGCCCCTCCAGGCGGCACTCCGGTCTCTCACCGTACGCCCCAACTCCCGCGTCCCGCAGACGCATCCATGCCCCGGACAGCACACAGACCCCGGGGGCAAAAGCGCCCGGGGCCTGGGATGAGGTAGAGTGTGCGACGTTACGACACCGCCACAGACGGTGTTTTTCGCGGGTGTAGTTTAGTGGTAGAACATCAGCTTCCCAAGCTGAGAGTGCGAGTTCGATTCTCGTCACCCGCTCCACACTTGAGGCCCAGGTCAGCGACCTGGGCCTTTTTGCTGTGCGGTTTCCCTCCGGGACCAGGACGCCGGTCAGCAGACGCGCGGCGCTGATTCGCCGCTGGTGGGCAAGGGGCGGCAGCGGTACGGGCAGAAGTGCCAGTGTGGCGGCGCTGAGGGAAGGGACGGCGGCACCGCGGGCGCATCGGCGAATCACGGAGCCCACCTCAGGCTCTTCCTGGATAATCGACGTATGGCAACACAGCCCGGTCTCTCTGATCTTCGCCGTGCCAAGTTCGCTCGGCGTGCGCCTGCCGCACTCTCCGAACTCGTCGGCCCTCAACACGGCACAGTGACCCTGCCGCTGCATCTGGCTTGGTCGGGGCTGACCACGTTCGATCTCGACCAGCCGCGGCTGCGGATGAGCTACTACAGGATCGTCCTGGCCGAGGGTCTGCGCGACGATCTGGTCCACTTTCTCCATCGCGACCTGCTGGTCAGCCTGTGGCCCACACTGCGCACACTGGTCAGTCGTGATGTCCGGGAGGTGTGGGAGAGCTCCTTCGACGAGCTGGCTCACGAAGCCCAGGCCGCTGCGTGAACCTCACGGATCTGCACCGTCGCTTGCTTGCTGATGTCCTCGACGTGGGCGGTGTCTACCCTCTGGCGCTTACCGGTGGCTATGCGGTCCAAGCGCATGGACTGGTCAACCGGCTCAGCCAGGATCTCGATGTCGCAACCGAGAACCCGGAACGCATGGAGGATATTGCCGCTGCCGTACGCACCGGCCTGGAGAAGCGTGGGTGGCACGTACGAGCTCTGGAGACCGATCCGCTGTCGGCGCGGCTCATCGTCACCGATCCTGCCAGCCGTGAGGAGTGCGAGGTCGACGTCCTCAAGGAGACACTTTGGCGGCCCCCTGTGCACACCGAGCACGGGTTGGTGCTGTCTCTCGAAGATGTCGTCGGCACGAAGGTTCGCGCGCTGGCCGACCGGGGACTCGCCAGGGATCTGGTCGATGTACAAGCCGCGGCGGACCGCTGGAGCCGCCTTGAGCTGGAAGAGCTCGGACGTCGCCACGCCCGTGACTCCTTCGACCTGTGCGAGCTTCAAGCCCGATTGAGCGGGGCCGACTGGATCGACGACACGGAGTTCGGCGCCTACGGGCTCGACGAGCCAGCGATCACTGAGCTGCGTCGGTGGGCGCAATCGTGGGCCGACGACATCGGTGAACGAATCCAGGAGCTGGAGACTCCGCACGAAGACTGAAGGCCTCACGGCGCACCGCCGTCAGGCTCGTCCCTGGCGCATGTGACGGGAGGCAGCCAGACAGGAGGACAGCCAGGTCGCCTCCGCGCGGTGGATGATCAGGCCCTCGACGCTGATCATCCCGTCTATCGGGCCGTCGAGCCGAATCGAGTGATCGCCCACACGGAACATCTCCCAGTCCGCATCGCTGTGCCAGAGCCGGGCTGTCTTCTCGCCCCTGCATTGAGCGAAGACGAGTTCCTCTCCGAACTCGTTCATGAAATAGCCCACGTAGTCCTTGTCCGTGATCTCGCCGCCGCACAGGCGGGCAAGGAGCGGTTCGATCGCGGGTGAGGCGTCATTCATACGGCGGGCTCCTCGTCCGAGTCGGAGTCCTGCCTTGCCGACGACAGAGCCAACATCCGGGAAGCCGACTCGAGCAGGGTTTCGTATGTGATCACTTCTATGCGTGCCGCGTGCGTGTTGTAGGTCCTCAGCGTCTCCGCGATCTCCTGGGGGGTGACATTGCCGGTCACGTAACGCGGGTGCCCCATCACGACTGTCGCCGAGGCCCGGCGGGTGTCGACGCCGTGCTCGGCCAGGATGTTCGGACGATTCTCGTCCATGGTCCGGAGGTAGTTCTGCGCTTGGGAGACTGCGTGATGAGCCTGGGCGCCCAGCATGAGGTGGCCGCTCTGTCGGATGACCAGGCTCTTGATGTTGGCGCGTTTGAGTTCCACCACATGCAGAGAGCCGTCGCCACGCAGCAGAGGGATGTCGAGGATGGTGTCCGGGGTGTATTGCCTGCGGGCCAACTCGGCCACGTACGCCCCGCCAAATATCCACTCCTGGCTCTTCAGGCAGGCATGCAGGGCGCTTTCGGAGCTGTTCGGGTCGTCCACAGCGGCACGTAGAGCAGCCAGCCCTGCTCGTCTGGCACGTAGTTCGAGCAGCTGTGCCAGCAGCCCCGCGTCGATGCTGGAGAGGACATCGCTCATCATCCCCGCGGCCTCGGCGGAGGCAGGACGGGGCAAGTTTCGGAGGGCCAGCTCCATGTGTCCGTACTGTTGGAGTCGCCTCGCCTCCCGGACCGAGAGTTGAATCCCGCCCTCACCAGTCCCGAGACTCAGATAGTCGGCGGACTGGGCAATGCCGCGAAAGAGGTCACGGGCGTCGGTGGCGGTCGCATCGGGCTTGTCACGGCACAAGACATCCAGGGCGGCGACTGCTCGGTCGGCACCCATGGCGATCATCCTCCGCATGCCTTCCTCGCTGCGCTGCCGGGCGCGCTCGTCGTAGTAGTTCTCGACGATCTCCAGGAACAGGTCGCCTCTGGCGTACGCGGCGAAGCGCTGGAAGCGCTGAGCGAGTTCGAAGTCCCCATAAAGGATGGCGTCTTGGGCGACATCCTCCAAGGCGTCTACCAAGCGTTTACCCTTACCGTAGGTCCCGCCAGGGCCGCCCATGATGCGCAGCACCGCGTCGATACGCCCTCGAACGCTTGCGTGCTCGGTGAGTTCCTGTGCCGACTTGACCATGTGTTGGAGCGTGCCGCCAGACCGAAACGTTGCCATACCCGCCACTCTAAAATCTGGCACTGACAACCAACCTGGCGCGGACGGGGGGCCAAGGGGCCGCTGGAGGGGCATCGCGATGGTGCCCGGCGGGACAGTGGCGATCGCCGACGCTCCCGAACCAGCTCAGCGAACTGGGCCTTTCCACTGTGTGCCCGCCGAGCGCGCGCCGCAGGCCAGGTCCATGCCGGATGGCTGACTTCAAGGGCCGCCCGGTTACGGAACTGTCCCAGCGGTCGGCTGTCGGGAAGGGCGCGGCGAGAGCTGCGGAGACCGGTGATCGAGCGCGTCCCGCTGGGCTCCAGCGGTGCCCGCCCGGCGATAGCACCCCCCCTCTCCCCCACTTCCATGTAACAGGCATGCATTAGGCAGCGGTCGGGCGGAACGGCTCACGGGGCGGGTGTGTCCTGATGATCAATAACGCACGCAGTGCCCAGCAGATCCGGCACCGACCGCAAGGAAGAAACAATGCGCGCCAAGAAGATCACCCTCGCCGCCCTGGTCCTCGCCGCAGGTCTCTCGCTCACCGCCTGCCAGGGGGACGAGGACTCCAACGCGAGCGGGACCGGCAGCGGAAAGGACTCCGGCTCCTCCTCTTCTTCCTCTTCCTCCACGGCCGGGGCCGCCGACGGCGGCGACGACTCGACCGCCGCCGAGGCCGGTGAGGGCAGCGGTGGCGGGCAGATCACCACCGGACCCTGCAAGACGGCGAACCTCGACTTCAGCACGGCGCACGGCATGGCCGAGGGCGACCTCATAGTCAGCCTCAAGAACAAGGGCGGCGACGCCTGCTCCCTCAAGGGCTTCCCCGGGGTCGACCTCAGGTCTCAGGACGCCTCCGGGCCCCTCAGCGCCGAGCGCAGCAAGCTCGCCGCCCCGGCCGTCGCCCTCAAGTCCGGCGAGACGACCCGCTTCACGCTCCACACCCCGCCGAACAACAGCGGCGGCAGCGGCGTGTACGTCAGCGCCATCGAGGTCACCCCGCCCAACGAGACCCACTCCAAGGCCCTGTCGACCGACCTCCGCCTCCCGGTCGGCGCCGACGGCGAGGTCATGGTGGACCCTGTCGGCACCGGCAAGCAGTAGCCCTCCGGGGGGCGAAAGCGTCAGAGCGGGTGTCGGCTTCCCGGTCCAGTTCACGCTTCGCGACAGGGTCCGGACCCGGAATCGGTCTCGCAGCGCACCGCATCGGCGACCGTTTCGCGGACCTCGGCCTTGGACGGCGTACGCCCAGTTCCCTCAAAGGTGCGCGAGAACAGCGGCTCGTCCCAGTCCCGGTTCGCCATGGCCGCGAGGCGGATGCCTTGGCGAATGATCTCGGCCTCGCTCATGCCCTTGCGCTTGGCGCCTCCTTGGTGATCGTCGGCCAGAGGGCTCGCGCCCCTCGTCACCGGCCTGCCGCCAGGCGTCGCACAGGGCTTGCGGGGTGCGGGGTCGGGCATTGGTTCTGGCTCCTGGTGCTCGCTCGAAGTCGGCCGAGCCGACGCTGCACAACCGCTCCGCCCGTTGCCTCGCCACGCCGTCCGGCGGGTCGCGCTGGCTCAGCCGGTGTTGCGCGGGGCGCGGTGTGGGCCCAATTCCTGTAGTACTTCGCCCAGTTCGGTGGCGGTCAGGGGCGTGCCCGGCAGTGGTTGTGTGGATGGTGTGGATGGTGAGGTGTGTAGGCCGTCGAGGAACAGGGTCAGGGGGCGGCGCCAGGCGTCGGGGGTGGTCGCCGTTGTCAGGGCCGGGATGGCTCGGCCCAGGGCCGCGAGGGCGAACAGGACGTCTTCCGTGGTGGCGTCGGCTCGCACCGTTCCCTGCTCGCGGCCCCTGCTCAGCAGGATCTCCATCGTCTCGCGGTTATGGGCGTGGACGGCCTGGAGCGCTTCGATGCCCTCCAGGTGGGTGGTCATGAGGTCGTTCGTGCCGCGGTCGGCGGCCAGGGTGACGAAGACCGCCCGCAGGTAGTCGTTCAGCGCCGCCCATGCGTCCGGCGCGGAGCGCGCCTGCTCGCCGACTGCCATCGTGCCCGTCAGCAGGTCGTGGAAGACAGCGTCGATGAGGGCCGCGCGGGTGGGGAAGTTCCGGTAGAGCGTCGCGTTCCCCACTCCCGCCCTGCGCGCGATCACGTCCAGCGGCGCCTCAAGGCCCTGCTCCGCGAACACCTCGCGGGCCGCCTCCACCAGGAGATCCCAGTTGCGTCGCGCGTCGCGCCTCCGCGGGGGCGTCGCACGGTGTGAATCGCCGGTCATCGTCAGCCTTCCTGCCGAGCAGCCGAGCGGCCTAGTGGCTTAGTGGCTTAGTGGCTTAGTGGCCAAGCGGGGAGCACTCCCCGGTGGGATGCTATCGTCGTCATTCGAAGTGGGGAGCATTCCCCACTTAGCCGGAGAGGGCGTGGCGCATGCGCGGGACAGCACTGGTGCTCGGTGGCGGCGGGCCCGTCGGCGGGGCATGGATGACCGGCGTGCTGGCCGGGCTCGCGGACGCCGGCATCGAGCCCGGCCGGGCCGACACCGTCATCGGCACCTCCGCGGGCGCGATATTCGGCTCCCGCCTCGCGAGCGGCGAACCGGCGCGCGAGCTGTACGAGCGCCAGCTCGCCGGCGAGGACCGGATCGACCTGAAGGTTTCCCTGCCCCAGACGCTCCGCTTCCTGTGGGCCGCGCTCGGCTCCCGGGACCCCGAGCGCTCCGTGCGGCGCCTGGGCCGCGCCGCCCTCGCCGCGCACACCGGGCCCGAGGCCGAGGTCGTCGACACCGTGCGGGGTCTGCTCCGCGGGGCGGTGGACTGGCCCCGGCGGACGGCGCTGCTGATCACCGCGGTCGACGCCTCGACCGGAAGCGTGGAGGCCTTCGACGCCGCGGGATCGGATCTCGCCCTCCTCGAAGCCGTGGCCGCCAGCTGCGCGGTGCCCCTGGTCTGGCCGCCGGTCACGCTCGCAGGCCGCCGCTGGATGGACGGCGGCAGCCGCTCCACCACCAACCTCCAGCTGGCCCGCGGATATCAGCGCGTCCTCGCCGTCTCCCCGATTCCGTCCGCCGTCGGACCCCACCCCAGTGCGCAGCGGCAGGCGGCCGAACTCGCCGCGGAGGGAGCCGACGTCACGCTCCTGACCCCGGATCCCGCCGCCCGTCGCGCCATGGGCCGCGACATGACCGCCAATGCCCGCCGTGCGGACGCCGCCCGCGCGGGGCACCGCCAGGCCACGGCGCTGGCGGACGTGGACACCATGGCCGCCCTCTGACGCCCCCTGACGCCCTCTCTCATCCGAACCGTCATCCGGACTGGCCTGGCGTTACAGTCGTAAGTTCCTGTGAGTTCTATTCAGTTCGAAAAAAATGGGGGGCCTCTCATGGCACTGTTCGGAAACGCGCACACGATCGATCCGATGACCGCGCAGCAGGACTACGCCCGCCTGCTCGGCCACGGTGAGCAGGTGCAGGCAGCGTTCCTGCTGATCCGCGACACCATGCTCTTCACCGACCGCCGCCTCGTCCTCGTCGACAAGCAGGGGATAACCGGCAAGAAGGTCGAGTACCACTCCGTTCCGTACCGCAGCATCACCCACTTCTCGGTGGAGACCGCCGGGCACTTCGACCTCGACGCCGAGCTCAAGATCTGGATCTCCGGCACCCCCGAGCCGATCGCGAAGACCTTCACCAAGGGTGTCGACATCTACGAGGTCCAGGCGATCCTCACGCAGTACGTGGCCCGCTAGCGAGTAGTTCCTGAGGCGCCAGTCAGTAGTTCGTGGCACGAATGTCCTGCCTTGCTCATTCCGCTCCTCCTCGCTGCCGTATTCTGGACGAATGCAGAATTCCGATGCCGGCGAGGAAGAGCGGATGGGCGTCGCCGTCGCGCTCGTGCGTTCCGCGTTCCTGGTGAACGCCGTGTACGCCGAGTCGGCCAGGGAGTTCGGACTGACCGCCCAGCAAGGGCAGTTGCTCTGCGTCCTGATGGGGCAGGCGTACGGCATGAGCGAGCTGGGCGCGGTGCTCGGGCTCGCGAAGTCCAGCCTCACCGGTCTGGTGGACCGCAGCGCCCAGCACGGCCTCGTGCGGCGCGAGCCCGACCCGCGCGACGGACGGGCCGTGCAGGTCGCGCTCACCGCCAAGGGCGACGCCCTCGTGAACGAGTTCTACGCGGCCACCTGCCGCCGGGTCGACGAGCTGCCGACCGGCTTCGGCGACACCGATCGCGCGCAGCTCGCGGAGCTGCTCAGCCGCGTGGTGCGGGACAACAAAGTGCCTGTCGTCTTTGGGGACTAGGCCCGCTCCCCCCTCAGTCATACGGCTCACGCCGTGCCGAACAGCTCCGCGAAGCGGCCCGTCAGCAAGTCCGTCCCCTTGTACTCGCTGACCGTCTCCGCCGGCAGCACCGTCGCCCCCTCGGGCGTCGCCAGCTGGCCTGTGCCGCCCTTCGGGCCCAGCGGGAGCAGGACCGAAGGCACGGGCGACGGACGGTAGACCGCGGCCGGGTGCTCGCCTCGCGCCTGGGCGGTGATGTTCTCCGCGACCACCTCCGCGTGCTTCATCGCGTTCCCCGCCATCTTGGCCTCGGCCAGGTCCGCGAGGTCGCCGAGCGCGTAAATGTGGCTGTGGCCCTGGACGTTGAGGTGCTCGGTCACGCGGATGCCCTGCGGGGTGCGGGCCGCGGCCAGGTCATCACCGAGGTAGTCGCCGCTGACGCGCACCCCGTAGCAGCGGAACCAGATGTCGGCCGTCACCTCCCCTCCGCCCTCCCTCGTGGTTCCCACCGTGAACGTCTTCGTCTCGCCCGGCTCCGTCGGCGGCTCCTCCGCCAGTGCCGTGCCCAGCCGTACGTCCACGCCCAACTCGTCCAGCTGGCGGTGCAGTTCATCGCGCACCTCGGGCAGGAAGCCCGGCATCAGGCGCTGGGCCGGGTCGACCACCGTCACGTGCTTCTGCGGCCAGACCGCCTTGATCTCACCGGCAAGTTCCAGGCCCACCGGACCTGCGCCCACCAGCAACACCCGCTCCGCACGGTCGAGTTCGCCGTGCGTCGTACGGAGTTTCTCCAGGGCCTCGCTGGTGACGTCCGTGTCCGTCTTCGCGGGGAAGGGATAGTCGGAGCCTGACGCCAGGACCACGTAGTCGGCGTCGATCCGCGCGCCCGAGGCCAGCGTGACGCCCCCGGCGTCCACCGATGCCGCCCGCTCGCGCACCACCCTGCCGTGCCGCAGCAGCTTGTCGTACGGGAAGAACATGTTGTGCGCCCAGTCCGGCCGCACCAGGGCCCGCAGGGCTCCCGCCGCGTGCACGAACGCGTCCTTGGGCTCGATGAGCACCACATCCGTCTCTTCGTCCAGGGCTTTCGCCACCGCGGAGCCCGCATAGCCTCCACCGATGACCGCGACGACAGCACGGGTACGCGTCATGACTCTCACTCCCAGCAATCCGAAGAACAAGAAGAAGAATGTAGTTCGCCCTACGAACCATATTAGTTCGTAGGGCGAACTTCAATCGCGGATCCGGGAATACGGCGGGACTCCGGGCCGACCTCAGGCCTGCGGCACCCGGTCCAGGAACCCGTGCACCGTGCGGATACGGCCGTCCTCCGCGAGCGCGATGACGTCGAAACCGGCGACCGGCGCGGAGCCGTCCGCGACCGACACCAGCTCCCACCCGAAGCGCGCGATGTCGTGGTGGCCGTCGACCGCACCGGTCCGCCGGAACTCGAAGCCCGGGAACTGCTCGTGGGCCCCGCCGATCACGGCGGCGATGGACGCGTGCCCGGAGACGTCGGCCAGCGGGTCCGTGTAGCTGCCGTCCTCGCTCCAGGCCGCGGCCACGGCCTTGGTCACGTCATCGGCGCCCTCGGCGTTCCACGCCTCGAAGTAGCGAGCGACAGCGGTCTCGTACGCGGAAGCGTCGTGTGAAGTGTCGTGTGCGGTCATGGCGTTCGGCCTCCTGCGGCTCGGTCGTCCGGATGGTCATCCAGGTGCTCTGTGCGATGACTTGAGCTTGCCGGGCGGCCGGGCGGGGGTCGATTACGTCCGGGGTAATGCGCGGCCGGAAGCGTCACCCCGTCTCTTCTCACGCGGGTGCGACTGTGCTTGCCTTGGGGACTATTTCGGTCGCCTGAAGGGGAGTTGGCGTATGCGCAAGCCGTGGGTGGGTGGCCTGTTGGCCGCTGTACTGCTCCTCGGGGCGTGCGGCGACCCCGGGTCCGGGGGTGCGTCGGACGACGCCCCGCAGACCCCCGACGTCACACGCGCCGCCGAGCCGCCGAAGGAGGAGGCCGAGCCCTCCGCCCCGCCACCCTCCTCGACCACCCGCCAACGCGCAGCCGACAAGCCCCGCGACCGCACCAGCACATCCCCCAAGGTCCTCTACCTCGGCGACTCCCTCGCCATGGAGAACCAGAACGTCCTCGGCGATCTCCTGCGCTCCGAGCTCGGCGCCCGCTACCGCAGCGCCCCCTACTCCGGCACCACCCTCTGCGACTACCTCGACGACACCGGCAAGGACTCCCTCGTCCCCGACAAGCACAAGGCCGCCGCGCTGGTGCGGGCCGAGCGGCCCGACTATGTGGTGCTCCAGTTCTGGGGCAACGCGTGGGGCTACACGCCGTGCATGGACGGCATCACGTACGACAAGGCGCGGCAGAAGTACTTCGACCGGTACGCGGCCGACGCCAAGGCGCTCGCCTCGCAGATCCACGAGGCCGCCGGGGGCGGGGCCGACAAGCCGCGCATCGTGTGGGTGCTCCAGGGGCCCGACCCGATCACTCCCGACCGCGTGCGCCGCGTCGACGCCATCTACGAGGCGCAGGCGCGAGCCTCCGGCGGGATCGTCGCCGACGCGGGCCGCGCGGTCAGCCCGGCGTCGGACCGGCACAAGTGGGTGGAGAAGCTGCCGTGCACGGCGTACGAGACGGAGAACCCCGCGTACTGCACCGAGCCCGGCCGCAGCCGCACCGCCCTGCACCGCGGCGACGACTACCTGCACTTCTGCCTCGCGCCCACCACGCCCAAGTCCCGCCCCTGCCCGACCCGTTCACCCGGTATCCGGCGCATCGCCGCGGAGATCACGCGGGCCGTGGCCAAGGCCGCCTAGCGCCTAGCGCCGGGCGTCGAAGCCCGGTCCGTCCACCACCGCCGACACCCGTGTCCGGCCGTCGTCGTCCCTGCACAGGACCAGGGCCGTCGCCGAGACCGGGTCGGCCAGCAGGTCGCGCGTTCCGGTGCAGGGGGTGCGGGCGACGGTCGTGGAACCCTTGGTCCTCAGGTCGATGCGGACGTCGGGCTCCGCCGGTGGCTCGGTCCGCTCCTGCCGGAACTCCAGGGCGGTGAGCAGCCCGGAGGCGCCGAGGGCCAGCACAGCATTGCGGTTCGCGTCCTGCTTCCAGGGGCCGCCCGAGCCATCGAGGGCCGCCACGCGGACACCGCGTTCGGGAACCTCCGAGTGGACCCTGTCCCTCTCCCGCAGCCCCCAGCCGACGCGGACGGCGTCGCCGACGGCCGTCGCGAACACGCCGTTGCGCAGCTCCACGGCCGGATGGAGCGGCGCCCGCGCGGCGGGCACACGCTCCCATTCCCTGCGGGCGACGGAGTCGGACGGGACGAACCGGCGCATGGCGTAGGTGCGCTTGAGGGACTTCCCCTTGCCGCACTGCCAGGTTCCCGCCACGTCGGCGCCGTACCCCCGCGCCCGGATCCACTCCACCTGGCCCGCTTCGCAGCCCTCCGGCCGCGTGACCTCGACGTCCGCCACCTCGAAGAGGAGGGGCAAGTCCGGTGTGCGGTAGTCGGGTTCACCCGGGGGATAGGCCGGATCCGGCCCGGAACCCGGGAGCGTCAGGAGGACGTTCCGCCATCCGCACCCCTCCACCAGGAGCGAACCGGAGTCGTCCCGCGACGCGTAATCGACGAGGTACGCGCATCCCTCCCCCGTACTCCCGCTCCGGGCAAGGAGCTCCGCGCCGTCCCGCCGCACGGCGACAACTCCCCCACCTGAACTGGCCAGATGAACCACGCTCGCGTCCGGCAGGGTCACCATCCTCGGCAGCGCGTCGGGCTGCCGGTAGGACGTGATGAAGCTCCATCCCTTCGGTCCCGGCATCGGCAGGACCGTCGCACCCCGTTCGCGTCCCGTGTACGAGTCGAGGCTGACCAGCATCGACCCGATCAGGACGAGCACCGAGCAGCCCTCGCTCACCGCCACCTGCACCAGTTCGGTCCGCTCGGAGGTACGGACGCCGAAGCTCCAGCGCCGGCTGCCGTCGCGCGCGTCACGTCCGGTGATCCGTGCGGTGCGGTCGCCCTCCTCAAGAACCACCAGCGTGCCGCGCTCGCGCCCTTCGTACGCGCACGTGCTGAGCGCGGCGGGCCCGTCGAAGCCGCGTTGCCAGGCGATCCGGCCCGGCCGTGCGGGCGCGCCCGGCCGGTATCCCGACGACTTCACCTCGTGGGATCCCTTGTGCAGCCGGGAAGCGGCCACGGGCTCCGACTCGGCGTAGTCGCCCCACCAAGGCCCCAGGGCCTCCGTCCGCGCGTCCCGGATCCGCTCGGCGCCCTCCACGGACCCCACGGAGAGCAGACCGCCCGCCAGGACCCCGGCCAGCACGCACGCCGTGCCACCGCGCAGCCTTCGCCGCAGGGCGCTGCCGTCCGCCGCCTCCGCGTACGCGTCCAGGTCCAGCCACGGCCGGTCCCGCCACGCCAGGAACAGCGCGGCCACGGCGACCACGGCCGCCGCGAGCGCGGTCGCGAGGGGTGCGGCCTCGGGCCAGGCCGTGAGCACGGCGTGCAGTTCGCGGTCCGTCGCGCCCCACCACCATTGGTTGGCGGCCTCGATCTCCTTGTCCTCGCGGCGACCCGCGGCGATCTCGTCCGCCCGGCTCCAGGTGAGGAAGAGCAGGGCTCCCGCGAGGGCGGCGGAACCTGCGGCGCCTGCGGCAAGGGCTGTTCCTCGTCGCCGCCCCACGCCGGGCACGAGTTGCGCGGCGACCAGCAAGGCCGCGGCGAGCAGCGGCAGTGCGCGCAGCCACCACGCCACCGTGCCGAACTCATCTCCCGTACGGCCCGACCACCACGGGTACGCGGCGGCGACGGCGAGCGTCACGGCCATCCCGAGGAGGAACACCCGCCAGAGCCGTGCCTCGCCCATCTCCCCACCCCCCAGGGGAGGTTAAGCGCGAATGCGGCATTCCGCCGCTGGCCGAATTACCTCAGGGTGCCGGTGGCTGCCGCCTGGACGAAGGTGGCGAAGGCGCGGGGCGTGGTGGTGAAGGCGGGGCCTTCGGGGTTCTTGCTGTCGCGGACCGCGATGGTCCCTTGGCGGGGGGCGGCGAACTCGATGCATTCGCCTCCGGTGTTGCCGCTGTACGTCGACTTGCGCCACGTTGTGCCGTCGAGGGGGGCGCACTCGATGCATTCGCCGCCGGTGCCGCCGCTGTAGGACGACTTACGCCACCGTGTGCCCCTCGGGCTCTGACTGGTCCCCATAACGCTCCTCCAGTACGCGGGCGATCAATGCCGCCGATGCCTCCACGGAGAGGGCCGCGGCCTGCAAGTGATCGTAACGGTGGGCGCAGTCCCTGGTGGTCTCTGGGTTAGCCAGAACATGGGCGGATCCGTAGCTCTCGGCATAGGTGATATCGGGCTCTCTATCAATCCGCAGAACAGTGAACGAACCAACCGTGGCGGGATGTTGGCCGACATCGAAGGGGAGGACCTGGATCCTTACCTCGCGGTGCTCCTGATACCCCAACAGGTGCTGGAGTTGGCTTCGCATGACCTCGCGACCACCGAACGGCCGGTACAGCACGGCCTCGTCGAGCACCACCCAAACCAACGGTGGGCGCTCACGGCTCAGGATGCGCTGGCGCTCCAACCTCGCGGCGACAGCCTCGTCTACCTTGTCCGCCCACCCTGCGTGGAGAACGGCGCGTGCATACTCCTGCGTCTGCAACAGGCCGTACACCAACTGGGTCTGGTAGGTGGAGATGCACGTGGCCCGCGCCTCAAGCTCCGCGTACTGCTGAAACCACGTAGGCAACTGGCTCCGCAACACCAGCCCCACCAACCGCGAAAACACCCCATCAGTCCCGAGCGCCGCATCCACCCGCTCGGAGAAGTCCCTCGTCGGCACCTTCTTCGCCGTCTCGATCTGGCCGATCAGTGACGCCGTACAGAAGATGCAGCTCCCCAGCTGCGCCTGCTTGAGCCCCGCCGATTCCCTCAGGCGCCGCAGCTCCGAGCCGTAGTAGTCCAGGGGCGATGCGCTGGGGTCGAGGTCACGGATGTTGTTCGGCACGCGAGGGCCACCCCCATTACCAACGCCGCACGGCGTACGGGCACTTCGTAGCCCAGCGTAACCAAGCGACTCCACCCGGGTGACGTGAATCACGTAACCCGCACCCGCAGCCCCCACCACCCGAATGGCCCCCGCCCGCTCGCCGACCGCCGCGGCCCGTCACAGGCTCGGAGTTCCTTGACAGAAAGAGGGGTGGCCCCAACATGGCCAGCAACACGAGCAGCCCGCGGGGCGAGAGCCCCTGGGCTTCCGGCGGAACGATGTTCGCGGGTGTCCTGATGCTGGTCTACGGCATCCTCGGCATCCTCGAAGGCATCGCGGGCATCGCGAAGGACGACGTCTACGCGCGCATCGGGGACTACGTCTACAAGTTCAACCTCACCACGTGGGGCTGGATCCACCTGATCCTGGGCATCCTGCTCCTCGTCACCGGCTACGGCATCCTCAAGGGCACGACCTGGGGCAAGGCGTGCGGTGTCGCCCTCGCCTCGATCGCCATCGTCGTGCACTTCCTGTGGCTGCCCTACCAGCCCATCTGGGCGCTGATCTCGATCGCGATCGGCATCTTCGTCGTCTGGGCGCTGTGCACGGACCACTCCGACCGGCACGCCGGTCACGGCAGCCATCGCGGGCCGTCGGGCGACGAGGGCGGCTGGGGTCCCCGGAACACCTCGTCCGGCCCCGGCCCGTTCGCCGAAGGCTCCGGTGGCGGCAATCCGCCCTCCGCGTCCGGCCCCGGACCCATCGGCAGCCCTGACCGCACCCCGCCCGCCGGAACCTGACCGGACGCGGGGCAGGGGCGGCCGGGCGCGCGAAGCCCGGCCGCCCCTGGCCGTCCGTCGGGCGCCCCGGGCCGGGGTGATCGGAGCGGTGCTCTCGCTGCCGCTGCACTGCGCGCGGGCCGCGCGGCAGGGGAAGCCCGTCCGGCTTGAGCCTGGGGCCGACGGGCGGTGGGCCGTCGGGCGGTGGGCCGTCGGGGACCAGCCGTCGCCGGTGCGGCTCGGGGACAGCGGGATCGTCCCCGCCGGGCCAGCGCTGTCCGCGCCGCCGGGCAAGGCGATCACCGCGGCCCGCACCGCCCCCACCTCACCGCACCGGGAGACCCCGTGACCGTGCCCCCGCAGGCCCGCGCCCTGCTCCCGCTCGTGCTTCCCGCGCTGCTCGTCGGCGTCGGGTCGAGCCTCATCCTGCTGTTGCTCAGCTTCGTCGCCGAGCGGCTCCAGGATCTGCTGTGGGACACGCTGCCGGACGCCGTCGGGGTCTCCGGGACGTCGGCGGGGTGGATCATCGCCGCGCTCACCGCGGCGGGTCTTGTCGTCGGGCTGATCGTCTGGAAGATGCCGGGGCACGCCGGGCCCGACCCCGCGACGCTGGGGCTCGTCGATCCGCCGCTGCCGGTGCGGGTGCTGCCGGGCATCGCGCTCGCCGTCATCGTGGGGCTGGCGGGCGGCGTCAGCCTCGGCCCGGAGAACCCGATCACCGCCATCAACATCGCCATCGCCTACGCGCTCGGCATGAAGGCGATGCCCCGCACGCCCGCCGCGGAGTGGGTCGGCCTCGCGGCGGCGGGGACCATCGGAGCGCTCTTCGGGACGCCGGTCGCGGCGGCCCTGATCCTCTCCGAGACCGTGGCGGGTCCGCCCGACCCGCGCCCGCTGTGGGACCGGCTGTTCGCGCCGCTGGTCTCGGCCGGCGCGGGGTCGCTGACCACGGTGCTCATCGCGCACCCCACGTTCGAGATCGACGTCCCCGCGTACGACGGGCCGCACTGGGGCGACGTGCTCTCGGCGATGGTCGTCAGCTCGGCGGCGGCGGTCGTCGGTCTCGCCGCCGTGTACGCCTTCCCGTATCTCCACCGCGCCTTCCGTCAGCTCGGGCACCCCGTCCTGATGCTGACCGTGGGCGGTCTCGTGCTCGGCGCCCTCGGCGCGCTCGGCGGCCATCTCACGCTCTTCAAGGGCCTGGAGGAGATGAAGGAGCTGACCGCCGAGGCCTCCGACCACGACGCGGGCAATCTGCTGCTGCTCGCCGTGGTCAAACTCCTCGCGCTCTGCGTGGCCGCCACCTGCGGCTTCCGAGGCGGGCGGATCTTCCCGGCCGTCTTCGTGGGCGTGGCCCTCGGCATGTTCGCGCACGCGCTCGTGGACGCGGTGCCGCCCGCCCTTGCGATCACCTGCGGCATCCTCGGCGTTCTGCTCGCCACGACCCGGCAGGGCTGGCTGAGCCTGTTCACGGCCGCCGCCGTCGTACCGGACCTCGACCTGCTGCCCCTGCTGTGCGTGGCGGCGCTGCCCGCCTGGCTGTTGGTGACGGGACGTCCCGACATGCTGATCGAGGAGGAACCGCAGAAGATGGACAGGTCCGAGACATCCGCGTCCGCCGGTCCCTCCGGTCCATCCGGTCCCTCCGGCCCCGCTGACCCCTCCGGCCCCGCTGCACCTGCCGCTCCCTCGAACGGACCCGCCTCATGAGCGCCGCCCCCGCCAGCGACCTGCCCTTTGACGACACCACCGACTTCGCCAATGCGGACCGCGGGTTCATCGGCGCCCTCGTACCCGCCGTCGTGAGGACGGACGACGGCAGGGTCATCTGGGACAACGACGCCTACGGCTTCCTCAAGGGCGAGTGCCCCGACACCGCCAACCCGAGCCTGTGGCGCCAGGCCCAGCTCTGCGCGCGCCAGGGCCTGTACGAGGTCACCGAGGGCATCTACCAGGTCCGCGGCCTCGACCTGTCCAACATGACGCTCGTCGAGGGCGAGAGCGGCGTCATCGTCATCGACCCGCTGATCTCCGCCGAGTGCGCGGCGGCGGCCCTCGCCCTGTACCGCGAGCACCGCGGGGAGCGCCGCGTCACCGGCCTCATCTACACGCACTCGCACGGCGACCACTTCGGCGGCGCGCGCGGCGTCCTGCCGCACGGCAGCGGCAAGGACATCCCGATCGTCGCGCCCGAGGGCTTCCTGGAGCACGCGGTCAGCGAGAACGTCTACGCGGGCCCGGCCATGTCGCGCCGAGCGGTGTTCATGTACGGCGACAGCCTCCCGAAGGCCCCCGACGGCCAGATCAGCGCGGGCCTGGGCATGACGACGTCGACCGGCACCCTGACGCTCATCCCGCCCACGGTGGACATCACGCGCACCGGCCAGGAGGAGGTCATCGACGGCGTACGCATCATCTTCCAGCTCACGCCGGGCACCGAGGCACCGGCCGAGATGAACTTCTCCTTCCCCGACCGCCGCGCGCTGTGCCTGGCCGAGAACGCCACGCACAACATGCACAACATCCTGACCCTGCGCGGCGCGGTCGTGCGCGACGCCCGCATCTGGTCGCGCTACCTGGACGAGGCCATCGACTTCTTCGGCGACACGTACGACGTCGCGTTCGCCTCGCACCACTGGCCGACCTGGGGCCGCGACGACGTCGTGAAGATGCTCTCCGAGCAGCGCGACCTGTACGCCTACCTGCACGACCAGACCCTGCGCATGCTCAACCAGGGCCTGACGGGCCCGGAGATCGCCGAGGAGTTCCGGCTGCCCCCGGCCCTGGAGAAGGCCTGGCACGCGCGCGGCTACTACGGCTCGGTCAGCCACAACGTCAAGGCGATCTACCAGCGCTACCTGGGCTGGTTCGACGGCAACGCGGCACACCTGTGGGAGCACCCGCCGGTCGAACTCGCCCAGCGTTACGTGGAGTTGGCGGGCGGCGCGGACGAGGCGCTGGCCAAGGCACGGGCGTACGCGGCCGACGGCGACCTGCGCTTCGCTGCCACGCTCCTCAACCACATCGTGTTCGCCGACCCCGGCAACGCGGACGCGAAGGAGACCCTGGCCGGGGTCTACGACCGGCTCGGGCGCGGCGCCGAGAACGGCACCTGGCGCAACTTCTATCTGACCGCGGCCCTCGAACTCCGCCAGGGCACGGGCAAGGTCCAACTGGACATGTCCAACCCCGAGATGGCGATGGCGCTCACCACCGAGCAGCTGATCGACTCGATCGCGGTCAACGTCGACGGCCCCCGCGCCTGGGACGAGAGCTTCGTCATCGACCTCGTCCTCACCGACGAGCAGAGCCGCCACCGCCTGAACCTGCACAACGGCGCGCTCACGCACCGCGAGTCCCAGGCCGTCTCCGGCGCGGGTCTCACGCTGACCCTCACCAAGCCGCAGCTCCTGGGCGTCCTGGCCGGGAAGGGCCTGGACGGGATCGCGGTGGAGGGCGACCCGGAGCTGCTCAAGCGTCTTTTCGCGGTGGTGACGAAGCCGGACCCGTCGTTCGCGATCGTCACGCCCTGACCGTCATCGGCGTTCGAGGCTCACTCGCGCTCCAGGCCCGGCACGCCGAGCGCCGAGAGTCCGTCCAGGACGAGGTCCACTCCGACCGCGGCGAGCAGCAGGCCCAGCAGCCTGCCGAAGAGCTCGATCGTCGCGTGGTGTGTGCCGCGCAGGACGCGCGCGAGCAGGACCACGCAGACCAGGTCCAGGGCGATCACGGCGACGTACGCGCCGACGACCGTGGACCGCCAGGACCAGGTGTCGCGGGCCGCCGCCTCGATCAGGACTGCGGTCATGGCGAGCGGACTGACGATGTAGGGCATCAGCAACTCGCGTACGCCGCTGACGAGATCGGGCGCGTCCAGGTCCGCGCGGTCCGAGCCGAGGTGGACGCCGAGGACGAGCCCCACGGCGTAGATGAAGAAGATGACGCCGCCCGCGAGCTGGAGCGCGGGCGTGGAGATGTGGAAGAGCTCAAGCAGCCAAGGCGCGGTGAACCCCGCGAGCAGGCCCACCACGACGGCGGCCCCGGACGAGACGAGGGCGATCATCCGCAGCTCGCGGACCGGATGGTTCTGCGCGAGGCCGCCGAAGGCGAGCAGCACCTTGGGCGGGCCGACGACGGAGAAGAAGGTGATGAAGGCGGCGGAGTACGTGAGAGCAGCGGTCACGCACGGCATCCTGTACCGCGCGGCACCTTGAACGCTGCGGGCGCGCCTGGAACGCGGTGCGGGCGCGCCTAGAACGGGGCGGGACCGCCGTTCGCCGCGACCGTGTCGCGGACCGCGCGGACGAAGGCCTCCAGGCGCGGGGTCCCCTCGGCGGCCGTGCGCCAGATCAGCGCGACATCGGCCGACGGCACGTCCGTCAGGGGTACGAAGGTGATGTCGGGCCGTGCGTAGTACTTCTCCACGGACGCGATGACCGGCGAAAGACCCTGCCCCGTGGCGACCAGCGTCATCAGCTCCTGGAACCCGGCGACGGACTGACCACGGCGGATGGGAAGGCCGCTGGGCGTGCGGGGCGGGACGTGGAAGTCCCACCAGTAGGCGGGCGCTCCATTGACGACACCGAAGAAGGTCTCGCCCGCGAGCTCTTCGAGGGACACGCTGTCGCGCCCGGCAAGGCGGTGGCCGAGCGGCACGGCGAGCATGCGGGGTTCGTTGATGACGACGGGCCCGACGGTGAGGTCCGGCTCCTCGACGGGCAGGCAGGTGAACAGCGCGTCGGCGTCGCCGCTGCGGAGCGCGCCCAGCGGGTCCCCGAACTGGGTCTCCCGCATCCGCACGTCGCACCCCGGGCAGCGCTCGCGGAACGTCGCGAGAATCGCGGAGGTCAGCGTGCCCGCGCCCGACCCGAGGAAGGCCACGGTCAGCTCGCCCTCGACACCGCGGGCCACGTCCTGGGCGCGGGCGACGGCGGCTTCCATGCGGACGTGGAGGGGGGCGAGGTCGTCGTACAACTGGCGCCCGAGCGGGGACATTTCGACGCGTCGGCTGGTCCGCTCGAAGAGGGGGGCGCCGATCTTGCGCTCCAGCTTCTTCACGGTCTGGCTGACGCGGGCCTGGGAGAGGAGGAGGCGTTCGGCGGTGCGGCCGAAGTGGAGTTCTTCGGCGAGGGTCAGGAAAGTCTCCAGCTCCTGGCGTTCCATTTCGCTGCCACCCCGTCCCTGACCTGCATCGATAAGTCTGAGCGCACCGATCGTTTCATGGATCGTCGTTGATCGGGGGGTGGCGGGGGCGGATCTTAGAGGAGTCCGGTTCTTCGCCGGGCATCACCATCCTCCTCAACTCCTCAACACCTCGGAGATTCCCATGCTTTCGCGTGCTCGCACCCGTACCTCTCTCGTCGCCGCCGCTGCCGCGCTCGCCCTCACCGCCGGTCTGGCCGTCACGGGGGCTCACGCCTCCGGCTCGGGGGCGGGCTCACGGCCGTCCGGGCCCGCCTGGACCGCCGCCTGGGCCGCGTCGCCGCAGCGCGCCAGTACGGGCTTCAAGGCCAACTGGTCGGAGGACGGCTTCTCCGGCCAGACCCTGCGCCAGGTCGTACGCGTCACGGAGGGCGGCGACAGGGCTCGCATCCGCCTCTCCAACGCGTACGGGACCTCGCCGCTGCACATCGCCGGGGCGACCATCGCGCGTACGAAGAAGGGGGCGTCGGTCGAGGAGGGGTCGGTGCGGCGGCTGACGTTCGAGGGGAGGCGGTCGGTGGAGATACCGGCGCACGGGCAGCTGTCGAGTGATGAGGCGGGGCTCGACCTGAAGCCGTTCGAGTCGGTGACGGTCACGCTTCACCTGGCCCGCACCACCGGGCCCGCCACCTTCCACGCGCAGTCGTTCGCGACGAGTTATCGGGCGGACGGGGAGCATGTCGGGGACACGGGTGCGGGGGCGTTCGACGAGTCGACGGAGTCCTGGTACTTCCTGTCGGGGGTGGATGTCGCCGGCAAGAAGGCGCGCCGGGGTGGGGGTGTTGTTCTGTTCGGTGACTCCACCACCGACGGGTTCGCCTCCTCGACCGACCTCAACCGGCGCTGGTCCGATGCGCTCGCCGAGCGGCTGGCCAAGGCGGGAGCGCCTCGGCCCGTGCTGAATGCCGGGATCGGCGGGAATCTCGTGCTCAACGACTCGGCCTGGTACGGGGAGAGGGGTACGGCTCGCTTCGGGCGGGACGCGTTGGACCTGCCGGGGGTGGGGACGGTGGTGGTTCTTGAGGGCCTGAACGACATCGGGTTCAGCGAGAGCGATACGCCTACGTATAAGCCTGCGCCGAAGGTGAGTGCTGAGGAACTCATCGCGGGGCACCGGAAGTTGATCCGGGCTGCGAAGGCGAAGGGGGTCAGGGTGGTGGGGGCCACGTTGTTGCCGCTCGGGGGGTCTGATCACTATGGGGAGCGGGCGGCGAAGGTGAGCGATGCGTTTAATTCTTGGGTGCGGAATTCTGGGGAGTACGACGCGTACGTGGACTTTGACCGGGCGCTTGCTGACCCGGCGGATGGGGAGCGGATTGCTCCTGAGTACGACAGTGGGGACCACCTGCACCCGAACGATGCGGGGTATCGGGCGATGGCCCGTGCGGTGGACCTCGAAAAGCTTTAGTCCCCAACCCCGCCCCTTCCCGAAAACCCGCTGGCGCGGGGGCCTTGGTAGCCGTCGTCACCGGCTTCGCCGAGTTCGTCCTCAAACGCCGGACGGGCTGAGAGATTCACCCCCGGTCCGGGGAAATCTTTCAGCCCGTCCGGCGTTTGAGGACCGGGGTCTGGGGCGGAGCCCCAGTTTCGGGAAGGGGTGGGATTGGGGATAGCCCCGCAGGGACCGCCCTGACCTTCACCCCCTCACCCCCTCGGCGAGGCAATCGCACGCGCAGCGACCACCTCCTGGCGGAGTGGCTCCAGCACACTCTCCTGCGGCCCGGTGAACTCCGCCGGTACCTCCTCCAGAATCTCCGAGCCCCTCAACCCCTCCGCCAACTCCCGGAGTTGGCGAGCGACCTCCCCCACCTCCGTCAGCGTCGGCTCCCCCGCCCCATGGCGGATCCGCACCGCCGCAGCGGTCGTCGCGTCCACGATTCGTTCGACCGCGATCACCAGCGGCCACCACGCCGCAGCCCTCGCCCCCATCGGAGGCGGCTCCGTCAGTGCTCGCTGGAATTCCGTGCGGATGACGGAGAGGTCCCGGTACAGGCCGCGCCTCATCCGCGCCCGCGCCGCCGCGTCCACCGCCGTGCCGAACGCGCTCTCGACGTACGACGCCGTGTCGGCCACCGTGTCCGCGAGGCGGTCGCCGATCCGCGTGTGCCAGCTCTCCGGCCACAGCAAGTACCCCGCCACCAGCGAGATCGCGCAGCCGATCAGGCTGTCGACCAGGCGCGGCACGACGAGCCCGAAGCCCTGGTGGTTCAGGACGTCCGACAGGAGCAGGATCACCGGGGTGATCGCGGCCGTCTGGTAGCCGTAGCCCCTTGGCGTGAACGCCGGGATCAGGGACGCCAGGACCAGTATCACCGGCACGTCCCACCAGCCCCTCGGGACCTGCGACAGGACCGCCGCCGCCACCACGAGCCCCGCCGCCGTGCCCAGCGCCCGCAGCACCGCCCGCGAGAAGACCGAGCCGAAGTCCGGCTTCAGCACGAACGTGACGGTGAGCGCCACCCAGTACGAGCGCGGCACCTCGATCAGTGACACCAGCGACTGCGCGATGCCGATGCACAGGGCGAGGCGCAGGCCGTAGCGCCATGACGCGCTCGACAGGATCACGTTGCGCGCCGCTCTGCGGGCCCGCACGCGCAGGGCCGCCGGGCTGCCCAGGCGGTCGTCGGTGTCGTCCTTGATCGTCACGATGCCGTGCGGATCGGCGTCGTTGAGGAGTTCCGCCACGTGCCGCAGGGCGTGGTCGACCGCGTCGGCCGATGGATCCGGCGGTGCGGGCAGCTCGGGGGCCGGGATGTCCGCGTCCCGGGGCGTCGCCACCGCGTCCGCCAGACGCCGCACCTCCGCGGGGAACTCCGGCGGCATCGGAACCCCGCACTGGTGCGCGGCGGGCGCGGCCTCGATGACCGGCGTGATCGCATTCAACTGGGCGATCAGGCGCACCAGATCGGGGTTGCGGCCGTGCGAGCGGGTGCGGCGCGCGAGGACCAGGTCGTAGGACTTGTTGAGGGACGTCGTCACCTCGGCGCGCGCTTCCTCGTACCGTTCCGTGCCCGCCGCCTCCAGGAGCGCCGCCACGCTGCGGTAGGTCCCGGCGACCGCGGCCCGCTCCGGGACGCCGGAACGGAAGGGCCAGGCAAGGAGGGCGAGGGTCAGGACCAGGAGGCCGCCGCCGGTCATCAGGACGGGGGCGAGCCACCACTCGCCCGGCATCGGAAGCCCCGCCCCCACCACGGAGTTGAGCAGCAGGAGCAGACCCGACACGGACGCCACGGCGCCGATCGTGGACATCATCCCGGAGACCAGCGCCACGAGGGTGACCACGCCGACCGCCACCCAGCCGTGCCCGAAGACGAGCGAGCCGATGGTGACGCCGAGCGCCCCGAAGAGCTGCGGGACCGCGATGTTGAAGATCCGCATGCGGTACGCGTCGGCGGTGTCGCCGATGACGCCGGAGAGTGCGCCCATGGAGGCGAGCGCGCCGTACTCGGGCTGGCCCGCCGCGAGGCCGATGAGGAGAGGCAGTGACATGGCGACGGACGCGCGCGCCACGGCCGCCCACGGGATCGGCGCCGCCTGCGGTTTGAGCGTCCTGACCAGCCAGGGAGGTGGGGCGAGGGCGCTCAGAGGGCCCGGTGGTGCGGGTGAATCGCGGCGGGGCATGCGGTCATTATTGCCGCCCTTGCTGCCGATTTGCCCTGCCTGACCTGCGTTGCAGCGGTTCGGCCTGACCGGTGTTCCAGCGGTTCGGCCTGACCGGTGTTCTAGCTGTTCGGCCTGTGCAGCGTCAGGTCCACGACCAGGGCCCGGTGGTCCGTGTCGCCGATCTCCAGGAAGTGGGCGTCCTTGGCCGAGAAGTCCGGGGTGGCAAGGACGTGGTCGATCTGGGTGCCGAGCGGCGACATGAGGTCGGCGGGCCAACTGGGGGTGCGGGCCGAGCCGGAGAGGGCCGCCGCGTCGCGTACGCCGCCGGTGTCCAGGATGTCGCGGAAGGCCGCGTGGTCCTGGGTGGCGTTGAAGTCGCCCGCGATGATGGTGGAGCGGTTCGCGCGCCTGCCCTCGGCGGCGTAGTCGCGGAGTTCGGCGAGTTCGGTGCGCCAGGTGCCGAGCTGCTTGGGCAGCGGCGGCATGGGGTGGGCGAGCTGGACGCGGACCTGGTGGCCGTCCTTCAGCTCGGCCACGGCGCCGGGCATGCCAAGGGTGCCCGCGACGCCGCTCGCCTTCTTCAGCGGCAGCTTGCTGACGATCACCGAGCCCTCGGCGCCGCCTGCCTCGCTCGCGGTGCGGTAGGGGTAGTCGGAGCGGGGCAGTTCGTCGCGCAGGGTGTCCGAGCAGGTGTAGTCGCACTCCGGGACGAAGAGGAGGTCCGGCTTCTCCTTGCGGACCGCCTTGATCAGGCCCTGGGTCCCCTGGCCGAACTCCACGTTCGACGCCATGACGCGGACGTCGGCGACCGCCGGTCCCTTCGGGTCGTCCGTCTTGCCGTACGGCTCGAGGAACCAGGCGATGCCGCCGAGCGCGACGACTCCCCAGACGAGGCCGACGCGCCAGCGGGCGAGTGCCGCGAGCAGGAGAGCGGCGATCGTCGGGGCGAGGAGGAGGGGCAGGAAGGCGAGGATCTGCGGTACGGGGGTGACGCCGTCGGAGTCGGCGATCCGGAAGCCGAGGATGGTGCTGACGGCGGCCAGGAGGAGAGCGGCCAGCCAGGCGGAGGGGCGCCGGCCGGGGCGCCGCTTCGCCTGCGGCTCGGGCCAGTCCCCCGTGGGGGCCGTCGCCGCTGCCGTCGCGCTGTCCAAGGGGCAGCCTTTCCGTCTGGGGTCTGTGCCGAATCTTCCCCTAGAGACGGTGAGGGGTGCGGGAGGGTTGCATTTCCCCCACCGCGCTCCTCGCCCTTCAGACGCCGGGTCCGCCGGACATTCCGGCCCGTCCGGCGTTTGAGGACGAACTCGGCGGAGCCGGTGATCCGCGGTGCCGCAGCAGCCACGCGGCAACGGCAACCACCAGCCCCACTCCCAGAATCACCCACCCCGCCACGCTCAGGGAGTGCGTCAACGCGTCGTAGACCGCCTCCGCGGCCGGGCGGGAGACGTCCTTCGGCAGGTCGTCCAGGGTCAGGCCCCGGCCCACCATGACCGCCACCGCGAGGACCGCCCCCGCGAGGCCCGCGCCGAGGGCCGTGCGGATGATGGCTCGGCGGCGGTGCACCGCGAGGAGGATTCCGGCCGCGGCGAGGAGTACCGCCGCGGCCGGGAGCCAGAGGCCCGCCATCTGGAGCATGTGGAATCCCTTCCCGAAGGGGCCCAGGTCCGAGGACTCCATGAGCGTCACCTCGGTGTGTGTGACCGGGATGTTGTCCGCGAACGGCACGTCGTCATCGGTCAGTTGCTTCTTGACCTGCTCGGTGATGGGCGCCAGGTCGATGGTGACCGCGCCGCCGTCCGAACGGTCGCTCAGCGCGTCCTGCACCGCGTCGTGCGCCGCGCGGTTCGCCGCGTTCCAGGCCGTCTTGAACGCCTTCGTCTCGGTGAAGGACAGCACCGCGTCCCGTACGAAGGAATCGACGGTGCCCTGGAGCGGGCCCACGTCGATCTCCTTCATCACCGAGTCGGTGACCGCATCGGCCACCGCGTCCCGCACATCGGGGTCGGAGGCGAGCGGCGCCATCGTGGCGACGTACGCGTCGGCGTCCTCGATCTCGTACTTCGCCCAGGTGGAGAGCGGCACGAGGAGGACGGCGAGGACCAGCAGGACGGCGGACAGCGGGCGTCTGAACACGTCCCCCAGCAGAAGTCCCGGTCACGCGGGGCGCGACCGGGACAAGTGCATACGGGGCAAGGACGGGGCCAGAACTCCTCCTTGCGGTTACTTCCGGTTGTAGAGGCGCATCGTCACCGGGCCGAAGACCGCCACGAGCAGCACCGCCCAGCCCAGCGCCCAGACCAGCGACGAGCCCGGTGACGTACCCGCCATCAGATCGCGGACCGCGGAGGCGACATGGGTGATGGGGTTGTTGTTCACGAAGGCCTGGAGCCAGCCCGGCATCGTCTCGGGCTTCACGAAGATGTCGCTGAGGAACGTCAGCGGGAACAGCACCATCATGCTGACGCCCATCACCGACTTCTCGGTGCGCAGCAGGAGCCCGAACATCGTCCACACCCACGAGAAGGCGAACGAGAAGACCAGGAGCAGGAGCACTCCGGCCAGGACGCCGAGGACACCGCCGTCCGGGCGGAAGCCGATGATCATGCCTACGGCCAGCATGACCAGGGACGCGATGGCGTAACGCAGCATGTCGCCGAGCAGGTAGCCGACCATCACCGAGGGGCGCCAGATCGGCAGCGTACGGAAGCGGTCGAAGACGCCCTTCTCGATGTCGATGTTCACCGAGACGCCCGTGTACATCGTGATCATGACGACGGACATCACGAGGATGCCGGGCAGCAGGTACTGGATGTACTCGCTCGGCGATCCGGCGAGCGCGCCCCCGAAGAGGTACGTGTACATCAGCACCATCATGATCGGGAACGCCGTCACGTCGAAGAGCTGCTCCGGCACATGCTTGATCTTGAGCATGGCCCGCCAGCCGAACGTCAGGGACGCGGAGACCGCGCTGGGGCGCTGCGGACGGTCACCGGCGATGAGCAGTTCGGCCAGGGACTCGGTGCTGACGGGCGCCAGGTCCTGGGCCTCGGTCGTGGTGGTCGCGGTGCTCATGCCTTTGCCTCTTTCTCCGCCATGTCTTTCGCCGCCATGTCCGTTGCGTGATGAGCGGTGCCGGTAAGGGCCAGGAACACCTCGTCCAGGCTGGGCTGGCCGAGGGAGAAGTTGTCGACGGTGATCCCGGCGCGGGCCAGTTCGGCCAGGGCGCGCGATGCCTTCTCGGCGGCGTCCGTGCCGTTGCGCTCGCCGTCGCCGACGCGGGCGGTGAGGGCGACCGGGTCGGGTTCCAGCTGGACCTCCGCGTCGAGCGCGACGCGCAGCGCGTTCGCTGCGTCCTCCCGCTGGTCCGCGTCCCGGAGCCGTACGTGCACCGAGCCCGCGCCGACCGACGCCTTCAGCTCGCCCTTGGTGCCCTCGGCGATGACCTTGCCGTCGTCGATGACGGCGATGCGGGACGCGAGGTGGTCGGCCTCGTCCAGATACTGCGTGGTCAGCAGGACCGTCGTGCCGTGCGCGACGACCGCGCGGACGATGTCCCAGACCTGGTTGCGGCTGCGCGGGTCCAGGCCCGTCGTCGGCTCGTCGAGGAAGAGCAGGTCGGGGGTGTTGAGGATGGACGCCGCGATGTCGATGCGGCGGCGCATGCCGCCGGAGTAGTTCTTCACCTGGCGGGCCGCCGCGTCGCTCAGGCCGAAGGCCTCAAGAAGCTGCCCGGCCCTGTTGTACGCGGCCTTCTTGCCGTGGCCGGTGAGGCGGGCCAGGAGCACCAGGTTCTCGGTGCCGGTCAGGTCCTCGTCGACCGAGGCGTACTGCCCGGTGAGGCTGACCCTGCTGCGTACGGCGTCGGCCTCCCGCACGACGTCGTGGCCGAAGACGTGGGCGTCGCCGCCGTCCGGGCGCAGCAGGGTGGCGAGCATTTTCACGGTGGTGGTCTTGCCCGCGCCGTTCGGCCCGAGCAGGCCGTAGACCGTGCCGGACGGGATGGTGAGGTCCACGCCGTCGACCGCGCGGTTGTCGCCGAAGGTCTTCACCAGGCCCGCGGTCTCGATGGCCACGCTGTTCATGTCGTACGCCCTCTCCACGTCAGTGGTCTTCCGTTACGAGGGCAGACCGTCCCCGCGGCGCAAACTCATCGTCCAGTGGAGCACTAGCCCGAACGGGTGTTTGCTGGAAGAGGGGAAAGAGGGGGAAAGAGGAGGTCGATCATGCGGACCACTCCGGCCCTGAGGACCACTCCGGCCGCCCTGGGAACTCTCGCCGCAGCGCTCCTGACCGCAGGTGCGCTGTCCCTCGGAGGTGCCTCTCCAGCATCCGCCGCCGCGCCACCCACGCACAACCACCATGCGATCTGGGGGACGATCGTCGCCCCCGTCGACCTGAAGATCCGGGACATGCCGTCCACCAGCGCCACGATCGTCGCGAAGCTGCCCGCAGAGAGCCAGGACCGCGTCGAGTGCGTGACGCAGGGTACGAGCGTCTGGGGCGACACGTCCTGGTACTGGCTGGGCGGGGTGCAGGGCTGGGCGAGTGCCGCGTACGTCGATGTCGGCGGCCAGCACGTGCCGAGCTGCGCGTCCGCCGACCCGTGCCAGGAGTACAAGCCGTGCTGGGACACGTGCCAGGGCGGCTACAACCGCTACCACTGAGGCCGCCGAGTTGCCGGGCGGCGCGGGCGGGTGTGCCCTGGAGGGTGGGGCGGGCGTGACGCACCGCCCCGGGGGCGACCGTGTCAGGAGGAACCGTCATGGCTCACGTGGCATCCACTTCGACGGCACCGCGCCTGCTCGGCGGTTCCGCGGCCTCCAGGGCCGCGACGGCCGCCGCGCTCCTCGCCGTCGTCTACGGCATCTGGGCGGCGGGCATCGCACGTGACGCGGGCCCCATCACCACCGGGAACGTGCTGCTCGGTGTCGTGGCGGGAGTCGTCGTCGGCGCGGTCTTCATGGGGCTTCGCAGGGCCGCGCCGCGTCTGCCGCGCGAGCTGCGCGCGGCGGCCTGGGCGGGCTTCGCCGGAATCGCCTTCGGCTATCTGTACAGCCTGACCGACGCGACCATCCTGCGGTCCGTGCTCATGTCGCTGGCGGTGACGGGCGGCGTGTTCGCGTTGATGTTCTACCGCTACTACACGAGCGAGTGAGCGAACGGCCTTCGCCCTGAACGCTCTTCGCCCTGAACGCCGCTGTGCCCATCAGCGTCGAGCGCGCTGATGGGCACAGTGGGTGAAGAGTGGCCGGATCAGCCGACCTTCTCCAGTCTGTCCAGCTTGTCCAGCGCCTTCGCGAGACCGTTGGCCCACAGCTGGTCCACCTGGGCACGCTCGTTCGCGTCAGGCTGCGAGTTGGTGCACGAAGTGCCCGGTCCGCCTCCGGACATCAGCTCGCTGCACGGGCCTTCGTAGTGGTCGGGAAGGCCCAGGACGTGACCCGTCTCGTGCGCGGTCACACGCGTCGAGTCGTACTGCTGGTTCTGCGCGTAGTCCAGGAAGATGTACCCGCTGCCGTGGCCGTCCGTGCTGGCGTACGAGCCACGCGGGTCATTCCCCTCGCGGTACTCGAAACTCGCACCGCCACTCCCCTCCTGGAGCTTCACATTGGACACCGCGCTGTTCCAGATGGAGGTACTGCTGGCTATCTGCTGGGCGAAGGTCGGGGCACCGGAGGCGTCGTACACCACCGTGACCTGCTTCGCGCCGGGGTTGGCGGCGCGCTTCTCGGCGACCGACTTCAGGACGGCCTCGAAGAACGCCTTGTTGGCCGCGGCTTCCTCGCCGGAGCCCGCGTAGTTGGCGTACGCGGAGTTGACGGACGGCGCGGTGGGGGTCGCGGCCGTCGCCGATGTCGTGCCGAGACCGGCGGCAGCGAGGCCGATGACGGCCGCGACTGACAGGTAACGCTTGTTCATGTGGGGGGCTCCCTACTCGTTCCATGAAAGGTGAACGGTTCGGTACCGGGAGTGTCGGGGAGCCAGGGGCGTCTGGGGATGATGGCAAGTGGCGATAGCACCGAGCTATCGCCTGCCCTTCGCCAACCTTCCGGGCGGCTGTGCCTGTGCCCAACTCAGGTGGTTCCCGTGGGGTTTGTGAGTCTGGTGCGCCGACGCCCACCGCTCTACGCTCACAGCCATGGAGCTCGAGGTGAGGCACCTCCGCGCGCTGTGCGCCATCGCCGACACCGGCAGCCTGCACAAGGCGGCGCGCCAACTCGGCATGAGCCAGCCGTCGTTGACGACTCAGCTGCGCCGCATCGAGCTGGAGATCGGCGGCCAGCTCTTCGCCCGCGAACGCACCGGCTGCCGCCCGACCCCGCTCGGCCGTCTCGCCCTCAGCCGCGCCCGCCCCCTCGTCAGCGAGATGCGCGCGCTGGTCAACGAGACCAAGGCGGCGGCCGCCCGGGTGTCCGAGAGCCCGCAGCTGCGCATCGGATCCACGGCCAGCCGTGCCATACCGGGCTGGCTGCGGCGGCTGCGGCTTCGCCTGCCCGGCACCGAGACCTCGCTCCAGATGGACGTCTCCGCGAACGCGCTGCTGCGCATGGTCGCGGGCGGCCAGCTCGACGTGGCCTTCGTGCACGAGGTGGAGGGGAGTCCGCTGCGGCTTCCGGAGGGGCTGCGGCGGCGCGTCCTGGTCGAGCGTGAGCCTCAGTTCGTCTTCCTGCCTGCCGATCATCCGGCGGCCGCGCAGCCCGTCGTCCACCTCACCGACCTCGCCGCCGACCGCTGGATGGTGGACCCGACGGTGGACGGCGAGTGGGACGGGCTGCTGCGGGTGCTCCGCGCGGCCGGGCTCAACCCCCGTGTCCTGCACGGGGATTACCTCACCGCGTCCTCCCTCGTCGCCACCGGCGAGGTCGTCACCGTCTGCCAGCCGACCTCGCGCGCGAGACCCGACATGGCGGTCCGGCCGCTGCACGGCGACCCGCTCGGCGTGCGGCTGCTCGTGGCGGCCCGTACGGAGGGGGAGCTGGACGCGGTGTACGGGGATCTCGAGGCCGCGTACTGGGAGGCGGCGCGCCAGGCGCCCGCCTATGGGGAGTGGCTCGCGGGGCGGGCGACGGCGGCGTGATCCGGCGCTCGGGGCGCCTGGCGTGACCTAGGTCCCCGACAACTGGTGACCTTTGACCTCACCGCATCTGACCTGCGGTTTTGCCTGCTTTACGGTACTGGGTCGCCGCATCCGGCCGGTTGTTACGTTCTCTACGGATGACGCACACACAGCGCCCGTAGCTTCATGTCTGTCGCCGCCGCAAAGAGGCACAAAGACGGACAGTTCGACCGACCAGTCACAAGGGATCCGCTATGCGCGCCACCCGCCGTACCTTCCGCACCGCCGCCATCGCCACCGGAGCGATCGCCGCTCTCGCCGTCCCGACGACGGCGGCCTTCGCCGCCGACGCCCCGTCGAACCCGCAGGGCCAGGTCGCCCCGGGTGACCAGACCGGCACCACGGACCAGGACCAGACCGGTCAGGACCAGACGGGCCAGGACAAGCAGACGGACGACGAGACGCCGAAGCCGGGCAGCTGGGAGTCGAAGGGCACGACCGACCTCGGCAAGGGCTGGTCGGCGAAGGTCGACGTGAACGCGTCCGCGCGCACCGCCAAGGCCGCCATCTCCCTCGACGGCGCCGCCAAGGGCTCACTCACCGCGTACGAGAAGTCCGCGAGCACCACCATCGACGGCAACACCTTCACCCTGACCCCCGACGGCACGGTCACCGCAAAGCTCGTGAACAAGGACAAGGACAAGGAGAAGCAGAAGGAGAAGGACAAGCCCGTCCCCGGCGGCTGGGTCTCCAAGGGCGTCACCGACCTCGGCCACGGCTGGTCCGCGAAGGTCGACGTGAACGCGTCCGCGCGCAGCGCCAAGGCCGAGATCTACCTCGACAAGTCCGTCAAGGGCTCCCTGAAGGCCTACATCAACCCGTCGAGCACCAAGATCGACGGCTGCACCTTCACGCTCTCCGCCGACGGCACCATCACCAAGAAGGCGGCCCCCCAGCCCAAGCCGCAGCCCGTCGACAAGCGGGTCTACGTCCGCACCGCCAAGCTGGCCGACGGCTCCACGGCCAAGATCTACAAGCTCGGCAAGAACCACTACCAGGCCGACATCTACGCCAAGGGCGCCAAGCTCGACACCCTCGACGCCAACGGCAGGTCCGCGACCGGCGAGAACAACGGTCTGCACGTCGTCCTCCACCCCGACGGCACCATCAAGTCCTGGGTCGACGGCAAGACCGGCACCGGCTCCACGGTCGTCCCCAAGGGCGGCGTCAAGGCAGGCGCCGAGGACGTGCACCCGGCCGGCGAGAGCACCCCGCTGATAGCGGCGGGCGGCGGCATGGCGGCGCTGGGCGCGGCGGGCCTCGGCTTCGCGGTGTACCGCCGCAAGCAGAACAACTGACCGCCACGGAAGCGGCGGTACGACGATGGGGGCACCCCGCGCCTGCGGGGTGCCCCCATCGTCGTATGCACTGAAAGGGCTGGGTCTCAGACGCCGATGCCTCAGACGCCGATGTCGCAGCCGTCCTTGCGCCAGACGGAGACGACCGACGGGCGGACGATCTTCCCGGGTCCGTCGGGCCACGCGCTCGCGGGCTTCTCGACGGACGCGCCGTCGACCTCGCCCGGGTGCTGCACGGAGACGAGCACGCGGCGGTCCTGGACCAGCGGGCCGCAGGTCTCCGCGCCCTTCGGCATGGTCAGGAACTGCTTGAGCTCACCGCGCCGGTCGCCCTTGGTCGCGACACCGAACAGGCCGTCGTGCGAGCCGAGTTGGTTGCCGTCCGTCGAGATCCACAGGTTGCCGTGCGGGTCGAAGGCGACGTTGTCCGGGCAGGAGATCGGGCTGACCTTGTCCTTCGGGAAGCCCGCGAAGTACGTGGCCGGGTCCTCGGGGTCGCCCGCGACGAGGAAGAGCGACCAGGCGAAGGTCGTCGACTCCGGGCGGTTACGGCGCTCGGTCAGCTCCAGGATCTGCCCGTGCTTGTTGAGGTTGCGCGGGTTGGCCTCGTCGGCACCGGCCTTGCCCGCCTTGCCGCGGTCGGAGTTGTTCGTAAGCGCGACGTAGACCTTGCCGGTGTACGGGGAGGGCTCGATGTCCTCGGGGCGGTCCATCTTCGTGGCGCCGACCTTGTCACCGGCCTGGCGCGTGAAGACGTACACCTCCTCGGCGGTCATGCCGTCGACGTGCGAGACGGCGTGGCCCTTGGGGCCCGCGGTGGCGAGCGGGATCCAGACGCCGCTGCCGTCGAACTCGCCGTCGGCGGGCAGCTTGCCGGTGCCGTCGATCTCGGCGGCCGGGGAGTCGCCGGTCAGCTTGGCGACGTAGAGGGTGCCCTCGTCGAGCAGCGTGAGGTTGTGCTCGTGCGCGGCGCGGGAGTTGCCCTTGGCGACGCGCTTGCTGCTGACGAACTTGTAGAAGTAGTCGAACTTCTCGTCGTCGCCCATGTAGACCACGGGGCGGCCGTCGTGCGTGAGGCGCGGCTGCGCGGCCTCGTGCTTGAAGCGGCCGAGCGCGGTGCGCTTGCGCGGGGTCGATTCGGGGTCGTACGGGTCGAGTTCGACGACCCAGCCGAAGCGGTTGGCCTCGTTGGGCTCCTTGGCGAGGTCGAAACGGTCGTCGAACCGCTCCCACTTCCGCTCGGACGCGGCGCCGATGACGCCGTAGCGCTTGAGGCGCGCGGCGGCGGTGGGCTCGGTGACCTTCTCCGCGTTGGCGAAGTACTGGTTGAAGTTCTCCTCGCCGTGCAGGGTCGTGCCCCACGGGGTGGTGCCGCCCGCGCAGTTGTTGAGGGTGCCGAAGACCTTGGTGCCGCGAGGGTCGGCCTTCGTACGGACGTACTCGCTGCCCGCGGCGGGTCCGGTCAGCCGGAACTCGCTGGTGACGGTGAGGCGGCGGTTGAGCTGGTGGCGGCTGACGGCGCTCAGCTTTCCGCTCTTCCGCTCCTCCTCGACGACCACGACGGAGAGGCCGTGGGCGGCCCAGGCGATCTCGACCTGCTCGCGGGTGGGGTTCGCGGCGTCGTATCCCTTGAACATCAGGATCTCGTCGGTGTACTCGTGGTTGGCCACGAGGACCTGACGCCCGCGCTCGCGGTGCAGTGGCAGGAGGCTCAGGAAGTCGTTGTTGTACCCGAACTGGCCCGCCTGCGCCTTTGCGGTCTGCTTGTCCGCGTCGAAGGCGGGGGCGCCGCGGAGGATGGGCTCGCCCCAGCGGATGACGACGTTCTGGGCGTAGCCGTCCGGGATGGTGACCGAGTCGGTGGTGTTGGGCGCGACGGGCGTGAAGCGGAGACCGCGCGCCCCCTTTTTGCCCTTGTGCGACGAGGGTTTCTGGGCCACTGCGGCGGCTTCCGCCTCCGGGGCGGCGGGGCCCGCGATGACGGCGCTGCCCGCGGCGGTCGCCACGGTCACGACCGCGGCGGCGCGCATCATGGAGCGGCGGCTGAGCGCTCCGGCTATGACGTCTCCGACGTACTCGTTGTCGCTGGTGTTGGGCACCTCGTGGAAGCAGGCATCACCACAACGGAACCGGCAGGTCATGGCGGAACGGCCGCCGCTCCCCTGATGCGAGGTGATGATCGGCAGCAGCTTGCGCACGGTTCCTCCGTTGTGTGGACGTGTTCGTGTGTCAGGGCGTGGCTTGATTCCGCCGGAACGCTAGGCGCGGAGGTCGGCAGGGCGACGGCCTGAGAGTGAACGGGAGGTGAACCGGGGGCGCACATAGGGCAGTTGGGGTGCGTGTGCGCGGTAAGGGTGATGGTGGAGGGGCGGTGGGGCGACCCTCACGAAGATCACGTATTACGGCGGCTAACCTTACGTGTCCGCCCTGGCCAGGGGTTATCGGGAATCAACTCACGCGAAGGGGTGCACCCATGGGCATTCTGAGTGTCCTGCGGAATGCGTTCGGACTGTCGTCACGCAAGGGGGAGCAGGCTCCGGAGCCTGAGGCAGTGACCCCGGAGACTCCGGAGACCCCGGGTACTCCGGAGACCCCGGAGGCCCCGGAGACCCCGGAGACCCGGGAGGCTGCCACCTCTGCGACGGTTCCGGCGCCCTCGTCCGAGCGGGTGCCTCCGGCGGCTGAGCCGAAGGTGACGGTTCCGGCGCCTTCGTCCGAGCCTTCGCCTTCGGCGGTGGACGATCTCGTCGCCGCGGCGTTCGACCGGGACCGCGTGGCGGTGCCTTCGCCTTCGCCGGAACCTGAGCTGGCTCCTGAGCCCGAGCTGGCTCCTGAGCCCGAGGCTGCGGCCCCGGAGCCGGAGGCTGAGACTGTTGCCCCGGAGCCCGAGGCCGCGGCTGAGACCGTCGTCGCCCCGGAGCCTGCGTCTGCCGCCGCGGAGCCGGAAGCTACGGCCGACGCCGCTGAATCGTCCCCGTCAGTTGTGCCCACCCGTCCCGCCGAGCGGGACGATTGCCCACAACAGGAAGCCCCCACAGCCCCGACCCCGGCAGCGGAAACCGAAGCAGTCACCCCCGCCCCTGAGGCCGAGGCCGAGTCCCCCGCCACCGAGTCGAAGGACGAGCCCGCCACCGCTGCGACCACCCCCGAAGCCGAGCCGGCAGACGAGTCGCCCACCGCTGTGACGTCACCCGAAGCCGAGCCGGTAGACGAGTCGCCCACCGCTGTGGCCTCGCCCGAAGCCGAGCCGGTGGACGAGTCGCCCGCCGCTGTGGGCAATCGTCCCGCTGGGCGGGACGGGTGGGCACAGCCCTTGACGCCGGGTGCCGATGAAGCGGCGGAAGTACCCGTGACCTCGGCGGAGCCGGAGCCGGAGCCGCAGGGTGCCGAAGACGCCCCGGAGGAGCCCGCGGAGCCCGAAGCTTCGGAGGAAGAGGAGTCCGCCGAAGCCCTGGCGCAGCCAGCCCTCGCTGCCGCGTACAAGGCAGCCGCAGCCGCCCTGCAGAAGAGGGACCTCACCGGAGTCCGCGCCCCGGTCTACCTCGTACTCGACCGCTCCGGATCCATGCGCTCGTACTACAAGGACGGCTCCGCCCAGAGCCTGGGCGAGCAGGTCCTCGCCCTGGCCGCGCACACCGACCCCGAGGCAACCGTCCACGTCGTCTTCTTCTCCACCGACATCGACGGCACCGGCACCCTCACCCTCCCCGAGCACGAGGGCCGCATCGACGAGCTGCACGCGGCAGCGGGCCGCATGGGCCGCACCAGCTACCACCGCGCGATCGAAGAGGTCGTGTCCCACTACGAGAAGTCGGAGCACAAGGGCAGCCCCGCCCTCGTCGTCTTCCAGACGGACGGCCCCCCGGACGCCAAGGGCCCGGCCAACCAGGCCCTCGCGGACGCGGCCAAGCACCCCCTCTTCTTCCAGTTCGTCGCATTCGGCGAGCACGAGGCGAAGGGCTTCGACTACCTCCGCAAGCTGAAGGCGGAGAACGCCGCCTTCTTCCACGCGGGCCCCACCCCCCGCGAGCTCACGGACGCGGAGCTGTACGAGGGTCTGCTCGCGGCCTGGCGCCCGTAACCCCAAGGGGTGGGCCCTTCGGGGTCCACCCCCTGGAATCGAGGTGAACCGCTCCCTCCGGGGCCGTTAGGATTTCGACCATGGCGGCCACTGGATCCGAGAAGCAGGGGACGAGCGAAGGCGCAAAGGCGTTTTACGTGTCGACCCCCATTTACTACGTCAACGACGCTCCTCACCTGGGCCACGCCTACACGACCGTTGCAGGGGACGTGCTCACGCGCTGGCACCGTCAGCGCGGCGAGAAGGTGTGGTACCTCACCGGCACGGACGAGCACGGTCAGAAGATCATGCGCACTGCCGAGGCGAACAACGTCACGCCCCAGGCGTGGTGCGACAAGCTCGTGGACGAGGCCTGGCGGCCTCTCTGGGAGCACCTGAACATCGGACACGACGACTTCATCCGTACGACGGAGAAGCGCCACACGGACCGCGTCCAGGAGTTCGTCCAGGATCTCTACGAGAAGGACGAGATCTACAAGGGCGGCTACGAAGGCCCGTACTGCGTGGGCTGCGAGGAGTACAAGCTCCCCGGCGACCTGATCGACGGCGAGGCCGGCGGCGAGTTCGCGGGGCAGAAGCTCTGCCCCATCCACAAGAAGCCGGTGGAGCTCCTCAAGGAGGAGAACTACTTCTTCAAGCTGAGCGAGTACGGCCCGAGGCTCCTCGAGCACTACGCGGCGAACCCGGACTTCATCCAGCCCGAGTCGGCGCGCAACGAGGTCGTGAACTTCGTCAAGCAGGGCCTCCAGGACCTGTCGATCTCCCGCTCGACGTTCGACTGGGGCGTCAAGGTCCCGTGGGACGACAAGCACGTGATCTACGTCTGGGTCGACGCCCTCCTCAACTACGCGACGGCCGTCGGCTACGGCGCGGACGAGGAAAAGTTCAAGACAACCTTCCCCGCCGACGTGCACCTGGTCGGCAAGGACATCCTCCGCTTCCACGCGGTCATCTGGCCCGCGATGCTGATGGCGCAGGGTCTGCCGCTGCCGGGCCGCATCGCGGCGAACGGCTGGCTGATGGTCGGCGGCGAGAAGATGTCGAAGTCGAACCTGACGGGCATCAAGCCGCAGGACCTCACCTCGCACTTCGGCGTCGACGCGTACCGCTGGTACTTCCTGCGCGCCATCGCCTTCGGCCAGGACGGCTCGTTCTCGTGGGAGGACTTCACCGCCCGCTACACGAGCGAACTCGCGAACGACTACGGAAACCTCGCGTCGCGCGTGGCGGCCATGGTCGGCAAGTACTTCGGCGGCGCGCTTCCCGAGGCGACGGCGGTCGGTGCAGCGGAGCAGGCGGTCCAGGAGGGTCTGGCCAAGGCGGTCGCCGCGGCCGACCTGAAGATCGGCGAGGAGCTGGACTTCCAGGCCGGGATCCTCGCGGTGTTCGCCTTCGTCAAGCAGGTCAACGGCTACATCACGGAGCAGGAGCCGTGGAAGGTGGCCAAGGACGAGTCCCCGGAGGGCCAGGCCCGCCTGGCGACGATCCTCTACACGGCGGCGGAATCGCTGCGCGCGGTGGCCGTCCTGCTGAACTCGATCATGCCGGAGACCTCGCAGAAGCTGTGGGACTCGCTCGGCGCCGAGCCCTCGCTGGGCGCGCTCGCCGAGCAGAAGGTCCAGGACGCGGGCACGTGGGGTCAGCTGCCGGTGGGTGCGACGGTGACGAAGGGCGCGGTGCTGTTCCCGCGCCTTGAGGAGACAAAGCAGTCGTAACCAGTCGGAATGTCCGTCCGATCGGTCGGACCGTCCGTCTCGAACTGTGCTGAAGGGGCTCGCGATTGAACTCGCGGGCCCCTTCTTCTTGCCCAACTTGGCTGATTCATGCGGGTCAAATAGCGATACCGATCACATTCGACCAGAACTCACGCCGTCTTCACATCTTCGTACGTACGCTTCACTGTATGACCACGACTCCCGACACCCCCGACCGGCCGCGCCCAGCGGCCGAGGTGAACGAGGAGATACGTGCGCTCTGGCTGCGTACGGGCGGGTATCTCCGTCCCGAGCAACACCTGGAGTACGAGAAGCTCGTGGCCGAGTGGGCCGAGGCGACAGCCGCGGCGGCCACGCACACGCCGGCCGTTTGAGCCGACCGCAACGCGATTCAACAACCGCGGCGCTCTCATGCACCGCGACGCTTTCGTTCGCCGCGTGAACTGCTCAGGCCTCGTAGGACCCCACCAGGCGCGCCAGCTGACGCCCCGCGGCCCGTAGCGGCTCCTCGCTGCGGTTGACCTGGGCGGTCACCTCGGCGCCCTCCAGGGCGCTGATCACGGTCGTCGCCACGTCCCGCGCGTCCCTCGCACCGAAGCCGGAGCCGAGCAGCTTCTCCTCGACCAGGCGCTCCCAACTCCCCAGCGCGGCCGCGCACACCCGCTGGATCTCCGATTCCGTGCCCAGCGTCTCCAGGGCGGCGGCGGTGACGGGGCAGCCGTCGATCCAGCCCGACTCCCGCAGCCCCACGGCCAGTTCCGCGGCGCACGCCTCGATCGCGGCGCCGGGGTCATCGGCGGTGGCAAGGCCCTCGCGCAGCACCTCGGCGAACTCCTCGCCGCTGTACGTGATCGCGGCCACCGCGACGGCCTCCTTCCCGCCCGGGAAGAAGTGGTAGACGGAGCCGAGCGTGGCCTCCGCGTCCTTCGCGATCTGCTTGATGCCGGTGCCTACGTACCCCTGGCGCTGGAGCAGCCGTGCGGCGGCGATGACGATGCGGTCGCGGGTGCCGACGGGGGCGGCGGCGGTGGCGGGGGCGCTGGTGGTGGGGGTCTGGGCCATGGCGCCACCCTACCTCCGCGACTAATTAGAGCGCTCGTTCCAGAGCTGTGCTACGTTTCCTCCACGCTCTAGATAGAGCGCTCGTTCTAGTCCGTTCCGGTCCAGTCCGGTCCACTCCGTTCCCCGGTCCGTTCCGGTCCGTTCCAGTCCGTTTCAGCCCAGGAGGATTCGCATGACCGCCACCCCTGTCACCCTCATCGGCCTCGGCCCCATGGGCCGCGCGATGGCCACGGCCCTGCTCGACAAGGGCCACCGGGTCACCCTCTGGAACCGCACCGCGTCCCGCGCGGACGACCTGGTGGAGCGCGGCGCGATCCTCGCCGCCACTCCCGAGGAGGCCGTCGCCGCCAACGAGTTGGTGATCCTGAGCCTCACGGACTACGACGCGGTGTACGCGGTCCTCGAACCGGCGGCAGCGGCCCTTTCGGGCCGAGTGATCGTCAACCTCAGCTCGGACACCCCGGAAAAGGCCCGCGCGGCGGCGAAATGGGCCGCCGGGCACGGTGCCTCCCACCTCACGGGCGGCGTGCTCGCCCCGCCCCACGGCATCGGGAAGCCGGAGTTCTCCACCTTCTACAGCGGCCCGCGCGCGGCGTACGACAAGCACCGGGCGACTCTTGAGGTGCTGACGGGCGAGACGGACTACCGGGGCGAGGACGCGGGCCTCGCGGCGCTGATGTACCAGCTCAACATGGTCATCTTCTGGACGAGCGTCTCCAGCTACTGGTACGCCGTCGCCCTGGCGAAGGCCAACGGCCTGTCGGCGACGGACATCCTCCCGTACGCCTCACAGAACATGGCCGGGATGCCGGAGTTCCTGTCCTTCTACGCGGCACGCATCGACGCGGGCAACCACGCAGGAGACGTGGACCGTCTGGCCATGGGCCTGGCCAGCATGGAGCACGTGGTGGACACCCACACCGACTCGGGCGTGGACGCCGCGCTGCCGTCGGCGGTGGCCGACCTGTTCCGGCGCGGGATGGAGGCGGGCCACGCGGCGGACAGCTTCTCCAGCATCGTGGAGCTGCTGGAGAAGGGGGCGCCCGCGAGCTGACGGCGGCTGTCAGTCCAGCCTCAGGGCCGCTACGACGTACCGTCGTGCGTCTCGTCCGGGTCCACGCCCATCGTGATCGACCCGACGACGCCCTTCTCGATGTGCCCCTTGCGGTACTTCAGCTTGAGGAGGCCGTCCTGGGTGCCGCCCCCGCCGTAGATCGTGTCCTCGTCCAGCGTCGTGCGTTCCGTCGTGCTCGTGGAGTACGGGGCCACCTCGGCGGAGGCGAGCACCGATGTCTCGTCGAAGAAGAACTGGCCCGTGTGGCAGGCGTGGCCGCCCTCGTAGCCGGAGTCCGTCAGCGTGCCGTCCACATGGACCTTGGTGTGGATGTGCACGGCCCGGCCCTGGTACCAGCCGGGGAAGACCGTCCGGAACTCCACGTAGCCGTGCTTGTCGGTGAGCTGCGTGCCCCGGAGGTAGCGCTCGTCGTCGGTCGGCTCCTGGTGGCCGCCTCCGCCCCCTCCGCCCGGACCGCCGGAGGGCGGGGTGCCGGTGGGGGCTCCGGTCGGCGGGGTGCCTCCGCCGCCGCCGCTCATGGACTCGTACCCGGAGTAGATCCCCAGCGCGTCGCAGTGCCAGATGTCCACCGCCGCCCGCTTCAGGGGCCTGCACGTGTCGGAGTCGATCACCTTGAGACGCAGGGTGAAGGGGATGCCCTCCCTGTCCTCGGTGATGTCCTTCCGGATCTTGTCCGCGTCGATGTAGTACGGACCCTCGGTCGTCTCGCCGGTCAGGCGGTAGCACGTCTGTGCGGTCGAGGCGTCGGTGGCCGAGGCGTCGGTGGCCGGGGCGTCCGTCCCCTCGGCGGACGCGCTCGCCGCCACCGCTCCTCCGACCCCGACCGCCGCCACCGCGGCCCCGCTCGTGAGCAGGACTTTACGGCGCGTCACGTCCCTTTTGTGTGCGGGTCCTTGGGGTTTCTCCGGCTGCGTCTCACTGTTCTCCGTCATGGCCACGGACGCTAGGGATCCCACCTGTCAGGAGCATGTGCGCAGACTGTGGTCACGCACAGCAAAGGGCCCGGAACCGATGTCGGCTCCGGGCCGCGCTTTCGTTCGTTACGCGCAGTCGTGCGCGCTGGTGGTGCTCGAACCGATCACCACGTCCGCGCCCGCGAGCGTCGTCAGGTGGACCGCGTTGACCGTCAGGCCCTGGTCCGCGCCCTCGACCGGCAGCTGCTCATTGACCACGAGCTTGCCCACCAGGCCGAGGTCGACCTCGTACCCCGGGGTGTCCGGGATGCTGACCGGGGTTCCTGCGACGGTCAGTTCGAGGCTGACGCTGCCCTTCGCCGCATCGCAGCTGCTCGTCGACTTCGAGGTGAGCCCGGAGATCCCGATCACCGGAAGTCCGGGGAGCCCGATGGACGCGTCGGCCACGGTGGCGGTCGCCGTGGCGCCGCTCGGCCCGGCCTTGGTGACGACCTCGGCGCAGAGCGCGTCCGCGTTCACGACGATCGCGCTGACGCCCTGCGCACACGCGGGTGACGTGGTCTCCGCCTCCGCCGTCCGCACGGTCCCGGTGTCCGGGGTCGGGTCGATGCCCACGGGGAGCAGCGGGAGCGGGACCTTCGCCGCGAGGCCGTAGGAACGGCCCTCCACGTGCTGGAGCTTGAGGTCCGCGGTGTCATCGGACTTCGTGTACGCGTCGTCGCCCGCGAAGGCCGCGGTCAGCGGGACGGTGCCGTCGTCGGTCAAGGCCTGGTCCGCCACTTCGACGGTGCAGGTCGCCTCGCCCTTCTCGTCCGTCTCGCCCTCGCAGGTCTGGGCGGTGTCGCCGTCACCGAGCTCGAAGGCGACCTCGCGGCCCTCGACCGGCTCGTCGGACTCCTTGGCCTTCAGGACCGCGGAGAGCTGTGCGTCCGAGCCGTTGGAGACGCTGGTGGCCCCGGTGTAGGCGAGGGTGGTGGCCTCCGGCTCGGGGTCCGGGCCCGGTCCCGGGTCGCCGTCGCAGTTCTTGCTCGCGACGTTGCGCCACGTCTTGCCGACGCCGCCGTAGTCGACTCCGTCGAACCAGGCGTCGACCCGCTCGCTGCCTTCCTCGCCCCAGGTGGCCCGGCCGTCGCCGTCGGCGTCGACGGCCATCTCGAAGTGCAGGTGGGGATGGCCGTTCGACGTCTCCCCCGACTTCCCTACGCGGCCGATCTCCTGCCCCTGCTTGACGGTGTCGCCCGCCTCGACGGAGCGCGACTGCAGGTGGATGGAGGTGGTGAAGTAGCCGTCGCCGTGGTCGATCTGGACCATGTTCCCGGCGTTCTCGTGCTCGTAGGACTGGTTGACCACGCCGTCCGCCGGTGCGGTGAGCAGCGCCCCCTCGGTGCCCACCTGGTCGGGCTCGCGCACCATGTCCAGTGCCGGAGCGTGGTCCGTGCCGTAGGAGTTGATCTGCCACTCCTGCCCGCAGGTGAACGGCAGCTGGAAGTCGATGGGCGGCTCCGCGGCCGTGGCCGCCGGCACGCTCAACGCGCAAGCAGCCAACGCTCCGCCCAGCACCACAGCCATACGTCTCTTCACGGATTTCCCTCCCCGTAGCGATGCGCCACTTGGTGTGGCCATGACTATTGGAGAGGCGGTGCACCCGCCCTGACCAGGAGATTGCAGCCTGCCGCAAACGGACCCTTTGCCTCAGGCCGAGCGCGCCAACTCCGGCCTGCGCCTGGCAAGTTCCCTGCCGAGCCGCGTGGCGGAATGCAGTACTTCGCCGCCCTGCCGCGCGCTGATGACGAGCCCCGCGTCCCGCAGCGCAGCCGCCTGCCTGCTCGCGCTCGCCACCGACACCCCGATGCGCAGGGCCAGTTCACTGGTCGAGCAGGGCGAGCCGGGATCGAGCAGTGCGCGGATCGCCAGCGCGCGCGTCCGGCCGAGCACCGGAGTGAGGCCGTCCGCCCCGTCGGCCCCGTGCGGCGCCGGGCCCTCGCCGCTGACCGGATAGACCAGGACCGGCGGCAGTTCGGGGTCGATCAGCGTCACCGGCGTCGCGCAGAAGAAGGACGGGACCAGCGTGATGCCGCGCCCGCCGAGGCGCAGGTCCCGGTCGACCGGATAGTCGACGGTGAGCACCGGCCACGCCCACCGCACCGACGGCGACAGGACACCGAGCAGCTTCCCGACCCCGCCGTCCAGGACCCGCCGCCCGCACACCGCACGCTCCGCGACCACCGTCTCGTCCAGCTCGGGCAGGCAGGGGCGCAGCAGTTCGCGGTGGTACACGGCGAGCGCCCGCACCAGCTCCCGGCGCCGCTGACGGTCGCCCTCGGCCAACTGACGTATCCATAAGGGGCGTTCACGCGCACGGAACACCGTCGCCAGGTCGTCGGCGAACATCCGGCGCCCGGCACCGGAGATCAGCTCCAGCGCGTCGGCGAAGTCCAACTGGCCGGGCGGCGTGAGGAAGTCGGGGAAGTCGCCCCGCGGCGGCACGAGCGTCGTCAGCGGATGAAGCACCGCCCGCAGGTCGCGCGTACGCAGCCTTTCCCGCACGTGCCCGAGCCAGGGTCGGCAGCGGGCCGTGGAGCGCGGCGCCTGGAGCCGGTGGAGGCTGATCGTCAGCTCCCACATGATGTCCGGGCGCGCGGCGACCGTCGTGCGCGCCAAGTCCTGTGCCGTGAAGTGGATACGCAGCGCCATGCCGTCCCCCGACCATGGATACGCGAGTGGGAGTCGTGACCGTAAGCCGCGCCGATAAACGGCCGATGGACGCGAACCGGACACGGAGCCCGGATATCGGACACGGGCCGCACAAGGGGAGAACATGCGAAGGGTCCCCGGAGGGCGCGGGCAGGACCTGCGCCGGATATGCGCCGGACATGCGAAGGGCCCCCGGACCGACACGGTCCAGGGGTCCGGCAAACCGCCGCGTACGCCTACTTGTCGGACGCCACCGGCTTGCGCAACGAGATGTTCAGCTCGCGCAGCCGCGACTCCTCCAGCTCGGAGGGCGCGCCCATCATCAGGTCCTGCGCGTTGCCGTTCAGCGGGAACGAGATCGTCTCGCGGATGTTCGGCTCGTCCGCGAGGAGCATGACGATGCGGTCGACGCCGGGGGCGATGCCGCCGTGCGGCGGGGCGCCGAGGCGGAAGGCGCGGAGCATGCCCGCGAACTCCTGCTCGACCGTCTCGCGTGCGTAGCCCGCGATCTCGAAGGCCTTGAGCATGACGTCGGGCTCGTGGTTACGGATGGCGCCGGAGGACAGCTCGATGCCGTTGCAGACGATGTCGTACTGCCAGGCGAGGATGTCCAGCGGGTCCTTCTCCTCCAGGTCCTTCATGCCGCCCTGCGGCATCGAGAAGGGGTTGTGGGAGAAGTCGATCTTGCCGGTGTCCTCGTCCTTCTCGTACATCGGGAAGTCGACGATCCAGCAGAAGCGGAACACGCCCTCTTCGAAGTGGCCCGCACGCTTGGCCGCCTCCACGCGGACGGCCGACATGATCTTGGAGACCTCTTCGAACTCGCCCGCGCCGAAGAAGACCGCGTGGCCCGCCTCCAGGCCGAGGCGCTTCGTCAGCTCCTGGACGTTCGCCTCCGTCAGGAACTTCGCGATCGGGCCCGTCAGCGAACCGTCCTCGGCCACGCGCACCCAGGCAAGGCCCTTCGCGCCCTGCTCGACCGCGTAGTCACCGAGGCCGTCGAAGAACTTGCGGGACTGCGAGGCCGTGTCCGGCACCGGCAGGGCGCGGACGTGCCTGCCCGCGAACGCCTTGAACTCGGAGTCGGCGAAGATGTCCGTGATGTCGGCCAGTTCGAGCTTCGCGCGCAGGTCCGGCTTGTCGTTGCCGTACTTCAGCATCGACTCGCGGAACGGGATGCGCGGGAAGGGCGAGGTCACCTCGCGGCCGTTGCCGAACTCCGTGAAGATCTCCGTCATCAGCTTCTCGATGGGCTGGAAGACGTCTTCCTGCTCCACGAAGCTCATCTCGACGTCGAGCTGGTAGAACTCGCCCGGCGAGCGGTCCGCGCGCGCGTCCTCGTCGCGGAAGCACGGCGCGATCTGGAAGTAGCGGTCGAAGCCCGAGATCATGAGCAGCTGCTTGAACTGCTGCGGGGCCTGCGGCAGGGCGTAGAACTTGCCCGGGTTCAGGCGGGAGGGCACGACGAAGTCGCGGGCGCCCTCGGGGGACGTCGCGGCCAGGATCGGCGTCGCCATCTCGTTGAAGCCGAGGGCCACCATCTTCGAGCGGATCGAGGCGATGACGGACGAGCGCAGCATGATGTTGCGGTGCATGCGCTCGCGGCGCAGGTCCAGGAAGCGGTACTCAAGGCGCCGCTCTTCGTTCACGCCGTCGTCCGCGTTGACCGTGAAGGGCAGCGGGGCAGCGGTGCCCAGCACCTCGACCTCGGCGGCCTCGATCTCGATCTCGCCGGTGGGCAGCTCCGGGTTCACGTTCTCCGCGCCGCGCGAGACTGCCTTGCCGTCGACCCGGACGACCGTCTCCTTGGAGAGCTTGTCCAGGACCTCGGCGGCCTTGGTGCCGGGGCGGGCCACCAGCTGCGTGATTCCGTAGTGGTCGCGCAGATCGATGAAGAGGATGCCACCCAGGTCTCGGCGATTGTGCAGCCAGCCGCTCAGCCGGACGTCGGAGCCGACGTCAGAGGCGCGGAGCTCGCCGCAGGTGTGGGACCTGTACCGATGCATCTTCGTTCATCCAGTCTTCGCGAATAGGGGAGAGAGCAGACAGTCCCCAAGGCTACCGTCCGGGCGGAGATCGCTTTCCGGATTACCGCGCGGATCACCCCCGGGGCGCCTCCGGCCACCCCCGGCGGTGGCGACTTGTCCATCGATCTTCCTAAAGTGGGTCAATGCGCACCGACGATCCCCTGCAACAGGCGGGGGACGAACCCCTGCCTCCCGTGCGGGACGTCCTCGCCGCCATCGCGACCGGCCTGTGGCGCTGGGACAACGCGGCCGGCACCGTCACGCTCGACGCCGAGGCGGCCCGGCTCCTCGGGCTTCCCGCTCGGGCCCAGACGCTCACCGAGGCAGGCGTGCGCTCCCGCTTCCACCCCGTCGACTGGAACGAGATCGACGGCATCGTCCAGCTCGCCGTCGCCGAGGGCACCCTGGCCGAGGCCCGCCTGCGGATCATGGACGAGCAGGGGCGCCGCGTCCTGCGCATCGTGCGCAGCCGCTCGAAGCCGATCGTCGACGAGGCCACGCACTCGTACGAACTCATCGGCACCCTCCAGGAGGTCACCGAGCCCCCGCCGGGCGCCGCCGCCCGCAGCCCGGTCACCGGCGACTGGCGGCGCTCCCGCGAGGCGTTCCTGCTGGACGCCGGGCGCGCGCTCGCCGAGGCACGGTCGACGGAGGAGGTGCTCCGGGTCGCGAGCGGGCTCTCCATGCCGGGGTTCTCGCCGGACGGACTCGGTGTCTTCGGGGTCGAGGGCGACCGGCTCAAGGTCATCGGGCATCACGGGCACCAGCCGGGGGACGACCTGCCCTTCTCGGCGATGCCCCTGGACACGGACTATCCGGCCGCCGAGGTGGTCCGCACGGGCCGCGCGGTCTATCTCTCCTCGCCCGAGGAGTACCACCGCCGCTACCCCGCCACCTGGCCGCTGGCCCGGCCCTTCGAGCGGCAGTCGTGGGCGTTCCTGCCGCTGACCGTCGCGGGCCGCACGATGGGCGCCTGGCTGGCCGCCTTCGCCTACCCCGTCTCGTTCACGCCGGACGAGCGCTCCGTCCTGACGACGGTGGCCAGGATGCTGGCCCAGGCCCTGTCGCGGGCCGGGGTCGCCGAGTCGGAGCGGGAGCTGACGGAGGGTCTTCAGCGCTCGATGCTGCCGCTGCTCGGGCCGCGCATCCCGGGGATGAGCGTGGCCGCGCGGTATGTGCCGACCGGCGGCGGGCTCCAGGTGGGCGGCGACTGGTACGACATGATCCCGCTGCCCAACGGCCGCATCGCCTTCGTCATCGGTGACGTCCAGGGGCATGACGTGCGCGCGGCCGGGCTCATGGGGCAGCTGCGGATCGCCCTGCGCGCGTACGCGTCCGAGGGCCACCGCCCGGACGCCGTGCTCTCCCGGGCCACCCGCTTCCTCTCCGGGATCACGGACGGCATCGCCATCGGCTCGGACGGCGACGCGGGCGGCGACCCCTCCGACCCGCGCTTCGCGACCTGCCTCTACGTGGAGGCGGACCCGGTCACCGGCGTCCTGGAGATCGCCCGCGCGGGCCACCCCGAGCCCGCGATACGGATGAGCGACGGAACGGTCCTGCTGCGCCCCACGGCGGGCGGCCTGCCGCTCGGCATCGACCCGGACGCGGACTACCCCACGACCCGCCTCGTCCTGGAGTCCGGCGAGACGATGCTGGTCTGCACCGACGGCCTCATCGAGACCGGCGGCCACGACCTGGACAGCGGCTGGAAGCGGATCCGCACGATCCTGGAGGAGCACGGGGGCGACGGGGACGACGACGGTCTTGAGGAACTCGCCGACACCCTCGTACAGGCCGTGCACGGGCCCTCCTCGCACCACACCACGGGGTCCCTCGTGGACCGCCGCGAGGACGACATAGCGGTCCTGCTCCTGCGCAGGGCCGCCCACCCCGCCCACCGCACGCCCGCACGGCGCACCGTCCTGACGGTCGCGCAGGCCGAGCCGGAGCGGATCGCGGGGGCGCGGCGCCATGTGCGGGAGCTGCTGCACGACTGGGCGGACGCCGACCAGGTCGACTCGGCGGTCCTGATGGTCTCCGAGATGATCACGAACGTACTGGTGCACACGGACGGCGACGCGCTGCTCGTCGCCGAGGTCATCGGGGAGCCGGGCTCGCGCCGGCTGCGGGCCGAGGTCTCGGACGGCAGCGACGACCTGCCGCACAAGCGCCACCCCGGTGAACTGGCCTCGTCCGGGCGGGGGTTGGTCCTGATGGAGCTGCTCGCCGACGAGTGGGGGGTGGACCCCAGAGGCGAGGGCAAGAGCATCTGGTTCGAGCTGTACGAGGGCGCCGCGGGCGAGTGACCCCGGCGCCCCCAAGCCGTGGGCACCGTCTGTCACCGGCTCCGCCGAGTTCGTCCTCAGACGCCGGACGGGCTGGATTTCCCGGCCCCGGATCTCTCCCGCAACTCCGAGATCACCCCGAACGCGGCCGCCGTGACCGGCACCGCAAGGAGCATCCCCAGGATCCCGGCCACGGAGGCCCCCGCGGTGATCGCCAGCATGACGACCGCCGGGTGCATCTGCACGGTCCGCGACTGGATCACCGGCTGGAGCACGTGCCCCTCCAGGACCTGCACGGCGAGGACCACGCCGAGCGCCCACAGCGCGATGATCACCCCGCGGTCGGCGAGCGCGACCAGGACGGCGACGGCACCGGAGATGAACGCGCCCAGATACGGGATGTAGGCGCCGATGAAGACGAGCGCGCCGAGCCCCCACGCCCCCGGCACCCGCAGGATCAGCAGCCCGACGGTGATGCAGATGGCGTCGATGAGCGCGATGAACGTGGTGCCGCGCATGAAGCCCTCGACGGCCTGGAAGGCGCGCCTGCCCATCGCCTCGACGATGTCGGCGGTGCCGCGCGGGGCGAGCGAGCGCATGGATCCCATGGCCCGGTCGGAGTCGCGCAGGAAGAAGAAGACGAGCAGCAGCGCGAGGACGGCCATGGCGATCATCTCGCCGACGACGCTGAGCCCGCTGATCACTCCGGACGCGGCGGATCCGCCGAACTTGCCGAGCAGGTCCTTGGCGTTGGAGGCCATGTCGTCCAGGGACGTCCCCGCGGCGCCGAAGTGCTCGGAGAGGTCGGCGGCGGCCTGCTTCAGGGAGGCGATGATCTGGTCGCCGGTGTCGATCAGGGCCTTGACCACGATGTACATCGCGCCGCCGACGACCGCGACGACGGCCGCGCAGGTGAGCCCCGCGGCGAGTGACCGCTGCACCTTCATCTTCAGGAGCCACCGGTAGACGGGCCCCAGGAGCGCCGTGCCGAGCAGGGCAAGGAGCACCGGTGTGACGGCCGTCTTGAAGATGACGACGAGCCAGATCGCCACGGCGGCCACGCCGGTGACGAGCAGGAGGACGGCGCACCAGGCGGCGGTACGCCGTGCGGGCTCGGGCAGAAGGGTGCTCACCCTCCTACCCGAGCATGGGCCGCGTGGGCCCGCACCTTATGTACGGCTACGGCTACATGCCGTGCACGGCATGGACCGTGCCGAGCAGACCCTTCTGGAAGTCCTCGAAGGCCTGCTGCAGCTCGGCCTGACTGTTCATCACGAACGGGCCGTAGTGCGCCATCGGCTCACGGATCGGCTGCCCGCCGAGCAGCACGACCTCCAGGTCGGGGGTGTTCCCGTCCTGCTTCTCGTCCGCGCGGACGGTCAGCGAGGAGCCCGCGCCGAAGACGGCCGTCTGGCCCATGTGCACCGGGCGGCGCTCGGCGCCTACCGTGCCGCGCCCGGCGAGCACGTACGCGAGGCCGTTGAAGTCCTCGCGCCAGGGGAGCGTGACCTCGGCACCGGGGCGCACGGTCGCGTGGATCATCGTGATCGGCGTGTGCGTGATGCCGGGCCCGTCGTGCCCGTCGAGCTCACCGGCGATGACGCGCAGGAGCGCGCCGCCGTCGGGGGTGGTCAGGAGCTGCACCTGGCCGCCGCGGATGTCCTGGTAGCGGGGGTCCATCATCTTGTCCCGCGCGGGCAGGTTCACCCACAGCTGGAGGCCGTGGAAGAGGCCGCCGGACTGGACGAGGGACTCCGGCGGGGCCTCGATGTGCAGGAGGCCCGAACCGGCGGTCATCCACTGGGTGTCGCCGTTCTGGATGGTGCCGCCGCCACCGTTCGAGTCCTGGTGCACGAACGTTCCGTCGATCAGGTACGTGACCGTCTCGAAGCCGCGGTGCGGGTGCCAGGGCGTGCCCTTGGGCTCCCCGGCTCCGTACTCCACCTCGCCCATCTGGTCCATCATGATGAACGGGTCGAGGTACTTGTAGTTGATCCCCGCGAACGCCCGGCGCACCGGGAAGCCCTCGCCCTCGAAACCGCTCGGCGCGGTCGTCACGGCGAGCACGGGGCGGGCCACGGCGTCGGCGGACGCGGCCACACGGGGCAGGGTCAGCGGGTTCTCCACGGTCACAGCGGGCATGTCGGTGCCTCCTTCTCGTACGCTCAGTTTAGTTGAACGTAGAACTTCTTGCCACCGGGAACGGCGAGAGCCCGGAGGAAATTCCTCCGGGCTCAGGAAGGCGCCCCAAAGGGGCGCGGGGAACTGCGCGACCAGCCACGACGGCCCCGCACGCGAAGACGACCAGGGGGCGAGGCCGGAGGCCGAGCAGCGGAGACCGCTCAGGGCTCAGCCGTACATCCGGCGCATCGCGAAGTCGACCATCTGCTCGACGGCCTTGGCGTCGAAGACCATGCGGTGCTCGCCCTCCATGTCGAGCACGAAGCCGTACCCGGTAGGGAGGAGGTCGATGACCTCGGCACCCGTGATCACGAAGTACTTGGACTCCTTGCCCGCGTACCGGCGCAGCTCCTTGAGCGAGGTGAACATCGGGATCACGGGCTGCTGGGTGTTGTGCAGGGCGAGGAAGCCGGGGTTGTCGCCGCGCGGGCAGTAGACCTTCGAGGTGGCGAAGGCCTGCTGGAAGTCCTCCGCGGACATCGAGCCCGTGGTGAAGGCGCGCACCGCGTCCGCCAGGGACGGGGGCGACGGCTCGGGGTAGAGCGGGGGCTGCTGGGCGTAACCGCCCGCGCCGCCCGGCATCTGCTGCGGCGGCGGCTGCGCCCCGGGAGGGGCGTACTGCTGCTGGGCGCCTGGGCTCTGGTCGTAGCCGTACATGTCCGCAAGAGTACTGAGCCCGCGAGAGGACTGAGTCACAGATGACCTATTAGGGGTTGCTTCTTATTACTGGCGGGTAGCATCATCGTAGCTACCAGCTGGTACTGATCCCGTTGATCCCTTTTCTGCTTACGGAGCCGTCGCCATGGGGCACTACAAGTCGAATCTCCGCGACATCGAGTTCAACCTCTTCGAGGTGCTCGGCCGCGACAAGCTGTACGGCACCGGCCCGTTCGCGGAGATGGACGTCGACACCGCCAAGAGCATCCTCGAGGAGCTGCGCCGCCTCGCCGAGAACGAGCTGGCGGAGTCCTTCACGGACGCCGACCGCAACCCGCCGGTGTTCGACCCGGCGACCAACACCGCGCCGGTCCCGGCGTCCTTCAAGAAGAGCTACCAGGCCTTCATGGACTCCGAGTACTGGCGCCTCGGCCTGCCCGAGGGCATCGGCGGCACGACCGCCCCCCGCTCCCTGATCTGGGGTTACGCGGAGCTGCTCCTGGGCGCCAACCCTGCCGTCTGGATGTACTCGTCCGGTCCGGCGTTCGCCGGCATCCTGCACGACGAGGGCAACGAGGCGCAGAAGAAGGTCGCCGCGATCGCCGTCGAGAAGCAGTGGGGCTCGACGATGGTCCTGACCGAGCCCGACGCGGGCTCGGACGTCGGCGCGGGCCGCACGAAGGCGACTCTGCAGGAGGACGGCTCCTGGCACATCGAGGGCGTGAAGCGCTTCATCACGTCCGGTGAGCACGACATGTCGGAGAACATCCTCCACTACGTCCTCGCCCGCCCCGAGGGCCACGGCCCCGGCACGAAGGGCCTCTCGCTCTTCCTGGTCCCGAAGTACGAGTTCGACTGGGAGACCGGCGAGCTGGGCGAGCGCAACGGCGTGTACGCCACGAACGTCGAGCACAAGATGGGCCTGAAGGCCTCCAACACGTGCGAGATGACGTTCGGCGACCAGCACCCCGCCAAGGGCTGGCTGATCGGCGACAAGCACGACGGCATCCGCCAGATGTTCATGATCATCGAGTTCGCCCGCATGATGGTCGGCACGAAGGCCATCGCGACGCTCTCGACGGGTTACCTCAACGCCCTGGAGTACGCCAAGGAGCGCGTGCAGGGACCGGACCTGGCCCAGTTCATGGACAAGACGGCGCCCAAGGTCACGATCACGCACCACCCGGACGTACGCCGCTCGCTGATGACGCAGAAGGCGTACGCGGAAGGCATGCGCGCCCTGGTCCTGCACACCGCGGCGGTCCAGGACGACATCGCGGTGAAGGAGGCGGAGGGCGAGGACGCGTCGGCGCTCATCGCCCTGAACGACCTCCTCCTGCCGATCGTGAAGGGCTACGGCTCGGAGAAGTCGTACGAGCAGCTGGCGCAGTCGCTCCAGACGTTCGGCGGCTCGGGGTACCTCCAGGAGTACCCGATCGAGCAGTACATCCGTGACGCCAAGATCGACACCCTCTACGAGGGCACGACGGCCATCCAGGGGCAGGACTACTTCTTCCGGAAGATCGTCCGCAACCAGGGTGCCGCGCTGAACGGCCTCGCCGAGGAGATCAAGAAGTTCCTCGCGGTCGGCACGGGCGGCGAGAGCCTGGCCGGGGCCCGCGAGGAGCTGGCCAAGGCCGCGGTCGAGCTGGAGGCCATCGTCGGCGTCATGCTGACGGACCTCGCGGCCACGGAGCAGGACGTGAAGTCCATCTACAAGGTGGGCCTCAACACGACCCGCCTCCTGATGGTCTCCGGCGACGTGGTCGTCGGCTACCTCCTGCTGCGGGGCGCGGCGGTCGCCGCCGAGAAGCTGGAGACGGCGTCGGCCAAGGATGTCGCCTTCTACAAGGGCAAGATCGCGGCGGCCAAGTTCTTCGCGGCGAATGTCCTGCCGGGCGTCGGATACGAGCGGAAGCTCGCCGAGGGCGTGGAGCTGGACCTGATGGAGCTGGACGAGGCGGCGTTCTAGCCTCCGCGACACTTCAGGTGGCCCGCTCCCGGTCCGGGGGCGGGCCACTGCGGTATGACGTGCCTCTCGGCCGCTGCGCGGCTCTCACCCAGGCGGGGTGCACTCGGTCCTGCGGGGCAATCGGGTGGGTGGGCGGGGAAGATCCGCCGCGAAGCGGCGGTACAAGCTCTCCGGTTACGGGCAGTTCACGTACAGAACCTCCCAGAAAAGGCCCCCCGCGCCCCGTGGGGTCCGCTAGCTAGGCTGGAAGCCATGAGCACACCTGCCCGCTTCGACCGCGGCCACTCCGACGACCTCATGACCTTCCTGGCGGCAAGCCCCTCCCCGTACCACGCAGTGGCGACCGCCGCGGAGCGGCTGGAGAAGGCCGGTTTCCGGCAGGTCGAGGAGACCGACGCCTGGGACGGGTCGACCGGCGGCAAGTATGTGCAGCGCGGCGGCGCGATCGTCGCCTGGTACGTCCCCGAAGGTGCCTCCGCGCACACCCCGTACCGCATCGTCGGCGCCCACACCGACTCCCCCAACCTCCGCGTCAAGCCGAAGCCGGACGCCGGCGCGCACGGCTGGCGGCAGGTCGCGGTCGAGATCTACGGCGGCCCGCTGCTCAACTCCTGGCTCGACCGCGACCTCGGCCTGGCGGGACGCCTCTCGCTGCGGGACGGCTCGACGCGCCTGGTGAACATCGACCGGGCGCTCCTGCGCGTCCCGCAGCTGGCGATCCACATGGACCGCGGAGTGATCGCCGACGGCCTCAAGCTCGACAAGCAGAAGCACATGCAGCCCATCTGGGGGCTCGGCGACGACGTGCACGAGGGCGACCTCATCACCTTCCTGGAGGAGGAGTCGGGGCTCACCCCCGGCGACGTCACCGGCTGGGACCTGATGACACACCCCATCGAGGCACCCTCCTACCTCGGCCGCGACCACGACCTCATCGCGGGCCCCCGCATGGACAACCTCCTCTCCGTGCACGCCTGTACGGCCGCGCTCGCCGCCGTCGCCACGGCGGACGGCGCCGACTCCCTCCCGTACATCCCCGTGCTCGCCGCCTTCGACCACGAGGAGAACGGCTCGCAGTCCGACACGGGCGCGGACGGCCCGCTGCTCGGAAGCGTCCTGGAGCGGTCCGTCTTCGCGCGCGGCGGCACGTACGAGGACCGGGCCCGCGCCTTCGCCGGCACCGTCTGCCTCTCCTCCGACACCGGCCACGCCGTGCACCCCAACTACGCGGAGCGGCACGACCCGACGCACCACCCGCGCGCCAACGGCGGCCCGATCCTCAAGGTCAACGTCAACAACCGGTACGCCACCGACGGCGCCGGACGTGCCGTGTTCGCCGCCGCGTGCGAGAAGGCCGGCGTGCCCTTCCAGAGCTTCGTCTCGAACAACGCGATGCCCTGCGGCACGACGATCGGGCCGATCACCGCGGCCCGGCACGGCATCAAGACCGTCGACATCGGCGTCGCGATCCTCTCGATGCACAGCGTGCGCGAGCTGTGCGGGGCGGACGATCCGCACCTGCTGGCCAACGCGCTGGTGGCGTTCCTGCAGGGCTGAGGGATCGGGACCGACGGCTGAACGTCAATCTCCGCTTCTCCGTGTGGCCGTGGCGGGTCCGGGTACCCGGGTGCCAGCCACGACATAGGGAGGCGGTCCACATGGGCCTGGGCGGATGCATCATTCTCATCGCCGTCGGCGCCATACTGGCGTTCGCCACCGACTGGGAGATGGACGGCATCAATCTCACCGTCACCGGCCTGATCATGATGGCCGTGGGCGTCATCGGCGTCGCCGTGTTCACCAACGCACGCCGCAAGACGGTCGTGCCGCCGGGCGCCACGGTGATCAGGACGGAAGACGACCACCACTGACTCCACCACGGCCACTGACCTCCGCCGGGCCCGGCAGCCACCCCCCTGGCTGCCGGGCCCGTCACGGTGAACTCCCCCGGCTTGCCCTGGTGCCATGCGCGCCACGGGGTAGTCATGGCCCCATGAAACTTCTCGTACGCGACCGGCTGCTCGGCATCGGTGACGACTACTGGATCGAGGACGACCAGGGCCAGAAGGTCTTCCTCGTCGACGGCAAGGCGATGCGCCTGCGCGAGACCTTCGAGCTCAAGGACATGCAGGGCCGCGTCCTCATCGACATCCGCGCCAAGATGCTGGCGCTGCGCGACACGATGGTGATCGAACGGGACGGCGACGCACTGGCCACGGTCAAGCGCAAGCGCCTCTCGCTCCTGCGCAACCACTACCGCGTGGACCTGGTCGACGGCACCGAACTCGACGTGAGCGGCAAGATCCTGGACCGCGAGTTCGCCATCGAGTACGACGGCGAACTCCTGGCCGACATCTCGCGGCGCTGGTTCCGGGTCCGCGAGACGTACGGACTCCACATCACCAGGGACGACGCCGACGCGGCCCTGCTCCTGGCCATCGCGGTCTGCGTGATCCGCCTGGCGGAGAAGGAACGGGGCGACGACGACTAATGGCCGGGGGCACCCGGCCGAGGGGCGGCAACTCCCAGCAGCCGGTCCTTCAACGCGGGGAACTGCTCCCGCGTGGCCGCGACCTTCGCGGGGTCGAGGTCGACGGTGAGGACCTCCTCACCGTCCCCCGCCTCGGCGAGCACCTCGCCCCAGGGGTCGACGACAACGCTGTGCCCGGCCTGGGGAACCCCGGCATGCGTGCCGCCGGTGCCACAGGCGAGGACGTACACCTGGTCCTCGACCGCCCGCGCCCGGGCGAACAGCGTCCAGTGCTCCCGCCGCCGCGCAGGCCACCCCGCGGGAACGACGAACATCTCCGCGCCCGCGTCGACAAGCCCCCGGAACAGCTCGGGAAAGCGGAGGTCGTAGCACGTGGCGAGCCCGATCGCCGCCGACGGCGTCCGCACCGTCACCAGCTCGCTGCCCGCCCCCATCAGGACGGCCTCGCCCTTGTCGAAGCCGAACCGGTGGATCTTCCGGTACGAGGCGGCGAGTTCGCCCTCGGGCGAGAAGACGAGCGAGGTGTTGTAGAGGTCGCCAGCAGCGTCCCGCTCCGGAATCGACCCCGCGTGCAGCCAGACGCCCGCGTCACTCGCGGCCTTGGCCATCGCCTCGTACGTGGGCCCCTCCAGCGGCTCGGCCTCGCTCGCGAACGACTCGTACGCGAAAGCGCCCGTGGTCCACAGTTCGGGAAGAACGACGAGATCCGGCCGCTCCCGCTCGGCTACCTCACGTACCAGTGAAGAGACCCGCGAGCGGCGGGAATTGACCGATTCGCCCTCGTCTACGGCGATCTGGATGAGGGAGGCGCGCACACTACCACCGTCCTGGCATTCGAGCCGTCAATGCAGGCCTACGATCGTCACACGAAAGCACTGCCGGGGTGCCTGCGGGCAGCGTAACTTAACGTCTCAGACACCCACCGCCCGCGTACGACCGTCGAGGGGTCCCGTGAGTCTCCATCCCAGCCTGCAAACCTACGCCGACGCCTGGACCCAATCCGTATCAGCCATATCCGAGCTGGTGTCACCGCTCGCCGAGGGAGAGTGGAACTGGGCCACCCCCTGCCCCGGCTGGTCGGTGCGGGATGTCGTCTCCCACGTCATAGGCCTGGACTGCGAGATGCTGGGCGACCCGCGCCCCATCCACACCCTGCCCCGCGACCTGTACCACGTACAGACCGAGGGCCAGCGGTACATGGAGATACAGGTCGACGTCCGGCGCCACCACACCGCGCCCGAGATGACCTCCGAGCTCGAGTACACGATCATCCGCCGCTCGCGGCAGCTGCGGAACGAGTCGCGCGACCCCTCCCACAAGATCCGCGGCCCGCTCGGCACCGAGCAGACCCTCGAACTGGCCACGCGGATGCGCGCGTTCGACGTCTGGGTGCATGAGCAGGACCTGCGGACGACGCTGAGGAAGCCCGGCAACCTGGACTCCCAGGGCGCGCTCGTGGCGCGCGACCTCCTCCTGCACGGCCTGCCCAAGGTGGTCGCCAAGAAGGCCGCCGCGCCGGCGAATTCGGCGGTCGTCTTCGATGTGAGCGGCCCCGTCGAGTTCCTGCGCACGGTCCGCGTCGACGCCGACGGCCACGCCACGGTCGACAGCGCCCCCTCGCTCGGCCCGCTCGCCACGCTGAGCCTGGACTGGGAGACGTACTTCCGCCTGGCGTGCGGCCGCATCACGTACGCGTCCGTGGCCGACCGGATCAAGGTCGAGGGCGATCACGGCCTGGGCGAGGCGATCCTGCGGGAGTTCGCGGTCACGCCGTAGCCCTCGGAGCACGCGGGCGGGCCTCAGACAGGTACGTGCACGGCCTCCACGCGGCTGGCGACAAGCCGCTCCCTCTCCCGGCGCACCGCGCGCGTCCGCAGCCGCAGGATCTGGCTGAGGCCGATCGCCTCGAGGACGAAGACGGCGGAGAAGGCGATGCGGTAGTTGTCGCCGGTCGCGTCCAGGAGGACGCCGATGGCGAGCAGCGTCGTCATGGAGGCGACGAAGCCGCCCATGTTCACGATGCCGGACGCGGTGCCCTGCCGCTCCGGCGGGTTGGCGGGCCGCGCGAAGTCGAAGCCGATCATGGACGCGGGCCCGCAGGAGCCGAGCACGACGCAGAGCGCGACGAGCAGCCCCATCGGGGCGTGGTCGCCGGGGTAGTGGATCGTGACCGCCCACATCACGGCCGTCGCCGCGACGGTGCCGATGGCCAGCGGGGTGCGCGCCGCGTGGTGCCGGGCGACGATCTGGCCGTAGACCAGGCCCACCACCATGTTGGACAGCACGACGAGGGTGAGCAGCGCCCCGGCGGTCGCGCGCGAGAGCCCCTGCGCCTCGACGAGGAACGGCAGGCCCCACAGGAGCAGGAACACCATCGCCGGGAACTGCGTGGTGAAGTGCACCCACAGGCCGAGCCGGGTGCCGGGCTCGCGCCAGCTGAGGGCGATCTGCTTGCGCACGAAGGCCCCACCGGTGTGCCGCACGGGCGCCGGCTCGTGGCCCTCGGGGTGGTCCTTGAGGAACAGCGTCATCAGTACGAGGACGACGACGCCGCAGAGCGCGCTGCCGGCGAAGGCCGCGGTCCAGCCGACGGAGTGCAGGAGCCGGGCGATGACGAGGGTGGAGACGAGGTTGCCCGCCATGCCGACCAGCCCGGCGAGCTGGGCGACCAGCGGGCCGCGCCGGGCCGGGAACCAGCGGGTGCCAAGGCGCAGCACGCTGATGAAGGTCAGCGCGTCACCGCAGCCGAGCAGCGCGCGGGACGCGAGCGCCATCCCGTACGAGGGCGAGAACGCGAAGCCGAGCTGCCCGAGCGTGAAGAGCACGACTCCGATGGTCAGCACGCGCTTGGTGCCGAGCCGGTCGACCATCAGGCCGACGGGTATCTGCATGCCCGCGTAGACGAGGAGTTGGAGGATCGAGAAGGTGGAGAGCGCGGACGCGTTGACGTGGAAGCGGTCGGCTGCGTCGAGCCCGGCGACGCCGAGCGAGGTCCGGAAGATGACGGCGACGAAGTAGACGGCGACGCCGATGCCCCAGACGAGCATGGCCTTCTTGCCGCCGGGGGGATCCCCGGGGAGGGAGACGGGGGCGGAGGCTGAGCTCATCGGACTTCGCCCCGCGCGAGATCCCGGAACCACCCGACGTGCCGGGTGACCACACCCACCGCCCCGTCCGCGTCCCCGGCGCGCAGCGCGTCAAGGATCTCCTCGTGCTCGGACAGCGTCTTGGCGATCCGGTCGGGATGCGAGTGCATCACCGCGACCCCCATCCGCAACTGCCGGTCCCGGAGCTGGTCGTAGAGCCGGGCAAGGATCTCGTTCCCCCCGCTGCGCACGATCTCCGCGTGGAAACAGCGGTCGGTGACGGCCGCTTCCGCGAGGTCCCCCGCGGCGGCCTGCTCCCGCTGCCGGGCCAGCAGCTCTTCGAGGCGGGCGATGAGACCGCCCGGCGCCGGCACCGCCTTGCGCACCGAGTGCGTCTCCACCAGGAGCCGCGTCTCGACGACGTCGGCGATCTCCTGCACGGACACCGGCAGGACCAGCGCCCCCTTCTTCGGATAGAGGCGGAGGAGCCCCTCCACCTCCAGCTTCAGGAGGGCCTCGCGCACCGGAGTGCGGGACACCCCGACGGCCTCGGCGAGCTCGCCCTCGGTGAGCAGCGTGCCGCCCTCGTACCGGCGGTCGAGCACGCCCTGCTTGACGTGCGCGTACACGCGCTCCGCGGCGGGTGGTGGCTTCAGGGCCCCAGCGGGGGGCGAGGCGGGTGCGACAGGCATGCGCACAGCATAGATACAACACGTACCCATGAGGTCGTCCAGTCCACGATTCGGACTTCACCCTCCTGGGAGCACATCCATCCGCCCCTCTCGTGCGTCTCACCATCGAGCGGCACCCTCATGTGGCCGCATTCCAGGGGCATTTGGAGCACAAACCTTGAAAACCCCCATTAAGGGCATTCGTCGCGCATCGGCCGTTATCGTCACCGCGAGTGCGGTATTCGCGGGCGGAGCCCTCACGACCCCGGCCCATGCGGCCGCGCTGCCCAAGCCGTCCATCGCCGCCAAGGGCGGGTTCGTGATGAACAACGGCACGGGCAAGACGCTCTTCACCAAGGCCGCGGACACCCGCCGGTCCACCGGCTCCACCACCAAGATCATGACGGCCAAGGTGGTGCTCTCGCAGCCGAACCTGAACCTCAACTCCAAGGTCAAGATCCAAAAGGCCTACAGCGACTACATCGTCAAGAACACCGCCTCGTCCGCCCGCCTGATCGTCGGCGACAAGGTCACCGTCCGCCAGCTCCTGTACGGCCTGATGCTGCCGTCCGGCTGCGACGCGGCGTACGCGCTCGCGGACAAGTTCGGCAAGGGCTCCACCCGCTCAGCCCGCGTGAAGTCGTTCATCGGCAAGATGAACTCCCAGGCCAAGACCCTCGGCCTGCGCAACACGCACTTCGACTCGTTCGACGGCATCGGCGGCGCGGGCAACTACTCCACGCCCCGCGACCTGACGAAGCTCGCCAGCAGCGCGATGAAGAGCTCCACGTTCCGTACGGTCGTGAAGACGAAGTCGACGAAGCAGAAGGTCACCACGAAGAGCGGTGGCTACCGCTACATGTCGTGGTCGAACACGAACAACCTGCTCGGCAGCTACAGCGGCACGATCGGCGTGAAGACCGGCTCCGGCCCGCAGGCCAAGTACTGCCTGGTCTTCGCCGCGACCCGCAATGGCAAGACGGTCATCGGGACGGTCCTCACCTCGACCTCCTCGGCCAACCGCACGAAGGACGCGAAGAAGCTGATGGACTACGGCTTCAAGAAGTAGCCCTGACACGGCAGCTCCCGACAGGGAGACGAAGAGGGGGCCCACCGCAGCACGCGGTGGGCCCTCTCTTCGTACGGGCTACGCCCAGGTGATGAGCCGCTTGGGCTGCTCCAGGATCGCCGCCACATCGGCGAGCACCTTGGAGCCGAGCTCGCCGTCGACCAGGCGGTGGTCGAAGGAGAGCGCGAGCGTCGTCACCTGACGCGGCTTGACCTTGCCCTTGTGGACCCAGGGCTGGAGCTTGATCGCGCCGACCGCGAGGATCGCGGACTCGCCGGGGTTCAGGATCGGCGTACCGGTGTCGACGCCGAAGACGCCGACGTTCGAGATGGTGACCGTGCCGCCCTGCATCGCGGCCGGGGTCGTCTTGCCGTCCTTGGCCGTGGACACCAACTCGCCGAGCGACGCGGCCAGTTCCGGCAGCGTCTTGGCGTGCGCGTCCTTGATGTTCGGGACGACCAGGCCGCGCGGCGTCGCCGCGGCGATGCCCAGATTCACGTAGTGCTTCTGGACGATCTCCTGATTCGCCTCGTCCCAGGCCGCGTTGACGTCCGGGTTGCGCCGGATCGCCACGAGCAGCGCCTTGGAGATGAGCAGGAGCGGATTGACCCGCAGGCCCGCGAAGCCGTGCTTGTCTGCGTCTCGCTTCAGCTCCTCGACCAGCTTCATCGTCCGCGTCACGTCCACCGTCACGAACTCCGTGACGTGCGGCGCCGTGAAGGCCGAGCCGACCATCGCCTGGGCGATGGCCTTGCGGACGCCCTTGACGGGGATCCGCGTCTCGCGGGCGTCGCCGCCCACCACCGGGGTGGCAGCGGCGGGCGCGTCGGCGGCCACCGGCTGCGGCGCGGACACGGGGGCGGCAGCGGGAGCGGGCGTCGCGGCGGAGGCCACCGCCGCGTGCACGTCCTCGCGCGTGATGATCCCGTCGGGCCCGGACGGGACGATGGCCGTGAGGTCAACTCCCAGGTCCTTGGCGAGCTTGCGCACCGGCGGCTTGGCCAGCGGACGCTCACCCGCGGGGGCTGCCGGGGCGGGAGCTGCCGGGGCCGCGGCAGCCGTACCGGAGCCGTTCAGTTCGGCCTGGACCGCCGCCGCGTAGTACGTTCCCGCGGCCTCGGCCTGCTCCGAAGCCGCCTTGCGCGCGCGGCGCTTCGTCGAGGACTCGGCGACCCCATAGCCCACGAGCACGGGCTGACGGCCCGTGGGAGCGGCCTCGTCGGCAGCCTCCTCGGCGGGCTCCGGAGCACTTTCCCGCACGGGAGCCGGGGCTGCGGCTTCCTCCGCGGCGGGGGCCGGAGCACTGCCGCCGGACACGTCCACCGCGATGATCACCTGGCCGACGTCGACCGTGGTGCCCTCGGGGAAGCGCAGTTCACGTACGACACCGTTGAACGGGATGGGCAGCTCGACGGCGGCCTTGGCCGTCTCGACCTCGCACACCACCTGCCCGTCGGTGACCGTGTCGCCCGGCGCCACGAACCACTTGAGGATCTCTGCCTCGGTGAGCCCCTCGCCCACGTCGGGCATCTTGAACTCGGACAGTGCAGCGTCTGTCATCGTCGTCACGACCCTCTCCCTCAGTACGCCAGCGAGCGGTCGACAGTGTCGAGCACCCGGTCGAGGCCCGGCAGGTACTCCTCTTCCAACCGCGCCGGCGGATACGGCGCGTGGAACCCGCCGACCCGCAGCACGGGAGCTTCGAGGTGGTAGAAGCAGCGCTCGGTGATGCGGGCCGCGATCTCCGCGCCCGTGCCCAGGAAGACCGGGGCCTCGTGGACCACGACGAGCCGCCGCGTCTTCTCGACCGAGGCCTGCACGGTGTCGAAGTCCATCGGCGACATGGAGCGCATGTCCACGACCTCGAGGGACTTGCCCTCTTCGGCGGCGGCCGCCGCTGCCTCCAGACAGACCTTCACCATCGAGCCGTACGCGGCGAGCGTCAGGTCCGTGCCCTCGCGGGCGACCCGGGCCTTGTGCAGCGGCGCCGGGATGGCGTCCGTGTCGACCTCGCTCTTGTCCCAGTAGCGACGCTTCGGCTCGAAGAAGATCACCGGGTCGTCGCTCTGGATGGCCTGCTGCATCATCCAGTAGGCATCCGACGAGTTCGAGGGCGAGACGACCTTGAGGCCCGCCACGTGCGCGAACAGCGCCTCGGGCGACTCGCTGTGGTGCTCGACGGCGCCGATGCCGCCGCCGTACGGAATGCGGATGACGACCGGCATCTTGATCTTGCCGAGCGCGCGGGCGTGCATCTTCGCGAGCTGCGTGACGATCTGGTCGTACGCCGGGAAGACGAAGCCGTCGAACTGGATCTCCACCACCGGGCGGTAGCCCCGCAGGGCCAGGCCGATGGCCGTGCCGACGATGCCGGACTCGGCGAGCGGGGTGTCGATGACACGCTCCTCGCCGAAGTCCTTCTGCAGCCCGTCCGTCACACGGAAGACGCCGCCGAGCTTGCCGACGTCCTCGCCCATGATGAGGACCTTGGGGTCGGTGTCGAGCGCGGTGCGCAGCGATTCGTTGATCGCTTTGGCAAGGGGAAGTTTCTGTACGCCCATGGTCACTTACCGCCTTCGTCCGCGAACGACGCCTGGTACGCGGCGAACTGGGCGCGCTCCTCGTCGACCAGCGCATGCCCGTCCGCATACGCGTTCTCGAAGATCGACATCAGATCCGGATCCGGCATCGCCCGCACCACCTCTCGCACTCGCTTTCCCAACGCTTCACTCTCCGCCTCGAGTTCCGCGAAGAATCCCTCATCCGCGTGACCTTCGGCCTCGAGGTAGGTCCGCAGGCGCAGGATCGGGTCCTTGGCCTCCCAGGCCTCGCGCTCCTCGTCCCTGCGGTACTTGGTCGGGTCGTCGGACGTGGTGTGCGCGCCCATGCGGTAGGTGAACGCCTCGATGAGCGCCGGGCCCTCGCCCGTACGCGCCCGCTCAAGGGCCCACTTGGTGACGGCGAGCACGGCGAGCACGTCGTTGCCGTCCACCCGCACACCCGGGAAGCCGAAGCCCTGCGCGCGCTGGTAGAGCGGCACCCGGGTCTGCTTCTCGGTGGGCTCGGAGATCGCCCACTGGTTGTTCTGGCAGAAGAACACGACCGGGGCGTTGTAGACCGCGGAGAAGGTGAACGCCTCGGCGACGTCGCCCTGGCTGGACGCGCCGTCCCCGAAGTACGCGATCACGGCCGAGTCCGCGCCGTCCTTGGCCACGCCCATCGCGTAACCGGTGGCGTGCAGGGTCTGCGAGCCGATGACGATCGTGTACAGGTGGAAGTTGTTGGTGTTCGGGTCCCAGCCGCCGTGGTTCACACCGCGGAACATCCCGAGCAGATTGGTCGGGTCGACCCCGCGGCACCAGGCGACGCCGTGCTCGCGGTAGGTCGGGAAGACGTAGTCGTCCTCGCGCGTGGCACGGCCCGAGCCGATCTGGGCGGCCTCCTGGCCGAGCAGCGACGCCCACAGGCCCAGCTCGCCCTGGCGCTGCAGGGAGGTGGCCTCGGCGTCGAAGCGGCGGGTGAGGACCATGTCGCGGTAGAGGGCGCGCATGTCGTCGGCGGTGATGTCCGCGACGTACGAGTCGTACTCGGCGTTCTTGACCCGCTTGCCCTCGGGGGTCAGCAGCTGGACAAGCTGGGGTTCCGTGCTTTTCTTCGGCGCGGCCTTCTTGGCGCTTGCGCGCTTGCCGCCGCTGGTAGTGCTGCGGCGCGGTGTGCGCGCGGCGGTGCTCTCCACGGTCACGTGTGCTCCTCCGTCGGTCCGGCCCCCGGGATTACCGGGTAAGCCAGTGCGGCTCGCCTGATCCGTGCCCGCGCACGGGGTGGGTGCGACTCGGCCGGGAACAGGCGTGACAGGTGCCCCGGCGAGCGCCCTGCACAATGCACGTTACCCAGTGCTTCCCAATTCTGTGAAACCCCATCTGACCTGCGAATTTGCTTGGATTTCCAAGTATCTGACTGCTTGGATTTCCGAGTAAATGCAGAAAGTCGGGAACAGTTCCTGGTCACAGCACTGATCACAGCCTGGCAGGGGGCCGGAACACCGGCACGTTATCCCGGCCACCCCGCGCACGGGAAGAGTTCAGCTCAGGCACTGCGAGAGATCGTGTGTGAGACTGGCTCCGTGCGCGAAGACGGAAAAATTACGGTATTTCTCCTCGACGACCATGAAGTGGTCCGCCGTGGAGTCCATGAGCTGCTCTCCGTGGAGTCCGACATCGAGGTCGTCGGCGAGGCCGGAACGGCCGCGGACGCCCTGGTCAGGATCCCCGCGACCCGACCAGATGTGGCCGTGCTCGACGTGCGTCTTCCGGACGGCAGCGGCGTCGAGGTCTGCCGCGAGATCCGTTCACAGAACGAGGACATCAAATGCCTGATGCTCACCTCGTTCGCGGACGACGAGGCTCTCTTCGACGCGATCATGGCGGGCGCTTCCGGCTATGTCCTGAAGGCCATTCGCGGCAATGAACTGCTCTCCGCCGTACGTGACGTGGCGGCAGGAAAGTCCCTGCTCGACCCCGTCGCCACGGCCCGGGTCCTGGAGCGCCTGCGCGACGGAAACACCCCCAAGGGCGACGACCGTCTGTCGAACCTCACGGACCAGGAGCGCAAGATCCTCGACCTGATCGGCGAGGGTCTGACCAACCGGGTGATCGGCGAACGACTGCACCTCGCCGAAAAGACGATCAAGAATTACGTGTCCAGCCTGCTCTCCAAGCTCGGCATGGAGCGGCGCTCGCAGGCGGCGGCGTACGTGGCGCGCATGCAGGCGGAACAGAACCACTGAGCAGAACCACTGGGCAGAACCACTGAGCAGAACGACTGACACGCATCCGTCACTGTGCGTCACGGTTTGTGATCGGAAACGGGACTTACGTCCCCGTCCCCTAGGGGCGGGATCCCCTTCCCCGGCCCCCCGCAGGTGCCGGAGGGTGGACGCATGCCTTCCGACGATCTGGAACAGGACGAACGGCTCGCCTTCGAACTGCTCGGCCGCACCGACTACGGCCGGGTCGCGACCAGCATGCGCGCGCTGCCCTTCCTCGCCGCCGCCCGCCACGTCGTCGTGGACGGGCGCATCCTGCTGCGGATGCACAAGGGATACGGCTACCACCAGGCCTGCGTCGGCAGTGTCGTCGCCTACGGGGCGGACAACCTCAGCGCGGAGACCGCGCGCACGGGCCAGTGGACCGTGCAGTTCGTCGGCCTCTGCGAGGCGATCGAGCCGACCAACGACGAGCTGGAACTCTTCGGCCCCGGCCCGCACTACGTGGACGGCGAGCTCTACGACCCGGTCTACATGCGCATAGAGCCGCAGCTGGCCACGGTGCACACCCTGCACGGCGGGCGGCAGCGGCAGCTTCAGCGCATGCGGTGACCTACTGACGACGCACGCGCGCGTGGCGCCCTTCCGGGCTCCACGCGCGCGCGTATGTCTGGTCGGAGTGCTGTCCGCCGACTCCTAGCCGTCGCCCTCGCCGCCGGCGACATCCCCGCCCTGCGTGCCGCCGTTCGTCACCGGCGGGTCCTCGCTGGTCGGGGTACTGGGGTCGTCCGTCGGATCGTCCGTCGGCTCGTCCGTCGGCTCGGTCGGGTCGTCCGTCGGCTCCGTCGGGTCATCCGTCGGCTGGCTCTCGCTGGGCGAGGGCGTGTAGTCGGTGGTGGGCGGTGCCGTCGGGGTGTAGTCGCCCTGACCGCCGGAGCCGTCGCCCGGCAGCGTCTCCTCGTCCGAGGTGTCCTCTTCCGGGCTCTTGCTCGGCTTCTTCGTCTCCGACTGGCTCGTCGGGGCCTTGGTCGGGCCTTCCTTTTCCTTCTGCTTGCCGTCGCCCGCCGTCAGCGCGTACGCGACACCCACGGCGATCGCGATGACCGCGAGCACCGCGAAGATCCACATCTTGCCCCGGCCGCCCCGGCCGTTCCCGTCGCGGTGACCGCCCTCGAAGCCGCCGTCGTCGCCGCCCGGGGGACGCAGCATGGCGCCCGGGATCTGCGCGGTGCCGGAGTCGCCCGGGTGCTGCATCGCGGTGGTGCCCGCGACGCCCATCGCCGGGGTGCTGCCGCCGTCGTGCATGCCCGCCACGTCGACGGGACCGGTGTTCCAGGTCCCGGTGTGGCTGCCCTGCTCGTGCAGCATCTGGAGCCCGTACTGGACCAGACCGCGCATCTCCTCGGCCGTCTGGAACCGGTCGTCCGGGTCCTTGGCGAGCGAGCGCATCACCAGACCGTCCAGCTCCGGCGGCGACCCGTCGGAGGTCTCGGACGGCGGGACGGGGATGTCCTGGACGTGCTGGTAGACGACGGAGAGCGGCGTCTCACCGGTGAACGGGGGCCGCAGGGCGAGAAGTTCGTAGAGCAGACAGCCGGTCGCGTACAGGTCGGAACGGTGGTCGACGGCCTTGCCGAGCGCCTGCTCCGGGGAGAGGTACTGGGGCGTGCCCATGACCATGCCGGTCTGGGTCATCGTCGACTGCGCGCCGTGCAGGGCACGGGCGATACCGAAGTCCATCACCTTCACCGCGCCGGTGTCAGTGATGATCACGTTCGCGGGCTTGATGTCGCGGTGCACGATGCCGTGCTGGTGCGAGTACGCGAGCGCCTCGAGCACCCCGGAGACGATGATCAGGGCCTGCTCGGGGCCCGGCGCCTCCGCGTTGAGCAGCAGATCGCGGATCGTCCGGCCCTCGACGATCTCCATGACGATGTACGGGACGACGCTCGGCCCGACGACGTCCTCGCCGGAGTCGTAGACCGCCACCACCGCATGGTGGTTGAGCCCCGCCACCGACTGGGCCTCGCGCGTGAAGCGGGCCTTGGAGACCGGGTCCTCCGCGAGGTCGGAGCGGAGCAGTTTGACGGCGACCGTACGACCGAGACGTACGTCCTCGGCCGCGAACACCTCCGCCATGCCGCCCCGGCCGAGTCTGTGGGTCAGCCGATACCGGCCGTCCCCGACAAGTCCGCCATTACCCCACAACTCCGGCGCGTCTGACATACCGCCGCCACTCGCCTCGGGGTCGGACGGGCCCTGAGCGCGCTGCGTCTGTGCCATCAGTCCTCGCCGTCGTTTCTGGTCGTGGTGCTTGGTGGTACTGGGGGAACCCCGCCGGGCCACGCTACAGCCTTCGCGCGGCACGGCGGTTCGAGGTGGACCGGACATCAAACCCGCCGGGGACCCTCGCACGCAAACTTGTAACGCTTCCGAGACGCTTCTTGCGCGTACGGTCACGGAACGGGCATCGAGCTTGACGTGGCACTGCCCTCGGGCAGACTTGGCCAGGAATAGCGGGAATCGATCACCGACCGCGGAGCCGTCCGGCACACCGCGCCGATGGGGGACGCACGACATGAGCAGCCAGGACGGCGCACAGGGACGGTATGCGGGGCGCTCGCTGGCCGGTGGCCGGTACCAGCTGCGCGATCTTCTCGGTGAAGGCGGCATGGCCTCCGTTCACCTCGCGTACGACTCCGTACTCGATCGTCAAGTCGCGATCAAGACGCTTCACAGCGAGCTCGGACGCGAGCAGTCCTTCCGCGAGCGCTTCCGCCGCGAGGCCCAGTCGGTGGCCAAGCTCACGCACACGAACATCGTCTCGGTCTTCGACACCGGCGAGGACGAGCTCGACGGCGCGACGATGCCGTACATCGTCATGGAGTACGTGGAGGGCAAGCCGCTCGGCTCCGTCCTGGACGCGTCCGTCGCCCAGTTCGGCGCGATGCCGAGCGACCAGGCCCTGAAGATCACCGCCGATGTGCTCGCCGCGCTCGAGATCAGCCACGAGATGGGCCTGGTCCACCGCGACATCAAGCCCGGCAACGTGATGATGACGAAGCGCAACGTCGTCAAGGTCATGGACTTCGGCATCGCCCGCGCCATGCAGTCCGGCGTCACCTCCATGACGCAGACCGGCATGGTCGTCGGCACCCCCCAGTACCTCTCGCCGGAGCAGGCGCTCGGCCGCGGCGTGGACGCCCGGTCCGACCTCTACTCCGTCGGCATCATGCTCTTCCAGCTGACCACCGGACGGCTGCCCTTCGAGGCGGACTCCCCGCTGGCCATCGCGTACGCGCACGTCCAGGAGGAGCCGGTCGCTCCGTCCTCGATCAACCGCTCGCTGCCGCCTGCGGTGGACGCGATCGTCGCCCGCGCGCTCAAGAAGAACCCGAACGAGCGTTTTCCGACCGCCGAGGCCATGCGCGACGAGTGCCTGCGCGTCGCCCAGTCCTTCCAGGCGGCCGCGCCGAGCATCGTGCCGGGCGCCCAGACGGCGAGCGGCGCGGGCGTCGGCGCCTCGGTCTTCCCGCCGGTCGACTCCTCGCTCCCGCAGCAGGGCGGCGTCCAGACGCCGTACCAGCCGGGCCCGGGTACGTACGGTCCCGCCACACCGGCCCCCGTGACCCCGGGGTACGGCTACCCGCAGCAGGGTGGCTACCCGACCCCGGCGCCCACGAACGCGTACGCCCCGCAGGCCGCGCAGACCCCGCCGCCGTACACGCTCTCGCCGCAGCCGGCACAGACGTCCGTGCAGGGCGGCGGTTCCGGCTCGGGTGGCGGCAAGCGGAACATGCCGGTGGTCGTCGGCTCGATCGTCGTCGCGCTGCTCGCCATCGGCGGCGTGATCGCGGCGGTCTCGCTGAGCGGTGACGACGGCGGCAAGGACCCCAAGAAGAAGGAGTCGAACGCGCCGGTGGCGGGTCACCGGGGTCCGGACAGGACCAAGACGATCGAGTCCGAAGAGTGCACCGACCCTGACACGGCGTACAACGACGAGAACAAGATCAAGGTCCCGGACTTCACGTTCAGGGACTGGCGGTCCGTGCAGAAGTGCCTGCAGGCAGCGGGCTGGCAGTACGACAAGCGCACGGTGGACGAGAACACCTACGGGGAGGACACCGTCATGTCGCAGTCCCCCAAGGAGGGCTCCGACATCGACCCGGACGACGTGGACATCGAGGTCACCATCTCCACGGGCAACCCGGCCTGAGCCGCCGCCGCAGCAGTTGAGCCTGCGAGCAACTGAAACGAAGGGCCCGGTCACCTCGTGACCGGGCCCTTCGCGTTGTCGTGTGCGGCTGCCGCCCTAAGACGTCACATCCAGAGCGTCGCGTCTGGAGCGTCGCCTAGAGGTAAGGCCCTCCGGTGCGCCCCGCGATGCCGCCGTCCTCTTCCTCATCGCCGCCGCCCACACCGGGCGGCAACGCGCGCCGCATCGATTCGAGCTGCGCCCGCGCCGCCATCTGCTGCGCGAAGAGGGCCGTCTGGATCCCGTGGAAGAGCCCTTCGAGCCAGCCCACCAGCTGGGCCTGCGCGATGCGCAGTTCGGCGTCGCTGGGCACTCCGTCATCGGTGAAGGGGAGGGAGAGGCGTTCCAGTTCCTCGACGAGCTCGGGGGCGAGACCGTCCTCGAGCTCCTTGACCGAACTGGCGTGGATCTCCTTGAGCCGTACCCGGCTCGCCTCGTCGAGAGGTGCCGCCCGCACCTCTTCGAGCAGCTGCTTGATCATGCTGCCGATACGCATGACCTTCGCAGGCTGTTCGACCATGTCCGTCACCGGGACCTCGCGGGATTCGTCGTCTCCGCCGCCGCCGAGCGCCATTCCGTCCTGTCCGACAACCAGGACCTGGGGGCTCTCCGGCGACCGTTCGTTCCTCGGCATCTCCATGCCGCCATTCTCTCGCACGCGTACATCACACATCGGTGGTGCCCCCATTTGCCGCTGATCCACCGTGTACGAGGGGGCCGGTCGTGTACGAAGGGGCCGATCGTGTCCGAGAGAGCTGACCGTGTGTACGAGAGGGCTGACCGTGTCAGCCGCGGCGCAGCCGCACCGCGAAGAATCCGAGACCGAGGCCGATGAGGACCAGGCCGCTGCCGAGCGGCAGGACGCGCAGGCCGGGCAGGGCGGGTTCGGTGGCGGTCCGCCGGGTGGCGTCGGACGCGGTCGTCCTGGTCTCGCTGGTCTCGCTGGGCTTGGTCTCGGCGGTCTTCTTCGCGGGGACCGGCTCCGGCGTTCGGGGCGGCACCGACACCGAGGGGGGCAGAGGCGGAGGCGGCACCGGATCCGCGCGCCCCGGCCGGGCCCGGCCGTCGCCGGACACGCTTCCGGCGCGGGTCTCGCCGGGGGAGGGGTCAGCCGCGTACGACAAAGAGATGGGTGAGAAGGCCAGGAACAACGTCAGGACCAACAAGGGGCGAAGCCATGGAGTCATCGCGCTGACCCCCTCCCGCTACCGGGTCGCCAAGATCAGAAGAGATCACTGAAGCTGCATCAAGCGTCACACAGTGACACAACTCCGGCATCTCGACTGGCCTGGCGACCCAGCGGCGGGTGCGCAGCGCCCTGTAAGGGGCGCGGGGAGCTGCGCGACAAGCCCCCACCGGCCCGCGGGTCGATCACCCCACTCCAGGGGCGCGACTCCAGCGGCGCACCTAGCGGACGAGCAGCACCTTCCCGATGTGCGTGCTCTCCTCCAGCACGCGATGGGCGGCCGCCGCGTCACTCATCGGCACCGTCCGGTCGACGATCGGGCGTACGTGGCCCGCGGCGATCAGCGGCCACACGTGCTCACGCACCGCCGCGACGATCGCCGCCTTCTCCTCGGCGGGACGGCCCCGCAGCGAGGTCGCCGTGACGGCCGCGCGCTTGCCGAGGAGCGTGGCGATGTTCAGCTCGCCCTTGATGCCGCCCTGCATGCCGATGATCGCGAGACGGCCGTTGGTCGCGAGGGACTGCACGTTCCGGTCCAGGTACTTGGCGCCCATGTTGTCGAGGATGACGTCCGCGCCCGCGCCGTCCGTGGCTTTCTTGATCTCCTCGACGAAGTCCTGCTCGCGGTAGTTGATGAGGATGTCCGCGCCGAGCTCGCCGCAGAAGTCGAGCTTCTCCTTGGTGCCCGCCGTGACCGCCACCTTGGCGCCGACGGCCTTGGCCAGCTGGATCGCCATGGTGCCGATGCCACTGGAGCCGCCGTGCACGAGGAACGTCTCGCCGGGCCGGAGGTGGGAAATCATGAAGACGTTGGACCAGACCGTCGAGGTCACCTCGGGCAGCGCGGCCGCCGTGACGAGGTCGACGCCTTCGGGCACGGGCAGCAACTGCCCGGCGGGGACGACGACCTGCTCGGCGTAGCCGCCGCCGGCGAGCAGCGCGCACACCTCGTCGCCGATCTCCCAGCCGGAGACGCCGGGGCCGATGTCGGTGACGCGGCCCGCGCACTCGAGCCCCGGGTAGGGGGACGAACCGGGTGGCGGGTTGTAGAAGCCCTGGCGCTGGAGCAGATCGGCGCGGTTCACGGCGCTGGCCACGACGTCGACCAGCACCTCACCCTCGCCGGGTACGGGATCGGGGACCTCGGCCCATACGAGCGCTTCGGGTCCACCGGCTTCGGGGATCGTGATCGCATGCATGCGGGCGAGGCTACTCCCTGCGGATTCCGGCCGGTCCGACTACGTGCGCAGACCGCCGCGCGGCGGATTCGACCGGGCGTCGGGCGCCATCGGTGACGTCGGCGTCGCCCGCACGATGGTGATCAGCCGGTCCATCAACTGGAGCTTCCCGACGGCAGGATCGTCGTATCCGAGCACCCGATGCCCGCGTACGACACTGACCACCAGGTCGTCCGTCTCGCGGACGCCCATCCCCACTTCGGCCTTTATCACCGGCCGTTCGACGAGATCGAGCCCGCTGCCCTGCTGGATCAGGTCCTCCATGACCATGCCCGCGCTCGGGCTGAGCACGGAGAGGCCGAGCAGCCGTCCCGCCGCGCTGGCACTGGTGATCACCGCGTCGGCGCCGGACTGGCGCAGCAGCGGCGCGTTCTCCTCCTCGCGCACCGCGGCCACGATCTTGGCCCCGCGGTTCATCTGCCGGGCGGTCAGCGTGACCAGGACGGCGGTGTCGTCGCGCTGGGTCGCGATGATGATCTGGCGGGCGCGCTGCACCTCGGCACGGAGCAGCACGTCGCTGCGCGTCGCATCGCCGATGACGCCCGCGTACCCCTCGGCTGTGGCGGCGTCGACGACCTTCGCGCTCGGGTCGACCACCACGATCTGCTCGGGCTTCAGACCGGTCGCACAGACGGTCTGGATCGCGGAGCGGCCCTTCGTGCCGAAGCCGACGACGACGGTGTGTTCACGCAAGTTGGACCTCCAGCGGTTCAGACGCCATTCCTCGCGCGTACGTTCCGTGAGTACTTCAAGGGTGGTACCGACCAGGATGATCAGGAAGAGCACACGCAGCGGCGTGATCAGGAGAATGTTGCAGAGCCGCGCGCTGTCGCTGTACGGGACGATGTCGCCGTAACCGGTGGTGGAGAGCGTGACGGTGGAGTAATAGGCGGCGTCGAGGAAGTCGAGCCCGTCGTCCGAGTTGTCGTGATAGCCGCTGCGGTCGATCCAGACGATGAAGGTCGTCAGGGCGAGCACGGCGAGCGCCATCATCAGCCGCTTGCCGACCTGCAGCAGGGGGCGCTCGACCACCCGGCGCGGCAGCTTGATCCGGTGGGTGACGAGGTGTTCGTCGGGGTGCCGGGCGATGGCGTCATGGCCGGGAAGTTTCACGTGAAACACTCTCCGGCTGTGTCTGGGGCGGTGGTGGCTGTGGCTGTGACTGGGTTCGTGGTCATGGCTGGGTTCGTGGTTGTGGCCGCGTCCGAGAGGGCCCACGGGAGGTCGAGGACCTCCAGCTCCTGGCCCTGTCGCCCGCCGCCCGGCGGGACGACGGCGAGCCCGTCGGCCACCGCGATACCGCGCAGCATCGCCGGGCCGTTGTAGTGCAGCGGCACCGCGTGGTCGGCGCGGAGCGTGACGGGGACGAGACGGGTGTCGCGCGGATGTCCGTGCACGTCCTCGCGCAGCTCGGCGGTGTACGCCGACGTGGCGGGGCGCCCCGAGAGCGTACGCAGCAGGGGCTCGGCCAGGGTCAGCAGGCCGGAGACGGCCGCGAGCGGATTGCCGGGCAGGCCGACGAGGTGCTGGTCGGGGCGGATGCGGGCGAGGAGCATGGGGTGCCCGGGGCGTACCGCGACACCGTCCACCAGGAGCTCGGCACCGATGCGGCGCAGGATGGGATGGACGTGGTCGACCGGTCCTGAGGCGGTACCACCGGTGGTGACGATGAGGTCGGCGGCGGAGCTGGTGATGGCCTGATGGAGCGCCTCGGCATCGTCACCGAGCCTGCGCACGGCGATGACTTCCGCGCCCAGTGAGCGCAGCCAGGGCGGAAGCATGGGCCCGAGCGCGTCGCGGATGAGGCCCTCGTGGGGGAGCCCCTCGGTCAGCAACTCATCGCCCAGGATCAGCACTTCGGCTCGGGGGCGGGGGACCACGGGCAGTTCGTCGTAGCCCGCGGCTGCCGCGAGACCGAGCACCGCCAGGGTCACCAGGGCGCCGGGCGGCAGCAGTTGATCGCCGGAGCGGCACTCCTGGCCGCGCGGCCGGATGTCCTGCCCGTGCGCGACGTCACGCCGGGGGTGCAGCCGCCCCTTGTCGTCGGTGAGGCCGTGCTCGCTGCGGATGACGGCGGTGGCCTCCTGCGGAATCCGCGCCCCTGTCGCGATCCGCACGGCCTCGCCGTCGGAGAGCGGGTCCGGCCGTCCGTGCCCGGCGAGGATCCCGTCGGCCCGCACGTCCCAGGGCCCGGGTCCCGCGACGACCCAGCCGTCCATCGCGGAGGTGTCGAAGGAGGGGAGATCCGTGAGGGCGACGAGGGGCGCGGCAAGGACGAGGCCGAGCGCCTGCCCCAGGGGGACGGCGACAGGCGCCGTGGTGGAGGGCACGGGCCGCGGGGCGCGACCGGCGAGGGTGCGGGCGACAGGCCAGGGGGTGATGTCCCGGTGGTCGCGGTGGTCGCGATGCTTGGCCGCCTGGGGATCTCCGTTCGGCGGCGCGCCCCGCTCGCGGGGCGCGGATGCGGCGGGCGTGCCGGGAGCGCTGGGAGTGCTGGGAGTGATGGGAGTGGCTGGTGTGCCGGGCGCGGGCGGCGGCTGGGGCACGGCTTCGTGGCCCAGGTTGCCCGAGGCGGCCGACGTACCCGCACCCCGAAGATCGCCGCCGCCGGGCTCACCGTCGGCGCGCCTGCCGGTCCTGCGGCCATGGTCGTCGTTCACCAGGGCGAGAGCCTCGTCGAGCTCGGCGTCCGGCGCGGGCTGCCCACTCATCCGGCATCCGGCCGCATGTCGTCCCGTGCGTCCTGCCCCGGGTCGGGGGCGGCACCCGGCGGCGTCGCGTCAGGCGCTGCCCCAGGCGTCGCGTCAGGCGCTGCGCCCGCTTCGGAGCCGCTCTCCTCCGCCCACCGCGTGGCCAGCGCCGCCGCCTTGCGGGCGGCCTCGGCCACGGCCTCGGGCCCGCCGCCCTCCGCGGCCCGCGCCGCCGCGTACCCCACCAGGAAGGTGGTCAGCGGAGCCGCGGGCCTGGCCACGCCGTGTGCGGCGTCGCGCGCGAGGTCGAGCAGCAAGTCGGTGTCGACGTCGAGCTCGATGCCCAGTTCGTCCTTGACTGCGGAAATCCATTCATCCAACACGTGCCCATGCTCCCTGATACGGGCCCGAGCGGCCGCGATGTCGTCCCAGGTGTCGCAGTCGAAGGACGCAACGGGGTCGGCGACCCGGGTGAGTTCGAGCCGCGCGGTGAGGGACCGCAGCGGAAGTCCTGTCAGACCGTCGTGCTCGGCGGCGAGCCGTGCGATCTCACGCTTCAGCGACGCACTGCGATAGGCCGCGACCAGCGGCTGGTCCCGGCCGCCGGGATCGCTCAGCACCGCACCGTCCGCGCCGCTCTTCCGCAGCGCGGCAAGAAGGCTGTGGACCGTCCGCTGCTCCAGGAACGGCAGATCGGCGGAGAGCGCCACGACCTGCTCCGCCCCCGTGCACCGCAGCCCCGCTTCGAGCGCGGCGAGCGGCCCCGCACCGGCGGGTTCCTCGCGCGCCCACACCACGGGGCGCGCGGTCGGACGGGGCCCGGCGACGACCACGGTCGTCCCCGCGCCGGAACACGCGCCGAGCACCCGGTCGAGCAGCGCCCGGCCGCCCACCCGCAGCCCCGGCTTGTCCGCACCGCCGAGCCGTCTGGCGCCGCCGCCCGCGAGGATCACGGCGTCGTACGGATCGTCGTAGGGACCATCGGTCGGGGTGGAATCCGGGGCAGCACTCGGAGCGGCCTTCGAGGCATCGGCCGGAGCGGCGTCCGGAGCATCGCTCAGGGCGGCGTCCGGAGCATCGGTCGGGGCGGCGTTCGAGGCGGCGGATACGGCGCCACCCGGAACCCTCTGCGCGGTCATCCCCCGAGTATGGGCGCACGAAGGATCAATGCCACCCCCCTGTACGGGGACTCACATCACCGCGCCGGGACTCACACCGCCGCCCCGAACCTCCTCACACCGACCGCAGCAGCACCGCCGGCTGCTCCACGCAGTCCGCCACGAACCGCAGGAACCCGCCCGCCGTGCCGCCGTCGCACACCCGGTGATCGAAGGTCAGCGAGAGCTGCACGACGTGCCGCACCGCCAACTCCCCTTGGTGCACCCACGGCTTGGGCACGATCCGGCCCACGCCGAGCATGGCCGCCTCGGGGTGATTGATGATCGGCGTGGAGCCGTCGACCCCGAACACCCCGTAGTTGTTCAGCGTGAACGTGCCGCCCGTCAGCTCCGCCGGCGTCAGCTTTCCGTCCCGGGCGGCCTCCGTGAGCCGGATCAGCTCGGCGTTGACGGAGTCGGTGGTCCGCGTGTTCGCGTTCCGGACCACGGGGACGACCAGGCCGCGGTCGGTCTGCGCGGCGAAGCCGAGGTGGACATCGGCGAGCCGGACCACCTCGCGCGCCTCCGTGTCCACCGTGGAGTTGAGCATCGGATAGCGGGCCAGCGCGGCCACGCTGATGCGGGCGAACAGAGCGAGCAGGGAGATCTTCCGCCCCTCGCCCTCCTTCGCGGCTCCGTTCATCGCGGCGCGCGCCGCGAGCAGTTCCGTCGCGTCGGCGTCGACCCAGCAGGTGGCTTCCGGTATCTCGCGCCTGCTGCGGGACATCTTGTCCGCGACGAGGCCCCGGATGCCGGTCAGCGGATAGCGGACCTCCGCCCCCGTCGGGGCAACGCGCGGCTCCTCGCTCACCGCTCCCACCGGTGTGTGCGTGGGCGTGCCCTCGTGCGTGGGCGTGGGCTCGTACGCAGGCGTGGCCGCGTGTGCGGGCGCCCGCCCCGCCGCGATGGCGCTCTCCACGTCCGCCCTCGTGATCAGCCCGTCAGGTCCCGTGCCCATCAGGACACGGAGATCCACGTCGTTCTCCCGCGCCAGCTTGCGTACGAGGGGGGAGATCACCGGTATCGGGCCGTCCGTGCGCGGGAACGTGCCCGCCCCCGAAGACCCCGAGGCCTCGGACGACGGCTTCTCCTGCCGGACAGCCTGCGGGACGGGCTGGGCGGCAGGCTTCGGCGCGGGCCGCGTGACAGGACCCGCCGAGCGCACCCTCCTGCGCCGCGCGGGCGCCGCGGCCGTGCCGTACCCGACCAGCACGTTGCCGGAGGACTCCTCGGCGGCAGCCGTCTGCAGGGCCCGCTCCGCCGGCTCCTCCGGAGCCGAAGCAGGGCTCCCCGCCGGGGCGCCGACGGCGACCGTCAGCAGCGGCGCGCCCACCGGAAGTTCCGTCCCCTCCTCGCCGAAGCGGGCCGTCACCACGCCTCCGTACGGGCAGGGCACCTCCACCAGCGCCTTGGCCGTCTCCACCTCGACGACGGGCTGGTCCACGGCGACGACATCGCCGACCTGCACGAGCCAGCGGGTGATCCCCGCCTCCGTGAGCCCCTCGCCGAGGTCGGGCAGCTTGAACTCGAGACTGTTCACATTCAGACCGGGCGCCATCAGCTGTCCGCCTCCCACTGCAGTCGCGCGACCGCGTCCAGGATCCGGTCCACGCCCGGCAGATGATGCCGTTCGAGCATGGGCGGCGGATAGGGAATGTCGAATCCGGCGACGCGCAGGACCGGCGCCTCCAGGTGGTGGAAGCACCGCTCCGTGACGCGAGCGGCGATCTCGCCGCCGGGGCCGCCGAACCCGCCCGACTCGTGCACGACGACCGCGCGCCCGGTCCGCCGCACGGAAGCGGCCACCGTCTCGTCGTCGAAGGGCACGAGCGAGCGCAGATCGACCACTTCGAGGTCCCACCCCTCGGCGACGGCCGCCTCGGCCGCCTCCAGACAGACGGGCACGGACGGCCCGTACGTGAGGAGCGTGGCGCTGCGGCCGGGGCGCCGCACCACTGCCTTGCCTATGGGTTCAACGGCCTGCGGCGCGTCCGGGTTCCAGTCGGCCTTCGACCAGTAGAGGCGCTTCGGCTCCAGGAAGACGACGGGGTCGTCGGAGGCGATGGCGGCCCTCAGCAGGCCGTAGGCGTCGGCGACCGTGGCGGGCGTGACGACATGGAGCCCCGGAGTCGCCATGTAGTACGCCTCGGAGGAGTCGCTGTGGTGCTCGACTCCGCCGATGCCGCCGCCGTAGGGCACGCGCACCGTGATGGGCATCGGCATCGCGCCCCTCGTGCGGTTCCGCATCCGCGCGACGTGGGAGATCAGCTGCTCGAAGGCGGGGTAGGCGAACGCGTCGAACTGCATCTCGACGACGGGCCGGAGCCCGTACATCGCCATGCCGACGGCCGTTCCCAGGATCCCGGCCTCGGCGAGCGGCGTGTCCGTACAGCGGTCCTCACCGAACTCCTTGGTGAGTCCGTCGGTGACGCGGAAGACCCCGCCGAGCGCCCCGACGTCCTCTCCGAGGACGTGCACGGCCGGGTCCTCGGCCAGGGAGTCACGCAGCGCGCGCCCGAGCGCCTGCGCCATGGTGGCCGGTTTGGCTGCCTTCTTGGTGGCCCGTTCGGCCGCGACCGTACTCATCGCGCGTTCTCCTCGCCGTCCGCGTCGTCTGCGTCGTCTGCGTCCGAGGCCTCGAGCTCGGCCCGCAACTGCGCCGCCTGCTCGCGCAGTTGGGTGGTCTGCTCGGCGTACACATGGCTGAAGAGGTCCATGGGGTTCAGCTCTGCGTCCTGGTTCATGCGCTCACGCAGGTCGGCCGCCATCGCCTCGGCGTCGTCGCGGGCCGCCCGCCTGCGGTCCTCGTCGAGGAGTCCGCGCTCGGTCAACTCCCGCTCCAGGAGCAGGATCGGGTCGTGCGCGCGCCAGGCCTCGACCTCGGTGTCCCCGCGGTAGCGCGTGGCGTCGTCGGCGTTCGTGTGGGCTTCCATGCGGTACGTCACCGCTTCGACGAGCGTGGGGCCGCCGCCCGCGCGTGCGCGGGACACCGCGTCGCTCAGCACCTCGTGCACCGCCGCCGCGTCATTGCCGTCCACCAGGCGTCCCGGCATTCCGTACCCGACGGCCTTGTGGGCCAGGGACGGGGCGGCCGTCTGCTTGTCGAGGGGCACGGAGATCGCGAAGCCGTTGTTCTGCACCAGGAAGACGACGGGCGCCTGCCAGACGGCCGCGAAGTTCAGCGCCTCGTGGAAGTCGCCCTCGCTCGTGCCGCCGTCGCCGACCATGGCGAGCGCGACCACGTCGTCGCCCTTCAGGCGGGCGGCGTGTGCGAGACCCACGGCATGCGGGAGCTGCGTCGCCAGAGGGGTGCACAGGGGCGCTATGCGGTGCTCGCGCGGGTCGTACCCGGTGTGCCAGTCGCCGCGCAGCAGGGTCAGCGCCTGGACGGGGTCGAGGCCACGGGCGACCGCGGCGAGCGTGTCGCGATAGCTGGGGAAGAGCCAGTCCCGCTCCTGGAGAACCAGCGCGGCGGCCACCTCGCACGCCTCCTGGCCGGTGCTGGAGGGGTAGACGGCGAGCCTGCCCTGCTTGGTCAGGGCCGTCGCCTGCGTGTTGTACCGCCGTCCGAGCACCAGCTGTGCGTACAGGCGGCCCAGGAGCTCCTCGTCGGCCTTGCCGGCGGCCTCCGTGCCCAGGACGCGATACGGCTCCGCGTCGGGCAGCAGCGGCGCGGGATCGGTCCTGAGCTGCCATGCGGGTGGCGGGGTGGGCCGGTAGACGCCCCGCTGCTCCATGACCGTCATGTCGGCACCTCCATGTGGAAGCGGTCTCCTCGTGGGAGCGGCAAAAGAGGCGCGGCAATGTGAGGCGCCTCACCTACCGATTGTTCGGTCGTCGGCACATTTTGGCTACAGGCACCTCCAGGCTGTGGACAAACGGTTCTGCACAGCCTGGGATGGATGCAGTACGTCCATGGTAGGGAGGCGGGGGGACATGGCATCTGAACGAATGGCCGACGGGCGCGACGGTGATCGTCCGGAAACCCGGTCAGGCGACCGCCAGGAGGGCCTGCCCCGCCCCCTGGACTCCATCGACCGCGACATCCTGCACATCCTGCACACGGACGGTCGCGCGTCGATACGCGCCGTGGCCGAGCGGGTCCATGTGTCGCGGGCCAACGCGTACGCGCGCATCAACCGGCTCATCGACGACGGGGTGATCCGCGGCTTCGGCGCCCGGATCAACCACGAACGGGCAGGCCAGGGCGCGTCCGCCTACATCACGCTCAAGATCGTCCAGAACACCTGGCGCACGGTCCGCGAGCACCTGCGGACGCTGCCGGGCGCCTCGCACATCGCGCTGGTCAGCGGCGACTTCGACGTACTGCTCCTGGTGCACACGCCGGACAACCGCGCGCTGCGCGAGCTGGTCCTCACCCGGCTTCAGTCCATCCCCGAAGTGCTCAGCACGCGAACGCTGCTGGTCTTCGAGGAGGACGACCTGGAGGCGGAGAACTGATCTGCCGGCCGGAGAAGTGGGCCTGCCGGCCGGAGAGCTGGTCCGTCAGCCGCCGCTGCGCAGCCCCGCGAAGGCCATCTGGACGACGGCGTCGGCGACCTGCTGTCCCGACGAGGCACCGCGGGCGTCCGGCCGGTACCACTCCGCGATGGAGTTGATCATTCCGAAGAGCAGCCGGGTGGCCAGGCGCATCTCGACGTCCGAGCGCAGGTCGCCGTCGGCGACGGCTTCCTTGAGCAGATCGGCGACCTGCTGGTCGAACTCCCTGCGCCGCTCCATGGCCCACCGCTCGGTGTCCGTGTTGCCGCGCACGCGCAGCAGCAGCGTCACATAGGGCAGTTCGGCGATCAGCACCTCGACGGTGCGGCGCGTGACGTGCTCCAGGCGCTGCACGGCGGTGCCCACGCGCGCGTGCTCCTCGGCGAGGATCCCGAAGAGCCCGTCGAGCGCCCGGCTGACCGCGCGGCGCAGCAGCTCTTCCTTGCCCGATACGTGGTGGTAGATCGAGGACTTGGAGATTCCGGCCGCCTTGGAGAGGTGCTCCATGGACGTGCCGTCGTAGCCGCGCTCGTTGAAGATCCGGACGGCCACCGTCAGAAGGCTCTCCGGGGTGTATGTGTCGCGCCTGGTGGTGTTCATGAGTAGAGGTCCTCTCGCGCTGCCGCTCGGCGAAGCGCCTGGGACGGTGCGTAGCGGCCGGTGGGGTACTCCTGGTGCAGGCATTCCAGGATGTCGATGGCCCAGTGCAGGTTGAGCGCCTCGCCCCATTCGAGCGGTCCACGCGGGTAGTTGACGCCCAGGAGCATCGCCGTGTCGACGTCCTCCCTGCTGGCGACACCGCGCGCGACGGCGTCCTGGGCGAAGTCGACGAGCATGGCGACGGTACGGGCCACGATCATCCCCGGGACATCGGCGATGACGCTGACCTGCTTGCCCAGCGCCTGGAAGAGGCCCACGGCCTCCTGGAGCTGCTCCTCGCTCACCGCCACGGAGGGCGCCAGGGCGATCCTGGTCGCGGAACGGTAGTCCAGCGCGAGATCGAACTGGATCACCGCCGTCTCGGCGTCGTCCGCGGCGCATCCGTCAGCCAGATACATCCTTACGCCGCTGGGCAGTTCCATCCACCCGGGGCGGTCGGGGTCGTAGGGCTCCTTGAGCACGATGTCGATCCCGGCCTCGTCGATCAGCTTGACGACGTCGTGCGCCTGGAACTGGTCCCCATGCACCGCGACGGACGCCGGGGCCGGTGCGGGCGCCGCCGTGTGGGGCTCCGCGCGCGAGGCGTCGTCCCCGTACGCGTACCAGCCCTGGCCGGACTTGCGGCCCAGGCGGCGCGACTCGACGAGACGGCGCTGGGCGAGCGACGGCGTGAACTTGGGGTCCTGGAAGAAGGACTCCCACACGGAGCGGGTGACGGCTTCGTTCACGTCCTGGCCGATGAGGTCGGTGAGCTCGAAGGGGCCCATCTTGAAGCCGCCCGATTCGCGCAGGACGGCGTCGATGGTGGCCGGGTCGGCGGCCCGCTCCTCATAGAGGCGCAGCGCCTCGGCGTAGAAGGGGCGGGCGATGCGGTTGACGATGAAGCCGGGGGTGTCCGCGCTGCGCACCGGCGTCTTGCCCCAGGCCCGCGCTGTCTCGTACGCGCGCGTGGCCGCCGTTTCGTCGCTCGCGAAGCCGCTGACGACCTCGACGAGGGGGAGGAGCGGCGCGGGGTTGAAGAAGTGCAGGCCGACGAAGCGGCCGGGCTTCTTGAGCGTGCCCGCGACGGCGGTGACGGAGAGCGAGGACGTGTTGGTGGCGAGGAGACAGTCCTCGGCGACGATCTCTTCCAGCTCTTCGAAGAGGCGCTGTTTGACAGGCAGTTGTTCCACGATCGCCTCGATGACCAGTCCGCACCCGGCCAGCCCGGCGAGGCTGTCGACCGGGACGAGCCGGTCCCCCGCGGCGGCGCGGTCGCCGGCCGTGAGCCTGCCCTTCTCGACGAGCCGGTCCAGGCGTGCGCCGATCGCCGCGGCGGCGGTCCTCGCCTGGCCCTCCACGGCGTCGTACAGCCGCACGGGGTGGCCCGCCAGCAGAGCGACCTGGGCGATGCCCTGCCCCATGGTGCCGGTGCCGACCACGGCAACGGGGCTGCTGAGCTCGAGTGCTGTCATGCTCGCGATCCTCCCGCACGAGGTGCCCGCCGGAGGGTGCGGGGTGCCCGGCGAGAAGTTGTCCACAGGTTCGGCGGACCCCCTTGTCCCGACCGATCGTTCGGTTACTCTAGCTCTGTCCGTCCGTTCCTGCCCACTGCCCTGCCCAGCTCGCCGGCTCGACGAAGAGCCGGCTCGACGAGGAGTTGGTCCGATATGGCCGCCGAACTCACCGCGCACCAGCTGATCGCCACGCACCGGCCCACACTCGACCAGGCGCTGGAGACGATCCGCACGCGCGCGTACTGGTCGCCGCACCCCGAGCACCCCAAGGCCTATGGAGAGAACGGCAGCCTGAGCCTGCCCGAGGGCAAAGCCGCCTTCGACGCCCTCCTGGGCAACCGCTTCGACCTCGACCAACCGGGCACGGACGACTGGACCGGAGCGGAAGTCTCTCCGTACGGGCCCGAGTTGGGCATCACGTACCCCCACCCGGACATCGACACACTGCTGCCCGCCATGCGCGCCGGAATGCGTGCCTGGCGCGACGCGGGCGCGGAAGTGCGCGCGATGGTCTGTCTGGAGATCCTGTCGCGCATCAGCGCGCGCACGCACGAGCTGGCGCACGCGGTCATGCACACCAGCGGCCAGGCCTTCATGATGGCCTTCCAGGCGGGCGGACCGCACGCCCAGGACCGCGGCCTGGAAGCGGTGGCGTATGCGTACGTCGAGCAGGCCCGCACCCCTGACAACGCGGAGTGGTCCAAGCCCCAGGGCAAGCGCGACCCGATCGCCCTGGACAAGCGCTTCACGCCCGTGGCCCGCGGCATCGCGCTCCTGATCGGCTGCAACACGTTCCCGACGTGGAACGGCTACCCCGGCCTGTTCGCCTCCCTGGCGACCGGCAACCCCGTTCTGGTCAAGCCCCACCCGCGCGCGGTGCTGCCGCTCGCGCTGACGGTGCGCATCGCGCGCGAGGTCCTCGCCGACGCGGGCTTCGACCCGAACCTGGTGTGCCTGGCCGCCGAGCGGCCGGGCGAGGGCATCGCCAAGACCCTCGCCGTTCGCCCCGAGATCAAGATCATCGACTACACGGGCTCGACGGCCTTCGGTGACTGGCTGGAGGCCAACGCCCGCCAGGCGCAGGTCTACACGGAGAAGGCCGGCGTGAACACGGTCGTCGTCGACTCGACGGACAACTACAAGGGGATGCTGTCCAACCTGGCCTTCTCCTTGTCGCTGTACAGCGGCCAGATGTGCACGACCCCGCAGAACCTCCTGATCCCCCGGGACGGCATCGCGACGGACGCCGGAGCGAAGTCGTACGACGACGTGGTGTCCGACCTCGCCGCGTCGGTGAACGGCCTGCTCGGTGACGACGCCCGCGCGAACGGCATCCTGGGCGCCCTGGTCAACCCGGACGTGAAGGCCCGCCTGGAGGCAGCGACCGGTCTCGGCGAAGTGGCTCTCCCCTCACGGGAGATCAGCAACCCCGAGTTCCCGGACGCCGTGGTCCGCACCCCGGTCATCGTCAAGCTGGACGGCGCGAAGCCGGACGCCGAGGCGGTCTATCTGAACGAGTGCTTCGGCCCCGTCTCCTTCGCCGTCGCGGTCGACTCCTCGGCGGACGCCGTGGAGTTGCTGCGCCGCACGGTGCGCGACAAGGGCGCGATGACGGTCGGCGCGTACACGACGTCGGACGAGGTGTCCGGCGCCGTGGAGGAGACCTGCCTGGAGGAGTGCGCCCAGCTCTCCTTGAACCTCACGGGCGGCGTCTATGTGAACCAGACGGCGGCGTTCTCGGACTTCCACGGCTCGGGCGGCAACCCGGCGGCGAACGCCGCCCTGTGCGACGGCGCCTTCGTGGCCAACCGCTTCCGTGTGGTGGAGATCCGCAGGGACGCCTGACGCCCGGCGGCGGGTTCAGGCCTCCGTGCCCGGGGGCCTGCCCGCCGACCAGTGGAAGAGGGTCATCCCGACGCTGGTGGCCAGGTTGTAGCTGGAGACCTGGGGCCGCATCGGCAGCGACACCAAGTGGTCGGCGCGCTCCCGCAGAGGCGCGGACAGACCACTGCGCTCGGACCCGAAGGCCAGCACGGCGTCGTCCGGGAGCTTGAGGCCACGGATGTCCTCGCCCTCCGCGTCGAGCGCGAACACCGGCCCCGGCGGCAGCTCGGAAACGTCCATCCGCTCGACGGCCGTGGCGAAGTGCAGGCCCGCGCCACCGCGCACGACCGTGGGATGCCAGGGGTCGAGCGTGCCGGTCGTGACGACTCCCGTCGCCCCGAATCCCGCGGCGAGCCGGATCACGGCCCCGGCGTTGCCCAGATTGCGGGGGTCGTCGAGGACGACGACCGGCGTGGTCCTCGGCATGCGGGCCAGCGCGTCGAGGTGGGCGGCACGGGACGGACGTACCGCCAGGGCGGCCACCCCCGTGGGATGCAGACGCGGCACAAGGGCGCGCAGGGTGCCCTCGGGGACCTGGACGAGGAGCGCGTCGAGGGCGTCCTTCACATCGGGCGCGAGGTCGTCGGCGAGGGCGAGGACCGAGGCCTTGTCCCCGGCCAGCGCCGAGGGGATCGGCGCTCCGAAGCGCAGCGCGTGCTTGATGGCGTGGAAGCCGTCGAGGAGCACGGAGGTGTCGGCGACCTCGCGCCAGGCACGCAGGGCGTCGTCCGGATCAGGCTGGTGCGTCCCGTTCATCCCGCGTACGTCCCGTTCATGAAGGGAAGCCTACGCGCGCGTGCTCGGTGGATTCCCTGGCCGGTTCCTCGTCGGCCCCCCGCTGCACCGGCACCGTACGACCGCGTGGCAACCGCGCGAACAGCGCTCCACGCGCGCGTGCCGTCCAGCCGCCTACGCGTCGCAGGAACGACGTCGGCAGGAACACCGCGTCGGCCGCGATCATCGCGAGCGAGAAGAACGGCAGGCCGAGGATGACCGCGATGACCGCGTGCTCGCAGATCATGGCGGCGAGCAGGACGTTCTTGACCCGCCTGTTGAAGAGGGTGAAGGGGAAGGCGACCTGCACGGCGACCGTCCCGTACGTCACCAGCATCACCATGAGGCCGTGCGAGGCGAGCAGGTCGGAGAGCGCGGGCCAGGGGGAGAAGTAGTCGAGGCGCAGCGGGTAGTAGATCGCCGTGCCGTCCTGCCAGCGGCTGCCCTGGATCTTGTACCAGCCGGCCGTCGCGTAGATCAGACACGCCTCGACCATGATCACCAGCAGTGCGGCGTTGTGCGCGAGCTTCACGACGACGTCGAGGAGCCTGTGCCCCTCGCCGTCGGGCGCGCGCCGTCCGACGGCCCACCACAGGCCGTGCGACAGCCACAGCCCCCAGAAGACCAGCAGCCAGCCGCCGCTGAGCTCCCCCATGAACGTCACCACGGACAGGCCGAGCCCAAGGACCCACCACAGCACGGGCCCGACCCGGTCGACGGGCGCCGCCTCCTCCAGATCTGCGGGCCGGCCGACCGGCGCCGTACGCGCGCGTGCGGCGCGCCGGGCGTCGAGCGACCAGACCTGGCCGCAGCGCGTGAACACCAGGTAGGTGGCCATCAGGTGGATGACGTTGTCGCCGCCGTCACCCATGAAGATCGAGCGGTTCTGCAGCGAGAGCACACCGATCATGAAGATCACGGACATCGTGCGGGTGCGCCAGCCGAGCATCAGCAGGACGCTGCTGAGGACGGCAAGCGCGTAGAGGGCCTCGAACCAGACGCGCCCGTCGGACCACATCAGGGCCGTGAAGGCGTGGTTCTCCGCGATGAGCTGCTGGGCCATGTCCCAGCTCCACGGGCTGTCGGGCCCGTACAGCTCGTGGCGGTTGGGGAGTTCGCGCAGCAGGAAGAGCAGCCAGGTGGCGGCGAACCCGATGCGGACCACGGCGGTCTGGTAGGGACCGAGGGCGGATGCGGTGATCCGTTCGATGCCGTGGCCGAGCACGGAGCCGAAGCGCTTCATCGGGCGTCCCCCTCGGACTCCTGGGCCCTGCCCAGCGGCATGTCGTCGGGTGTCACCGGCCACCACGGCAACTGGCGGAGCACCGGTTTGGCGGTGACCTTCTCGTCGCTCCACTCGGGGGCGGGCACGTTCGTGGTCTTGGAGCGGACCTGGACGCGCTCGACGGTGGCACCCCGGCCCATGGGCTCCTCGCGCTCGACACGCATCACGACGATGCGGCGGACGTAGCGCTCCGAGAGCTGTCCGCGCAGGCCGCGGGGACGATTCTGCGCGTCGTGCGCGGCGACGTAGAAGTCCCAGGCCCTGCGCAGTTCGTTCTGCTGCGTGTGGCTGGGCAGCAGATTGCCGTCGATGTCGGCGCCGTCGCGCGCGGAGAGGTCGTACCAGCCGGTGGTCCGGGTGCTTCCGTCGCCCGTACGGATCTCGGCGCGGGCCTGCACCGCGATGTTCTGCTGCATCGGGTTGGGCGCGAAGAGCTTCCAGTTCTGCTCGAACTCGGGATAGATCCAGTCGTCGACGGCCTGCCCGTGCTGCTTGGTCATGGTGTTCGCGGGGGCGACGTGGAGGAAGAGCATCCCGACGTGGACGCAGGCCGTGACGGTGATGAGGGCCAGCGCCAGCGCGGCGGCGACCTGGTAGCGCGGAGAGAGGGCGGCGATGCCTGCGCGGGGCGGCCGGGGCGGGGGCGCGGCCGGGATGCCGGTGGGCGGCGGGGTGGCCGGGACGCCGTCGGAGGGCGGGGTGGCCGCGACGCCGTCGGCGGGTGAGGGGACGGCGTTGAAGGATGGGAGCGGCGGCTCGTTCGCGTTGTTGTCGTTCGCGTCCATTCCGCCCCGATTCCCGATCCCGCACGGTGGTGTGCGCCCGTCGGCCCGCCCGTCACACGGCTCTCTACCGCCCGCTTCGCACCGGAACGGTACTCATGCCTGCGCGCCAGGCACAGCTTCCGTGAAGTTATCCACAGGGTTGACACCTTATGGCGCTGAGCCGCACCATTGAATTCCACGAACCGAACGATCGGTCGGTAGCTAGCTAAAGGTCGAGGGGGACCGCGATGGCGACAGCAGCCGAGCACCAGACGGCCCGGTCCGGACCGGACCAGGCAGCGGCCGACGCCGCACGCACAGCGGCGCAGGAATCCGCTTTCGACGCCGCCGTCGCGGCCGACGAGCGCATCGAGCCACGCGACTGGATGCCGGACGCCTATCGCGCCTCGCTCGTCAGGCAGATAGCGCAGCACGCCCACTCCGAGATCATCGGCATGCAGCCGGAGGCCAACTGGATCACGCGCGCCCCGTCCCTGCGGCGCAAGGCGATCCTGATGGCCAAGGTGCAGGACGAGGCCGGTCACGGCCTGTATCTGTACAGCGCGGCCGAGACCCTCGGCACCAGCCGCGACGAGCTCCTCGACAAGCTCCACTCGGGCCGCCAGAAGTACTCATCGATCTTCAACTACCCCACGCTGACCTGGGCCGACGTCGGCGCGATCGGCTGGCTGGTGGACGGCGCCGCGATCACGAACCAAGTCCCGCTCTGCCGCTGTTCGTACGGCCCCTATGCCCGCGCGATGGTCCGCGTCTGCAAGGAGGAGTCGTTCCACCAGCGCCAGGGGTATGAATCGCTGCTCGCCCTCAGCCGGGGCACCGAGGCCCAGCACGCGATGGCGCAGGACGCGGTGGACCGCTGGTGGTGGCCGTCCCTGATGATGTTCGGCCCGCCGGACGACGAGTCGTCGCACTCGGAGCAGTCGATGACCTGGAAGATCAAGCGCCACTCGAACGACGAGCTGCGCCAGCGCTTCGTGGACATCTGCGTCCCCCAGGCCGAGTCCCTCGGCCTCACGCTCCCCGACCCGGACCTCGTGTGGAACGAGGAGCGTGGGCAGCACGACTTCGGCGCCATCGACTGGACCGAGTTCTGGGCGGTCCTCAAGGGCAACGGCCCCTGCAACGAACAGCGGATCACCCAGCGCAAGAGCGCGCACGACGAAGGCGCGTGGGTGCGCGAGGCAGCAGCGGCGTTCGCCGCCAAGCACGGGGAGGCGAAGGCATGAGCAGCTCGACCGACTGGCCGCTGTGGGAGGTGTTCGTGCGCTCCCGCCGCGGGCTCTCCCACACCCACGCCGGCAGCCTGCACGCACCGGACGCGGAGATGGCCCTGCGCAACGCCCGCGATCTGTACACCCGCCGCAGCGAAGGCGTCTCCATCTGGGTCGTGCCGTCCACCCAGATCACCGCGTCCTCGCCCGACGAGAAGGACTCCTTCTTCGAACCGGCGGGCGACAAGCCCTACCGCCACCCCACCTTCTACGACATCCCGGACGGGGTGAAGCACCTGTGACCGCGCCACTGACCCCGACGGCCACCGCCTCGGCCCTCGCCCTGGGCGACGACGCGCTGGTGCTCTCGCACCGGCTGGGGGAGTGGGCGGGCCACGCACCCGTCCTCGAAGAAGAGGTCGCCCTCGCGAACATCGCCCTCGACCTGCTCGGCCAGGCACGCGTCCTGCTCTCCCTGGCCGGGGACGAGGACGAACTGGCCTATCTGCGCGAGGAACGCGCCTTCCGCAACCTCCAGCTGGTCGAGCAGCCGAACGGCGACTTCGCCCACACCATCGCCCGCCAGCTCTACTTCTCCACCTACCAAACCCTGCTGTACGGCCAGTTGGCGAACACGGCCAGCACCTTCGCCCCGCTGGCGGCGAAGGCGGTCAAGGAAGTCGCCTACCACCAGGACCACGCGGAGCAGTGGACGCTGCGGCTCGGGGACGGGACGGCGGAGAGCCATGAGCGGATGGAGCGCGGGATCGACGCGCTCTGGCGGTTCACCGGCGAGATGTTCCAGCCGGTGGAAGGCCTCGACGGCACGGACGGCTCCGAAGGCATCGACTGGCAGGCACTGCGCGAGAGTTGGACCGCCTCGGTGACCGCCGTCATCGAGAAGGCGACCCTGACCGTGCCCTCTGGCCCTCAGGAAGGGGCCTGGGCGGCGGGCGCGGGACGCCAGGGTCTGCACACCGAGTCCTTCGGGCGGATGCTCGCCGAGATGCAGCACCTGCACCGCAGCCACCCGGGGGCGTCATGGTGACCACCGCCCTCGAGGAAGAGCTGCTGGCCCTCGCGGGCTCCGTGCCCGACCCGGAGCTGCCGGTCATCACGCTGGCCGAGCTCGGGGTCCTGCGCGGAGTGCGTGTCCGCGGCATCGGCAAGGTCGACGTCGAGCTGACCCCCACGTACACCGGCTGCCCGGCCATCGAGGCCATGACCGCCGACATCGAGCAGGTGCTGCACGAGCGCGGCATGTCGGAGGTCTCCGTGCACACGGTGCTCTCCCCCGCCTGGTCGACGGACGACATCAGCGCCGAAGGCCGCCGCAAACTGGCGGAGTTCGGCATCGCACCCCCGCGCCCGCACAGCACCGACGGGCCCGGCAGCGGACCGATACCCCTCACTCTCTCCGTCCGCTGCCCGCACTGCGGCTCGACCGACACCGAACTGCTCAGCCGCTTCTCGTCGACGGCCTGCAAGGCCCTGCGCCGATGCGTCGCCTGCCGTGAACCGTTCGACCACTTCAAGGAGTTGTGATGGCACGCTTCCACCAGCTCCGGATAGCGGCGGTCGAGCAGCTCACCGAAGACTCCGTGACGCTGACCTTCGAGGTGCCGCCCGCCCTGCGCGAGGAGTATCGCTACGCACCGGGCCAGCACCTCGCCATCCGGCGCTTCGTCGACGGCACCGAGATCCGGCGTACGTACTCGATCTGCGCGCCCGCACCCCACCCCGAACGCCCTTCGGAGCCGCGGACCCTGCGAGTCGGGGTGCGCTTCGTCGAAGGCGGCGCCTTCTCGACGTACGCCCTCAAGGAAGTCGCCGTCGGCGATGAGCTGGAGGTGATGACCCCGGCCGGACGCTTCACCCTGGAACCGGCACCCGGGCGCTATGCGGCCGTGGTCGGCGGCAGCGGGATCACGCCGGTGCTCTCCATCGTCACGACGCTCCTGGAGCGCGAACCGCACGCCACGTTCTGTCTCATCCGGAGCGACCGCACCGCCGCGTCGACGATGTTCCTCGAGGAGGTCGCCGACCTCAAGGACCGCTGGCCGGACCGGTTCCAGCTGGTCACGGTGCTCTCCCGGGAAGAGCAGCAGTCCGGGCTCGACTCCGGACGGCTCGACGAGGAGCGGCTCGCCACACTGCTGCCGGCGCTGCTGTCCGTCGAGGACGTGGCGGGCTGGTTCCTGTGCGGTCCGTTCGGACTGGTGCAGGGCGCGGAGAAGACACTGCGCGGCCTCGGCGTGACGCGTCAGCGCATCCACGAGGAGATATTCCACGTGGACGACGGCCTCACCTCCCCGGCGCCCGCCACCACGGCCGCCCCCGCGCACAGCACCGTGACGGTGACGCTCGACGGGCGCTCGGGCACCTGGCCCGTCCAGGACGGGGAGTCCCTCCTCGACACCGTCCTGCGCAACCGCGCGGACGCGCCGTACGCCTGCAAGGGCGGGGTGTGCGGGACCTGCCGGGCCTTCCGGGTCTCGGGCGAGGTGCGGATGAACCGCAACTTCGCGCTGGAGCCGGAGGAGACGGAGGCGGGGTATGTGCTGGCGTGCCAGTCGCATCCGGCCACGGACACGGTGGAGTTGGACTTCGACCGCTGAGACCTTCGCTGTCCCCTTCGCGCTCTGCTTCCCTGCCCCCTTCACTGTCTCCTTCCCTGCCCCCTTTGCTGTTCCCTTCGCTGTTCCCTTCCCGTAGAACCTGTTCTATCTTGACGACCCGTCAGAAACAGCGGGCGTAGGCAGAAGCAGAGACAGAGCCGTCGGGCCGGTGCACGGGAGGACAAGCAGTGGACTTCACCTTCACCGAGGAACAGCAGGCGGCCGTCGAGGCGGCGAAGGCGCTCTTCGCCTCCGTCGCACCCGACGGCGTGCCGAGCCCCGCCCTCGTACCGGGCGCCGTCGCCGAGGACTTCGACCGCGCCCTGTGGGCCAAGCTCGCCGGATCCGACCTGCTCAGCCTGCTCCTCGACCCCGAGCACGGCGGTGCGGGCCTGGACGCCATCGCCCTCTGCCTGGTTCTGCGCGAGTCGGCGAAGAGGCTCGCCCGGGTCCCGCTCCTGGAGAGCAGCGCGGCCGCCTACGCCGTACAGACCTACGGCAGCGAGGAGTTGAAGCAGCGGATCCTGCCGAAGGCCGCCCGCGGAGAAATCGTCCTGACCGTCGCCGCGAACGGCCGCAGCGGCCACGACCCCGCGGAACTCTCCGTCACCGCACGGCAGGACGGCGACGACTGGCTGCTCGACGGCACACAGACAGCCGTGCCCTGGGCGCAGAACGCCGACATCATCGTGGTGCCCGCCCACACATCCGCCGGGCGCACCGTCCTCGCCCTGATCCCCCGCGAGCACCCAGGCCTCACGCTCGCCGATCAGGTGTCCACGAGCGGTGAGCGCCTCGGCGAACTCGGCCTTAATTCCGTACGGATCGGCGGCGCCGACGTCATCGAGGTCGACGGGGCCTGGGACTGGCTGCGCGATCTGCTCGCCACCGGGACCTGTGCGCTCGCGCTCGGCCTCGGCGAGGGCGTACTGAGCATGACCAGCGAATACACCGGCAAGCGCGAGCAGTTCGGCTTCCCCGTCGCCACCTTCCAGGCCGTGGCCGTGCAGGCCGCCGACCGCTACATCGACCTGCGCGCCATGGAGGTCACCCTCTGGCAGGCCGCCTGGCGCATCAGCACCGGCGCGAGCGGCGCCCTGCCCGCCACGGGGGATGTGGCCGTCGCCAAGATCTGGGCGTCGGACGGCGTACGCAGGGTGGTGCAGACGGCCCAGCATCTGCACGGCGGCTTCGGATCCGACACCGACTACCCCCTGCACCGGTACCACGCGTGGGCCAAGCAGCTGGAGCTGTCCCTGGGCCCGGCCGCGGCGCACGAGGAGGCACTGGGCGACCTGCTCGCCGCCCACCCGCTCGGCTGAAGCGGTGGATGCGGCGGAAGCTGCTGAAGCGGTGGACGAGGGACCGCGGGCAAAGGCGCCCGGAGGCTAGACCACGGTGCCCGGCTGGCCCTTGTCGTCGACGACGGGCCGGCCCGCGGCCTCCCAGCTCTGCATGCCGCCGTCGACGTTCACCGCGTCGATGCCCTGCTGGAGGAGGTACATGGCCACCTGCGCAGAGCGTCCGCCGACCCGGCAGATGACATTGACCTTGCCGTCCTGCGGGGCGGCCTCGGTCAGCTCGCCGTAGCGGGAGACGAACTCGCTCATCGGGATGTGCAGCGCACCCGCGGCGTGACCCGCCTGCCATTCCTCGTCCTCACGGACGTCAAGGAGAAAGTCGCCGCTCGCGAGGTCGTTGACGCCGACCGTGGGCACGTGTGATCCGAAAGCCATGCCCCCGACGCTACCCGACCGGCTAGGCGGTCAGTCGCGCGAGTTCGGCCTCGCGCTCGGTGACCTGCGCGAGCAACTGCTCGGCGATCTCGTCGAGGAGCTGGTCCGGATCGTCCGGCGCCATCCGCAGCATCGCGCCGATCGCACCCTCCTCCAGCTCCCGGGCGACCACGGTGAGCAGCTCCTTGCGCTGGGCGAGCCACTCGAGGCGTGCGTAGAGCTCTTCGCTCTTGTTCGGCCACTGCTGCTCAGCCACCGGACCGGCGGCCCACTCCGCGGACAGCTCCCGCAGCAGGGGCTCGTCCCCACGGGCGTACGCGGCGTTCACCCGCGTGATGAACTCCTCGCGGCGGCTGCGCTCGCCGTCGTCCTGGGCCAGGTCGGGGTGGGACTTGCGGACGAGCTCGCGGTAGAGCTTGCGGGCCTCGTCGCTGGGCCGCACCCGCTGCGGGGGACGCACCGACTGATCGGTCAGCATCGCGGCGGCCTCCGGATAGAGACCCTCGCCGTCCATCCAGCCGTGGAACAGCTCCTCGACACCCGGCATCGGCATGACCCGCGCCCGCGCCTCGTCCGCCTTGCGCCGGTCCTCCGGATCACCGCTGCGGGCCGCGAGGGCCTCGGCGATCTCGGCGTCCAGCTCGTCGAGGCGGGCGTACATCGGGCCGAGCTTCTGGTGGTGGAGCCGGGAGAAGTTCTCGACCTCGACCCGGAACGTCTCGACGGCGATCTCGTACTCGATCAGCGCCTGCTCGGCCGCCCGGACCGCCTTCTCCAGCCGGTCTTCGGGCCGCGCGGCACCGCCCTGACCCGCCGCCCCCTCGGGAGCCCCGCCGGGAGTCCCATCTGAAGCTTCGCGGCCGGCGGCCACGGGCTCGGGGTCCGGTTCAGGATCGAGATCGGGTTCGAGATCAGGCGTCTGGGGCTGCGTCGGCTCGGCTTCCGGGGTTGTCACCCGTCCAGCCTAGGCCACCACGACACCGCGCTGTTCGAGCGTCGGGGGGCCGGTGTGGCTGCGGGCGGGGTGCCGGGACGGGGTGCCGCAGCGGGGCCTCGCCGTACACCTCGGGTGGGGGCCCTCCCCCTCCCTCCCCCTCCCTCCCCTCGCCCCCTCTCCCCTCACACCCCCGCCTCCGCAGCCACCCGCCCCTCCTTGACCGCGCGCACCAGCTCCGTGTGGTCCGCCTCCGTGCGGTTCGCGTACGCCACCGCGAACGACGCCATCGCCGTGTCCAGCTCGTCGTTCTTGCCGACGTATCCCGCGATGAGCCGCGGGTCGGCGCTGTGCGCGTGCGCGCGGGCCAACAGGGCTCCGGTCATCCGGCCGTAGTCGTCGATCTGGTCGGCGGCCAGCGCCGCCGGGTCCACGCTGCCCTTGCGGTTCCTGAACTGCCGTACCTGGAAGGCCCTCCCGGCGACCGTCGTCCACCCCAGCAGGAAGTCGCTGACCACCTGCATCCGCTTCTGCCCGAGCACCACCCTGTGCCCCTCGTGCGCGACCTCCGGCACCGCGAAGCCCACCGTGGGCAGATGCGGGAGCAGCGCGGAGGGACGTGCCTCCTTGACCTGGAGCACCAGCGGCTCGCCCCGGTGGTCGAGCAGCAGCACGACATACGACCGCAGGCCCACGCTGCCCGTGCCCACGACGCGGAACGCCACGTCCTGGATCGCGTACCGCGCGAGCAGCGGCAGTCGGTCCTCGGACAGCGTGTCCACGTACTCCCCGAGCGCGGAGGCGACCTTGGCCGCTTCCGCGTCCGGTATTCGCCGGAGCACCGGTGGGGCGTCGACGAAACGCCGCCCCACGAGGCCGCCCTCACCCTCGACCCGCTCGGTCGACTTGGCGGCGAACCGGGCGCTCGTGTTCTGCCGGGCCTTCTCGGAGACGCTCTCCAGGGTTCCGAGCAGATCCCGGGCGTCCGTGTGCGAGACCAGCTCCTCGTCCGCGATGGCGTTCCACGCGTCGAGCGCCGGAAGCTTCGCGAGCAGCCGCATCGTGCGGCGATACGCCCCCACCGCGTCGAACGCCGCTTCCCTGCAGACGTCCTCGCCCGCCCCCGCCTCACGCCCCGCGAGCACGAGGGAGGCCGCGAGCCGCTTCACGTCCCACTCCCAGGGGCCGTGCGCCGTCTCGTCGAAGTCGTTCAGGTCGATGACAAGCCCGCCCCGCGCGTCCGCGTACAGACCGAAGTTCGCCGCGTGCGCGTCGCCGCATATCTGGGCGCCTATCCCCGTCACCGGGGTCCGCGCGAGGTCGTACGCCATCAGACCGGCGGCCCCGCGCAGGAAGGCGAAGGGCGACGTGGCCATCCTGCCCATCCGGATCGGCGTGAGCTCGGGGAGCCTGCTGCGGTTGGACTCCTCCACGGCCTCGATCGGATCGGGGCGTCCGTCGTCCTCGGCGAACCACTCGTGCGACGCGCGGCTGACGCGCGCCCGCAGCGCCTTCCCCTCTTTCTTCGGAGAATCCGGCTTCGGCGAAAGCCTCGCCTCCGCCGAGCCCGCGGAACCCCCCGAGCCCGCGGCACCCACCAAGCCCACCAAGCCCACCGAGCCCCGAGAGGGCCACTCCGCGAACCCCTTCACCTGAGGAAGCCCCGCACCACCGAATCGCGCACCGTCGTTCTCCGCCATGCCCACTGCCCTCGCCCCGCATCCCCCACGTCCGGGCGGCCCCCCATGGGCCTCACCTGGCATGAAGGTACCGCCGGGCACCCGATCGGCGTCAGAGCCTGTGGACAACCCGAGACCTGTGGAAAACGCCGACCCCCCGGCGCACCCCCGGCACCCCCTCACACCCCTCGCACCCGTCACACCCGGCCCGCGCATTCCCCCGGACGGCCCACCCACCGCGCCGGACGGCATCGCAGCAGGTCCCCTGGCAGTCAGGCGCTGGCACCGACGAGGAGGCAGGGGAGGCACCGGTGACGGACGACAAGACACCCGCGAGCCCAGAAGACCCGACCAACCAAGCCGACCCGACCGACCAAGCCCACCAGGCCCACCAGACCCACCAGGCCGACCAGACCCACCAGACCCACCAGACCCACCAAGCCGACCAGGCCGAGCTAAAGAACCTACGCAGCCGACTGGCGGCCCTGGAGTCCGAGCACGCCCAAGGCCGCGGCGGTCGCCGGCACCGCGGCCGGTCGTTCCTGGCCGCGGTGCTCATCGTGATCGGATGCGTGCTCGCGCCGCTCGCCGTCGTCGCCTCCTGGGCGGCCGACCAGGTCGGCGACACGGACCGCTACGTCGCCACGATCGGCCCGCTCGCCTCCGACCCCGATGTGCAGGAAGCCGTCGCCGACCGGGCCACGGATGCCCTGATGAGCCGCATCGACCTGGCGACTCTCCTCTCCGACGCCCCCGCCGCCGACCGGCCCCGCCTGGAGAAGGCCCTCGGCAAGCTCGGCGACTCCCTGGAGGGCGCCGTCCGCAGCTTCGTCCACGACAAGGCACGTGCCGTGGCCGGGTCGGACGCCTTCGAGACCATCTGGAAGCAGGCCAACCGGCAGATCCACAGCTCGCTCGACAAGGCACTGACCGGCAGCGGCGGTGGCTCCGTGAAGCTGGAGGGAGACACGGTCACCCTCGATCTGGCGCCCCTCGTCGACCGCGTCAAACAACGCCTGGTCGACGAGGGCATGACGGTCGCGGGCAAGATCCCCGAGGTCCACACCGACTTCACGCTCGTCAGGTCGGACGACATCGGCAAGGCCAAGACGTATGTGCGGCTGCTGCAACTGGCAGGCAACTGGCTCCCCGTCATCGCCCTGGTCCTGGTCGCCGCCGGCGTCCTGCTCTCCGTACGCAAGAGAAGGACCCTGGTCACCGCGGCCCTGGCCGTCGCCGTGGCCACCGGGCTCCTCGGGATCGGGCTGCGCGTCTTCCGCGTGCTCTACCTCGACCGGCTGCCGGCGAACGTCTCGCAGGACGCGGCCGCGGCGGTGTACGACACCATGACCCACTTCCTCTTCACCACGGTCCGCATGGTCGTGGCGCTCGGCGTCGTCGTCGCCCTGGCCGCCTGGCTCACCGGAGGCGGCCGCCGGGCGGGCCTGGTGCGCGGCCTGTGGACCTCCGGCATCGGGGCCGTGCGGGGCACCGCGGAACGCGCCGGGATGCGTCTTGGCCCGGTCGGTCCCTTCGTACGCCGCTATCGCACCTGGATCACCTGGGTACTGGTGGCCGCCGCGCTCCTCACCTACCTGCTGTGGTCGTACCCGACGGGCTGGGTCGTCGTCGGACTCGCCCTGTGCCTGCTCTTCCTGCTTGCGGTCACGGAGTTCCTGGCCGGAGAGCAACAGCACGAACAGCAGCACGAACCACGGCACGAACCACAGCAGCCGGGCTAGGACAGGGACTCCCGCCCGCCCTCACGCAGGCAACCGCTCCAGCAGCGCCGCGAAGTCCGTACCCGGCGGCAGCGTCCCGAAGGCGAAGCCCTGGTCGCCCGCGAGCCGCGACGCGCAGAACGTGTCGGCGACGGCGGCCGGTGCGTGGCGGACGAGGAGCGAGCCCTGGAGGACGAGCGCGGCCCGCTCGATGACGCGGCGGGCGCGCAGCGGAGCGTCCTCGGTGAGGACGAGTTCGCCCTGCAGTTCACGCCAGGCCGCGTCCAGTCGCCGGTCGGCTCCGGCCGCCGCCTCGATCTCCGTGCGGAAGGCTTCGAGGGACTCGGGCTCGCGGGCCAGGGCGCGCAGCAGGTCGAGGGCGTTGACGTTGCCCGAGCCCTCCCAGATGCCGTTGAGCGGGGCCTCGCGGTACAGGCGCGGCATGCCTGACGCCTCGTCATAGCCGTTGCCGCCGAGGCATTCGAGGGCTTCGGCGACGAAGGCGGGCTGCCGCTTGCACACCCAGTACTTCGATACGGCGGTGGCCAGGCGCAGGAACGCGCGCTCCTGGGTGTCGCCGCGCTGGGCCCGGTCGGCGGCGCCCGCGAGGCGCAGACCGAGGGTGGTGGCGGCCTCGGACTCCAGGCCGAGGTCGGCGAGGACGTTGCGCATGAGCGGCTGGTCGATGAGCTTGGCGCCGAACACCGAGCGGTGGCGGGTGTGGTGCGCGGCCTGTGCGAGGGATTCGCGGATGTGTCCTGCGGAGCCGAGCACGCAGTCCAGGCGCGTCATCGTCACCATGTCGATGATGGTGCGTACGCCCTTGCCCTCGTCGCCGACGATCCAGGCGACCGTGTCGTCGAACTCGGGTTCGCTGCTGGCGTTGGAGCGGTTGCCGAGCTTGTCCTTGAGCCGCTGGATGCGGAAGGTGTTGCGGCTGCCGTCGGGCAGGACGCGCGGGACCAGGAAGCAGGACAGGCCGCCGGGGGCCTGCGCGAGCACGAGGAACAGGTCGTTCATCGGCGCGCTGGTGAACCACTTGTGCCCGCGCAACCGCCAGGTCCCGTCGGCCTGTTCGACGGCGGCCGTCGTGTTCGCCCGGACGTCCGTGCCGCCCTGCTTCTCCGTCATGCCCATCCCGGCGAGCAGGCCTCGCTTGCCGGTCGGGGTGCGCAGGCCGGGGTCGTAGACCTTGCTGGTGAGCAGCGGCTCGTACACCTTGGCGAGGTCGGGTGCCCGCCGCAGGGCGGGGACGACGGCGTACGTCATGGAGACCGGGCACATGTGGCCCTGTTCCATCATGGTCGCCACCATGAAGGTCGCGGCGCGCGCGACATGGGCGCCGGGACGCTGGTCCGCCCAGGCGGCACCGGCGGCGCCCGCGCCGACGGTGGCGTCCATCAGCGAGTGGTACGCGGGGTGGAAGTCGACCTCGTCGACGCGGTTGCCGTAACGGTCATGGGTACGCAGCTCGGGCTCGTGGCGGTTGGCCTGGTCCGCCCAGGTGCGCGCTTCCTCGCTGCCGACGACGCGTCCGAAGCGGTGCAGGTCGTCGAGGTGCCACGCGGCACCCTCCCGGCGTACGCCCTCGATGAGAACCGCGTCGTCGGCGGCGTCGTGACCGGTCAACGGCGGTGCCTGGTTGGTCACTTCGTGGGTCACGGAGGTGGGGTGGCTTATCGGCGTGGACATGGTGCCTCCTGCGGGAGAGCGGGGTCGGGGTGCCGGGTCGGGGTGCCGGGTCGGGAGTCGGCCGGGGGCAGGTGCCGGGATGCCCCGTCAGTCGGCGGGGGCGGCGCCCGCGCAGCGCAGCGCCGTGGCGGTGAGTTCGGCGAGGAGTTCGCCGGTGGCGTTCTCGTCGGGGGTGCCCAGCGGGTCGACCAGGACCTCGCCGATCGCTCCGGTGAGCGCGGCCGCGGTGATCTCGCCGTTCTGGGCGGGCAGCAGCCCCGCCGCCATGCCCTCGTGCACCACTTCGGCGAACAGCGCGCGGTAGCGGCGGCGGAAGTCGAGGCGCTCGGCGCCGACCGCGGGTTCGGCGGGGGCGGCGAGCAGGGCGTAGGCGAGGCCGCGGTTCTCCAGGGCTCGGCGGGCGAAGACCTCCACGCCCTGGCTGAGGCGTTCGACGGGGTCGCCCGGCCCGTGCAGCACTTCGCCGAGTACGTCCACCTCGCGTCCGGCGGCCCGCCGGAACACCTCGACCGCGAGCGCCGCCTTGGACGGGAAGTGCTGGTAGACCGAGCCTGCCGCGATGCCTGCCGAGTCGGCCACCGCGGTCACGGACGCCTGTGACCAGCCCACTTCGGCTACGACGACGGTGGCGCAGGCGACGAGGCGCTCCCGGGCGGCTTCGAGCCGGCGCATTTCGGCAGGGGTCTTGCGGTAGGCCATATAAGAAGTGAACCACTATTCAGAGCTTCACGCCACGATCGGTCGCCTCCAGCCGATCGCCCCATTGCCCAATCGCCGCAAGACCGCCCCCCCTCAGGAATCTCCTCAGCAACCCCCTCAGGAACCGCCCCCTCAGGAGTTGAGGACCCGCGCCTTCTCCGCGGCGAACTCCTCGTCCGTCAGGAGCCCTTGGGCCTTGAGATCGGCGAGTGCGGTGAGCTGGGAGACGCGATCCGTGGCCGGAGCCTGGGGCGCCACCGGCGCGGGGGCGGGCGACGGCGGCACCTGCTGCTGGGCCTGAGCGTCCATCTGCCGGTGCATGTCCCGCTCGGCCATGCCGCGGTTCACGCGGTTGGAGACCGCGGATGCGGTGCCCGAGATCACCGCGGTGCGCGCGATGGTGCCCAGCAGGCCGGGCCGTCCGAATCGTTGCGGCATGAGTGCCGTCCTTCCTGCTCGTGAGATGGGTCGTCAGTTGTCGAGCGCGGCTACGGCCTCGACGACGGCTTCTCTGGGGATGCGCTCGAACAGCAGGATCTCGCCCCGCGATTCCCTGACCGCGCCTGCGAGCCGGGCGGCCCAGGTGTTCTCCCAGGCCACGACCACGGCCGACGACTCCGGGGCGAGGCCTTCGGCGACGGCTCGCAGATCCTCGTCACTGAGCAGGTCGAACTGGATGTCGGCGACCGCCTGGAACGCCTGCGCCACCTCCGGGTCGGCGAGTTCGACGAGGTCCACCGTGCCGTCGCCCGCCTTCCTCACGAAGGTCATGTCGAGGATGCGTACGGTCCCGTCCTTCTGCAGCGCTTGCAGGGCGGGCACGATCTCGCCGTTGAACCGGTTGCCTTCGAAGGCGACCACGGCGACGTCCACCGGACCGACCGACTCGGCATTGAGGTCGACATCGAGGCCATTGCGCACAGGGTCCACCTTCCACGATCTTCCAGGAACTCCCAGGAACCCCAGGAACCCCAGGAGCTCCCACAAGGGGCAAACAAGACAATTACGAGCATAAGGTGGCGCCTGGAGGTGCGCCCATGGACGACGGCACGGATGCACGACGGGATCGCCCCGCCGTCAGTTTCGAGCCCACCCGCCCCGCCTCCGGAGCACGCAGGGCGGTCGCCTTTCTCCTGGGCGCCCTCGTCTGGATCGCGGCGGCCGTGATCGGGGTCGTACTCCTCGGCCACACCTACATCCTGCGCCGCCTCCTGCTCGTCACAGTGATCTCCTGGGTCGTCTTCGGGGCCGCCCTGGCCTGCGGCATCGCACTGAGGCACCGAGAGGAGCGCCGTGCACGCCCTTGACCTCCTCCTCGTCTTCCTCGCGTTCTATCCCGTGGTGACGGGCGCCGCGTGGATGGTGGGCGGAGTCCTCTTCCGGGTCCTGGAAGAGCGGCCCCGCCTCGTGACCCCGCCCGGCGGCTGGCCGGGGGTGACCGTCCTCGTACCGGCCTACAACGAGGAGCAAGTGATCTCCCGCTGCGTCGAGGCGCTGCGGCAGGTGGACTACCCGGAGCTGGAAATCCTGATCCTCAACGACGGGTCCAAGGACGGGACCGTCGCCGCGGCCCGCGCGGCCGCGGGTGACGACGCCCGCTTCACCGTGCTCGACGACGGCGTCAACCTCGGCAAGGCGGACCGGCTCAACGACGGCATGCGCCGCGCCCGCCACGAACTGGTCCTCGTCACCGACGCGGACACCCATCTGCACCCCGAGGCGGTGCGGTACCTCGTCGCCCGCATGACGCGCTCCCCGCGCTACGCGGCCATCGCCGGCAGCCCGCGCGTGACCAACCGGGGCAGCGTGATCACCACGATGCAGATGCTGGAGACGGCCTCGCTGATCGGTCTCATGCGGCGCACCCACGCGCTGGCGGGACGGGTGGGCACCGTCGCGGGCGTGCTCGGCCTCTTCCGCCGTGACGCCGTCCTGGCCGTCGGCGGCTACGACGCTCAGATGGCCACCGAGGACATCGAACTCACCTGGCGGCTCCTGGAGGCCGGACACCTCACCGGCTTCGAGCCCGACGCCCTCGTCGGGATGGAGGTCCCGCAGACCGTCCGCGGCATCTGGGCACAGCGCACCCGCTGGGCACGCGGGCAGGGCGAGGTCCTGCGCACCCACGGCCGCCGGGTCTTCAGCCCCCGGCACATGGCCCTGTGGCCGATCGCCCTGGAAGCCCTGCTGTCCTACGTGTGGGTGCTGACGATGCTGATCGCCACCGTGTACGGCGTCGTCCACTGGATCCGCTTCCCGGGGGACACCAAGTTCCAGTGGATGCTGGCCTGGGGTGTGGGCATCGCGGTCATCGCCATGCTGCAGATCGCCGTCGCCACAGCGGTCGAACTCCGGCTCGACCCGAAGCTCCCCTACGCGTGCCTGCTGCTCCCGCTCTACCCCCTGGCCTACTGGACGATCAACGCCCTCGCCGCGATCTCCGCCCAGACCCAGGGGCTCGTACGCGGCCCGCGCGAGAAGAGAGTGGTCTGGGACCTGCCCCGCAGCTCCCCCTGATCACGTCACCACGTCACCACGTCACCACGTCTCCGTCTCGGCGGCATCCCGCCGCTGAGGCCCCGCCCCTCCCTCCTTGGCCCGCATCCGCAGACCGAGCAGCGGAAAGACGAGCACGGAGACCATGGCGGCCCCGACCAGCGCGGCGGCCTCGCCCTTCCCGAGTACTTCTTCGTCGAGCCCGATCGTGGTGATGGCGACGACCAGGGGCAGGCACGTGGCGGAGTACACGGTCAGCGCCCTGCGGCTGAGCGGGGAGAGGTCGCGTGGCGCGAGCGCGTACGCGGGCAGTCCCCGCACGACGAGGAACAGGAGCAGGAACACCGGCAGCAGCACGAGGGGACGCCCGCCGTCGAGGAGCGAGGCGAGGTCGAACTCGATGCCGGTCACGATGAAGAACAGCGGTACGAGGAAACCGAAGCCCATCGCCTCGATCTTGCCCAGCACCTCATCGCCGACCTCCGGCTCCGTGCCCTGCAGCACGAGCCGGGTGAGCAGTCCGGCGGCGAAGGCGCCCAGGAGCACGTCGAGCCCGAACGCCTCCGACAGGGCCAGCATCGCGACCAGCAGCAGCATGACGAAACGGACCGCGAACTGGCCGCTCGTGTGCAGCGTGGTCCGGATGATCCGGCTGAACCAGGGCGGACGCGGGCGCATCGCCCAGTACACGGCCCCGGCGGTGATGGCGGCGAAGACGGCGAGGACGACCGTCGACACCCCTGGATCACGGCCGCTGAGCAGGACGGAGATGGCGATGATGGGCCCGAACTCACCGACCGCGCCGAACGCCATCATCACCGTGCCGAACCGGCCCTGAAGGTCGCCGCTGTCGCGCAGGATGGGCAGCACCGTGCCCAGCGCCGTACTGGTGAGGGCGGTGCCGATGATCACGCTGCGGGGGAAGTCGAGGCCGGTCAGGGCCAGCGCGATCGCGAGCCCCGCCACCAGCGAGATCACCCAGGCCCAGACGGAACGGCGCAGGGTGTCGCCGCGGATCGCGGCGAACTGGATCTCGTAGCCCGCGAGGAAGATGAGCATGGACAGGCCGAGGTCGGACAGGACGTCGATGACCTCGTCCGAGTGGGCCCAGCCCAGCACGTCGGGGCCGATGAGGATGCCGAGCACGATCTCGAAGATGACCAGGGGAACACGGACCCGGCGCGCGAGACCGTGCGCCAGCAGGGGCGCGAGTACCGCGACGGCCATGATGAGGATCAGCGTCCCCGGATGATCCATGACGGCGTCCCCCTGACGTGCGGCGCGTTCGTGATGCTCCGACGATCGGGGAAGCGGACCGCCGCGGCACGTGAGAGCGGCCCATGCGGGTGACGCCTGCCGACCGCTCGGCAGCACACGTGCCGCGGCCCCGGGAGAGGTGACTCCTCCGGGGCCGCGGCACGTTCGGTGCGGTCGGTCCGGCTCAGCCGGTGCGCCGCCGCGCGACCATCCTGGCGAGCAGGCCACCGGCGAGGGCCAGCGCGGCGAGCAGACTGCCGATGACCGTCCAGTCCGTGCTTCCGGTGTCGGCCAGGTGCCCGTCGTCGGGGTCCGGGCTCGGAGTCGGGTCGGGATCCGGCGTCTCGTCGAAGGTGTTGGTGACGTCGACCGACGCCGACCCGTCGACGACGACCTCGCCGTCGTCACCCCCGTCGGAGGCCTCGTACGTGACCGTGCCACCGCCCGGCACGTCCGTCTCCGTCACGGTGCACTCGGCGCCGTCCGGAACGCTGATCTCGCGGCTCTCGCCGTCTTCGAGCGCGAAGGCGCTGTCCTCGGGTGCGAGCGGTACGTCGCCCTGCTCTGTGGTGCAGGCGAGGGCGAACTCGTAGGGGCCCGCACCGCCGTTCTCCACATGCTTGGTGACCTTCACGACGCCGGCGGGGAAGGTGTTCGTGACGGTGATGACCGCGCCGTCACCGTCGCCTGCACCGCTGCCGTCGGCCGTGATCACGGCCGGGTCGTCGGCCGAGCCGTGGTCGACGGCCGCCTCCGCGGCGCCGCCGGTGTCGACCTCCTGGGCCCAGCACCGGGTGTTCACGGGCAGCGGCTTGATGGTGACCGGTTCGTCGGCGCCGACCTCGTACGTCTTGTGGAGCACGAGGTCGCTCGCGCCGCCCGAGGCGTTCGGCAGGGCGCAGGAGACCTCGACCTCGAAGGTGCGGCCGTCCGCGTAGGACGCGGCGTCCCCGTCGAGCGTCTTGATCAACTTCAGGGCGCCGAACCGGAAGGTGTTGGTGATCCGGGCGCTCTGCACGGAGGTCTTCCCCATGCCCGGCTCGATGGTGACCTCGACCGGATCACCGGCGGGGTGGTCGGAACTGCCGCCCCGGGCCGAGGTCTCCCACACCTCGCACTCCGCACCCGCGGGCAGCCCCTCGATGGTCACGGGCTTGTCCGCGGAGACCTTGTAGTCCTTGTCGAGGACGGTGCGCTGCGGCCGTCCCTGCGGGTGGATGACACAGGTGACGTGATAGGTGAACGGCACCTTCTTCAGGGCCCCGTCCAGCTGGTCGGGGTGCTCGCCGATCCGCTTCACCAGCTTCAGGTCGCCGTAGGCGAGGGCGACACCGACCTGGATCGGCTCGTTGGCCTGGAGCACGCGCGGGGAGCCCGCGCGGTCGGTGGTCTCGTTGTGGGCGTAGGAGTTCCAGGCGATGGTCGGGTCACCGTTCTCGGTGACGTCGAGGGGGGTGTCCATGGCGTACGTGATGTTGACGGTGCCGCCCGGTGCGAGCGGCGTCGGGAAGGCGAGATCCATCCGGGCGCCCACGGCCCGCGCGCTGTACGCGTCGTCCCAGGTGCTCGCCGGGCACTGGGACGCGGTGGAGCCCGCGCCGCCCATGTCCAGGTCGTCGGTGCACAGCGGTTCGTCGTTCTCGTAGCTGACGGCCATCGTGCCCGGCCCGGTCAGCTGAGGCCGCGAGGCGAGGGTGGGGCGCTTGTCCCAGGCGGTGCCGCGGCTCTGGTCGAGGATGACTCCCTTGTCGCCCTGGACGGGGAAGCGGTCGTCGATGCGCATGTTGGTTCCGGCCTCGGTGCCGGAGTTCTGGATGCGCATCAGGTAGTGGTAGCGGTCACCGGGGTTGACCAGGGCGATGCACGGGTTGGCCGTGTACTGGCGGCCGGTGGCGTCGGTGGTGGACAGGCACGAGTCGTCGCCGACGTCGACGACCTTGCGGGTGCGGGTGTTGTACCAGCCGAGGCTGTCGTTGCCGGACACCCACTTGCGGGCGGTGAACGCGGCACCGGATTTGGCGGTCAGCGTCGCGTCGGCCACGCAGTACCGGCCTTCGCCGAAGCCGCCGTCGTCCTGTGCGGTGCCGTCGCAGGTCATGTCGGGGTCGGAGGAGGTGGCGCCCATGGTGTTGGTGACGACGTCACCTGCGTCGATGCCCGCCTCCAGGCGCACATGGATCTCGATGGTCAGGGTGGCACCGGGCGCCAGGACCCACGCCTTGCCGTCGTCGCCCTTGGAGAAGTCCCAGGTGAGGCCGGATACGCGGCCCCCGCTCGTGGTCTCGTCGAAGGCGGGAGCGGGCACGGCCGGGGTGCCTGCGGGCACCTTCGTGTCGATGATCCTGTACGGCTGCCCGCCGTCCCCGTCGAAGGTGTCGACGAAGGCGATGCCCGGTGGCAGCGCGTCCTTGACGACCAGGTCCGGGATGTTCGCGGTGCCGGTGTTGGTGACCTTCAGGTAGAAGGGCGCGTCCTCACCCGGCGCGAGCACGGTGTTCGGCGTCTTGCCCACCGAGAGCACCGGGTCGCCCTTGACCAGGTCGAGGGTGGCGTCGACGGGGTCGATGTCCTTGGGCTTGTCCTCGTCCTCCACCTTGGTGAGGAACCGGCCGCTCGCCGTGTCCTCCAGGTGGCTCGGCACGGGTTCGCCGTTGCTGCGCAGGGCCGGACGGGGACTGACGGTGAAGACCAGCACGCCGTCGCAGCCCGAAGCGGTGCACGGGGTGATCGTGTAGCCGTCGTTGAAGCTGCTCGTGGAGGAGTAGGTGACGCGCAGGCCCGTGACGTCGCCGGCGTCCACGCCCGAGGGCAGCGCCGCGGAGGCGGAGGGCGTGCCGTTCACCCAGGCCCCGTCCACGTAGGCGTCGATGCGTACGCGGTCGGCGCCCTTCGGCATCTGGTTGGACTTGATGGACACCAGGTCGACGGCGTCGAAGAAGTCGCTGTCCCGGTCGGTCATCTGGAGGTATTTGGCCGACATGTTGCCGGTGTTGCGCACCGTGAGGGTGGCGTCCGCCTGCTGCCGGGGCAGGCCGGGCACGTACTCGGGCAGCTCTCCGGGGCTGATCGACTTGTTCAGGGACGCCGAGTCGTCGGCGGGGCCCGTCGTCATGCCGGGGGAGCAGACGTTGTCGCCCGCTTCGTAGTCGCCGCCCGCCGAGATCGAGTAGCAGTTGCTGAAGGTCTCGCCGTTCTCGACGCCCTCGCGCCGCTCGGTGACGACATCGACGGTGAAGCTGGACTGGGGCGGCAGACTGCCGTCGTAGGAGGCGCGCACGCCCTTGGCGCGGAGCAGCAGGGCGGTGTCGGACGCGTCGTAGGCGACCCAGGCGCCGTCGCCGCCGTCCGCGGCCGGGTCCCACAGCTCGATGGTGACCGGCGCGGAGGACGGCGACACGGACACGGAGTCGATCTGCAGCACGTCGAAGGGGCTCTCGCCGGTCGGCTTGCCGTCCGGTCCGGCGGGCGGGTCGGTGAGGACCGGGTCGATCAGCGGCTTGTTGCCGTTGTTGGTGACCTTGAGGTGCATGGGGATGGGCTGGCCGGGCGGCACGTTCGTCTGGTCGACGGTCTTCTCGCCCGAGCCCGAGGTGTGGGGCGATTCGACGGGCAGATCCATGCAGGCGGTGCCGGAAGCGGTGCCGCTGCCGTCCGTACGGCCCGCGTCGCCCTTGAAACCTGCGCAGTTGGAGACGCCGGGGCTGGACCCCGACGGCAGATCCTCCTCGGTGACGTCATCGGTGAGGGTGCCGTGCAGGTCGAGGCCCGCGTCGGCGCCCTCCTCGATGGTGGGATCACCGTCCGCGTCCACGCCGGTGTACGTCACCTGGATCTTGGTGACGGTGGTTCCGTCCTTGGCGACGTCGACGGTCGTGTTCTCCGTGTACGTCTTCGTGGTGCTGGTCCCGTCGGCGTAGGTGACGGTCAGCTTCGCCTCGGTCGCCCCTTCGGGGAAGCGCAGTCGCACCTTGTCGACGTCGATCTTGTCGAACTCGTTGGTCGCGTTCGCGTCCGGCTCGGTGATCGTGATCGACTTCACCGGGAACGGCGAGTTGTTCTTGACGTCGACCACCGTGCTGACCGGCGAGTTCTCCCCGGCCACGGCGTGCTCACCGGTCTCCTGGCTGAAGTCGCCGTCGGTGTCCGGGAAGAATTTCTTGGTCCCGTTGAGCACCAGGATGTCCGGCAGGATGTCGTACGTGTCGCACGCCTGCGCCCCGTTCACCGTGCCGTCCGTCTTCTCGTCGGCGGACGGGGTGGCGCAGTTGTCGACGGTGATCTTGTCCGTGGGCCGCAGCGGCGAACCGTCCGAACGCTTGGTGTCACGCAGCTCCAGGCCGACCTCGACGGTGCCGCCGGTCGCGTCGTAGGGCAGCGGATCGCCGCCGCTGTCGCTGAAGACGACCTCGAACCCGACCACGTCCTGCGCGTCCACCCCTACAGGCAACGGCAGTTCGCCGGGCGAGGAGATGTTCCGGCCGGTGCGCGTGGAGCCGTCCGCCAGGGTGACCACCAGGTGCGCCTCGTCGGCACCCTCCGGGAAGCGGGTCACGGAGGCGGAGTCGAAGTCGAAGTACTCGAAGGTCTCCTCGCCGGTGTCGGACACCGAGAGCTCGGTGACCTCGGCCGACGAGGAGGAGTTGTTGCGCACCCCGAGGGTGACGGTGGACTTCTCGCCGCTGCCGGCGACCGCCGAGCCGTCCTCCCAGGTCTTGGTCGCCACCGGTTTGACCACCCGGGGGATGGAGACGGTGACGTCGGTGTCGTCCTTCTTCGGGTCGGCGTTGTCGGCGGACACCCTGGCGGTGTTGGTGACGGTGGCGCCGTCGTCGAGCCGGGTGTCGGCGGGCAGCCGCATCCCGACCTCCACGGTGCCGGCCTGGCCCGCCCGCAGGCCGGTCTCGCCCGCCGGGTTCTGCAGGGTCTGCTTGTAGACGATCGTCAGCTTCCGCGTGGACTCGTCGTAGGTGACGTCCCGCGTGGTGGTGCTCTGCGGCAGGCTGGTCACCTCCAGTCCTGCCGGGAGCGTGTCCGTGACGGTGAAGTCCACACAGTCGACCGTCAGCCCCGAGCACTGGCCGTTGAGCGTGTAGATGAACTCGTCCCCCGGTTCCAGCGGATCACCGCCGGTGTCGTTGGTCTTGGTGATCCCGACCGAGCTCTGCGGGTCGTCGGGGGCCGCCGCGAGCGGCACCGCGGCCGCCTGCGGGGCGAAGAGCAGGCTGAGCGCGGTCGCGATCCCCACGACGAGTCGGGCGAGCGGTGGCCGACATCTGCGCATGAACCAGTCCTCGTCTGAGCCGTCGACGGCTCACCGCGGGGGTGCTCCGCGGGTTCGCCTTCGAGTGAGTCGTCAGTGATCACTCGGGACGCTAAGGGGGTGCGTTGATCACACAAGACGGGCCACACCGCATAAGTGATGATCAGTCAGCCAATTAGATCGTTCGGGGGAGCACGGGAATGCCGGTGCCCGGCTCCACGCCCGTCACGCCCCCGACTCACATGGCGTGCTCATGACACTCACGAGCTCACAGAACGGGATCCCGGCAAGTGAGATAGCTCACCGCAAGATCACCACCCGCGCCGCCCTCGGGCCACAGCCCGCCCAGGAAACGAGAAACGGGCCTCCACCAGGACTTTCATCCTGGTGGAGGCCCGCTCCACATGGTGCGCGAGGGGGGAGTTGAACCCCCACGCCCTTTCGGGCACTGGAACCTGAATCCAGCGCGTCTGCCTATTCCGCCACCCGCGCATGGGTGTTGTCTTGGGTCTCTCACTGCTTGGTGCGAGCGCCTTCCGACATCCAGAAGATTAGCACGGTGCCGGGGGTGGATTCACATCCGTATTCGGGGGCACCTGCCCTGATGAATCCGAAGGGATCAGGGCACGGCCGACCGAGTTGAGCCGTACCCGGCGATGCTCCGGGGCCGGGTGCGGGACACTGGTTTGAGGCCCCCTCTACGATCCCTGGTAGAGGAGCCTGAGAGGAACCGGAAGGATCCCGGAACCCTGGTGCGGGCATGCCTTGTGAGAGGCGACACTCATCGACTGGGCGGACAGGGGGAACCAGCCGATTTCCCTGCGCGTGGATACGATCAGTAAGCAGTACCAGGATGACTACGACGGAGGAGGTGCCCCATGGGAGTCATGAAGAAGTTCGAGCAGCGACTCGAAGGTCTCGTCAACGGCACCTTCGCCAAGGTGTTCAAGTCCGAGGTCCAGCCCGTCGAGATCGCCGGCGCCCTGCAGCGCGAGTGCGACAACAACGCGACGATCTGGAACCGCGAGCGGACCGTCGTCCCCAATGACTTCATCGTGGAGCTCAGCGCGCCCGACTTCGAGCGCCTGAGCCCCTACTCGGGACAGCTCGGCGACGAGCTGTCCGGGATGGTGCGCGAGTACGCCAAGCAGCAGCGGTACAGCTTCATGGGCCCCATCAAGGTCCACCTGGAGAAGGCCGAGGACCTCGACACGGGTCTGTACCGAGTGCGCAGCCGCACGCTCGCGTCCAGCACCTCGCAGAGCCCCGAGCGCGCCCCTGCCGGCCCCTCCGGGGGCCCCACGAACGCCGGCCACAGCCCCGCAAGGCCGCCCGCGGGCGGTGCAGGGGGTGGCTACGGCTACCCGCAGCCCCCTCAGCCCTCCAGCGCTCCCCCCATGCCCGCCGCGCCGCCCCCAGGCGGTCGCCCCGGCGGGGCCGCTCCGGCACCGAGCCGCCCCCAGGGGCCCGGCGCCGGGCCGCTTCCGGGTGCGCAGGTACGGCGCTGGATCGAGATCAACGGCAATCGCCATCAGATCTCCCGCCCGACGCTGGTGCTGGGTCGCAGCACCGACGCCGATGTGCGGATCGACGACCCCGGCGTATCGCGCCGGCACTGTGAGATCCGGACCGGAACGCCCTCGACGATCCAGGATCTCGGGTCTACCAACGGCATCGTGGTAGACGGGCAGCACACCACCCGCGCTACGCTCCGCGACGGCTCGCGGATCGTCGTGGGCCAAACCACCATCGTTTACCGGCAAGCCGAAGGGTGAAGCGGGGGCAATGTCAGAGCTGACCCTGACGGTCATGCGGCTGGGTTTCCTAGCCGTTCTGTGGCTGTTCGTGATCGTGGCCGTCCAGGTCATCCGTAGCGACCTGTTCGGAACACGCGTCACACAGCGCGGCTCGCGCCGTGAGAACGCGCGTCCGCAGCAGGCCGCCCGCCAGCAACAGCAGGCGGCCGCACCACCTCCCCAGCGCCAGCAGCAGGGCGGCGGGCGGCAGCGCCGTGGCGCCCCCAGCAAGCTGGTCGTATCCGAAGGGATCCTCGCGGGCACGACGGTCGCCCTGCAGGGTCAGACGATCTCGCTGGGCCGAGCGCACGATTCGACGATCGTGCTGGACGACGACTACGCGTCCAGCAGGCATGCCAGGATCTACCCGGACCGTGACGGCCAGTGGATCGTCGAGGATCTCGGGTCCACCAACGGCACGTATCTGGACCGGACCCGACTCACCACCCCGACGCCCGTTCCGCTGGGCGCGCCGATCCGCATCGGCAAGACCGTCATCGAGCTGCGGAAGTAGTACGACAATGAGCGAGCGGAGCGAGCGAGCCGACGCGGTCCACACACTGGACGCCAGCGCGCTCCCGACCGGAGGGTGGGCACCGTGCGGATGTACCCGGAGCCGACGGGCGAGGTGCGCATGAGTCTGTCTTTGCGCTTCGCCGCCGGATCGCACAAAGGCATGATCCGGGAGGGGAACGAGGACTCCGGTTACGCCGGTCCGCGTCTCCTCGCGATCGCCGACGGCATGGGGGGCCAGGCCGCGGGTGAGGTGGCGAGCTCCGAGGTGATCTCGACGCTCGTCACCCTCGACGACGACGTACCGGGATCGGACATCCTCACGTCGCTCGGCACCGCCGTGCAGCGCGCCAACGACCAACTGCGCCTGATGGTCGAGGAGGACCCCCAGCTCGAGGGCATGGGGACGACGCTGACCGCCCTGCTGTGGACGGGCCAGCGCCTTGGCCTCGTACACGTCGGCGACTCACGCGCCTATCTCCTTCGGGACGGCGTCCTCACGCAGATCACCCAGGACCACACCTGGGTGCAGCGCCTGGTCGACGAGGGCCGGATCACCGAGGAGGAAGCCACCACCCACCCGCAGCGCTCCTTGCTGATGCGCGCGCTGGGCAGTGGTGAGCACGTCGAACCGGACCTCTCCATCCGTGAGGTCCGCGCCGGCGACCGCTATCTGATCTGCTCCGACGGCCTGTCCGGCGTCGTCTCCCACCAGACGATGGAAGACACCCTCGCGAGCTACCAGGGCCCGCAGGAGACCGTGCAGGAGCTCATCCAGCTCGCGCTGCGCGGCGGCGGCCCCGACAACATCACGGTGATCGTCGCCGACGTCCTGGACATCGACAGCGGCGACACCCTGGCCGGCCAGCTCTCCGACACCCCCGTGGTCGTCGGCGCGGTCGCCGAGAACCAGCTCCAGGCGCAGGACGACGACGGCGCCATGCAGACCCCCGCGGGCCGTGCGTCGGGCCTCGGCCGTCCCGTGCCCCCGCAGCCCTCCGGAGGCGGCTTCGGGCCGCCCGGAAGCGGTGACACGGCGAACTACGCCCCCGAGGGGAGCTTCGGCGCGTACAGCGACGAGGACTTCGTGAAGCCGCGCGGCGGCCGCAAGTGGCTCAAGAGATCGCTCTACACGGTGCTCGCCCTGGCGGTCATCGGCGGCGGCCTGTACGGCGGCTACCGCTGGACCCAGACCCAGTACTACGTGGGCACGAACGACGAGAACGTCGCCCTGTACCGCGGCATCGACCAGGACCTGGCGTGGGTCAGCCTGTCGAAGGTCGAAGAGGACTACCCCAAGATCGAACTCAAGTACCTGCCGCCGTACCAGCGCAAGCAGGTCGAGGGGACCATCCCCGAGGGCAATCTCGACGACGCCAGGAGCAAGATCGAGGAGCTTGGCCTGCAGGCATCCGCCTGCGAGAAGGACGCCAAGCGCCGCGAGGCGGAGCGCGAGAACGCCAAGCCCGGCGAGGGCGAGGCGGGCGGCACGACCGGTCTGGCCGCCAAGGCCCCCACGGACGATCCGACCGACCCGGCGGACAAGAACGACAAGAACGACAAGAACAGCACCACCGACAAGAACAAGTCCAAGACCGCACCGACTCCCACACCCGGCCCCAGCCTCTCCCAGGAAGAGGAGAAGCTGGTCCCGCTGTGCGGTAAGCAGTAAGCAGCCGTTGGGGGCCTTTGCACGCCATGAGCAGTAGCACTACACACACGTCGACCATCGGCGCGATCGGAGCGCCGAGCAGGCGCAACACCGAGCTCGCGCTCCTCGCGTTCGCCGTCGTCATCCCGCTGTTCGCCTACATCAACGTGGGCCTCGCGATCGACGGCAGGCTGCCCTCCGGCATGCTCGGCTACGGCTGCGGGCTCGGACTCCTGGCATCCGTCGGTCACATCGTGGTGCGCAGGTACGCGCCCTACGCCGACCCGCTGCTGCTGCCGCTGGCCACGCTGCTCAACGGCCTCGGTCTGGTGGTCATCTGGCGCCTGGACCAGTCGGAGAAGCTGCAGGGCCTCGCCAAGGCGGCGACCGGCTCCTTCAGCCCCTCCGCGCCCAAGCAGCTGATGTACTCCGCGATCGGCATCGCGCTCCTGGTGGCCGTGCTGCTCGTGCTGAAGGACCACCGCGTCCTGCAGCGCTACACGTACATCTCCATGGTGGCGTCGCTGGTCCTGCTGCTCCTGCCGCTCGTGCCGGGCCTCGGCATGAACGTCTTCGGCGCCAAGATCTGGATCAGCGTCGGCGGATTCTCCATCCAGCCCGGTGAGTTCGCGAAGATCGTCATCGCGATCTTCTTCGCCGGCTATCTGATGGTGAAGCGCGACGCGCTCGCCCTGGCGAGCCGCCGCTTCATGGGCCTGTACCTCCCGCGCGGCCGTGACCTCGGTCCGATCGTCGTGGTCTGGGCCATGTCGATCCTGATCCTGATCTTCGAGACCGACCTCGGTACGTCGCTGCTGTTCTTCGGCATGTTCGTCGTGATGCTGTACGTCGCCACGGAGCGCACCAGCTGGATCGTGTTCGGTCTCGTGATGTCCTCGGTCGGCGCCGTGGGTGTCGCCACGTTCGAGCCGCACGTCAAGCAGCGCGTCGACGGCTGGCTGAACCCGTTCTCCGACACCGTCCTGGCGCAGAGCGACCAGATCGCCCAGTCCCTGATGGCGTTCGGCTCCGGCGGCGTGCTCGGCACCGGCCTCGGCCAGGGCCACTCGGACCTGATCGGCTTCGCCGCCAACTCCGACTTCATCCTCGCCACCTTCGGCGAGGAGCTCGGCCTCGCAGGCGTCATGGCGATCCTGCTCCTCTACGGGCTGATCGTCGAGCGCGGCGTGCGCACGGCACTCGCCGCCCGCGACCCCTTCGGCAAGCTCCTGGCCATCGGCCTCTCGGGCGCCTTCGCCATCCAGGTCTTCGTCGTCTCCGGCGGCGTCATGGGCCTGATCCCGCTGACCGGTATGACCATGCCGTTCCTCGCGAACGGTGGTTCCTCGGTGATCGCCAACTGGGCGCTGATCGGCATCCTGATCCGCATCAGCGACACCGCGCGCCGCCCGGCGCCGGCCCCCGCCCCGAACCCCGACGCCGAGATGACCCAGGTGGTCCGACCGTGAACAAGCCCCTGCGCCGGATCGCGATCTTCTGCGGGCTCCTCATCCTCGCCCTGCTCGCGCGGGACAACTGGCTCCAGTACGTGCAGGCCGACACCCTCGCCGAGCACGAGAAGAACCGCCGCGTCCCCATCGAGCGGTATGCCCAGCCGCGCGGCGACATCATCGTCGACGGCAAGGCCATCACCGGCTCCAAGGCGACCAACGGCGACGACTTCAAGTACAAGAGGACGTACAAGAACGGGCCCATGTGGTCCCCCGTCACCGGCTACGCCTCACAGCGCATCGGCGCCACGCAGATCGAGTCCATCGAGGACGGCATCCTCACCGGCAACGACGACCGGCTCTTCTTCACCCGCAGCCTGGACATGATCACGGGCAAGAAGAAGGAGGGCGGCAACGCCGTCACGACCCTCAACGCGGCCGCGCAGAAGGCCGCGTACGACGGTCTGAAGGGCCGTGGCAAGGGCGCCGTCGCCGCGATCGACCCCTCCACGGGCGCGATCCTGGCCCTGGCCTCCGCGCCTTCGTACGACCCGTCGGACTTCGCGGGCATCACGGACAAGGAAGGCAAGCTCTTCCAGAAGCTGGACAAGAACAAAGACCAGCCGATGCTCAACCGCGCCCTGCGCGAGACGTACCCGCCAGGATCCACCTTCAAGGCGGTCACCGCCGCGGCGGCCCTGGAGCACGGTCTGTACGACGACATCGACTCGCCCACCAAGTCCCCGCTGCCCTGGACGATGCCCGACACCCAGACGCCGCTGCCGAACGAGGGCAACATCCCCTGCAAGAACGCCACGCTGCGTGAGGCGCTGCGGGTGTCCTGCAACACCGTGTTCGGCAAGATCGGCTCGGACCTCGGCAAGGACAAGATGCTCGAGACGGCCGAGAAGTTCGGCTTCAACGAAGAGCAGTTCGTGCCGGTCCGCTCGAACGCCTCCGTCTTCCCCAAGAAGATGGACAGGCCGCAGACCGCGCTCTCCTCCATCGGCCAGTTCGAGACGGCCGCGACGCCGCTGCAGATGGCCATGGTCTCCTCGGCCATCGCCAACGACGGCAAGCTGATGGAGCCGTACATGGTCAGCGAGCTGCAGGCGCCGAACCTGGACGTGATCGAGAAGCACGCCCCCAAGGAGATGAGCCAGCCGCTCTCCGAGGAGAACGCGCAGAAGCTCCAGGACATGATGCAGACGGTCGTGAACGACGGCACCGGTACGAACGCCAAGATCCCGGGCGTCACCGTCGGCGGCAAGACCGGCACCGCCCAGCACGGCATCGACAACAGCGAGAACCCCTACGCCTGGTTCATCAGCTACGCCAAGACCGACTCTGGTTCGCCGGTGGCCGTCGCCGTGGTCGTCGAGGACAGCAAGGCCGGCCGCGACGACATCTCCGGTGGTGGTCTGGCCGCGCCCATCGCCAAGGACGTGATGCAGGCGGTGCTCGACAGCAAGAAGTGACCCCTGTCACGGCCTCTTCACATCAGTGCACGTTGCGATACCGGTCCTGCATCGGGTGACGGTCGCGGCCGGGTCACGTAAGGCGAGCCGGGTACGGTATGCCCGGACAGCACACCGCCGGACCACACAAGGGTGCGGTCGGGACTGACGGAGAGGGCTGGATTAGCTATGGAAGAGCCGCGTCGCCTCGGCGGGCGGTATGAGCTGGGCCAGGTGCTCGGCCGAGGCGGGATGGCGGAGGTTTACCTCGCGCACGACACCCGCCTCGGACGCACTGTGGCGGTGAAGACGCTGCGGGTCGATCTCGCGCGTGATCCGTCGTTCCAGGCCCGGTTCCGCCGTGAGGCCCAGTCGGCCGCTTCGCTCAACCATCCTGCGATCGTCGCGGTCTACGACACCGGCGAGGACTACGTCGACAACATCTCCATCCCGTACATCGTGATGGAGTACGTCGACGGTTCCACGCTGCGTGAGCTGCTGCACTCCGGGCGCAAGCTGCTGCCCGAGCGCGCCATGGAGATGACCATCGGCATCCTCCAGGCCCTTGAGTACTCCCACCGCAACGGCATCGTCCACCGCGACATCAAGCCCGCGAACGTCATGCTGACGCGCAACGGCCAGGTCAAGGTCATGGACTTCGGCATCGCCCGCGCCATGGGCGACTCCGGGATGACGATGACGCAGACGGCGGCGGTCATCGGCACCGCGCAGTACCTCTCGCCGGAGCAGGCCAAGGGCGAGCAGGTGGACGCGCGAAGCGACCTCTACTCGACGGGCTGCCTGCTCTACGAGCTGCTCACGGTCCGCCCGCCCTTCGTGGGCGACTCCCCGGTCGCGGTGGCCTACCAGCACGTCCGTGAGGAGCCCCAGGCCCCGAGCGTCTTCGACGGCGAGATCACGCCGGAGATGGACGCCATCGTCCTGAAGGCCCTCACCAAGGACCCGGACTACCGCTACCAGTCGGCCGACGAGATGCGCGCCGACATCGAGGCCTGCCTCGACGGCCAGCCCGTCCAGGCGACCGCCGCCATGGGCGCGGTCGGCTACGGCGGCCACCCGGACGACCAGCAGACGGCGATGCTGCGCCCGCAGAACGGCGGCGGCCAGACATCGATGATGCCGCCGGTCGGCCCGGACGACGGCTACGACGACCACTCACGCCGCCGCCAGAAGAAGAGCAACACGTCTACGGTGCTGCTCGTGCTGGCTGGCTTGCTGGTCCTGGTGGGCGCGATCCTGATCGGGAAGTGGGCGTTCACCGGGGGCGGTGGCGACGACACGCTCAAGGCACCCAACTTCGTCGGCGAGAAGCTCGCCGACGCCAAGAAGTCGGCCAAGAACGTGGACCTCGTACTCGACGACTCCGAGCGCAAGCCGTGTGAAAAGTACCCGAAGGGCCAGATCTGCTCCCAGGACCCGGGCGCGAACGCCACGGTCAAGAAGGGCGACACGATCAACGTGACGGTTTCTACCGGAGCGCGGAAGGTCGCGGTGCCGAAGGTCATCGGCCTGGACGTCGACGCCGCCACGGAGAAGCTGGAGAGCGACAAGTACCAGTTCGACGTCAAGACCAAGCCTGTGGAGTCCACCGGCACGCCTGACGAAGTACTCGACCAGGACCCCACCTTCGGTACCGAAGTGGAAAAGGGCAGCGTCATCACCCTTGATGTCGCCAAGAAGGCGGCCAAGTCCGTGGTCCCCGACGTCACCGGCAAGACCTGCGAAGAGGCCAAGGCCCAGCTGCAGAGCAACAACCTCGTCGGTACGTGCGAGGAAGAAGAAAGCGACACCGTCGAGGTCGGCAAGGTCATCTCGCAGAGCCTCGCCCCGCAGACCGAGGCCGACCCCAACTCCACGGTCACGCTGAAGGTCGCCAAGAAGGCAGAGCAGGCCACCGTTCCGGCCCTCACCGGCCAGAAGCTCAAGGACGCCCGCAAGGCCATCGAGGACGCCGGTCTGACGGTCGGCACCATCCAGGGTCCGCAGGACGACGACGCCCTCGTCGTCCTCTCCGACCCGCCCGCCAACCAGCAGGTCGCACCCGACACCGCGATCAACCTGACCACGGCAGGCGGCAACGGCGGCGACAACGGTGGGGAAGACGGAGGCGGCGGCGGCTTCATCGGAGGCAACGCCGGCTTCTCCTCCCGAAACAACGAGGACTAGCCCTCACCGCGGTACAACGCAGTACACCGCAGTACAACGAGAAGAGCCCCGGACACCGCCCAGCAGGCGGTGTCCGGGGCTCTTTCGGTGTGGGGTGCCCGGATTCAGCGTGAGGTGCCGGACTCAGTCCAGCTCCGCCGGCGGCGTCCGCTTGTTGTCGACCTTCTCGACCCGCTCCAGCTCGCCCCACACCACGTAGCGGTAGTTGGAGGTGTAGACCGGCGTGCACGTCGTCAGCGTGATGTAGCGGCCCGGCTTCTTCGCGCCCGATTCCTTCGGGACCGGGTCCAGGGCCTTCACGTTGTACTTCGACGTCTCGGGCAGCGTCGAGTACACCTTGTACACGTACCACTTGTCCCGGGACTCGAAGACGATCGCGTCGCCCTTCTTGATCTTGTCGATCTTGTGGAACTTCGCGCCGTGCCCGTCGCGGTGCGCGGCCAGCGTGAAGTTGCCTTCCTTGTCCTGCGGGAGCGCCGACTTGATCGGGTCCTCGTAGTAGCCCGCGACCCCGTGGTTGAGCACCTTGCTGCTGGTGCCCTTCCTGACCAGGACCTCGCCGCCGCCCATCGCGGGGACGTGGAGGAAGCCGATGCCGTCCTTGGTGTTCAGGTTCCCCGGGCCGCCCGCCCAGCGGTCACGCACCTGGTCGCCCTGCTTGTGCGCCTCGCGGTCCGCGACGACGTTGGTCCACCACAGGGAGTAGACGACGAAGAGACCGAGCACCAGGCCCGCGGTGATGAGGAGTTCGCCGAAGACACTGACCGCCGTGGCGATCGGTCCGCGTCCCCGTGGCCTCGGTGCGCGCGCAGGCGCGGGCGCCTCGGCCTTGTCCTCGTCGTGGTCGGTCGTGGCTGCCACTCGATGTGCCCCGTTCTCACCGTTCTATTGGACGAGCGCGCTCGGCTTGCCCTTGCTGCGCGGGCGCTCCTCGACCATCTTGCCCCAGACGATCATTCGATACTTACTCGTGAATTCCGGGGTACAGGTGGTCAGTGTGATGTACCGGCCCGCTTCGGTGAAGCCCGACCCCGGCGGGACCGGTCCGATCACCGAGGTGTTGCTGGGCTGGGTCTGCGGCAGGATGCTCGCCATCTTGTAGACGAAGTACTTGTCCTGCGTCTCCACGACGATGGGGTCGCCCGGTTCTAGCTGATTGATGTACCGGAACGGTTCGCCGTGGGTGTTGCGGTGGCCCGCGACCGCGAAGTTGCCCTTCTTGGCGTCCGGCATGGGCGTCTTGGTGCTGCCCTCGTTGTAGTGGCCGACCATGCCGCGGTCCAGGACCTTCGACTTGTCGATGCCCTCGGCGATCGGCACGACCACGTCGAGGCGGGGGATGTGCAGGAGCGCGAAGCCCTGGCCCGGCTCGAAGGCGCCCGGCTTGCCCTTGCCGTTCGCCCACCGCTCCTGGAGGTCGCTTGCGGCGCCGTTGGCCTGCTGGTGGGCGCGGATGTTCGTCCACCACAGCTGGTACGTCACGAAGAGAAGCATCAGGACGCCGACGGTGATGAACACCTCGCCGAGCCCTCGGCTGATCACCGTGCCCGCGGAGGGCTTACGGGCACGCTCGGCGCGACGGGCCTCCACGCGGGAGAGGGGGGCCGCGGACGCCGTCCCGGCGCGGGGGGCGCTCGAAGCGCTGGAGGCGCCCTTCTTGGCGGCCTTGCGGCGGGCTGCCCTGCCTCCGCCTTCCAGCGGCGCCTCAGGAGCCTGCTTGGGCTCCGGCTCGGGCTCCGGTTCGGCTATTCGGCGCGTGTCCGCTGTCCGCAGGCCCACCGTCTCGTCGTCGACCGGCGGTTGGGGGACCTCGGGTATCGGAGGGGCGTACGCGCCGTACAGCTCCTTGTACGTCGGCTCCCGCACCCCGTACCAGTCGCGGGCGTACCCCTCGGGGTCGTACCACTCCTGCTCCTGAGGCTGCTCCGGCTCCGGCTGAGGCAGCGGCTCCGGCTCCGGCTCCGCGGGCCCGCTGCGGAACCACGGCGACGGATGATGACCCGGCAGCGGGTCCGTCAGCGGATCGGCGAGGTGGTCGACGGCCGCCTCGAACGCCCCGGGCTGCTCGAATGCCCCTGGATCCCCGTACGACGCGTACTGATCGTCGCCGTACGGAACTCCGGAGGAATCGCGCTCGGGGCGCAACGCGGTCACGCCGTGGCCCTGCCCACCACCGGGGCAAGACCGCTCGACCGACCGATCGCCCCCGTGTCGCCGCACTCCACGAGCCAGTTGGCGAGCATGCGGTGGCCGTGCTCGGTGAGGACCGACTCGGGGTGGAACTGCACGCCCTCGACCGGCAGTTCACGGTGGCGCAGGCCCATGATGATGCCGTCCTCCGTCCGCGCGGTCACCTCGAGCTCGGCCGGAACCGTGGCCGGCTCGGCGGCCAGCGAGTGATAGCGCGTGGCGATGAACGGCGACGGCAGCCCGGCGAAGACACCCTTGCCCTCGTGCACCACCGCGGAGGTCTTGCCGTGCAGCAACTCCGGCGCACGGTCCACCACTCCGCCGTACGCCACGGCCATCGACTGCATGCCGAGGCAGACGCCGAACACGGGCACACCGGTGTCGGCGCAGTGCCGCACCATGTCCACGCAGACACCCGCCTGCTCGGGCGTGCCGGGTCCCGGCGACAGCAGGACGCCGTCGAAGCCGTCCTGCGCGTGGCGCAGCTCGACCTCGTCGTTGCGCAGGACCTCGCACTCGGCACCCAGCTGGTAGAGGTACTGGACGAGGTTGAAGACGAAGCTGTCGTAGTTGTCGACGACGAGAATGCGGGCGCTCACTGGCCGTCCACCGTCACATCGTTGAAGGGCAGCAGCGGCTCGGCCCAGGGGAAGACGTACTGGAAGAGCACGTAGACCACAGCGAAGACGAGCACCAGCGAAAGCAGTGCCCTTACCCATGCGTTTCCCGGCAGATGCCGCCAGATCCAGCCGTACATGCCGTCCCTTCCGTAGCCGTACGGCACCAGACTAACGGCGCAGTGCCTCCGGTTTCCCGGCCTCGACGGGCTGGGTCGCGTCGAGGTGCGCCCAGACGATCAACCGGTGGCTGTGGCCCCACTCTGGCTCACACGTTGTAAGGGTGAGGTAACGTCCCGGCCCCTCGAATCCGGACTTGCGCGGAACCGCATCGATGACCCCGATGTCGCCGGGCAGTGTCTTGTAGGGCTTGTTGTCGATGCGGTACGTGAACCACGTGGTGCCGTCGGTCAGGACCACGGCGTCGTCCGGCCGCAGCTTCGGGAAGTCCTTGAACGGGTCCCCGTACGTGCGGCGATGCCCCGCCACGGAGAAGTTGCCCTTCTGGCCGAGCTGCGCGGTGTCCCCGTAGTGACCGAGCCCCTTCTTGAGGATGTCGGTCCCGGTGCCCTGGAGCACCGGCTTGTTCCACGTGAAACCAAGCCGCGGGATGTACATGACGGCGAAGGGCTTGCCGTCCTCATAGGGGCCGGGCTTCTTGGGGGACGTCTCGGTCTCGGTGGGCTTGTCGTCCGTACCCGTGGACACCGAGCCCTGCGACCACTGGTCCTGGAGCTTGTCGATCTGGCTGTCCATGGCGTTGTCGGCCTTCACGCCGGTCCAGAAGAGGACGTACACCACAAAGAGAACAATCAACGTGCCCATCGTGATGCACAGTTCGCTGAACGTCCTGACGAGCACTCGCACCGACACAGGCTCCCCCAGCGGCTTACTCCACGGGCTTCGCGTAGTGGAGATCCACTGTGCCCGAGTAGCCGGGAAGAGTCATCGCCCCGTCGTCATCGACTTTCCAGCCGAGGCCGTACGCGTTGACGTACAGCATGTAGTTCTGGATCTCCGGGGACGCGGCGAGCGCCGTCTTGAGCTTCTCCGGGTCGCCGACGGCCGTCACCTTGTACGGCGGCGAGTAGACGCGGCCCTGGAGGATCAGGGTGTTGCCCACGCAGCGGACGGCGCTGGTGGAGATGAGCCGCTGGTCCATGACCTTGATGCCCTCGGCACCGCCCTGCCAGAGCGCGTTGACCACGGCCTGGAGGTCCTGCTGGTGGATGACCAGGTCGTTCGGCTGGGGCTCGGGGTAGCCGGGGAGCTTGGCGGTGGCGTTCGGCGGGGCGTCGGCGAGGGTGACGGAGACGGCCTCACCGCTGAGCTTCTTGGTGCCCGCGTTCTTCTCCAGGGCCTTGAGCCGGGCGTCGTCGGCCTTCGTGCCGCCGTTGTCGCGCTCGGCCAGGGACTCGACGTCGTCGCGCAGCGAGCCGTTGGACTCGTCGAGCTTGCCGTTCTTGTGGCTGCGCTCCTCGATCAGGTCGGAGAGCTTCAGGAGAGAGGCGTCGGTGCGGATGTTCGTGCCCTTGGCCGTGTTGAAGCTGGTGAAGAAGATGAGGCCCGCGAGCGCGAAAACGGCGGCCGTGAGCAACCGGACCGGCCGCCAGCGAGAACGACGAGCGGGACCTGTGGGGGAGTCGGCGGAATTGCTCAACGTACCCTTATCTCCTTCAGCGCCGCGGAAGCACTACGCTAACGGACGCCCGGGGGAGGGCTCAGCTCCCCGTATCGACAGGAGAGACCCTCGTGCCGAAGTCACGGATCCGCAAGAAGGCCGACGATTACACGCCGCCCGCCAAGAAGGCGACGAACATCAAGCTGACCAGCCGTAGCTGGGTGGCTCCGGTGATGCTCGCGATGTTCCTCATCGGGCTCGCCTGGATCGTCGTCTTCTATGTCACCGACGGCAAGCTGCCGATCGACCCGCTGGGCAACTGGAACATCGTGGTCGGCTTCGGCTTCATCGCTGCGGGGTTCGGCGTCTCCACTCAGTGGAAGTAGCGGGACCCTCGCAGGGCTGTGCGCAAGCCTTGCCCTGAGTTATCCACAGCGCTATCCACATCCCGGCCTCGGCTGGGGAAAAGAAAGACGATCTGTGGATAACCCACTCGGTGTTGACGCCGGTATGACTGGCTGATCGCCATGCAAGCCCTCGCAGGCCCCTTGTCTCTCCTGGGGAAACCCAGGTCAGCGACAAGGGGCACTGTTGTTCCCCACAGAATGCACAAGCGTGGGCACACGCTGTGGACAACCTTGGCCATCGGACGACATCAGTGAGCTTCAGACGAGCTGCGCGGTCCTGATGACCACCGTCGCGAGGACCACGACGAGCACCACCGCACAGGTCCCCCACTGCACGAGCGTCCGCCGCTCGCGGGGCGCGTGCACCATCCCGTACGCGATCGCGACGCCGGCGACCAGACCGCCGACGTGCGCCTCCCAGGCGATCCCGCTCCAGGTGAAGGTGAAGAGCAGGTTCAGCGCGAGCAGTGCGATGACGGGGCGCATGTCGTAGTTCAGGCGCCGCATCAGGACCGCGGTCGCGCCGAGGAGGCCGAAGATCGCTCCGGATGCCCCGAGCGAGGCCTGGCTCGGATCCGCGACGACGTACGTCAGCGCGCCGCCCGCCAGGCCGGACAGCAGGTAGAGCGAGAGATAGCGGGCGCGGCCGAGCGCTGCTTCCAGGGGGGCGCCGAGCCACCACAGGCCGAGCATGTTGAACGCGATGTGCCAGATCTCCTGGTGCGTGAACATCGACGTCACCAGGCGGTACCACTGGCCCTCGGCGACGCCCTCGGTCGGCACGAAGGGCTCGGGCGGCCAGGCTCCGACCAGGACCAGTTCGTTGACCAGGCGGTCGCCCATGGCGAGGACGGCGATGAACACCGCGACGTTCAGGCCGAGCAGGATCTTGGTGATCAGGCGCGGGTCGTCGGCGATCGAGCCGCCCGCGAGGGTGCGCGGCTGGTTCGCCGTGGGTGCGTGGCCGGTGCCCGAGCCCTCGCGCACGCACTCGGGGCACTGGAAGCCGACCGAGGCGCTGATCATGCACTCCGGACAGATGGGGCGCTCGCAGCGCGTGCAGCTGATGCCGGTCGTGCGGTCCGGATGCCGGTAACAGCCCGGCAGCTCCTGTGCGTCCTTAGGCCCCTGCGGGCTGCCTGGTGCCTGGTCCATGGGGTCCCCTCAATGTCCGTACGAAGGCGCAGCTACGCGCGCGCGGCGAACGCACCGCCCCGCCCTTCCATACGGATGGGCGGGGCGGTTTGGTTCCCTCGCGGGGTGCGCCGGTGTCAGGCGGTGCGGGTCTCGATGACGACGGACTCGATGATCACGTCGTTCACCGGACGGTCGGTGCGCGGGTTGGTCTGCGTGGCCGCGATCTCGTCGACGACCTTCTGGCTCGCCGGGTCCGTGACCTCGCCGAAGATCGTGTGCTTGCGCGTGAGCCAGGCGGTCGGGGAGACCGTCACGAAGAACTGGGAGCCGTTGGTGCCCGGCCCGGCGTTGGCCATGGCGAGCAGGTAGGGCTTGTCGAAGGCGAGGTCGGGGTGGAACTCGTCCTCGAACTCGTAGCCGGGGCCGCCCGTGCCGTTGCCCAGCGGGTCGCCGCCCTGGATCATGAAGCCGCTGATGACGCGGTGGAAGACCGTGCCGTCGTAGAGCCGTCCCGTCGTCTTCTTGCCGGTCGTCGGGTTGACCCACTCGCGCTCGCCCTGGGCGAGCTCGACGAAGTTCTTGACCGTCTTGGGCGTGTGGTTGGGGTGCAGCAGCACCTCGATGTCGCCGCGGTTGGTCTTGAGGGTGGCGTAAAGCTGCTCGGCCACGGTCTGCCTTCCGTTGTCTTCTGTTGTCTTCTGTGACGCCCCGATCCTCCCACGGACCGGATTGCGACGAGTAGCCACCGAGTGGGAGCGCGCCGCGACGATCCGTGGCATTGTCGGCGAAGAAACTCTCCTTGTACCGATTTGATCAAATTGATCACACCCGGATGCCCGCCCTCTCATGCCTCGGAGCCATCCAAAAGGCATGATCCTTGAAAGGGTGGAAAGGTGACATACCTATAAGCCACCGAGGAGGAGGATCCCGTGACCCGCATCGACAGCGTGCGCGCCGCGACCGGTTCGGCGAGGGACAGCGTGCGGCATGCCGCGGAGGCGGTGGCCCCCTACGCCGGCACGGCCAAGGACCAGGCCGTCCATTACGCGCACGAAACCCGCGTACGGCTCGCGCCCAAGGTCTCGCAAGCCGCCGAGCAAGCCCGTGTCCAGTACGGCGCTCACGTCGGCCCGCGCATCGAGCAGGCCCGTACGCACGTGCCGCCGAAGGTCGACCAGGCCGCGCACGAAGCAGCCGTCCGCACCCGCAAGGCGGCCAAGCAGACCCGCAAGGCCGCCCAGCAGGCCGCCGACTATTCGAAGCCGCGGATCGAGCACGCCGTGGCCGTGGCTCAGCCCGTCCGTGACGAGGCGGCGTCCCGCGGGGCCGCGGCGCTCGCCGCACTGCGCGGTGAGGTCTCCCCCAAGGAGATCCAGCGCCTGACCCGCAAGCACAACCGCCGGGCCCGCGCAGGACGCGCGGCCAAGGGGCTCATCGTCCTGGGCATCCTGGCCGGTGGTGCGGTCGCTGCCTGGAAGTGGTGGGACAAGCAGGCCAACCCGGACTGGCTCGTCGAGCCGCCGGCCGCGACGGAGGTCCCCGACAGCACGCCGCTGACCTCGGTCGACGGCAGCGGTCAGGCCTCCCTCGACCCCGAGGTCCAGGCCAAGCAGGCCGAGTCGGAAGCCGCGGACCAGGACGACCTGCGCTGACCCGGAAGCACCGTCCGGGACCCTGTCCCGGAAGCACTGACAACGCCGTAGGGCGGGGTCACCTCAGCTGAGGTGACCCCGCCCTACGGCGTTTCTCTGTGGAGCCTAGGAGATTCGAACTCCTGACATCTGCCTTGCAAAGGCAGCGCTCTACCAACTGAGCTAAGGCCCCGAAAACGGCGCACCCAGCCGGAAGAACCCCGCTCCGGTGGGCAACGCAGACCAGAGTACCGGGTCACCCCCCAGATCTCGCAAAAGGATTGGGGGTCCCGGTGAACGACCACGCTCCGTAAGATGCTCGGCGTGGTTCGCGGCAGCGAACCACGGTTTTTTGGGGAAGCGATGGGGAGACGCAATGGACGCCGCACAGCAAGAGACGACCGCGAGAGCACGAGAGCTCCAGCGGAACTGGTACGGAGAGCCGCTGGGGGCGCTCTTCCGCCGTCTCATCGATGATCTGGGCCTCAACCAGGCACGCCTCGCCGGCGTCCTCGGTCTGTCCGCGCCCATGCTGTCCCAGCTGATGAGCGGGCAGCGCGCCAAGATCGGCAACCCCGCGGTCGTCCAGCGAGTCCAGCTCCTCCAGGAGCTGGCGGGCCAGGTCGCCGACGGCAGCGTGAGCGCCGCCGAGGCCACCGACCGCATGGACGAGATCAAGAAGTCCCAGGGCGGCTCCGTCCTGACCAACACCTCGCAGTCGACGACGAGTTCGGGTGCGCCCACAGTGAAGCGTGTGGTGCGCGAGATCCAGTCACTGCTGCGCTCCGTCGCCGCGGCGGGCGACATCATCGATGCCGCGGACTCCCTCGCACCGACCCACCCGGAACTGGCAGAGTTCCTCCGGGTATACGGCGCCGGACGCACCGCGGACGCGGTCGCCCACTACGAGGCGCACCAGAACTGAGCCGTCGGCCGGGCCACCGGGCGGCCCGGAGGGGGAGCAATGCGCGACCATGGGTGAGGTCTTCGCCGGCCGCTACGAACTGGTCGACCCGGTCGGACGCGGGGGAGTCGGAGCGGTCTGGCGCGCCTGGGACCACCGGCGGCGCCGCTATGTGGCCGCCAAGGTCCTGCAACAGAGCGACGCGCACGCGCTGTTGCGCTTCGTGCGGGAGCAGGCGCTCCGGATCGACCACCCCCATGTGCTCGCGCCCGCCAGCTGGGCCGCCGACGACGACAAGGTCCTCTTCACCATGGCCTTGGTCGCCGGCGGCTCGCTGGCCCATGTGATCGGTGACTACGGCGCGCTGCCGCCCCGCCTGGTCTGCACGCTCCTGGACCAGCTGCTCTCCGGTCTCGCGGCGGTGCATGCCGAGGGGGTCGTGCACCGTGACATCAAGCCCGCCAACATCTTGCTGGAGGCCACCGGCACCGCGCGTCCGCATCTGCGGCTCTCCGACTTCGGCATCTCGATGCGGATGGGCGAGCCGCGGCTGACCGAGACCAACTATGTGGTGGGGACGCCCGGTTACTTCGCGCCAGAGCAAATGATGGGCGCCGAGCCGGACTTCACCGCCGACCTCTTCGCCGTCGGCCTGGTGACCCTCTATCTGCTGCAGGGCGCCAAGCCGGACGCCAAGGCCCTGATCGAGCACTTCGCCGCGCACGGCACTCCTGGGGCGCCGAAGGGCGTGCCGGATCCGCTGTGGCAGGTCGTCGCCACGCTTCTCCAGCCGGACCCACTCGCGCGGTTCCGCACCGCCACGGGCGCGCGCAAGGCGCTGAACTCGGCCGCGGAGCTGCTGCCCGAGCCGGGGCCCGACGACGAGATCGTCGAGATCTTCGACCAACTGGGCCCGCTCCCGCGAGGGTTCGGCCCGGACGGGCCCCTCACGACCCCACCACCGCCGGACTTCGCTCCCCCCTCTGTTCCGGTTCCGCCGCCGTCCGTTCCACCCCCGCCCCTCTCCGCGCCGCAGACGGGGAGCTTCCCCCTGGCCCAGCCACCACAGGCCACGCCGCAGCCGGCGCCCCCGCAGCAGGCCACTCCACCCCCGCCACCCGCTCAGTCCCCGCATGTCCCCTCCCCCCACCAAGTGCCGTTCCAGGCGGCGTCGGCTCAGGTGCCCGTACCGGGAGCTGTACCGGGAGCTGTACCGGTCCCGCTCCCGGTCCCCGTGCAAGGCCCGGCCCAAGCCCAAGCCCAGGCCCCCATGCACCTCACACCCCACGAACCATCACAGTCCGTGACTCCGTCGGCGCATCACGTAGCCGCCCCTACTTATCCATACACCGCTCACGCCCCGCAGGTTCCACTCCAAAGCCGACCAGTTCCGCCGCGCCACCGGCAGAAACGACCGGGACCGCCCCCGAAGGTGGCGATCCCGATGCTGCTGGCCGCGCTGGCGTGCTTCGCGGTGGGCATCTGGGCCCTGACCCAGACCTGAGACCCAGACCTGAGCCGCTACCAAACCGGTGGCGGCCCGTACGGCGAACCCGACCCCGAACCTGAAGCTGAACCCGACCCCGATCCCGAAGCCGCCGCACGCCTCCGCCCGATCAGCGTCCACACCCCCAGGACCATCAGCAGCAAGGTCCCCGCGCCGAACCCCCCGGCGGCGATCAGCCGCATGCCGTCCGCGTTGCCGCTCCCCTCACCGCCACCGCCCCCGCTCTCACCCCCGGCAGCCGTATCGCCGCGCACCGCGGCGTCCTTGTCCTGACCGGTGACGCTGAACTCGTCCGCGGGGCGCGCCGTCCCGACGTACGCGGGCCCCGCCTTCGCGGCTCCGTCGACGTTCACCCGCAGCGTCAGACCCAGCGGCTCCTTGCCGAACTGCCGGGCGACCTTCGGATTGAGGTGGACCGAGAGGTAGTACCACCCGGCGAACCGCGTCCCGGCCACTCCGTCGACCGGGGAGTAGCGGTTCTCGTACGCAACGGGGGCCAGTGGCTCCAGCGTGGTCGACTTCTGCTGGCCGTCGTATGCCGTCTCGGCGTCGTCGATGCGTGCGCGTACCGGGTTGGACAGCGACATGACGAGCGCCGACGTGACGTACTCGTCCCTGCCCCCGCTCGCGCTGCCCAGCTCGGCACTGGCGGAGATCTGCTGCCCCCAGTCGACCGGCACGCGGTAGAAGAGTGTCTGGCCGGGCTCGATCCGGTCGCCCCAGACGCCTGGCCGCAGCGCCCGTGCGTCGTTGAAGCCCGTGCCGCCCCTGCGTTCCTTGCGCGCATCGGTGGGAGGAGTGGGCGAGGCGGAGTTCCACGACTCGGGCGGCGTCGTGGGGACGCTCTTCGCCACTGCGGGCTCCGAGACGACGCGCAACTCCGTGTCCCAGGTCTCCGTGCTGGAGCCGGGATCGCTGTTCCGCTCGACGACTACGTAGTACGTGCCGGCCACCTTGCACCGGTTATCGGCGGGGCCGACCTCCCGTACCGCCCAGGCGGTGATGGGCCGCGGGCTCTGCGCCGTACCGAATCGCGCGTCGCCGGAGTTGCAGTTGTTGCCGTTCGCGTCCTGCAAGGACACCTCGACGCCGTCCCCGTAGACGACCTTGGCGTCGAGTCCGGGAACGGCGGTGGCCGAGACGTACACGGTCTCTCTGGCGTCGAGCTGCACCTGGTAGTAGAGCTTTCCCCCGCGTGCGAGAGAGCTCTTGTACGTCGACCCGGGCGTGAGTTTCGCACTGCCCATGCTGTTCTTCGCGCCCTCGACCGGCACGGCCCGGCCGGCGAAGACGTACGGGCTCGGCGTGCCCGCCGCGGCCTGTCCCGGCAGCGTCGTCACCACGCACAGCGCCGCTCCCGCCGCCAGCGTCACCCGCCCTCTGCGTGTCACCCCGCCTCTGCGCAGCCGCCCCATCACGTGCCACCCCTCCCCGAGTGCCCAGCCGTCCCGGCCAGACATGCCCGCACGGAGGCGCGACAACCTTTGCTCACGCAAGGCGATGGCTTGCGTGAGCAAAGGTGGGCGGCCGGAGAGATCCGGACAGCACAAGGCCCCGGCCGCAGAAGCGACCGGGGCCTTGTAAAGAGACTGTTGTCGGTACTCACGAACCCGTGGGCACGGAGTCAGTCGCCTCCGTCCACAGATCCTGCTCGGCGCGATCCGCCTGGATCTGGCGGTACACGAGGAGTCCGCCGATGGCGGCCAGTGCGACCAGGAGAAGCTTCTTCACCGCGCGACCTCGTCTTTCTTGACGTAAGGGACCTCTGAAGCCCGACTATACACACCGACCGATACCGATCGGTGACCTGGATCCACCCCAACTCCCGCCCCGAACACAGCAGTCGAATCGGGTTCCGCCGCTCCTTGGCGCCTCACGGCCCGACGTGACGTTCGCCGCTCTCAACCTCGCCCGGACCCCTCCCAGGCCCCTCAAGGGCCCTTTACGGCCATCCGGGTGGTGTTCATCTGAACATCGACGCGCCATGAGCGTCGGTCCCCCACTCTCGGCTCCGCATACACATCATGAGGAAAGTACGCAAATCGCCCAACCCGAAAGTGAGACGCCATGACCGGCACCAAGGCCATGAAGCTGTGGACCACGCTCATCACCGCCTTCCTCGCACTCTTCGCCACACTGGGATTCACGACGACGGCAACGGCGGCCACGCCGGTACAGCAGGCCACGGAAACGTGCAAGAGCGCGCCGACCATGACGGCACCACTCGCGGCCTACTGGGCAGCAGCGTACGAACGGTCCTTGCCGCCCACGATGAAGCAGCGCATCCGCGCCGAGGCACACGGATCATCCCCCAGCTGCCGCCATCTCCCCACGGACGACACGGAGACGGCCGTTGAGGCCGAGGCCCATCCGGGCGGGCTCGCCGCAGAACCGTAATCACGCCCCCGGCCGGCCCGGCCGTTGCCCCAGGGGCGACCACAGACACAACGAAGACCCCCAGCCGATACGGGCTCGGGGGTCTTCTGCGTCAGGAGCGCGGCTACACGGTCGGCAAAGTGAACTCACCCACCGTGCGCCACGACCCTGGTGCGTCATTCCCGGCGATCAACCGGACGCAGTCGATTCGAGCCGTGATCGGCAACATCGCCTCCAACTCCCCGGCTGCCTGCCGCATGCCGGTCAGATCCGCCAGGTGCGTGCTCCCGACGGTCAAGTGCGGCGTCGGGTCTGGATGCGCGCCCCGGTAGGGCGGGCACTCGGGAAACCGGCGCACCGCGGCTGCGGTGAGCGCACGGAACGGGGCATCGGGATCCGGCGCAAGCCACATGACGTCCTGTCCGAACCATGCGACCCGAGAGAACGTGCAGGCGAAGGCAGGCACCGCCGCCAAGCACGCCCGCACGTCGTCGATCACCGTCTTGGTGATGCGCTCAGGCGTGAGGAACGGATAGAGGACCGTGAGGTGTGCCGGAACGGGCCAGGACGCCGTGTGATCCAGGGCATCCCGAAAGGGCCCCACCACCGCCTCCGCCTCCCGCACGGGAGCGACGAGTGCCGTCCTGGTCGTACCCGCGAGTCCGCTCATCGACTGATGTCACCCATGGATGCCAAAGACCCCCAGCCACGACTGGCTGGGGGTCTTTTGTCTGGTGGGGCTAACAGGATTTGAACCTGTGGCCTCATCCTTATCAGGGATGCGCTCTAACCAACTGAGCTATAGCCCCGCCGCGCTGCGGTGTGTCCCGCGCGCTGACCTCTGAAGATTAGCGCACGTGCGGGCCAGTCCCAAAATCGATACCTCCGCGGGTGCCGGACCGGCGCAGCGGCAGGACTATTCGTCCTCGGCCAGCGTCAGCTCGACGCCGCCCACGAAGCCAGCGGAGAGGTTGTAGATGAACGCGCCGAGCGTCGCGAGCGCCGTGGCGAGGACCACGTCGATGACCGCGATGATGGTCGTGAACATCAGGACACGCGGCAGCGACAGGAAGGACTGCAGGTCGAAGCCGTTGGACTCGTTCGAGCCCGTCGCCTCCGAGATCGTGCCGCCCACCGTCGAGAAGACGCCCATGGCGTCCATGACCATCCACAGCACGGCGGCCGCGATGATCGTGCAGATGCCGAGCGCGATGGAGAGCAGGAAGCTGACCTTCATCACCGACCACGGATCGGCCTTGGCCACCCTCAGCCGCGCCTTGCGCGTACGAGGCGTCGTGCGCGCCCCGGTCCGCGGCCTGCGCACGGAACCCGTCTGGGAGTCCTGCTGGTAAGCCTGCGGCGGGTGGTACATCTGACCCCCCTGCTGGCCCTGCTGAGGCTGACGCTCCCCGGGCAGCGCACCTGAGGCGCCCTGGGCCCCTTGGGACCCCTGGGTCCCTTGAGCACCGGCCGCGTAGGACCCGTCGTACTGCGCTGACTGAGCCGGCTGCGGCCCTCGGGTGTCGGTCACGGTTCCCCCCTGGGATCCACGAGACTCATGCGAGTCGGGAGAATCAGTGGCGGAGCCACGGACACCGTCTGTACCGGCTGGGCCGGTTCCACTTGCTCCGGCGCCCGTGGCTCCACTCACGATGACTCTCTCCTCGCGCTACTCGGCCGTGGACTCCGTGCCCTCGTCCGTACCGACGGCCGGCTCGCCGTCAGCGGTTTCGTCGACGACGATGTCGCCGTCGACTTCCTCCGCCTCGCGCCCGGCCTCGGCGTTACGAGCGATACCGACCACGGCATCGCGCTTGCCCAGGTTGATCAGTTGGACGCCCATGGTGTCACGGCCCGTCTCCCTGACCTCGTTGACTCGCGTACGAATCACACCGCCACCCAGGGTGATGGCGAGGATCTCGTCGGTCTCCTCCGTCACCAGCGCGCCCACGAGTTCGCCGCGGTCCTCCACGATCTTGGCGGCCTTGATGCCGAGGCCACCACGACCCTGGACGCGGTACTCGTCGACGTTGGTCCGCTTCGCGTACCCACCGTCGGTTGCGGTGAAGACGAAAGTACCCGGCCTGACGACATTCATCGAGAGCAGTTCGTCGCCACCGCGGAAACTCATTCCCTTCACACCCGATGTCGCGCGGCCCATGGGACGCAGCGCATCGTCCGTTGCGGTGAACCTGATCGACTGCGCCTTCTTGCTGATCAGCAGCAGATCGTCCTCGGACGACACGAGCTCGGCGCCGATCAGCTCGTCGTCCGAACCGTCGTCCGTCTCGCGGAGGTTGATGGCGATGACGCCACCGGCGCGAGGCGAGTCGTAGTCCTTGAGCGGGGTCTTCTTGACCAGGCCGCCCTTGGTGGCGAGCACCAGGTAGGGCACCGCTTCGTAGTCACGGATCGCGAGGATCTCGGCGATCTTCTCGTCCGGCTGGAAGGCGAGCAGGTTCGCGACGTGCTGACCGCGGGCGTCGCGTCCGGCGTCGGGGAGTTCGTACGCCTTCGCGCGGTAGACCCGGCCCTTGTTGGTGAAGAACAGCAGCCAGTGGTGGGTCGTCGACACGAAGAAGTGGTCGACGATGTCGTCTTCCTTGAGCTTCGTGCCGCGGACGCCCTTGCCGCCGCGCTTCTGCGAGCGGTAATCAACCGTCTTCGTACGCTTGACGTAACCGCCGCGCGTGATCGTGACGACGATGTCGTCCTCGGCGATCAGGTCCTCCATGGACATGTCGCCGTCGAAGGGCACGAGCGCCGAGCGACGGTCCTCGCCGAACTTGTCGACGATCGCCGCGAGCTCCTCGCTGATGATCTGACGCTGCCGCTCGGGCGAGGCCAGGATCGCGTTGTACTCGTTGATCTTCGCCTGCAGTTCGTCGTGCTCGGCGACGATCTTCTGGCGCTCCAGGGCGGCCAGGCGGCGCAGCTGCATCTCGAGGATGGCGTTGGCCTGGATCTCGTCGATCGAGAGCAGGCCCATCAGGCCCTCACGCGCGACGTCGACCGTCTGGCTGGCGCGGATGAGCGCGATGACCTCGTCGATCGCGTCCAGGGCCTTCAGCAGGCCGCGCAGGATGTGGGCCCGCTCCTCGGCCTTGCGCAGCCTGTACTTCGTACGCCGGACGATGACCTCGACCTGGTGCGTCACCCAGTGGCGGATGAACGCGTCCAGGGAGAGGGTGCGCGGCACACCGTCGACCAGGGCCAGCATGTTGGCGCTGAAGTTCGACTGGAGGTCGGTGTGCTTGTAGAGGTTGTTCAGGACGACCTTGGCGACCGCGTCGCGCTTCAGGACGACGACGAGGCGCTGGCCCGTGCGCGACGAGGTCTCGTCGCGGACATCGGCGATGCCGCCGACCTTGCCGTCCTTGACCAGGTCGGCGATCTTCTGCGCGAGGTTGTCGGGGTTGGTCTGGTAGGGGAGCTCGGTGACCACCAGGCACTGGCGGTTCTGGATCTCCTCGACCGCGACGACCGCGCGCATCGTGATGGAGCCACGGCCCGTGCGGTAGGCCTCCTCGATGCCCTTGCGGCCCACTACTAGTGCGCCGGTGGGGAAATCGGGGCCCTTGATGCGCTCGATCAGCGCGTCGAGCAGCTCCTCGTGCGAGGCCTCCGGGTGCTCGAGCGCCCACTGCGCGCCCGCCGCGACCTCGCGGAGGTTGTGCGGCGGGATGTTGGTGGCCATGCCGACCGCGATGCCCGCCGAGCCGTTGATCAGCAGGTTCGGGAAGCGCGCCGGCAGGACCGTCGGCTCCTGGTTGCGGCCGTCGTAGTTGTCCGTGAAGTCGACGGTCTCCTCGTCGATGTCACGGACCATCTCCATGGCCAGCGGCGCCATCTTGCACTCGGTGTACCGCATGGCGGCCGCCGGGTCGTTGCCCGGAGAGCCGAAGTTGCCGTTGGAGTCCACCAGGGGCATCCGCATCGACCACGGCTGGGCCAGGCGGACCAGGGCGTCGTAGATGGAGGAGTCGCCGTGCGGGTGGTAGGTGCCCATGACGTCGCCGACGACGCGGGCGCACTTGTAGAAGCCCTTCTCGGGGCGGTATCCGCCGTCGTACATCGCGTAGAGGACGCGGCGGTGTACGGGCTTGAGACCGTCCCGCACGTCGGGCAGCGCACGCGACACGATGACGGACATCGCGTAGTCGAGGTACGAGCGCTGCATCTCCGTCTCGAGCCCGACGGGCTCGACACGCAGGCCCACGCCGGGAACGGCGGGCTCCTCTTCGGGCATCACAGGGGTGTTCTCGTCGGCCATTGCTGGTCAAAGTCCTTTCGAGGTGCGGCTCGTACGGCCGACTCAGATGTCGAGGAAACGAACGTCCTTGGCATTGCGCTGAATGAACGAGCGCCGTGCCTCGACGTCCTCTCCCATCAGCACCGAGAAGAGGTCGTCGGCCTGCGCCGCGTCGTCCAGGGTGACCTGGCCGAGAACGCGGTGGTCCTGGTCCATCGTCGTGATGCGCAGTTCCTCGGCGTTCATCTCACCGAGACCCTTGAAGCGCTGGACCGAGTCGTCCCTGATGCGCTTGCCCGCCTGGCGGCCGAGCTCGACCAGCGCGTCGCGCTCGCGGTCGGAGTACGCGTACTGGAAGTCGTCCCGGCTCCACTTGATCTTGTAGAGCGGCGGGCGCGAGAGGTACACGTGCCCGGACTCGACGAGCGGCCGCATGAAGCGGAACAGGAAGGTCAGGAGCAGGGTGTTGATGTGCTGGCCGTCGACGTCGGCGTCCGCCATCAAGATGATCTTGTGATAGCGGAGCTTCTCGATGTCGAAGTCCTCGTGCACGCCCGTGCCGAAGGCCGAGATCAGGGCCTGGACTTCCTGGTTCTGCAGGATCTTGTCGATCCGCGCCTTCTCGACGTTCAGGATCTTGCCTCGGATGGGCAGGATCGCCTGGTACATCGGGTTGCGGCCGGACTTCGCCGAACCACCGGCGGAGTCACCCTCGACGATGAAGATCTCGCACTTCGTCGGGTCGTTCGACTGGCAGTCGCTCAGCTTGCCGGGCAGGGAAGCCGATTCAAGCAGGCCCTTGCGACGGGTCAGGTCGCGCGCCTTGCGGGCGGCGACACGGGCCGTGGCGGCCTGGATGCCCTTGCGGATGATGTCCGCGGCCTCGTTCGGATTGCGGTCGAACCAGTCCGTGAGGTGCTCGTGCACGACCTTCTGTACGAAGGTCTTCGCCTCCGTGTTGCCCAGCTTGGTCTTGGTCTGGCCCTCGAACTGCGGCTCGCCCAGCTTCACCGAGATGATGGCTGTCAGGCCCTCGCGGATGTCCTCACCCGTGAGGTTGTCGTCCTTCTCGCGCAGCAGCTTCTTCTCGCGCGCGTACCGGTTGACCAGGCCCGTCAGCGCGGCCCTGAAGCCCTCCTCGTGCGTACCGCCCTCATGCGTGTGGATCGTGTTCGCGAAGGAGTAGACACCTTCGGTGTACTGCGAGTTCCACTGCATGGCGATCTCGGCCGAGAGCATGCGCTCCTTGTCCTCGGCCTCGACGTCGATGACGGTCGGGTGGATCATCTCTCCCTTGCGGGAGTTGAGGTACTTCACGAAGTCGACGATGCCGCCTTCGTAGTAGTACGTCACCGTGCGGGCCTCGGCGGCCTCGTCGTCGGTGGCCTCGGCCGAGTCCGCACCCGCCGTCGCCTTCGCCGAGTCGCGCTCATCAGTGAGTTTGATGGTCAAACCCTTGTTGAGGAACGCCATCTCCTGGAAGCGCCGTGCCAGCGTCTCGAAGGAGTACTCGGTCGTCTCGAAGACGTCCGGGTCGGCCCAGAAGGTGACCGTGGTGCCCGTGTCCTTGGTCGCCTCGTGCTTGGCGAGCGGGGCCGTCGGCACACCCAGCTTGTAGTCCTGGGTCCAGCGGTAGCCGTCGGTCTTGATGTCGACGGCGAGCTTCGTCGACAGTGCGTTCACGACGGAGACACCGACGCCGTGCAGACCACCGGAGACCGCGTATCCGCCGCCGCCGAACTTGCCGCCCGCGTGCAGCACGGTGAGCACGACCTCGACGGCCGGCTTCTTCTCGACGGGGTGGATGCCCACCGGGATGCCTCGGCCGTTGTCGATGACGCGTACGCCGCCGTCGGGGAGGATCGTGACGTCGATGGTGTCCGCGTGCCCGGCGAGGGCCTCGTCGACGGAGTTGTCGACGACCTCTTGCACGAGGTGGTGCAGGCCACGCTCACCGGTCGACCCGATGTACATGCCAGGCCGCTTGCGGACCGCGTCCAGACCCTCGAGGACGGTGATCGCGCTGGCGTCGTACAAGGCTGTGACCTCGCCGTTCTCGCCAGCGACGGTAGACGGGATGTTCTCGTTGGGGTTGCCGGAATCGGCCACGAAGCGCCCTTTCTGGCACAGCACAAGCCAAGCACCCGGCGGTGGCCGGAGCGGCTGCGTCGTTCAGCGATAGTCAGCGTTGTTCTATGCGTCCCACAAGTGGGGCGGGATTAGCTTCCAGTCTACCGGTAGCGCCGACAGTGATGGGGGTTTGCCGGTACCTGAGTCCGCATGTGCCGTCCTGAACCGGCGTCGCCCGACTCCCCATATACGGCCCGGGGCCCTAGGAGGCTCACAGCGGCACTCAGCGCTTCGGAGTGTCAACCCCGAGCTACCACCCGGTACGGCCTCAGCCGTAGGTGTCGCCGGGGCCCGTGCTGCCCGGCGCGCGCAAGGGGCCGAAGCGGCGCGGAGGGCCGCCGGGACCGAGGACTTTGATGAGGCGCACGGTGCCGTGGCCCAGGTCTTCGTTGAGGCGCGCGACCAGCTGGGGGGCCATGAGACGCAGCTGCGTCGCCCACGCCGTGGAGTCGCACTGCACGGTCAGGGTCCGCTCGTTCTCGTCGTACTTCTGCGGGACGCAGTGCTTGGCCAGATCGTCGCCGACGATCTGCGGCCAGCGGCCCATCACCCCGCCGACCGCGGCCGGCGTCTCCCAGCCGCGCTCGGTGATCAAGCGGTTGATCGCGGAGCCGAGCGGCTGCGGGTCACGCCCGTCGGCGCGTGCGCCCGAACGGAGACCGCCCCTGCGGGCCTGCTTCTTCTGCTGAGCGGCATCGCCACGCGCGCGTGCCTGCTCCTTGGCGGCACGCAGGGCGACCCGGGCGAGGTCGATGCCGGAGGGCTCGGGCGTCTTCGGCGTGTCCTTGGGAGCGTCCTGAGGGCCTTGCGAGGTGTCCTTGGCGGGCTCTTCGGCGCTCATACGCGTTCCACCGCGCCGTCCGCCACCGCGAACCGCGCCCCTGCGAGCACGCCCGGCACGTCGTCGTCCACCGCGGCCGTCACCAGGACCTGCTCGCCCGGCGCCACCAGCTCCGCGAGGCGCTCCCTGCGGCGCGCGTCGAGCTCCGCGAACACGTCGTCCAGGACGAGCACCGGTTCGTTCCCCTCGGCGCGCAGGAGGTCGTACGAGGCCAGGCGCAGCGCCAGGGCGTACGACCAGGACTCGCCATGGCTCGCGTACCCCTTCGCGGGGAGCTGGCCCAGTTTCAGGAGCAGGTCGTCGCGGTGCGGCCCGACCAGCGTCACGCCCCGCTCGATCTCCTGCTTGCGCGCCTCTTCGAGGGCGGCGATCAACTGCTCGTACAGAGCCTCACGCGTATGGCCCTCGCCCGGCGCCGACGGCTTGTACTCCAGCGCGACGGGTCCGCCGCCGGGTGCCAGCTGCTCGTACGCCTTGTCGGCGAGCGGCTGCAGGGCGGCGATCAGGTCGAGCCGCTGCGTGAGCAGTTCGGCGCCCGCGGCCGCGAGGTGCTGGTCCCAGACGTCGAGCGTGGACAGGTCCATGGAACGCCCGCCGTGCCGCCGCGCCAGGGCCGCCGACTTCAGGAGGGTGTTGCGCTGCTTCAGCACGCGGTCGTAGTCGGACCGCACGCCGGCCATGCGCGGGGAGCGCGCCGTGATCAGCTCGTCGAGGAAGCGCCGGCGCTCACCGGGGTCGCCCTTGATCAGCGCGAGGTCCTCGGGCGCGAACAGCACCGTGCGCACGATGCCGAGCACATCACGGGGCCTGACCTGCGAAGACCTGTTGATACGGGCGCGATTGGCCTTGCCCGGATTGAGCTCGAGCTCGATCAGCTGCTGGCGCTCGCCCTGCCGGACCGCGGCCCGGACGACGGCGCGCTCGGCGCCCATGCGCACCAGCGGGGCGTCCGAGGAGACCCGGTGGCTGCCGAGCGTGGCGAGATAGCCGACGGCCTCCACGAGGTTCGTCTTGCCCTGGCCGTTGGGGCCCACGAACGCGGTGACGCCCGGATCGAGAGGGACCTCGACCCGGGCGTACGAGCGGAAGTCGGCCAGCGACAGATGCGTGACATGCATGGTGTGCGCCGACCTCCCCCGGCTACTTCACTTGCTGAGCGGCCTGTGCGTAACCACGTGGATTGCGCACAGGCTGTGGATCAGTGCTCGCTCTTGGACTCGACCGCGTGACCGCCGAACTGGTTGCGCAGCGCCGCGATCATCTTCATCTGCGGGGAGTCGTCCTGCCGCGAGGCGAAGCGGGCGAAGAGCGAGGCCGTGATCGCGGGCAGCGGCACGGCGTTGTCGATGGCGGCTTCCACCGTCCAGCGGCCCTCTCCGGAGTCCTGCGCGAAGCCGCGCAGCTTCGCCAGGTGCTCGTCGTCGTCCAGGGCGTTGACCGCGAGGTCGAGCAGCCAGGAACGGATGACCGTGCCCTCCTGCCAGGAGCGGAAGACCTCGCGCACGTCCGTGACGGAGTCGACCTTCTCCAGGAGCTCCCAGCCCTCGGCGTAGGCCTGCATCATGGCGTACTCGATGCCGTTGTGAACCATCTTCGAGAAGTGGCCCGCGCCGACCTTGCCGGCGTGCACGGAACCGAAGTCGCCCTCGGGCTTGAGGGCGTCGAAGATCGGCTGGACCTTCGCGATGTTCTCGGCGTCGCCGCCGTACATCAGCGCGTAGCCGTTCTTCAGGCCCCAGACGCCGCCGGAGACGCCGCAGTCGACGAAGCCGATGCCCTTGGCCGCGAGCTCCTCGGCGTGCTTCTCGTCGTCCGTCCAGCGGGAGTTTCCGCCGTCCACGACGACGTCACCGGGCTGGAGCAGCTCGGCGAGCTCGTCGACGGTGGACTGGGTCGCGGCTCCGGCCGGAACCATCACCCATACGACACGCGGGCCCTTGAGCTTGCCCACAAGCTCTTCGAGGCTGTGGACGTCCGCGACGTCCGGGTTGCGGTCGTATCCGATGACGGTGTGGCCTGCGCGGCGGATGCGCTCGCGCATGTTGCCGCCCATCTTGCCGAGGCCGACGAGACCGAGCTCCATCAGTGGTTCCTTAAGTAGCGATGTGGCGTGGAGGCACCTTCGTACCCGCGTCCGAGCCTACGCCCGGACGCACGCTCACACCTGTGGGCTCAGCCGCTCAGACGTACAGGCATGATCAGGTACTTGTACGCCTCGTCGGCCTCGGCATCCAGGGCCGGCTTACCGCTCAGGAGCGCGGGCTTCGTCGACGTCGTGAACGACAGCTGGGCGACCGGGGAGTCGATCGCGCTCAGGCCGTCGAGCAGGAACGTCGGGTTGAAGGCGATCGAGACGTCGTCGCCATCGAGCTGGGCGTCGACCCTTTCCACAGCCTGTGCGTCGTCGCTGGAGCCTGCCTCCAGGATCAGCACGCCCTGCTCGAAGCTGAGCCGCACCGGAGTGTTCCGCTCGGCCACCAGGGCCACGCGCTTCACGGCCTCGACGAACGGGGCGGTCTCGATGACCGCGATCGAGTTGAACTCCGTGGGGAAGAGCGTCTTGTACTTCGGCAGGTCGCCCTCGAGGAGACGCGTGGTCGTACGCCGACCGGCGCCCTCGAAGCCGATCAGGCCCTCACCGGCACCGGAGCCGGACAGCGCCAGGGTGACCGTGTCGCCGCTCGTGAGCGCCTTGGCGGTGTCCAGGAGCGTCTTGGCGGGGACCAGGGCGACCGCGGAGGCCTCGGGGTTCTCCGGCTTCCACAGGAACTCGCGGACCGCGAAGCGGTAGCGGTCGGTGGAGGCCAGGGTGACCGTGTCGCCCTCGATCTCGATGCGTACGCCGGTCAGGACGGGCAGCGTGTCGTCGCGGCCCGCGGCGATGGCCACCTGGGCGGCGGCCGATGCGAAGACCTCACCGGGGACCGTGCCGGTCGCGGTGGGCATCTGCGGCAGCGCGGGGTACTCCTCCACAGGAAGTGTGTGGAGTGTGAATCGCGAGGAGCCGCAGACCACCGTGGCCCGCACACCGTCTGTGGAGATCTCCACCGGACGGTTGGGCAGGGCGCGGCAGATGTCGGCGAGCAGGCGACCGGAGACGAGGACCGTGCCCTCGTCGTCGATCTCCGCGTCGACGGAGACACGCGCCGAGACCTCGTAGTCGAAGCTCGACAGGCTCAGAGCGCCTTCCTCGGCCTTCAGCAGCAGGCCCGCCAGGACAGGTGCCGGAGGCCGGGCCGGGAGACTGCGCGCCGCCCACGCCACCGCCTCTGCGAGTACGTCGCGTTCCACCCGGATCTTCACTTAGCCGCCCTCCTGCTGTTGCTGGCACTGGGGACCAGTCTGACGCACAGCACTGACAGTGGGTGCCCGTCGGGGTCAAGTCGTGACGAGCGGCGTCGGAGAGCCGGAGAGCGAGTTGTGCACAGGCCCCCCTTCCAAGCTAATTCCCCGGTGACTCTAAGTGGGAGTAGTAGTAGGGCCTGTGGAAACCGTGGATAACCGTGTTTTCGCAGGTCAGTGCCGGTTTTTTGTCCACCGCGCCTGTGGGCGGAGGCGGTGGACAACCGGTGGTTTCTGTGGACGGGGGAAAGTTCTGCACACCCGGTGCACAGGCAAGGGGTACTTCTCCCCAGCGCTGTCCCCAGCTTTACCCACCTTCCCCACAGGCCAACCGACCACATTGGTGTGACGCCTTTCACTCGGCACGGTGACGGGGCGCGTTGCGTTGCCGAACAGTGGACAGCCGTGTGGAGAAGCTGGGGAAAGCTGGGGACAACCGACTCGAGCCTGTGGGTTGCCGGTGGACAAGTTCATGCACACCCTGTGGACGAGATTTTCATCCACAGCCTGTGGAGGGCCGTCGTCCACGAATCCACAACCACCTGACCTGGATTGATGATCCTTCAGCAGGGTCCCCTGTGGACATCATCTGGACAACTTCCCGGTCCCCAGGGTGTGGAAGGAAAAAAGAGCACAGATCTGTGGAGAACAGGCCTCTCAGCTGCGGAAATCGAACAGTGGAGGGGTGCGGACGGGGTCCACACGCGCGTGCACAACGGCAAAGGGCGCCCCGGAAGTTGTCCCGGGGCGCCCTTTGCGAGCTGCTGTCAGCGCTCCTGTCAGCGCGTGTGTCAGCCGTTCTTGATGCGGTTGGTGAGCTCGGTGACCTGGTTGTAGATCGAGCGCCGCTCGGCCATCAGCGCGCGGATCTTGCGGTCCGCGTGCATGACGGTCGTGTGGTCGCGGCCGCCGAACTGCGCGCCGATCTTGGGCAGCGAGAGGTCCGTCAGCTCGCGGCAGAGGTACATCGCGATCTGGCGGGCCGTCACCAGGACGCGGCTGCGCGAGGATCCGCAGAGGTCGTCCACCGTCAGGCCGAAGTAGTCCGCCGTCGCGGCCATGATGGCCGGAGCCGTGATCTCCGGAGAGGCGTCCTCGCCCCCCGGGATCAGGTCCTTGAGGACGATCTCCGTCAGGCCCAGGTCCACCGGCTGCCGATTGAGCGAGGCGAAGGCCGTGACCCGGATCAGCGCGCCCTCGAGCTCACGGATGTTGCGTGAGATGCGGGACGCGATGAACTCCAGGACTTCCGGCGGGGCGTTGAGCTGCTCCTGCACTGCCTTCTTACGAAGGATGGCGATACGCGTCTCGAGCTCCGGCGGCTGGACGTCGGTGATCAGTCCCCACTCGAAGCGGTTGCGCAGCCGGTCCTCCAGCGTCACCAGCTGCTTGGGCGGCCGGTCACTGGAGAGCACGATCTGCTTGTTCGCGTTGTGGAGCGTGTTGAAGGTGTGGAAGAACTCCTCCTGCGTCGACTCCTTGCTCGCCAGGAACTGGATGTCGTCGACGAGCAGGATGTCCATCTCGCGGTACCGCTTGCGGAAGGTGTCGCCCTTGCCGTCGCGGATGGAGTTGATGAACTCGTTCGTGAACTCCTCCGAGCTCACGTAGCGCACGCGCGTGCCGGGATAGAGGCTGCGGGCGTAGTGCCCGATCGCGTGCAGGAGATGCGTTTTGCCGAGCCCGGACTCTCCGTAGATGAAGAGGGGGTTGTACGCCTTGGCGGGCGCTTCGGCGACGGCGACGGCCGCCGCGTGCGCGAACCGGTTCGAGGCGCCGATCACGAAGGTGTCGAAGAGGTACTTCGGGTTCAGGCGCGCGGTGGGCTCGCCCGGGGCCGACGCGGGGGCCGGCTGTGCGGCCAGCGGGCCGGGGGCGCCGTGGCCGTGGACGCCGTGTCCGTTGCCGTGGCCGCCGCCCCGGGGGTCGTGGCCTCCGGAACCGGGCGACTGCTCGTGCCGCTCACGCCGGTCGTGGCGGTCCTGCTGGTCCTGCCGTTCCTGGCGGTGCTGTTCATACGGGGAGCGGCCCTGCGGCGGCTGCGAACGGTAGTCGTGCTGGGGCTGCTGGGGGCTCGCGTACGGATCCCGCTCGGGGAAGCCGAGCCGTGGCTGCTGCCAGCCGTAGTCGTCCTGCTGCTGGGGCTGCTGCTGCGGCCAGGCGCCGGGCCCGGGGCGCTGGTAGTCGGGGTACGCGGGACGGGCGGTCGGCAGCTGGTCGGGCCCGCGGCCCGAGGAGTGCTCGTCCGAGGTGCGGCGGCCGTAGCCGTCGTACGAGTCATGTCCCTGACCGGGGCCGGGGCCGGGGCCGGGGTGCTGCTCGGGCTCGTCGTAGCGCTGCTGCTGTTGCTGGCCGGGCTGCTGCTGGAGGGGCGGCGCCGGCGGAGTGGGCCGGTCCATGGGGTCGCCGACCGAGTCGTCCACCGTGATGGCGATCCGGATGGGGCGACCGCACTCGCGGCTCAGCGACTCACTGACGATGGGGGCGAGCCGTCCCTCGAGCACGCCCTTGGCGAACTCGTTCGGTACGGCGAGCAGCGCGGTGTCGGCCACCAGCGCCAACGGCTGGCAGCGCTTGATCCAGCGCTCGTCCTTCGCGTCGACCCCGTGCCCCCGCCCCTCACCCAGCAGCTGCTCCAGAACTCGTGGCCACACTGCGGCAAGATCGGCAGGTACGTCAGCCACAAGGCACGCTCTCTCACGGGGTCCCACGAAGGTGTGGTTCTTGGGACGGAAATCGGGATGGGGAGGGAGAAGGGAATGAATCGGAGTTTGGCCAAGGTAGTCAGGGCAACGGCTGCGGTTCAAGTTGTTGTCCACAGGCTGTGCACAGTGTCTCTCCCTGACGGTCGGTTTGACCGGATGGCGTAGCCCCGCGTACCGTGACCAGGTCGAGTTGTCGATGGCTGCTGCCGCCTGCCTCCGATGGGCAAAGATCACGATCTGTGATTGTGAAGCGGTGCACTCGGTGCGTATTCGCGAGCTTCTCGTGGGCGCACGGTGACAGCCAGGCGATGTCCCGCCACCACACAATCATTTCTGGAGCCCCCGAGTGAGCAAGCGCACCTTCCAGCCGAACAACCGTCGCCGCGCCAAGACCCACGGCTTCCGCCTGCGGATGCGCACCCGTGCCGGCCGCGCGATTCTCGCGAACCGTCGTGGCAAGGGTCGCGCCAGCCTTTCCGCTTAATCGCATTAGGTCATGACGTCGTGCTGCCTACCGAGCATCGGCTGAGGCGGCGCGAAGACTTCGCGACCGCGGTACGCCGAGGACGACGGGCCGGACGCCCGCTTCTCGTCGTCCATCTACGTAGCGGTGCAACGGACCCGCACGCGCCTGGGGAGAGCGTTCCCCAGACGCGTGCGGGTTTCGTCGTGAGCAAGGCCGTTGGCGGAGCCGTCGTACGCAACAAGGTGAAGCGCAGGCTTCGCCATCTGATGCGTGACCGGGTGGCCCAGCTGCCCCCCGGTAGCCTGGTAGTCGTACGAGCGTTGCCCGGTGCGGGTGACGCCGCCCATGCACAGCTGGCCCAAGACCTGGACGCCGCTCTTCAGCGGCTGCTGGGAGGGGGCGCTCGATGAAGTACCCACTGCTGGCTCTGATCAAGCTGTATCAGTGGACGATCAGTCCGTTGCTTGGTCCGGTGTGCAAGTACTACCCGTCGTGCTCCCGCTACGGCTACCTGGCCATCGACCGGCACGGTGCCATCAAGGGAACGGCGCTTACGGCCTGGCGCATCCTGCGGTGCAATCCGTGGTCGCTCGGTGGTGTCGACCATGTCCCGCCGCGCAAGCGCCCGCGCTGGCACGAGATGCTGCGTGCCACGTGGCAGGAACGCAAGGGCGGGCCCTCCGCCGCTGGCGTGCCGTCCGGAGAGACCTCCCCGGATAACCCGAGCCCGGCCGCCGAGACCCCGTCCCATGCTCAAGGAGCCTGATTAGTGGACACGATTGCCAGTCTGTTCAGCTTCATCACGACACCCGTTTCCTGGGTCATCGTCCAGTTCCACTCTCTGTACGGGGCGATCTTCGGCCCTGACACGGGCTGGGCCTGGGGCTTGTCCATCGTGTCCCTGGTGATCCTGATCCGTATCTGCCTGATCCCGCTCTTCGTGAAGCAGATCAAGGCCACCCGGGCGATGCAGACGCTGCAGCCCGAGATGAAGAAGATCCAGGAACGCTACAAGAGCGACAAGCAGCGTCAGTCCGAAGAGATGATGAAGCTGTACAAGGAGTCGGGCACCAACCCGCTCTCCTCGTGCCTTCCCATCCTGGCGCAGTCGCCGTTCTTCTTCGCGCTGTACCACGTGCTCTCCGGCATCGCGTCGAACGACACCATCGGCGTCATCGACAAGCCGCTGCTCGAGAGCGCGCAGAAGGCGCACATCTTCGGCGCCCCGCTGGCCGCGAAGTTCATGGACAGCGAGGAAAAGGTCGCGGCGCTGCACGCCTCGCTGACCGACGTCCGCGTCGTGACCGCGATCATGATCGTCCTGATGTCGTTCTCGCAGTTCTACACGCAGCGCCAGCTGATGACGAAGAACGTGGACACGACGGTCAAGACGCCGTTCATGCAGCAGCAGAAGATGCTGATGTACGTGTTCCCGATCATGTTCGCCGTGTTCGGCATCAACTTCCCCGTCGGTGTTCTCGTCTACTGGCTGACCACCAACGTGTGGACCATGGGCCAGCAGATGTTCGTGATCCGCCGGAACCCGACTCCGGGCTCCAAGGCCCAGGCCGCGTTCCTTGAGCGCCTGCAGAAGCAGCTCACGCACACCAAGAAGGTGCGGGGCCGTGGCAACACGAACGTCATCAAGGCGATCGTCGCCAAGGGCCGTGACCGCAACGAGTTCGAGCGCAAGTTCATCAACGGTCTGAGCAAGGAAGGCCTGGTGGCCCAGGCCGACGGTTCCGTCGCGCCGAGCGAGTCCGCCGTCGCCACGGAGAGCGAGGACGGCACTCCGGCCGCCGGTGCCCCGAAGCGGCAGCAGCCCAAGCGTCAGAGCAAGTCGCAGCGCCAGTCCGCCGCCGCACACGGCAAGGCGGAGGGTGACACGGAGACGCCTTCGGATGCGAAGACGTCGCTGGAGAAGACTCCGGACGAGCCTGAGGACGCCGCTCCCAAGGGCAAGGCCGCGGGCGGCAAGACCGGGTCAGGGAACGCACGCAGCCAAGCCAAGTCCGGGCAGCGCAAGGGCCAGCAGCGCCCCAAGCACCCGTCCAAGAAGTAGAAGGAGTCCATCCCGTGACGGAAGGCACCACCGCCCCCGCCGAGGTCGAGGCCGAGGTCGAGGCCGGCGACACTCTCACCCGCCTTGAGCAGGAGGGCGAGATCGCGGCGGACTACCTCGAGGGTCTGCTGGACATCGCCGATCTCGACGGCGACATCGACATGGACGTCGAGGCCGACCGCGCCGCTGTCTCGATCATCAGCGACTCGAACAGCCGCGATCTGCAGAAGCTCGTCGGCCGTGACGGTGAGGTCCTGGAGGCGCTCCAGGAGCTGACGCGCCTCGCGGTGCACCGTGAGACCGGTGACCGCAGCCGCCTGATGCTGGACATCGCGGGCTACCGCGCCAAGAAGCGCGAGGAGCTCTCCGAGCTGGGTGCCAAGGCCGCGGCTGAGGTGAAGAGCTCCGGTGAGCCGGTCAACCTCAAGCCGATGACGCCCTTCGAGCGCAAGGTCGTGCATGATGCGGTCAAGGCCGCCGGTCTGCGCAGCGAGTCGGAGGGCGAGGAGCCGCAGCGCTTCGTCGTCGTGCTTCCCGCCTGATCGCACGTCGTTTTCCCGGCCCCGTCTGTTCACAGGCGGGGCCGGTCTTTTCAGCCTGACAGTCAGCCACCCCCAGTGCGGTACGGAAGGACGGTCCCCGTGACGGAGGCAGCGGAGCTCCCCTCGGCGCCCGAGCAGGCCCGGGCGGTATTCGGTGAGCGCTTCTCGGACGCGGTCCGGTACGCGGAGTTGCTGGCCGATGCGGGAGTGCAGCGCGGCCTGATCGGTCCCCGCGAAGTGCCCCGGCTGTGGGAGCGGCATCTGCTGAACTGCGCGGTTCTCTCCGAGGTCGTGCCCGAGAACGTGATGGTGTGCGATGTCGGCTCAGGGGCGGGCCTGCCGGGCATTCCGCTGGCTCTCGTCCGGCCGGACCTCAAGATCACGCTGCTTGAACCGCTGCTGCGCCGGACGACCTTCCTCACCGAAGTGGTCGAGCTGCTCGGACTCGACCACGTGACGGTCGTGCGTGGGCGCGCCGAGGAGGTCCTTGGCAAGCTGCCTCCCGTCCACGTGGTGACCGCGCGGGCCGTTGCGCCACTGGACCGTCTCGCGGCCTGGGGAGTGCCTCTCCTGCGCCCCTATGGGGAGATGCTGTTGCTCAAGGGCGATACGGCCGAGGAAGAGGTCAAGGCCGCGGGGGCCGCTCTGGGCAAGCTCGGCGCGGTGACCACCTCGGTGCTGCACGTCGGCGAGGGTGTGGTGGACCCGCTGTCCACGGTCGTGCGGGTGGAGGTCGGGGAGAGCCCCGGCGGTGTGCGCTTCGCAGCCAAGCGCGCGAAGGCTGCCCGAACGGGGCGGACTCGGCGTCGTCGCTGAGCGATTCCACCCTCGTCGTTCATCCGTCCTGACGACGAGCCGTACTCCACAAAAGCTGCCAAACGTACGCATACCGGGGTGTCGCGCAAGCGGCACCCCGGCTGCCGTGCATCGTGTTTCACGTGAAACGTCGCTCACTGCTGCATGGCATCATCAGTCGCGGCCGCGCTGCGGAACCCCGCGACCGGCGGCCACTCGGTTCCCTCGACAAGGGAACGGAGTTGTCCACAGAGGTGGATTCGTCCACAGAAGACCGGGCCTCGCTGGTTCACGACCCTCAAAGCATGGGAGGCTCTGTTCATTGCGAGCCTGAAGTCGAGGAGAGTGAATCCTTGCGGTCCGACGCCAACATCGCGGGACCGATGACCGATCCGGTCCCCGGTCCCCGTACCGAGTCGGCGGGGGAGGATGTTTCACGTGAAACACCGCCCCCGATGGACGACACCCCCATCGGTCGTGCTGCCCAACTGGCGGTGGAAGCCCTGGGCCGTGCAGGCGAGGGCCTGCCACGACCCGAGCAGACCCGAGTCATGGTGGTTGCCAACCAGAAGGGTGGAGTGGGCAAGACGACGACAACCGTCAACCTCGCCGCTTCACTCGCTCTGCACGGCGCGCGCGTCTTGGTCATCGACCTCGACCCGCAGGGCAACGCCTCCACGGCTCTGGGTATCGACCACCACGCGGAAGTGCCGTCCATCTACGACGTGTTGATCGACAGCAAGCCGCTCTCCGAAGTCGTGCAGCCGGTCCCTGATGTCGAGGGACTGTTCTGTGCCCCGGCCACCATCGATCTCGCCGGTGCGGAGATCGAGCTGGTGTCACTGGTGGCGCGGGAGAGCCGACTGCAGCGGGCGATCCAGGCGTACGAGCAGCCGCTGGACTACATCCTCATCGACTGCCCTCCGTCGCTCGGCCTGCTGACGGTCAACGCCCTGGTTGCCGGCGCGGAGGTGCTGATCCCCATCCAGTGCGAGTACTACGCACTGGAAGGCCTCGGCCAGCTCCTGCGCAACGTCGATCTGGTGCGGGGGCACCTCAACCCCCATCTGCACGTCTCGACGATCCTGCTCACCATGTACGACGGCCGCACCCGGCTCGCCTCACAGGTGGCGGACGAGGTGCGCACCCACTTCGGCGAGGAGGTCCTGCGGACGAGCATTCCCCGCTCGGTCCGCATCTCCGAGGCGCCGAGCTACGGCCAGACCGTGCTCACCTACGATCCGGGATCGAGCGGTGCCCTCTCGTACTTCGAGGCGGCACGGGAGATCGCGCTACGCGGCGTCGGTATTCGCTACGACGTACAGCACGCCCACACGGGCGCCCAGAATGATCAGCACAGCACGACGGAGGGGATGCAGTGAGCGAGCGACGGAGAGGGCTGGGCCGTGGCCTCGGCGCCCTGATCCCTGCGGCCCCGACGGAGAAGTCGACCGCCCAGGCCATGAGTGGAGCTTCGGCTTCGCCCAGTGCCGTACCGGTACTCACCGCCGAGCGGGGCGTGGCGGCCGCGAAGGTGGCGGCGCTCCCGCAGAGCCCCGTTTCACATGAAACGGAGCAGCCGCCGAACGCAGCGGTGGAGGCCGACGAGAGTCCCGTTGGTGCGCACTTCGCCGAGCTGCCTCTCGACTTCATCACGCCCAACCCGAGGCAGCCCCGTGAGGTCTTCGACGAGGATGCCCTCGCCGAGCTGGTGACCTCCATCAAGGAAGTCGGGCTTCTCCAGCCTGTCGTTGTACGGCAGGTAGGGCCCTCGCGCTACGAGCTCATCATGGGCGAGCGGCGCTGGCGGGCTTGCCGTGAGGCAGGGCTTGAGCGCATCCCGTCGATCGTCCGTGCGACGGACGACGAGAAGCTGCTCCTGGACGCGCTCCTTGAGAACCTGCACCGTGCGCAGCTGAACCCGCTGGAAGAGGCTGCCGCCTACGACCAGCTGCTCAGGGACTTCAACTGCACACACGATCAGCTGGCGGACCGGATCGGCCGTTCCCGCCCGCAGGTCTCGAACACGCTGCGGCTGCTGAAGCTGTCCCCGGCAGTTCAGCGCAGGGTCGCTGCCGGAGTGCTCTCCGCGGGCCATGCTCGTGCTCTGCTGTCCGTCGAGGACTCGGAGGAGCAGGACCGCCTGGCGCACCGGATCGTGGCCGAGGGGCTCTCGGTGCGTGCTGTCGAGGAGATCGTGACCCTCATGGGTTCGCGGCCGCAGAGTGCCCCGCGCGCCAAGGGGCCGCGTGCGGGCGGTCGGGTGTCGCCGTCGCTGACCAGCCTCGCCACTCGTCTCTCCGACCGGTTCGAGACCCGCGTGAGGGTGGACCTGGGGCAGAAGAAGGGCAAGATCGTCGTCGACTTTGCCTCGCTGGAAGACCTGGAGCGCATCCTCACGACCCTCGCCCCGGGCGAGGGTCCGGTCCTGAAGAACGGACTGGCCGAGGACTCCGCCGAGGACGAGGCATCCGAGGTCGAAGAGGCCTGAGCCTCATCAGCCAGTCCGCAAGAGCGGGCCGTGTCCGGTGTGTACCGGAACACGGCCCGCTCTTTGCTTTCTTACGGTATCGGTGCAATCGCATCGTGGATACGATGCGATTGGGTATGGCGCATCCAGCTGGCAGCACCTCATTGGGGAGGGGAGGGCCATGCGATCGGTGAGCCGCACCGGATTGATGACTGCGGGCCTTGGGCTGGGAGCCGTCGGCGGATTCGTCGGCAGCCTGCTGAAGGAACGGAGCGCTCTGACTGCCGCCCGTGATGCGGCGGGCGAAGGAAGTGAGGAACAGCCTTCATGGGGCGTCGGCTCGTACCGCTCACGCTGGACAACCTTCCGGACCTTCCCCAGCGTTGCCGGACGTGTGTCTTCTGGGAGCTGGACCCGGTCAGCGGCCAAGCCGCAGTAAAGGCCGGTACGCCGGAGCTCGAGAAGGAGGCGTGGATCTCCGCCGTCCTGCTGGAGTGGGGATCTTGCGGCCGAGTCGTCTACGTCGACGATGTTCCGGTGGGCTTCGTGCTGTACGCCCCGCCGGCGTACGTGCCGCGCGCCACCGCCTTCCCGACGAGCCCCGTGTCCCCCGATGCCGTGCAGCTGATGACTGCCTGGATCATGCCGGGCTATCAGGGCCAGGGGATCGGCCGAGTGATCGTCCAGACGGTCGCGAAGGATCTGCTGCGGCGCGGGTTCAAGGCGATCGAAGCCTTCGGCGATGCTCGGTGGGAGAAGCCCGCCTGTGTGCTGCCCGCCGATCATCTACTGGCGGTGGGCTTCAAGACGGTCCGTCCGCATCCTTCGTATCCACGTCTGAGGCTTGAGCTGCGTACGACGCTCTCCTGGAAGGAGGACGTCGAGTTGGCGCTCGACCGACTGCTCGGGGCGGTGCAGAAGGAGCCCGTGCTCCGACCGCTCTGACGCACCCCATGCCTCTCATGCGAATGGGCCAACCCGGAGGGTTGGCCCATTCGTGTTTCACGTGAAACATCGCGTCGCTCGTTGCGACGCGGCTCGCTACTCGGCGATGAAGTCCGCGAGGTCGCGCTCCAGAGCGGCCTTCGGCTTGGCGCCGACGATCGTCTTGGCCACCTCGCCGCCCTGGTACACGTTCAGGGTCGGGATGGACATGACGCCGTACTTGGCGGCGATGCCCGGGTTCTCGTCGATGTTGAGCTTGACGATCTCGATCTTGTCGCCGTGCTCGGCCGCGATCGCCTCAAGGGACGGGGCGATCTGGCGGCACGGACCGCACCAGGCGGCCCAGAAGTCCACCAGGACGGGCTTGTCGTTCTTCAGGACGTCTTCCTCGAAAGAGGCATCGGTCACGCTCTTCAAAGTGCCGGCCACGGCGGGCTCCTTAACTTGGTGGTGCGGTGGGGAGGATGGGATGTCAGACGGCGGCGGCGGCCGTCTCGCTGTCCGCGAGGGCAGCGAGGAACCGCTCGGAGTCGAGGGCGGCGGAGCAGCCGGTGCCGGCCGCCGTGATCGCCTGGCGGTACGTGTGGTCGACGACGTCACCGGCGGCGAAGACGCCGGTCTGGTTCGTCCGGGTCGAGGGGGCCTCGACCTTCAGGTAGCCCTCGTCGTCCAGGTCGAGCTGGCCCTTGAAGAGCTCGGTGCGCGGGTCGTGGCCGATCGCGATGAACAGGCCGGTCACGGGCAGCTCGGCGGTCTCGCCCGTCTTCAGGTTGCGCAGCGTCAGACCGGAGAGCTTCTGCTCGCCCTTGATCTCGGCGACCTCGCTGTCCCAGATGAACTTGATCTTCGGGTCGGCGAGGGCGCGGTCCTGCATCGCCTTGGAGGCGCGCAGGCTGTCGCGGCGGTGCACGATCGTCACGGACTTGGCGAAGCGGGAGAGGAAGGTTGCCTCCTCCATCGCGGTGTCGCCGCCGCCGATCACGGCGATGTCCTGGTCCTTGAAGAAGAATCCGTCGCAGGTCGCGCACCAGGAGACTCCGCGGCCGGAGAGGGCGTCCTCGTTCGGCAGGCCGAGCTTGCGGTGCTGGGAGCCCGTGGTCACGATCACGGACTTCGCGCGGTGCACGGTGCCCGCCGTGTCCGTCACGGTCTTGATCTCGCCGCTGAGGTCGACGGAGATCACATCGTCCGGCACCAGCTCGGCGCCGAAGCGCTCGGCCTGGGCCCGCATGTTGTCCATGAGCTCGGGGCCCATGACGCCGTCCTGGAAGCCGGGGAAGTTCTCCACCTCGGTGGTGTTCATCAGCGCACCGCCTGCGGTGACGGCGCCCTCGAACACCAGGGGCTTCAGCGACGCTCGCGCGGTGTAGAGCGCCGCCGTGTAGCCGGCGGGCCCGGAGCCGATGATGATCACGTTACGGACGTCGGTCACGGCTTGATTCCTCGTCTCTGGAGACTGCTGCGTACTGCTGGTGGGTGCCTGTCTCAGGTCTCTCACCCCACCCAACGGATCCTACGGGGCATGCATTCCCGACGTGTCCGAGCGCACGGAAGCACGTCAGGGACGTCAGGATGCCACGCTGGGCCGACTCTCCCGCCGCGACGGCGAGAGAGTCAGGGCCGCGCGTAGGAGTTGGTCAGCAGTACCTTGCCCGCAGCGGTGGCCGACGACGGCTTGTCCACGCACGTCGCGTCGATGACGTACGCGGAGACCTTGGTGTTGTCGGATTCATGGGACGCCACGACGAGGTAGGCGTCCTTCCCCTTGTACGTGCCCTTCTCGGCGGCGAGCGGTGTCCTCTCGCCGATGCCGAGTTGGATGCACTGCGGGACGGTGACGGTGGACTCGCGCATCGGGGCGTTCTTGTCCTTGGGGGACTCCGGGCTGGACCGCACGCCGAAGGACGGCTCGTCGCTGCCGGAATCTGGTCCCGTGGTGGGTGCCTTGGCGAGCAGGTCGGTCACTTGGCCCTTGAGCTTGCCCTCGGAGAAGGCGTGCGCGGAGTCGGAGTGGCCCGACGCCGTGTCGCTCTTGCCGCCCGAGTCGTCGCCCACGTTCTGTATCAACAAGGAACCGAGACCGATGGCGGCCGCCGTGAAGACGGCACCGAGCACTACGTTGCGCCGACGGCCGGTCCGGAACTTGCTTCCGCGTCCAGGCCCCGTGGCGGCGCGGGGGTGCCCCGCGGGCCGGTCCGCGGGCGGGCCGGAGGCGGGGGTGCGAGAAGACTCAGACGGCTTGGAGGGTTCACCTGCGGCGGGCGTTGTTTCACGTGAAACACGCACGGCGGCCGAGGGCTGCACCATCGGGTCCGGCTCGATCGGCTCGACGGAGCCGGGTGCGATGGAGTCCAGCAGAGCTTCCGCCGCCAGTGCCGCGTCGATACGCCCGGCGATGTCTGCCGGCATCCGCGGCGGTCCCGGCAGCGTGCCGAGCATGCCCCGGATCTCCTCCAGGGAGTCGTAGACATCGGCGCAGAGCGTGCAGTCGTCCAGGTGCCGTCGGACATCGACGGTCCGAGAGGGGGTGAGCAGCCCCTCCGTGAGGTCGGAGATCTCAGCGACTTCTGGGTGCCCGGCCGAGTCGGTCGTGGTTGTCACGCTCGCCCACCTCCGCCCTTCGCAGCAGCTGAATCGCTTGGTCCCGCATCCCGTGGTCCCGCTGCAGGTGGGACGGATGTCCCCTGCGTCCGGTTCCTTCCCGGGCCCGACTTCTTGCCGTCCTTGTCGTCGCCGCTGTCTCCGCGCTGCGTACGAGGCTCCGTACGCAGGTGGGTGAGCAGCGGCAGCAGTCTGGCTCTGCCGCGTGCGCAGCGGCTCTTCACGGTGCCAGTGGGCACCTCGAGCACCTGGGCTGCTTCGGCCACCGGATAGCCCTGCATGTCCACCAGGACGAGGGCGGCGCGTTGGTCGTGCGGCAGGGTGCCCAGTGCCTCGACGAGCTCGCGGTGCAGGTCGCCGCGCTCGACGGGGGCGGCAGCCGACTCGTGCGGCTCGAGGAGTTGCTCGAGCCGTTCGGTGTCGTCGATGGGAGAGGTCTTCCGGGACGCCGCCTTGCGTGCCCGGTCGAGGCAGGCGTTCACGGTGATCCGGTGCAGCCACGTCGTGACGGCCGACTGCCCGCGGAAGGTGTGCGCGGCACGGTAGGCGGAGACCAGGGCGTCCTGGACGGCGTCAGCGGCCTCCTCGCGGTCGCCCAGCGTGCGCAGGGCCACGGCCCACAGGCGGTCGCGATGGCGCCGGACAAGCTCGCCGAAGGCGTCCTTGTCCCCTTCCACATGGCTGGCCAGGAGGTCCTGGTCGTTCATCTCGCCGTACGTGGTGTCGTCCACCGTCGAACCCCCTCCCCCGGATGAGCCTCGGCCCTCAGCCCGCGAACTTCACGTCCGTGATGGCCTGCTTGTACCCCGCGCTGCTGTACTCATCACGGGGCGACTGCGGTACATCGGTGAGCCAGACGAGCACGTACTGCGTCTTGACCGGCTTCTTCGCCTTGATCTTGGCGCTCTTGCCCGTGGTCGTGACGGTCCCGATCTTCTTCATCGCGCTCGGCGGCGTCGACGAGGACATCGAGTCCGCGGCGTACAGCTCGACCGTCGTGTGGTCGCCGCCGTAGCGGAGCCCGAGCGATGCCGTCGACACGTCCTCTTCCTTGCCGAGGTCGTAGACGATTCCGACGCCGGGCTTGTACGGGGCCAGCTTGGGGCCCTCTATGAAGCTCTTGGACCGCCAGTACGTCGAGTCGTCGCCGTCGTACGTGTTGGGGACGCCCTGAAGATCCTGGGGGCCGCCCTCGAGGACGTACTCCTCGCCGCTCGCGATCTTGATCGGATGCGTGGGCTTCGGCTTGTTCTTGTCGCCCTCGTCGGAGGTGTCCGAGCTGCCGGGGTCATCGGAGTTCCCCCGGTCCAGGAGCGCGTCCGCGAGCTGCCAGCTGCCGAGACCCAACGCCGCGATCAGCAGCGCGGACACGGCCCACTTGAGGGCCTTGCCGGTACGGCTCTGCAGCGGGGGCGGCGGGGTCGGCACCGGCTGGGTGGCTCCCGGACGGGGAGCGGTGCGGCCGTACGTGCCCTGCTGGTAGGTCGTGCGCTGGTACTCGGGCGGTGCGGTGAAGGCGGGCTCCGGCGGGCGGATGCGGGGCATCTCGCCGATCGCCTTCACCAGCTCCTCCGGCGTCGTGCACGGCGGCTCCTGGCGGGAGGCGGTCGCGCCCTCGTTCACGAGCGCGCGCATGGCGAGCTCGGAGAGGCCCCTGTGCACGCCTGCGCGCACCTGGTCGGGGGCGATCAGGCCGACGCCCTTGGGCAGCCCGGAGAGGCCATACGCGTCGTCCTCGTACGGCCAGCGCTGGGTCAGCGAGGCGTACAGCAGCGCGCCGACGGCTTCGGTGTCCGTGCGCTGCGGGGTGTCGGAGCTGATGCCGCGGAGTGCCGCGTTCACGGCGAGGCCGCGGATGCGGTACTGACCGGAGGACGTCCGCAGCACCGCGCTCGGGGTGAGCCGCAGATGGGCGAGCCCCTCGCGGTGAGCGGCCGCCATGGCCTGGGCGACCTGACTGACGAGCTGGTACGCGTCGTGCGCCTCAAGAGGGCCCGCGGCGAGCAGCGCGGTGAGTTCCGTGGCGTCGGGCAGCCACTCGTGCACCACGTAGACGAGGTCGTTCTCCTCGACCGCGTCCAGGACGTGCACGAAGCGGGGGTCGCCGAGCAGCGCCGACGAGCGGGCCGCGGCGAGTACTGATCGTGCCCGTGGATGGTCGGCGGGCAGCAGATGCACGCCGACGGCCCGGCGGAGCTTCTCGTCCACCGCACGCCAGCTGCTGAAACCGTCCAGACGGGTGACGCACTCTTCGAGTCGGTAGCGTCTGGCGAGCTTGTGACCGCTGTGCAGCTCGGGGGGTGATGCCGCCCCCGGGCTTGTGGGCTCACCGGTTTCTGCTGCGCCTTCTTCTGCCGTTTCCCGCTCCCGGGTCTGGGCCACCCCGTCGGCCGTGGCCTCGTCCGCTTTCGCGGTCAGCGGCTCATCGCCGCTGTTGTCTGCCACGTCGACGGCAGCCGTGCTCCGTTCCGCCACCGTCGTTCCTGCCTCCCCATCCATCGCGCTTCGTCAGACGCCAAAGCCAATTGTGCCCACAGTCCGGCGCTATGCACGACACGCGGTGGCCGGTGATGGTTGTGCGAACCCCTGGATCTCACCGTCCGAGACGGCCGCGGACCATCCCGACCATCGAATTGAGTTCCGCAATCCGCATCTTTCGGGCAGCCACGAAGAAGACGCCTCCGAGGACGATTCCGCCGGCGACCAAAGCGATGAGGGAACCACCGGCGCCGTCGCCCAGAGCCTTGAGGATCCCGAAGCCGACCGCGCCGCCGAGGATCGCCGCCGGGATGCACGCCATGGCGAGCCGGGCGTAGGTACGCAGGACGTGGGTTCCGTCCAGATCGCCGCCGAGGCGGTTGCGCAGCCTGCGCCAGGCGACACCGACGCCGACCGCGTAGGCGAGGCCGTACGAGGCGGCCATGCCGATCACAGCCCACTGGGCGGGCAGGAGGACATAGGCGAGGCAGCTCGCCGCCGCATTGACGGCGGCCACGATGACCGTGTTGTAGAAGGGCGTCCGGGTGTCCTCGTAGGCGTAGAAGCCGCGCAGGACGACGTACTGCACCGAGTACGGGATCAGGCCCAGGCCGAACGCCATCAGGACGAAGCCCATGGACTGGGCTGCCTCGCTGCCGCTGGAGGCGAACAGCAGGGTGCACATCGGGACGCCGAGGGCGACGAACGCGAAGGCGACCGGGACGATCGCCACCGCGGAGGTGCGCAGCCCCTGTGAGATGTCGTCGCGGACCGCGCCGGGGTCGTTGTCGTGGGCCGCCCGCGAGATGCGGGGAAGCATGGCCGCCATGACGGAGACGGTGATGATGGCCTGTGGCATGCCCCAGATCAGCTGGGCGTTGGAGTAGGCCATGATGCCCGTGCCGTCCTTGCCGGAGGCCTTGCCCGCGGCGGTGGCCAGCTGGGTGACCACGAGCACGCCGGCCTGGTTGGCGAGGACGAAGAGCACCGTCCACTTGGCGAGCTTGACCGCCTTGCCGAGGCCGTGGCCCTTCCAGTCGAAGCGTGGCCGGAACCGGAAGCCCGTCTCGCGCAGATACGGGATCATCGCCAGGGCCTGGACGACCAGACCGAGCAGGGTGCCGATACCCAGGAGACGGACACCGTCCGCAGGGATCGACTCGACCCTCATGCCCGAGTCGCCGGACGTTCCGTAGACCCAGATGAACAGCCCGAAGGTGAAGATCATGACGATGTTGTTGAGGACCGGGGTCCACATCATCGCGCCGAACTTCCCGCGGGCGTTGAGGATCTGGCCCATCACCACGTGCACGCCCATGAAGAAGATGGTGGGCAGGCAGTAGCGGGCGAAGGTGACCGCGACGTTGTTGGCCGGCGGGTTGTTCGCGATGGGGGTCGACATCAGCTTGATCAGCAGCGGCGCCGCGAAGACGGCCAGGGCGACGATGAGGCCGAGCGCGACCATGACGAGGGTCAGCAGGCGGTTGGCGTAGGCCTCGCCGCCGTCCTTGTCGTCCTTCATGGCGCGCACCAGCTGCGGCACGAAGACCGAGTTGAGGCCACCGCCGACGGTCAGGATGTAGATCATCGTCGGCAGCGTGTACGCGACGGTCCAGGCGTCACCGAGGGTCGCGGCGCCGAGGGCCGCGGTGATCACCATGGTGCGGACGAAACCGGTGAGCCGGGAGACCATCGTGCCCGCGGCCATCACTGCGCTCGACTTCAGCAGGCTTGACGCCCGTCCGCCGCCGCCGGACTTCGGGGCAGGTGCGGGAGTCGGGGGAGCTGCCGGAGCCGGGACCATCGGGGGCTCGGGGGGCTGGTAGCCGCCCTGCTGCTGGTAGCCGTTGCCCTGGGGGTAGCCGTTCCCTGGGGGATAGCCGTTGCCTTGGGGGTAGCCGTCCTGGGGATAGCCGCCGCCCTGCTGATAGGCGGCGGCCTGCTGCTCGCGGTAGCCGCCCGGCTGCTGGTCCCGGAAGAGGTGGGCGAAGGCGTCCGGCTCGTGGTGCTCCTCGCCGGAGTGGGTGACCAGGTCGTCGACGCCCACGAACTGCGTCGTACGGGCGTCGTCGCCGTACGGGAGGTGCCGGGTCGGGCCTTCGGGTTCGGGGGCCGGGGTCTGGGCCCACACGCGGGGGTCCGGGGCGTGCTGCGGGGAGGGCGGCTGAGCGTAGAGCGGCTGAGGGTCCTGGTAGTAACCGGGAGGCGGCGGGGGGTGCGCGGCGCGGTCGTACAGCGCCTCGGTCACCGGGTCCTGGGCGGCGAGATCCTGTGCTCGGTAGGGGTCCTGGTCGTAGGCATCCTGGAGGTACACATCCGGGGCAGGCTGGGGAGGCACCTGCCCGTCCTCAGGAGGACCGGAACCGCCCGCGCCCTGGCCACGGTCACCGTCGTACGGCGCGTTCATGGATTACCCCACCTCATCGTCCCCGGGCCCACCGGCCACGACATCGCTCAACGGTCCACTCTCTCACCCGTGTCCGACGGGTCGGTGCTTTCCGGAGCGGTGTCCGGTGTCGGGTCACTCGGCTGCTCGGGGTCGTCCTCCCCCGACTCCGTGCCGGACTCGCCGTCCGGGCCGTCCTCGGGGCTCTCCTCGGCCTGCTGCCGGGCGGCCCGCTTGCGCTGGGTGTACATCCGGAAGCCGGCGAGCACGAGAAGCAGCACGCCGCCCGCGATGACCAGCATCACGGTGAGGGTGATCTCGGTGACGTTCACGTCGAAGCGGACCGCCTCGCCGTACGGCTGGCCGTCTTCGGTGTAGAGCTGGGCGTAGACCGGAACCGGGCCGTTGGCGTTGGCCGTGGTGGTGAACTTCACCGACTGGGCGTGTCCGCCCGCGACCTTCACCGGCTGTTCGTAGTAGGCCCTGTCGCCGATCTTCAGACGCGTGGGGTTCTCCGACGTCAGACGCAGAACCATGTGGTCGACGCCCTGGACCAGGTTGTTCTGCACCGTCACCGGGATCGTCGCGCTGCGCCCCGAGAGCTTCGCGTCGGACTTCTTGATCAACGCCACCTGGTCGATGAGCGTGGTCAGGTAGCTCTCCACGCCCTGGCGGAAGGTCGCCGCCTCGGCGGCCCTGCCCCGCCAGGACGTCGACATCTCGCGGTCTATGGCCCGCCCGAAGGGCGTGATGACGCGGTCGGGCTCGCTGAGGATCGTCTGGAAGCGGTTGAGCTTGTTCTGGGTGTTCTGAATGGACTTGAAGGCCGACTTCGGCAGCTCCTGCTTGCGCAGCGCCGCCGGATAGGCGCTGGCCGAAGGCACCTGGGTCGTGGCCGCCGGGTCCGGCTTCGCCTTCGCCGCCGCCGACAGGTCCTGCGGCTGCGACCAGCGGTCGTCGGAGAGGGTGGTCAGCGCCTTCGCCATCGCCTGGGCCTGGCTGGCGGACGGCATGCGCTGCGGGGCGACGACGATGCTCCGCTGCTTGTCCGGGTCCTGCAGGGTGACCATCAGGCTCTGGGCGAGGAACTCCTGCACGGCGAGCGTGGAGCTCTCTGCCCCCGTCATGTCGCCCTGGAAGGCCGTGGAGAGGCGTGCGTCGGCCACCACGGCCGTCGTGCCGCCGCCGATGGGCCGGGCGGCGTTGGGTGTGTACGGCAGCGCGTTGCGCTCACGCAGGCTGTCGCTCCGGGCGATCACCGTGTGGGCGCCCGCCGAGGTGGAGACGTCGACGATCGACGGATCGAGGGCGCCGTCCACGGGCCACGCGAAGTCCGACTGCGGCTTGACGTGGAGGATGGAGTCCACGGCCAGCGCTCCCGAAACGGTGGCGTCCTTGAGCTGACCCAGGGAGCCGGTGACGGTCTTGCCGTTGTGAGCGAGCGAGGCCAGGTCGGGGTCGGCGAAGGGCAGCGCGACGACCTTCTCGTCCTTCACGGTCTGCTCGAGCTTGTTGAGCCACTCCTTGGCGACTGCCTGGCCCTTGCCCGCCGTGGTGCTCTTGCCGTCGGCGGTCTGCACCCGGTAGTTCCGCGTCATCGCGTCGACCGAGGCCAGCAGATCGGGATCGATGACCCAGGTGACATCGAGCTCGCTGCCCAGGGACAGCATCTGCTCCAGGCGACCGCCGGGGGCGAGCTCCTTGGCCAGGTCGTCGTCCGTGAAGACGGGCGTCTGCTGCTCGTCCGAGCCGGTCTCCGCCGTGAGGTGTGCGGTGGAGATGAGCGGCCACAGATAGGTCGTCTTGGTCTTCGTGTCAGCGGCGCCCGACTGCCACGGCAGGAAGGTCCGCTCGAAGCCGAGCACCTGGGACCACGGCTGGGCGGCGGTCCGGCCCGTGAGCGAGACACCGAGCTGGTAGACGCCGTCGGCGCCGAGATCCAGCGCCTTGACCGGCACGGAGATGCTGAAGTCCTGACGGATGCCGGGGGCCAGCTTGGAGAACTTCTTGACGTACTTGCCGCCGACTTCCGTGCCGTCGGCTCCGGCCTGGTAGCCGGTGCGCTTGGCGGCGGAGTCGATCTGGCCCCGGCCGTTCAGGACCGGCCCCAGGCGCAGCCCGACCTCGGCTCCCGTGACCGCCTGCTTGCCCTCGTTGGTGACCGTGCCGGAGACGGTGACCGTGTCCCCGTCCGACGGAGCGGTGGGTGTGAGTTTGTTCAGCGAGACGTCGACGGTGTTCGAACCGGTGGCGTCTGCCGCCGCGCCCGCGTCCGCGCTCGGCGCCGCGGCGTGCGCGGTCGGCTCCGCCGACAGCTGCAGCATGCCGGTCAGCAATGGGGCCCCAGCCAGCAACGCTGCCGTACGCCGCAGCCACCGGCGGGCAGGTGAGGGACTGGTCCCCGGGAAGTCTGCCGCCTCGGCCACGCGTTGCCCGTCCTCGTCGTCGTCAGTGGTCGTCGGTTGTGCGTCCACGCATGGTAACGAGGTGCGCTGTGGCGAAGTGCCGCGGACTGCTCCACATGATCGGAAGACCTGGCCGGAGAGGGGCGCGCGGCCCAGGAGGTCCCGCCGAAAACCGGGCGGCTGGGGGCGTCCGGGGCACGTACCCTTTTCTGTTGTGCCGAACGCCAATGAAGAAAATCCCAGCGCACTGAGTCAGGTGCAGCGCCGCGCGGTCAGCGAACTGCTGCGTGTGTCCCCTGTCGCGGACGACCTTGCCCGCCGTTTTCAGGAGGCCGGGTTCTCCCTTGCCCTGGTCGGCGGGTCGGTCAGAGACGCGCTCCTTGGCCGGCTCGGCAATGACCTGGACTTCACGACCGATGCCCGCCCCGAGGACGTACTGAAGATCGTCAGGCCGTGGGCGGACTCGGTGTGGGAGGTCGGGATCGCCTTCGGCACCGTGGGGAGCCAGAAGGACGGCTACCAGATCGAAGTCACGACGTACCGCTCCGAGGCCTACGACAGGACCTCGCGCAAGCCCGAGGTGTCGTACGGCGACTCCATCGAGGAAGACCTCGTACGCCGTGATTTCACCGTCAACGCGATGGCCGTCGCTCTCCCCGAGAAGGAGTTCGTCGACCCGCACGGCGGTCTCGAGGACCTGGCGGGGCGTGTCCTGCGCACCCCTGGCACCCCGGAGGACTCCTTCTCGGACGACCCGCTGCGGATGATGCGGGCCGCGCGGTTCGCGGCACAGCTGGACTTCGAGGTGGCTCCGGACGTCGTCGCCGCGATGAAGGCGATGGCCGAGCGCATCGACATCGTCTCCGCGGAGCGCGTCCGTGACGAACTGAACAAGCTGCTCCTCTCGCCGAACCCGGCGAAGGGACTTGCTCTACTTGTCGACACGGGCATCGCTGACCGCGTACTGCCCGAGCTTCCGGCGCTGCGGCTGGAGAGTGACGAGCACCACCGTCACAAGGACGTCTACGACCACTCGCTGATCGTCCTTGAGCAGGCGATGGCGCTGGAGGAGGACGGCCCGGATCTGACGCTGCGGCTCGCGGCACTGCTGCACGACATCGGGAAGCCGCGGACGCGGCGCTTCGAGGACGACGGCCGGGTCTCCTTCCACCACCACGAGGTGGTGGGGGCCAAGATGACCAAGAAGCGGATGACGGAGCTCAAGTACTCGAACGAGCTCGTGAAGGACGTCTCGCGTCTGGTGGAGCTGCACCTGCGCTTCCACGGCTACGGAACAGGCGAGTGGACGGACTCGGCCGTGCGCCGCTACGTACGCGACGCGGGCCCTCTCCTCAGCCGGCTGCACAAGCTGACCCGGTCCGACTGCACGACGCGCAACAAGCGCAAGGCCAATGCGCTGTCGCGTGCGTACGACGGCCTGGAGGAGCGCATCGCGCGGCTTCAGGAGCAGGAGGAGCTCGACTCGATCCGTCCGGACCTGGACGGCAACGAGATCATGCAGGTCCTGGACGTACGGCCGGGCCCGGTGATCGGTCAGGCCTACAAGTTCCTGCTGGAGCTGCGGCTGGAGAACGGGCCGATGGAGCGGGACGAGGCGATCGCGGCGCTCAAGGAGTGGTGGGCCGCACAGGAGTGAGAGGGGACTCGGTGCGATGTTTCACGTGAAACATCGCACCGGATCCGGACATGCGAAGGGGCACTGTTTCACGTGAAACAGTGCCCCTTCGCTTATGCCGCTACTTGGTCTTCAGGCAGAGCACCACATCGTGGCTGCCGCCGGTCTGGTAGTAGGAGACCTCGGTCCCCTTGACCGTTTCGCACTTGCTGACGCTGCTCGTGTTGTCGAACTTCTCGATGACCTCGAACTCGGCGTCGCTGGAGGAGCAGTCAGCGTTCTTGAGGTCCGGCTGCGACTGCGTGCCCTTGTTGTGCAGGCAGTCACCGACGGCAGTGGTCTCGGCGTCGCTCTTGCCCAGCTGCCACTTGACGACAGCGATGATGATGCCGATGACGATGACGGCACCGATCCGCAGGACCACCTTGCTCACGCGTCGGCCACCGCTCGGCGCGGCCGGAGGCGGAACCGGGGCGCCCTGGTTGTAGGGCGGGTAGGGCTGCTGCGGAACGCCGGGCTGGCCGGGCTGTGCCGGCTGGCCGGGGTGCGGCTGCACGCCCTGGCCGTACGGATTCTGGCCCTGGGGCGGAGTAGTCACTTGGGGGTCCCCCTCGAACGGAAGCGCGATGGCGCGGATACGACGTCCGTAAGTTATAGGGATGCAGTGACATCTCTGAAGCCCAGAGTGGCTCTGTGGCATTGATGTGACACTTACTGTGCGTCAAATCTGGCCATAGCGGCAGCAATCGCTGCGTAGATAACGGCGACCGTGACCACCAGCGGGACCGATCGCCCGTCAGGCGGCAGCATCAGGGCGGCAACTCCGGCCGCGCCGACGAAGGCGACGTTGAACAGGACGTCGTAGACGGAGAAGATCCGGCCACGGAAGCTGTCGTCCACCGTGGACTGCACCACCGTGTCCGTGGCGATCTTCGCGCCCTGGGTCGTCAGGCCAAGGAGGAACGCAGCGATCAGCAGCGGGACGGGTGAGAAGGGCAGGGCGAGCGCCGGTTCCAGGATCGCCGCCGCCCCCGCGCAGACGACGATCCAGCCGCCGGCCGTCAGCCGGTTCACCGCCCAGGGCGTCACCACGGCCGCCGCGAAGAAGCCCGCCCCCGAGACCCCCACGGCGAGCCCGAGCAGGGCGAGCCCGTCGGACTCCGAGGACGACCAGGCGTACCGGCAGAGCATCAGGACCATGACCGACAGGGCGCCGTAGCAGAACCGCATGAGCGTCATCGCGAGGAGCGCGCGGGCGGCAGGGCGCCGCTGCGACAGGTGCCGCACCCCTGCCACCAGGTCCCGCGCCGTACCGGCAAGGGCCGCGCCGAGCCGTGGCCGCATCAGCTCAGGGTCCGGACCGAGGAGTTCACGCGCCATCCGCAGCGAGGCGAGCGCCGCGCACAGGTACAGGGCCGCCCCGAGGAGCACCACCACCGCGTCGGAGTCGGAGCCCGCCAGGCGTACGACGAAGGCGAGGCCGCCGCCCACGGTGGCGGCCAGCGTCCCCGCGGTCGGTGACAGGGAGTTGGCCATCACCAGGCGCTCCGTGTCGACCACCCGTGGCAGCGCCGCCGAGAGTCCGGCGAGGACGAAACGGTTGACGGCGGTGACGCAGAGCGCGGAGGCGAAGAAGAGCCAGTCGGGCACGCCGCTCAGCATCAGCACCGCGGTCACCGAGGCAAGAGAGGCCCGCAGCAGATTGCCGTACAGAAAAACCTGTCGGCGTGGCCAGCGGTCGAGGAGCACGCCGGCGAAGGGGCCGATCAGTGAGTACGGCAGGAGCAGCACCGCCATCGCGGAGGCGATCGCGGCCGGTGAGGTCTGCTTCTCCGGCGAGAACACGACGTACGTGGCGAGGGCCACCTGATAGACGCCGTCCGCGCCCTGGGAGATCAGCCGCACGGCGAGCAGACGCCGGAAGTCCCGCAGGCGCAGCAGTACGCGCAGGTCACCGACGACAGCCATGGGGCACAGCCTCACATACGAGGAGGGTCCCCGGGCGCATTGCCCGGGGACCCTCAACAGCCGTTCAAGGGGAGAGCTTTAGCGCTCGACCTCGCCCTTGATGAACTTCTCGACGTTCTCGTAGGCCTCGTCGTCGAAGTACTGCACCGGCGGGGACTTCATGAAGTACGAGGACGCGGAGAGGATCGGGCCGCCGATGCCCCGGTCCTTGGCGATCTTCGCGGCGCGCAGGGCGTCGATGATGACACCGGCCGAGTTCGGGGAGTCCCAGACCTCGAGCTTGTACTCGAGGTTCAGCGGGACGTCGCCGAAGGCGCGGCCCTCGAGGCGGACGTACGCCCACTTGCGGTCGTCGAGCCACGCGACGTAGTCGGACGGACCGATGTGGACGTTGTCGGCGCCCATGTCACGGTCGCGGATCTGCGAGGTGACGGACTGCGTCTTCGAGATCTTCTTGGACTCGAGGCGGTCGCGCTCCAACATGTTCTTGAAGTCCATGTTGCCGCCGACGTTGAGCTGCATCGTGCGCTCGAGACGGACACCGCGGTCCTCGAACAGCTTCGCCATCACACGGTGCGTGATGGTGGCGCCGACCTGCGACTTGATGTCGTCGCCGACGATCGGGACGCCCGCCTCGGTGAACTTGTCAGCCCACTCCTTGGTGCCGGCGATGAAGACCGGCAGGGCGTTGACGAAGGCGACCTTGGCGTCGATGGCGCACTGCGCGTAGAACTTCGCGGCGTCCTCGGAACCGACGGGCAGGTAGCAGACGAGGACGTCGACCTGCTTGTCCTTGAGGACCTGGACGACGTCGACCGGGGTCTCGTCGGACTCCTCGATGGTCTCGCGGTAGTACTTGCCCAGGCCGTCGAGGGTGTGGCCGCGCTGGACGGTGACGCCCTTGCTCGGCACGTCGCAGATCTTGATGGTGTTGTTCTCGCTGGCGCCGATGGCGTCCGTGAGGTCGAGGCCGACCTTCTTGGCGTCCACGTCAAAGGCGGCGACGAACTCGACATCACCGACGTGGTACTCGCCGAACTGGACGTGCATCAGGCCCGGGACCTTGGCGTCCGGGTCTGCGTCCTTGTAGTACTCGACGCCCTGGACCAGCGAGGCGGCGCAGTTGCCCACGCCGACGATGGCTACGCGAACCGAACCCATTCCGGTTGCTCCCTGTGTGATTCGTGTATTCCGGATGAGACCCTGCGGACCGCGGGGCCTCACTTGGCGGTGTCATCGGACGGATCCGGCGGCGGGTTGGTCTCCCGCCGCCGGGGCAGGCCGCCCGACTCCCCAGATGTGCTGTCGTGCTGAGCGGAGCTGTCCGGGGCGGACCGTTGCTGGTCCCGTCCCGCTCGCTCGCTCTCGATGAGCTCGTTCAGCCAGCGCACTTCGCGCTCCACGGACTCCATTCCGTGCCGCTGCAGCTCAAGCGTGTAGTCGTCCAGGCGCTCCCGGGTACGGGCCAGGGAGGCGCTCATCTTCTCCAGACGCTCCTCGAGGCGGCTGCGACGCCCCTCGAGCACCCGCATGCGTACGTCCCGCGATGTCTGGCCGAAAAAGGCGAAGCGGGCGGCGAAGTGTTCGTCCTCGTACGCGTCGGGGCCGGTCTGTGAGAGCAGGTCCTCGAAGTGCTCCTTACCTTCCGCCGTCAACCGATAGACGATCTTGGCGCGGCGCCCGGAGAGGGGGGCCGCGAGGGCCTCCTCGGAGGCGCCACCCGATTCCTCGATCAACCAGCCGCTCGCGACCAGCGTCTTGAGGCAGGGGTAGAGCGTCCCGTAGCTGAAGGCGCGGAACACTCCCAGCGATGTATTGAGCCGTTTGCGCAGCTCATAGCCGTGCATCGGGGACTCGCGCAGCAGGCCGAGCACGGCGAACTCGAGGATGCCGGAGCGTCTGCTCATCTTCGCCTCCCGTCTGCCAGCGTCTGTCGACACGGTCTTTATGCCGAGCTGATGTATCGACTCGATACATCGAGACGATAGAACGGCCCACCAGCTGAGACAAGAGGGGAAACGGTGAACGGCGTCACATCACCGATTCGTAGGAAGCAACTTGCCTGATTTGGGGTGAACTTCTGCCCTAAGAGGGTTTTGACGGTGCGTAGTCTGTGCGCCATGCAGACCGCCGGGAACCAAGTGACACCTGAGGGCGTCGTTGACCCTGGTGTAGTGCGGATGAGTGCCGGGACGGGCGCATCCGTACTTCGGGGGGACCGGAAACCAGCCGCCGTTTCCAGGCGCGGATACCTGCGCCTGCCCGAGGAGTAATCGTTCGATGAGCGAGCACCGTCGCAAACCGCCGCAGCCGCAGGGCGGCGGACGCGCCGCGGCCAGACGCGGCGTCCCAGGCGCGTCGTCGGGCCGCCGCGCGGCACCGCGTGGCGCCACTGGATCGCCCACTTCCTCAACCGGCTCGCACGGGACAGGAGCCCCTGACGACGGGGACCGTTCCTACGGCGGCCGCGCAGAGGCCCGTCGTGCTGCGCAGCGCAGCGGCGCTGTCGGTGCCGGCGGAGGCCGACGCAGAGCGGCCGACGGATCCGGCGCCGGGCGCTCAGGCGCCGGTGGCGGAGGCCGTCGCGGTGGCGGAGGCCCGAACGGACCGGGCCGCGGCCGAGGCCGTGGCGGTCATGAGCCCCGCAAGAAGCGCCTGATCGACTACCCGCGTGCGGAGAAGGACGGTCTGCGGCGCTGGGTTCCGTCCTGGCGTCTGGTCACCGGCCTGTTCGTCGGGTTCCTCGGCAGCCTGATGGCGGTAACGGGCATCGCGTACGCCTTGGTGCAGGTCCCGAAGGTCGACGAAGCGGCCACGGCGCAGAACAACGTCTATTACTGGGCCGACGGCAAGCAGATGGTCGCGACCGGTGGTGAGACGAACCGCCAGATCATCGACTACGACAAGATCCCCAAGGAGATGCGGACCGCCGTCATCTCGGCCGAGAACAAGACGTTCGAGGACGACAAGGGCGTCGACCCGATGGGCATCACTCGCGCTCTGGTCAACATGGCCAAGGGCGGCGAGACCCAGGGTGGCTCGACCATCACCCAGCAGTACGTGAAGAACGCGCGCCTCGGTGACCAGTCCCAGACGTTCACGCGTAAGTTCAAAGAGCTCTTCATCTCCATAAAGGTCGGCCGGACGGTCTCCAAGGAACAGATCATGGCGGGGTACCTCAACACCGCCTACTACGGCCGTGGGGCCTATGGCATCCAGGCCGCCGCCCGCGCCTACTTCGGCGAGGACGCCAGCGACCTGGACCCCAGCGAGTGCGCGCTCCTGGCGACGGTGCTCAAGGGCGCCACGTACTACGACCCCGCTGGATCCGCCGCGGTCGACCCCGCGGCCACGCAGCAGGCCAACACCGAGCGGGCCATGAAGCGCTGGAAGTGGATCCTCGACGAGGAGGTCAAGGACGGCCACCTGACCGCCGAGGTCCGCAACAAGTACACGAAGTTCCCGAAGCTGGAGAACCCGCGCTCCAACGCTCTGCTGGGCGGGCAGGTCGGCTATCTGGTCGACCTCGCCAAGGCGTACGTGATCAACAACAGCGAGGGCCAGATCACGGCCAACGACCTTCAGCAGGGTGGCTACGAGATCCACACGACCTTCGACAGAACGAAGGTCAAGGAACTCGAGAAGTCCGTGGAGAAGGTCCGCAAGGCGAAGATCAAACCCAAGTTGCGCAAGGACAAGGACACCCACGTCCAGTTCGGTGGGGCCTCCGTGAACCCGGAGGACGGCGCGATCGAGGCCATCTACGGCGGTGAGGACGCGACCAAGCACTTCACCAACAACGCGGACCAGACCGGTGCGCAGGTCGGCTCGACGTTCAAGCCCTTCGTGCTGGCAGCGGCCTTCAAGGACGGAACGCGCGACCCGGACGGGGTGGCGGAGCAGGGCGAGGACCAGCGCACCATCGTCAACCCCAAGAGCCTGTACAGCGGCAAGAACAAGCTCAAGATCCAGAACTACGACGGCAGCGTCTGGACGGACAAGGAAGGCAAGGAGTGGCTGCAGACCAACGACGGTGACGCCTCCTACAACGCGCCGACCTACCAGATCGACCTCCGTGAGGCGATGCGTGAGTCCGTCAACTCGGCCTATGTACAGCTCGGCATGGATGTCGGCCTGGACAAGGTGAAGGCTGCGGCTGTCGACTCCGGTCTCAAGGCGAACAGCCTGGCCAGCGCCAATTACCCGTCCTTCTCACTCGGTACGTCCTCTCCGAGCGCGATCCGGATGGCCGGCGCCTACTCCACCTTCGCGTCCAGCGGTGAGCAGAACGAGCCGTACTCGGTCAAGAAGGTCGAGCACAAGGGCAACACCGTCTTCCAGCACGATGTGCAGACCAAGCGGGCCTTCGACACGTCGGTCGCCGACAACGTCACCGACGTGCTCAGGACCGTCGTCGAGAAGGGCACGGGCACCTCGGCCCAGCTCAGCGGCCGCCAAGTCGCGGGCAAGACCGGTACGACCGACGGCAACAAGTCGGCCTGGTTCGTCGGGTACACCCCGCAGCTGTCGACCGCGATCAGCATGTACCGGCTCGACGACAACGAAGGGAACAAGAAGCGCGAGTTCCTGGAGATGTTCGGCACGGGTGGCGAAGAGAAGATCCACGGTGCCTCGTTCCCCGCGCAGATCTGGAAGGACTACATGGAGCAGGCCCTCAAGGGCGCTCCTGTGAAGAACTTCCCGGTCCCGGAGCCGATCGGCCAGGTCGTCGGTGAGACGCCGCCGCCGACCCCGACCCCGACCCCGTCGGAGACCGAGGAGCCGGAGAAGTCCCCCTCGCCGACCCCATCGGACACCGGGCCGTCCCCGACCCCCTCAGGAAGCCCCGATCCCGGTGAGACCTGTGCCGACTGGGACTTGCAGTGCAACAACAACGGCGGTACGTCGGACGGAGGGACCACCGACGGCAGCACCGGCGGGGAGTCGCCGCCGGCCACGGACGAACCGACAGGCGGCGGAGCGAACAACGGGAACGGCAACGGAGGCTGGTTCGGCGGACCCTCAGGCTGACCGAGGTCCCCGTGCGTGTGTTTCACGTGAAACGCACGGTTTCACGTGAAACATGCGCCGCTGAGCGTTGACGAGGGCCGTCACACCGCACCGGTGTGGCGGCCCTCTCCGTGTTCTCAGGTGCGTACGGCAGGATGTGCGGCATGCCCAGTGCAGAGACGACGCGCACGAGCGTGCACAAGACCACTAGTGCACAACAGCCGGAGCCCGTACGGCCGACCAAGGAGGATGAGGTCGCCGCGGCCGGCAGCGAGCTGATCGGTGGACCCATCGGACGCAGAGTGCTCTACGCGGCGACATGGTGGACCCCCGTACGCGTCATTGCGCTCATCGCGATCGGGATGTTCGCGCTCGGCATGGTGCAGAAGCTGCCGTGCTACGACGGCGCCTGGTTCCAGGGGGCGAGCTCGCAGTACACGCACGCCTGCTACTCCGACATCCCGCACCTCTACCAAGGGCGTGGGTTCGCCGACGGGCTCGTGCCCTACTTCGACAAGCTGCCCGGCGACATGGAGTACCTCGAATACCCGGTGCTGACCGGTGTGTTCATGGAGGTCGCCTCCTGGCTGACACCGGGCAGCGGCAGCATCCAGCACCAGGAGAAGTTCTACTGGATGGTCAATGCTGGGATGCTGATGGCCTGTACGGCGGTCATCGCCGTCTGTGTCGCCCGCACTCACCGGCGGCGCCCCTGGGACGGCCTGATGGTCGCCCTGGCGCCTGCCTTCGCGTTGACGGCCACCATCAACTGGGACCTGTTCGCGGTCGCTCTCACAGCCGCTGCGATGCTGATGTGGGCACGCGGGGGGACGCTCTCCGCGGGCATCTTGCTCGGCCTGGCGACCGCCGCGAAGCTCTACCCGGCGCTGCTCCTGGGCCCGCTGCTCATCCTGTGCTGGCGGGCGGGGCGCTGGCGGGCCTTCTGCATGACGGCCGGAGCGGCGGTGGGTGCCTGGCTCGTGGTGAACCTGCCCGTGATGATCACGCACGACGCGACGGGCTTCCACATCCGCGAGGGCTGGGCGAAGTTCTACACCTTCAGCCAGGAACGGGGCGTCGACTTCGGTTCGTTCTGGCTGATCCTCTCGCAGCGCATGGACGACCCGCTGTCCACGGACACGGTCAACACCCTGGCGACGGCGCTGATGCTCCTGGCCTGCCTCGGGGTCGGCGCGCTGGGTCTGACCGCGCCGCGCCGCCCGCGCTTCGCGCAGCTCGCGTTCCTGGTGGTCGCCGCGTTCATCCTCACCAACAAGGTCTACTCGCCGCAGTACGTACTGTGGCTGATCCCCCTCGCCGCCCTGGCCCGGCCGCGCTGGCGTGACTTCCTGATCTGGCAGGCGTGCGAGGTCGCGTATTTCCTGGGGATCTGGCTGTACCTCGCGTACACGACAAGCGGCGAGGCCCACAAGGGCCTGCCGACCGAGGGCTACCAACTCGCCATCGTGGTCCACCTGCTGGGGACGCTGTACCTGTGTGCCGTGGTCGTACGCGACATCCTGATGCCGGAGAGAGACCCGGTCCGGCGGTCCGGTGACGACGACCCCTCCGGAGGCGTCCTGGACGGTGCGCAGGACGTCTTTGTCCTCGGGCAGGCGGCCCACCCACCGCGGCACGCGGCGCACTCCACCGAGGGGACCTACGTGCGGTGGGGATCGACGCCGACGGATATCTCACCCTGAGCCGTTTCACCCTGAGCGAACAGGCCGCCGAGGTGGCCGGGAATGACTGAAGGGCCGGGAGTGACAACCGTCGCTCCCGGCCCTTCAGTCTGTGCTCCGTCCCGCGGTGATCAGCGGTCGACGATGCGGTCGAACTGCGTGGTGGTGTGCCGCAGATGGGCCACCAGCTCCTCGCCCACCTTCGGCTCGGGCGCGTCCGAGGGCACGAAGAGGATGGAGACCTGCATGTGCGGCGGCTCCGCGAACCAGCGCTGCTTGCCGCCCCAGACGAACGGCGACAGGTTGCGGTTGACGGTCGCGAGGCCCGCGCGGGCCACACCCTTCGCGCGCGGCACCATGCCGTGCAGTGCCTTCGGGGCCTCCAGGCCGACGCCGTGCGACGTGCCGCCCGCGACGACGACCAGCCAGCCGTCGGAGGCGACCTTCTGCTGGCGGTAGCCGAAGCGGTCGCCCTTGGTCACCTGCGTGACGTCCAGGACGGCGCCGCGGTACTCGGTGGCCTCGTGGTCACCCAGCCACAGATGCGTCCCGATGCGCGCGCGGAAGCGTGTCTGCGGGAACTGCTGCTGCAGGCGGGCGAGTTCGTTGGCCTTGAGGTGGCTGACGAACATCGTGTGCAGCGGAAGACGGGCGGCACGCAGCCGGTCCATCCAGCCGATGACCTCCTCGACGGCGTCCGAGCCGTCGGTGCGGTCCAGCGGCAGGTGGATCGCGAAGCCCTCGAGCCGTACGTCCTCGATGGCCGCGTGCAGCTGTGAGAGCTCCTGCTCGCTCACGCCGTGCCGCTTCATCGAGGACATGACCTCGATGACGACGCGGGCGCCCACGAGGCCGTGTACGCCGTCCAGGGACGATACGGAGCGGATGACGCGGTCGGGCAGCGGCACGGGCTCCTCGCCCCGCCGGAACGGGGTCAGGACCAGCAGGTCGCCGCTGAACCAGTCCTTGATCCGGGCGGCTTCGTACGTGGTGCCGACGGCGAGGACGTCGGAGCCGAAGCGGGTCGCTTCTTCCGCGAGGCGCTCATGACCGAAGCCGTAGCCGTTGCCCTTGCAGACCGGGACGATTCCCGGGAACTGCTCCAGCACGTGCTTGTGGTGTGCCCGCCAGCGCGCGGTGTCGACATAGAGCGTGAGCGCCATGGCCGGATCCCGGAACCTTTCTCGTGGCTGCGGTGTATCAGAGGTATGAAGAGTATTTGTGGCTGTGTGAAGTGTGCCGGGTCGGTGCGGTCAGCGGCGCGACATGTAGATGTCGAGCGCCTTGTGGAGCAGCTTGTTGAGCGGGAAGTCCCACTCGCCGATGTACTCGACAGCCTCTCCACCCGTGCCCACCTTGAACTGAATCAGTCCGAACAGGTGGTCCGTCTCGTCCAGAGAGTCGGAGATGCCCCGCAAGTCATAGACGGTGGCGCCGAGCGCGTAGGCGTCCCGGAGCATCCGCCACTGCATCGCGTTCGAGGGCCTGACCTCACGGCCGATGTTGTCCGAAGCGCCGTAGGAGTACCAGACGTGCCCGCCGACGACGAGCATCGTCGCCGCGGACAGGTTCACGCCGTTGTGCCGCGCGAAGTACAGCCGCATGCGGTTGGGGTCCTCGGAGTTGAGGGTCCGCCACATCTGCTGGAAGTAACCGAGCGGCCGCGGCCGGAACTTGTCGCGGATCGCCGTGATCTCGTAGAGGCGCTGCCATTCGGCCAGGTCTTCGTAACCGCCCTGGACGACCTCGACGCCGGCCTTCTCGGCCTTCTTGATGTTGCGTCGCCACAGCTGGTTGAAGCCCTTGAGGACCTCGTCCAAGGAGCGGTTGGCCAGCGGCACTTGGAAGACGTAGCGCGGCTGGACGTCACCGAAGCCGGCGCCGCCGTCCTCGCCCTGCTGCCAGCCCATCTTGCGCAGCCTGTCGGAGACTTCGAAGGCACGCGGCTCGATGTGCGAGGCCTCGACGTCCCGCAGCCGCTTCACATCCGGGTTCTGGATGCCCGACTTGATCGCGGGAGCGTCCCAGCGCCGGATGACGACCGGCGGGCCCATCTTCACGGAGAAGGCGCCCTGCCGCTTCAGATGCGCGAGCATCGGCTGCAGCCAGTCGTCCAGGTTCGGGGCGTACCAGTTGATGACCGGGCCCTCGGGAAGGTAGGCGAGATAGCGCTTGACCTTCGGCAGTTGCCGGTAGAGCACCAGGCCCGCACCGACGAGTTCGCCGGTCCGGTCGTCGAACCAGCCCAGGTTCTCCGAACGCCATTCACTCTTCACATCCGCCCATGCCGGGACCTGGCAATGACTTGCCGACGGCAGACTCTGGATATACGCCAGATGCTGCTCGCGACTGATGGTCCTCAGGGTCAGACTCATGCGGGGCGCTCCTCGGCTGGTGTGTCCCCATGGGTACAGGGGCTCCGGCTCTCGCGCCGAAGCCTACTGTGCCCCGAGAGCGCCCCGTCTGGGCGTACGGAACCTTGGCCCCTGGCCTATGCGCGGAAGGGGCGTCGAGGAGCGGTGTGCAGGCGGCTACCAGAGCCCGCCGAAGAGTCCGCCATGTGCCATGCCCAGGAAGAATCCGACCGCCGAGGCACCGAGGCCGAGGATCAGACCGAAGCGCTCGCGGGTCGTCTCGGAGATGAACTGTCCCCACGCACCCGTGGCGATCCCCACCAGGCCGGCCCATGAGCTGAGCAGGTGGAGGTTGTGGAACATCGCCGAGACGAAGGCGATGGCCCCCAGGATCAGGGTCACGCCGAGCAGCGTGTCCTGCATGGGATGGGCCTTGCCGTCCGTGGCGAAGAGGGAGCCGGCGGTATTCGGTCGCAATGTCTGTGCCATGAGGCACCTCCTGCGTAAGGCGGCGCACTGTAGCGCCATACACACCCGATGTGTACAGATTCTGCCCCTCGGTCGCCGGATTTCAACCGGAAGCCCAGGTGCGGGTACTCTGTACCGTCTGCACCGGTGTCTGCCCATGCCATGGCAGGGACTCCCGATCGGCCTACTGATCGGGGAGCCCGATTGTCAGTGGCTGCCGATACCGTTGCGTACGCATCACGACCCTCCTGCCACGGAACGACCGTGGCCGCTGAGTCCAAAGGAGGTGGGTTCCACATGCGTCACTACGAAGTGATGGTCATCCTCGACCCCGATCTCGAGGAGCGCGCTGTCTCCCCGTTGATCGAGAACTTCCTCTCCGTCGTCCGTGAGGGCAACGGAAAGGTCGAAAAGGTCGACACCTGGGGCCGTCGTCGTCTCTCGTACGAGATCAAGAAGAAGCCCGAGGGCATCTACTCGGTCATCGACCTGCAGGCCGAGCCTGCGGTCGTCAAGGAGCTCGACCGCCAGATGAACCTGAACGAGTCGGTCCTCCGGACCAAGGTCCTCCGTCCCGAGACCCACTGAGCTTCCTAGCTCAGCGGTACTCGGGATCCGAGTAGCAGCAGCAAAAGCAGCCAGCAGCAAACCCGCCGAGAGGTTCCCCCATGGCAGGCGAGACCGTCATCACGGTCGTCGGCAATCTTGTCGACGACCCCGAGCTGCGCTTCACCCCGTCCGGTGCGGCGGTCGCGAAGTTCCGTGTCGCGTCCACTCCCCGCACCTTCGACCGTCAGACCAATGAGTGGAAGGACGGCGAAAGCCTCTTCCTCACCTGCTCGGTCTGGCGTCAGGCGGCGGAGAACGTCGCGGAGTCGCTTCAGCGAGGCATGCGCGTCGTCGTGCAGGGCCGGTTGAAGCAGCGGTCCTACGAAGACCGTGAGGGCGTCAAGCGCACGGTCTACGAGCTCGACGTCGAGGAAGTCGGCGCCAGCTTGAAGAACGCCACGGCCAAGGTCACCAAGACCACCGGTCGAGGCGGCCAGGGCGGCGGATTCGGCGGCGGCGGTGGCGGCGGCCAGCAGGGCGGCGGCAACTGGGGCGGCGGCTCCGGTGGCGGTCAGCAGCAGGGCGGCGGCGGTGCTCCCGCCGACGACCCCTGGGCGACCGGTGCGCCGGCCGGCGGCGGCCAGCAGCAGGGCGGCGGCGGTGGCTGGGGCGGAAGCTCCGGCGGCTCCGGCGGCTCTGGCGGCTCTGGCGGCGGCTACTCGGACGAGCCCCCCTTCTAGGCCTCAGGGCCAGGGGTGGGCCGTTCCCACACTTCTTGATCAAACAGGAGAGAACACATGGCGAAGCCGCCTGTGCGCAAGCCTAAGAAGAAGGTCTGCGCATTCTGCAAGGACAAGGTCACGTACGTGGACTACAAGGACACGAACATGCTGCGGAAGTTCATTTCCGACCGCGGCAAGATCCGTGCCCGCCGCGTGACCGGCAACTGCACGCAGCACCAGCGTGACGTCGCCACGGCCGTGAAGAACAGCCGTGAGATGGCGCTGCTGCCCTACACGTCCACCGCGCGATAAGGGAAGGGTGACCGACTAATGAAGATCATCCTCACCCACGAGGTCTCCGGCCTCGGTGCCGCCGGCGAGGTCGTAGACGTCAAGGACGGCTACGCCCGCAACTACCTGATCCCGCGGAACTTTGCGATCCGCTGGACCAAGGGTGGCGAAAAGGACGTCGAGCAGATCCGTCGTGCTCGCAAGATCCACGAGATCGCGACCATCGAGCAGGCCAACGAGGTCAAGGCCCAGCTCGAGGGCGTCAAGGTCCGTCTGGCCGTCCGCTCCGGCGACGCCGGTCGTCTCTTCGGTTCCGTCACCCCGGCTGACGTCGCTTCGGCGATCGAGGCCGCTGGTGGTCCGAAGATCGACAAGCGTCGTGTCGAGCTGGGCGCGCCGATCAAGACGCTGGGCGCCCACGCGACGTCCGTGCGTCTGCACCCCGAGGTTGCCGCCAAGGTCAACATCGAGGTCGTCTCTGCCTAAGCACTGCGCTTGGCAGAGCTGAAGCAACCGTTGGGCCGCACCCTCAGGGGTGCGGCCCAACGTGTCTCAGGTACCCGTTGCCCTAGGGGCGCCGTGTTTCACGGGATGCGCTGTTTCACGTGAAACAGCGTGCGGCGATCAGCAGGCGTGATCCCTCCCGGGATCAGCGCGTGGCGCCGGTGACGATCCAGTGTCCGGAGCGCGTCCGCAGCCACAGGGTCACCATGCGAACCGTCATCATCAGCGTCATCGCTGCCCAGACGGCAGTCAGTCCGCCGCCGAAGACCGGCACGAGGAGCGCCACCGGAGCGAAGACCGCCAGCGTGGCCAGCATCGCCCAGGCCAGATACGGGCCGTCCCCCGCTCCCATCAGTACGCCGTCGAGCACGTAGACGATGCCGCAGATCGGCTGGGAGACGGCCACCACCACGAGTGCGGGCAGGGCGGCGTCCTGGACGACGGAGTCGCTGGAGAAGAGCGGGATGAACAGCGGCCGGGCGAGGACGACAAGTCCGCCGAGCACGACTCCCGAGGCGATGCCCCACTGCACCATGCGGCGGCAGACGTCGCGCGCGCCCTGGGCATCGTTCGCCCCCAGATAGCGGCCGATGATCGCCTGACCGGCGATGGCGATGGCGTCGAGCGCGAAGGCCAGCAGGCTCCACAGGGACAGGATGATCTGGTGGGCGGCCACATCGGCGTCGCCGAGGCGGGCGGCCACCGCGGTCGCGATCATCAGGATCGCGCGCAGTGAGAGCGTACGGACGAGAAGCGGTGCGCCCGCCTGGGCACAGGCCCTGATGCCGGCGGCGTCGGGGCGCAGGGAGGCTCCGTGGCGCCTGGCTCCGCGTACGACGACGAAGAGGTACACGGCGGCCATCGCGCACTGGGCGATGACGGTGCCCCAGGCGGAGCCGGCGATGCCCAGGTCGGCGCCGTAGACGAGAGCCACGTTGAGGACGCCGTTGGCGATGAAGCCGCCGAGGGCCACGTACAGCGGGGTCTTTGTGTCCTGTAGTCCGCGCAGGACACCGGTGGAGGCGAGCACGACGAGCATGGCCGGGATGCCGAGCGAGGAGATGCGGAGGTATGTGATCGCGTACGGAGCCGCGGTGTCCGATGCGCCGAAGAGTTCCACGAGCGCGGGTGCGGTGGGAAGGACGACGGCGATGACGGCGGCGCCGAGCAGGAGGGCGAGCCAGATGCCGTCCATGCCCTGACGGATGGCGGACTGGAGATCTCCGGCGCCCACCCGGCGGGCGACAGCGGCCGTGGTCGCGTAGGCGAGGAAGACGAAGACACTCACGGCGGTGGTGAGGAGCGCTGAGGCGACGCCGAGGCCGGCCAGTTGCGCGGTGCCGAGGTGGCCCACGATGGCGCTGTCGGCCAGCACGAAGAGAGGCTCGGCGACGAGTGCGCCGAAGGCGGGAACTGCGAGGGCGATGATCTCTCGGTCGTGCTGTCGCCGAACAGTCTTGGTCGCCGCGGGAGCCTGTGTCATGGACACCAATCTAATCTTCCACAGGTAAGAGATGCAATGCTAGAAAGACCCTTACCTGGTCACGAGTTGGACGCTCTTCGAAGCGCTGTTTGGCACGATCTTGGTCCGACTGGGGAAGTTTTTCTTCTGCACAGCCGGTGGACGGGAAAGTTGCAGGTCAGAGCTTGTTTGTCAGGAAGGCTGAGTGCTTGTTCACAGGCCTGTCCACCGAGCCGTGCACAGGTTTGGCGAGGTTCTCCACAGCAACGCGCCCGTCATCCACACCGCCTGTGGATAACCAGATTGGCTGACGGTGGCCACGGGCCTACCGTGGTGCGGCGCCCCCCTCGTGATCCGACCTCGGAAAGCTCGAAAAACCGACGCGTCAGAACCGGAGTTGGGCCGCCCATTTGTCAGTGTCGTGCCGTAAGAAAGAAGGGCACGGCGAGGTCCGCGCGGCGGACGTGAGGGAGGTGGCCCGGTGAGTATTTCCGAGCCCTTGGACGACCCCTGGGCCGACAGCGGTCCCAGTGACCGTCTGCCCGCCTCCCGTCAGCGCCGTGACGGAGGCAGGGGCCGCGACGAGCAGCACGACCGGGGCCGTGAAGGCGGCGGCTGGGACGGCGGAGGCACCGCCTTCGAGCGCGTACCGCCGCAGGACCTGGACGCCGAGCAGTCCGTGCTCGGCGGCATGCTGCTCTCCAAGGACGCCATCGCCGATGTCGTCGAGGTGCTCAAGGGCCACGACTTCTACCGTCCCGCACACGAGACGATCTACACGGCGATCCTCGACCTGTACGCCAAGGGCGAGCCTGCCGACCCGATCACCGCGGCGGCAGAGCTCACCAAGCGCGGCGAGATCACCAAGGTCGGCGGGGCCTCGTATCTGCACACGCTGGTGCAGACGGTGCCGACGGCGGCGAACGCCGAGTACTACGCGGAGATCGTCCACGAGCGGGCGGTCCTGCGCCGCCTCGTCGAGGCGGGCACGCGCATCACGCAGATGGGATACGCGGCGGACGGCGACGTCGACGAGATCGTCAACAGCGCCCAGGCCGAGATCTACGCGGTCACCGAGCAGCGCACCAGCGAGGACTATCTGCCGCTCGGCGACATCATGGAGGGCGCGCTCGACGAGATCGAGGCGATCGGTTCGCGCAGTGGCGAGATGACCGGTGTGCCGACGGGCTTCACCGACTTCGACTCGCTGACGAACGGCCTGCACCCCGGCCAGATGATCGTCATCGCGGCCCGTCCCGCCATGGGTAAGTCCACGCTCGCGCTCGACTTCGCCCGCGCCGCGTCCATCAAGCACAACCTGCCCAGCGTCATCTTCTCCCTGGAAATGGGGCGCAACGAGATCGCGATGCGCCTGCTCTCCGCGGAGGCTCGGGTGGCGCTGCACCACATGCGCTCCGGCACGATGACGGACGAGGACTGGACGCGGCTCGCGCGCCGGATGCCCGAGGTCTCGGCCGCTCCGCTCTACATCGACGACTCCCCGAACCTGTCGATGATGGAGATCCGCGCGAAGTGCCGCCGCCTCAAGCAGCGCGCGGACATCAAGATGGTGATCATCGACTATCTGCAGCTGATGCAGTCAGGTGGTTCCAAGCGTGCCGAGAGCCGCCAGCAGGAAGTCTCGGACATGTCGCGAAACCTGAAGCTGCTCGCCAAGGAGCTCGAGGTCCCGGTCATCGCGCTCTCGCAGCTGAACCGTGGCCCCGAGCAGCGCACGGACAAGAAGCCCCAGGTGTCCGACCTGCGTGAATCCGGCTCGATCGAGCAGGACGCGGACATGGTGATCCTGCTGCACCGCGAGGACGCGTACGAGAAGGAATCACCGCGCGCGGGCGAGGCGGACATCATCGTGGGCAAGCACCGTAACGGCCCGACGGCGACGATCACGGTCGCCTTCCAGGGCCACTACTCGCGCTTCGTGGACATGGCGCAGACGTAGCAGTGACGGCGGCACGTCAGGACAGGTGCCGCACGGTCTCGCCGAGCGTGGCCATGCCCTCGGCGATGTCGGTGGCGGTGGGGGCGGCGTAGCCGAGCACCAGGCCGGGGCGGTGCGGTCGTTGGCTGTGCCAGGACAGGGGCTGGACCTTCACACCGCGGGCCAGGGCCGCCGCCGCGAGATCGGTGTCGCGGAAGCCCGCGTCGAAGGTGATCGTCAGGTGCAGTCCCGCCGCGGCGCCGTGCACGACGGCGTGCGGCAGATGGGTTCCGACAGCGGCGATCATCGCGTCACGCCGGCGGCGATGACGTCCTCGCAGGAGGCGCAACTGGCGTTCCAGGGCGCCCGATTCCATCAGCTGGGCCAGGACGAGCTGCGGCAGTACGGCGTTGCCGAGGTCGGCGAAGCGCTTGGCGGCGACCAGGGCGTCCCGGTACCTCGGCGGCGCGAGGACCCAGCCGATGCGCAGCGCCGGAGCGAGCAGCTTGGACACGCTCCCGGCGTAGCAGACGTGTTCGGCGAGCAGGGAGCGCAGTGCGGGGACCGGGGCGCGGTCGTAGCGGTGCTCGGCGTCGTAGTCGTCCTCGATGATCAGCCCATCGCGCTCGGCGGCCCAGCTCATCAGGTCACGCCGCCGTTCGCCGCCGAGCACCACTCCGGTCGGGAACTGGTGTGCCGGAGTCAGCAGAACCGCGGAGGCGTCCGTGGCACGCAGTTCGTCGACGCGGATGCCCTCGGCGTCGACCGGGACCGGCGGGGTGCCCAGGCCGCAGTTGCGCAGATGCTGGCGGGCGCCGAGCGAGCCGGGGTCCTCCACGGCCACCGCGCGGATGCCGTCGCCGTGCAGCACCTGGCCGAGCAGGCTGAGGGTCTGGGCGGTGCCCGCGGCGATGACGACATGGCCGGGGTCGGCGCGGATGCCACGGTTGCGGGCCAGCCAGTCGGCGACGGCCATGCGCAGGGCGGGGGCACCGCGCGGGTCTCCGTATCCGAAGGCGGACGCCGAAAGCTCTCTGAGCACGGCGCGTTCGGCACGCAGCCACGCGGCGCGGGGGAACGCGGCGAGATCGGGCACTCCGGGCGAGAGATCGATCCGGGCCGGGGCGGCCCGCAGCGCGTCGAAGATGTCCGTGCCGGGCGGGGCGTCGAACAGGGCGCCCGGAAGCGGCACAGGCGGGTCCGTGGGCACGGTGGGCGGGGCTTTCGCCGGGGCGGCGACCACCACGGTGCCGTTCCGCCCGCGCCCTGCGACGTGCCCGTCCTCGCCCAGGCGTTGGTAGGCCTCGGTGACCACGCCGCGGGATACGCGGAGTTCGCCTGCCAGGACCCGGGTCGCCGGGAGTCTGCTGCCCACCGGAAGGCGGCCGTCGGCTATCGCGCTGCGAAGGTGCCGGGCCAGCCAGTCCGCTCGTCCGCCCGCCGGGGCGTCGTCGATCGTGAGCTGGAGGAAGTCCGTGCCGACCGGTTCCGCGTACGTTCCGGAGCCTGCCTCGCCTCCTGCGGCTTCCGTCCCGTGCGGTGTTGTTCGCCCGGCGGGGAGGTCATTGGACCGGTCAGTGGCGCAGTCATTGGACCTGTTCACCGGGCCATAGTCGCAGCAGGGTGAAGTCATGCAGACAGCAGCAGCCACCACCGCCGACACCGCTCTTCCGACGCCGGATCCCGCCGCCCGCCTGGCAGTTGACTACGTCCACGGATATTCGCACCGCGAGGCCCGCCGGCTGGGAGACCAGGCGGACACCCTCGCCGCGCTGCTGCACGACGGCACGGCGTATCCGCCGGGGAGCCGAGTGCTGGAGGTCGGCTGCGGGGTCGGCGCCCAGACCGTCCACCTGGTCGACTCCAGCCCAGGTGCGCACTTCGTGGCCGTCGACCGGTCGGCGGACTCACTGGCGAAGGCCCGCGCCCGCGTCACGGCGCACGCGCCCGACGCACACGTGCGGTGGTGCCGCGCCGATCTCTTCGCCCTCCCCTTCCCGGACGCCGAGTTCGACCACATCTTCGTGTGCTTCGTCCTGGAGCATCTGGCGGCGGCCCAGCATGCGCTCGCCGGTCTGCGGCGGCTGCTGCGGCCCGGCGGGACCATCACCGTCATCGAGGGGGACCACGGGTCCGCGTTCTTCCATCCCGACAGCGTCCATGCCCGTGCGGCGATCGACTGCCTGGTTCGGCTCCAGGCCGATGGGGGTGGAAACGCCCTGGTCGGGCGGCAGTTGCAACCGCTCCTCGCGCAGGCCGGATACGACGGCGTCAGGGTGCGGCCACGCACCGTCTACGCGGACCGGACCCGGCCCGAGCTGGTCGAAGGCTTCACCCGCAGCACGTTCATCGCCATGATCGAGTCCGTCAGGGACGACGCACTGGCCGCCGCGCTCATCACCGAGACCGACTGGGACCGCGGTATCGCCGACCTGCGCAGGACAGCGGACGACGACGGGACCTTCCACTACACGTTCTTCAAGGCCACGGGCGCGCGATCCGCATAGCGCGGTCGGCGGAATTCGCTCGACGCACGGCTTCTCCGCGGGTGGACTAGGGCCATGACATCACCCCGTGAAGAGCTGTTGCCCACCACCCGCCGAGCCCTTGTGCACCGTGTCGCCACCGCCCAGGCGGAGGGACGGGCGCCCTCGCTCGTCGCCTCGGTGCTCAGGGACGGTGAGTTGGTGTGGACCGAGGGGCGCACCTGCGTCGAGGGGCACGCACCGGACGAGAATGTTCAGTACCGCATCGGCTCGATCACCAAGACTTTCACCGCAGTGCTGGTGATGCGGCTGCGCGACGAGGGAGTCCTTGATCTCTCCGACCCTCTGGAGAAGCACCTTCCGGGCACGGCCGCAGGCGACTCCACCATCGCGGAACTGCTCGCGCACACCAGTGGGTTGGCGGCCGAGACCCCCGGTGAGTGGTGGGAGCGTACGCCCGCGTCGCAGCGTCCCGAGCTTGAGGACGTACTCGGCGAGAAGCCCTTCAAGCACCCCACCGGCCGCCGGTTCCACTACTCCAACCCCGGTTACACGTTGCTCGGTTCGCTGATCGAGGCGCTGCGCGGCGACTCCTGGGAAGCCGTGCTGCGTCGCGAGATCCTGGAGCCGCTGGGCCTTGACCGCACGAGCGCCCAGCCGCAGGCACCGCACGCGGGCGGCTGGGCCGTCCATCCGTGGGCGGACGTGATGATGCCCGAACCGTCCGAGGACCTGGGTCTCATGGCCCCGGCCGGGCAGCTGTGGTCCACGACGGCGGATCTGGCGCGCTTCGGCGCCTTCCTCCTGGAGGGCGACGACCGGGTTCTGTCCGCCGATTCGGTACGGGAGATGCGGGTACCGGCGTCGCCCGCGCTGCCGGGGGACTGGAACGTGACGTACGGCCTGGGCACGCAGCTGATCGGCGGGGACGGTCACACTCTGGTCGGGCACGGGGGCTCGCTGCCTGGCTTCATGGCCGGGCTGTGGGCGAGCGAGGAGGACGGTCTGGTGGCGGTCACGCTGACCAACTGCACCTCCGGCCCTGCCGTGACCGCGCTGGCCGTTGACCTGCTGAGGATCGTGGCCGAGGCCGAGCCGCGCATTCCGGAGGCGTGGCGACCCCTGCCCGAGCTGGATGAGGCTCTGCTGGAGCTTGCGGGGCCCTGGTACTGGGGGACCAGCACCTTCGTGCTGCGGCCGCAGGCCGACGGGGCGGTCGACCTGTCGCCCCTCGCGGGTGGTGGCCGCGGCTCGCGGTTCCGGCCGAACGGTGACGGTGCCTGGACCGGCCTGGACGGCTACTTCGCCGGGGAGGTTCTGCGGGCGGTGCGGCGGCCCGACGGGTCGGTGAGCCATCTCGACCTGGGGTCGTTCTTCTTCACACGGGAGCCGTACGACGCGGGTACTCCGGTGCCGGGCGGGGTGGACCCGGAGGGTTGGCGGGGGCTTCCCCAGTAGAAGTGTGTGAGAGGCCGGTGGTTCGTCGTGTTTCACGTGAAACACGACGAACCACCGGCACGTCACGCGTCAGACGAACCACCGGCCCGTCATGTCAACGGCAGCTTCAGAGCTCCAGCTTGAAGCCCACATGCGAGGCCGTGAACCCGAGCCGCTCGTAGAAGCGGCGGGCATCGGTGCGGGTGGCATCCGAGGTCAGCTGTACCAACTGGCAGTTCTGGCGGCGGGATTCCTCGACGGCCCACTCGATGAATCGGGTGCCGAGGCCGCCGCCGCGCTCGTCGGCGTGGATGCGTACGCCCTCGATGATCGACCGCGTCGCACCCTTCCGGGACAGGCCCGGAACGATCGTGAGCTGGAGTGTGCCGACGACGCGTCCCTCGCGCACGGCGACGACCAGGTGCTGGTTCGGGTCTCCCGCGAGCCGTTCGAACGCCGCGAGGTACGGGGTGAGGTCGTTCGGCGACTCGCGCGCGCTGCCCAGGGGGTCGTCGGCGAGCATCTCCACGATGGCGGGGATGTCGTCGGCGACCGCCGGGCGTATCTCAAGATCTCCCATGAGGCGCAGCCTATGCAGCCACCTGCCTCTGCGGCAGGCCGCTGTGCCTGCAGACGGCCTACGCCGGTACGCGCACCGCTTCCACGGCCCTGACCAGGGGCGTGAGCTCCGGGTTCAATGCCGCCTCGTCGAGTGCCTCGCGCAGAGCGGCGTCATTGGTCGGGCGTGCCTCGTCGAGGAGCGCGATGCCTGACTCGCTGACGTTCGTGTAGATGCCGCGGCGATCGGTGGGGCACAGGTAGCGGGAGAGCAGCCCACGGTCCTCGAGCCGGGTCACCAGCCGTGTGGTGGCGCTCTGGCTGAGTACGACGGCGTCGGCGACCTGCTTCATCTGCAGATGGCCGCCCTCCCCGTCGTGCTGACGGCTGAGGACGTCGAGCAGGGAGTACTCGCGCACGCTCAGGCCGTGCTTGGCCTGCAGGGCGCGCTCGATATGGGTCTCGATCTTCCCGTGCAGCAGGGAGAGCGTGCACCAGCCCTGCGCAAGGGCGGTCAGTGCGGGGTCCGTCGCTGTCATGGCTCTTGTTTCCTCCGTCCCGGAGCGGCTGAAGACCAGGATAGTCCACCACTGCAATATCCGGCGGTTGCAAGTAACCCGCGTGTGCAACTATTGTGGACGCAAGCTAAGCGCACCTGCAACCGTCTGGAAGGTAGAACCATGCCTCTCGCGCTACTGGCCCTCGCGATCGGGGCCTTCGGAATCGGGACCACAGAGTTCGTGATCATGGGACTGCTCCCTGAGGTCGCGGGTGACTTCGGCGTCTCCATCCCCACCGCCGGTCTTCTGGTGACCGGCTACGCGCTCGGCGTCGTACTCGGCGCTCCCCTGATGACGGTTCTCGGCACCCGCATCTCGCGCAAGCGGATGCTGATGCTGCTCATGGGCCTGTTCATCGTGGGCAACCTGCTCTCCGCGGTGGCACCGGTCTTCGGCGTCATGCTGGCGGGCCGTGTCGTCGCCTCGCTCGCCCACGGTGCCTTCTTCGGCATCGGCTCGGTCGTCGCGGCCGAACTGGTCGCACCCGAGAAGAAGGCCGGGGCCATCGCCATGATGTTCACGGGCCTGACCGTGGCCAACGTGGTCGGTGTGCCGCTCGGCACGCTCGTCGGGCAGACCCTCGGCTGGCGCATCACCTTCGCCGTCGTCGCGGGCCTCGGCGTCATCGGCCTGGCCGGTATCGCCAAGCTCGTGCCGGACCTGCCCAAGCCCGAAGGCGTACGGCTGCGCCATGAGCTGGCCGCGTTCCGCAATGTCCAAGTGCTGCTCGCCATGGCGATGACGATCCTCGGCTTCGGCGGTGTCTTCGCGGCCGTCACGTACCTCGCGCCGATGATGACGGACGTCGCCGGTTACGCGGACTCCTCCGTGACCTGGCTTCTCGTCCTCTTCGGCCTCGGCATGGTCGCGGGCAACCTGATCGGCGGAAAGTTCGCGGACCGTGCCCTGATGCCGCTGCTCTACATCTCGCTGAGCGCGCTGGCCGTCGTGCTCGCCCTCTTCACCCTCACCGCGCACAACAAGATCGCGGCAGCCGTGACCATCACGCTGATCGGTGCCCTGGGCTTCGCCACCGTGCCGCCGCTGCAGAAGCGGGTGCTCGACCAGGCCTCCGGCGCGCCCACGCTCGCCTCGGCCATGAACATCGGCGCCTTCAATCTCGGCAACGCGCTCTCGGCCTGGCTCGGCGGCCTCGTGATCTCCGCGGGGCTCGGCTACACCGCCCCGAACTGGGTGGGCGCCGTCCTCGCGGGCTCCGCGCTCGTCCTGGCCGTCGTCTCGGCCGCCCTGGAGCGCCGCTCGGCCGCTCCCAGCCTGGTCGTCGCGGGCGCGGCCCCCGTCGAGCAGGCGACACCCGTCCACCACTGACCCCCTTCCAGCCCCCCATAAGCACCACCGCACAGGAGAAACCTCATGAGCACCACCACCCCCGCCGTCGCCCCGCTGACCACGCAGGACGCCGAAGTACTCATCACCGAGGCCCGCCGCGCCGCCGAAGCAGCCGATGTCACGGTCAGCGTCACCGTCCTCGACGCGGGCGGCCATCTGCTCGCCTTCCGGCGCGACGACCGGGCCGTGCTGATCTCCGGCGAGACCAGCACCCGCAAGGCGTACACGGCGCTCCAGCTCAACGCCCCGACCGCCGACCTCGTCGACCTGGTCAAGCCCGACGGGCCCTTCCACACCCTGCCCACCGCTCTCGACCGGCCGCTGCTCTTCATCGCCGGCGGCGTCCCGGTCCACCGTGACGGCCGTCTGATCGGCGCCATCGGGGTCGGCGGCGGGGCGCCCGAGCAGGACCACGGGTTCGCCACGGCGGCCGTGGAGGCGCTCGCGTAGTACGAGACCGCTCGCGCTCCGTACGACACCGCTGGTGCGACACCGCGTGACGACATGACGAAGGCCCGCCCTCAAGCACCCGGAACCATCCGGTACTTGAGGGCGGGCCTCTGCGTGTGGTCAGCCGGCCGCCACGGTCAGCGGCGCGAAACGACGGGTCCAGTCGCCGGGCAGCTCCGGGACGCCGTACGTCATCACGGTGTTGAAGGCGATGGGCGCGAGGCCGCGCTCCTTCACCCAGGCGAGCAGCTCTTCATGGCGTACGTCGATGTCGGTGCGCAGCGGCCGGTCCGAGCCCGCGGCTAGCGTGGCGATCAGGGCCTTCGCCGTCTCGGTGTCCCGGGCGATCAGAGGGCCGATGACATGAGTCTCCATGTTCGGCCAGGCACCCGCGTAACCGGTGATCGTGCCGTCCGCCTCCGCGACCCGCAGCTGGTCGACGAAGGCGGGAAGCCGGGTGAGCACGTGGGTGCGGTCGAGGCCGAAGACCTCGGTGTCGAGACGGACGATCGCGGGCAGGTCCTCCGCGGTCGCCGGCCGGGTGGCGACATCCGGCAGCGGGCCGCCGGGGGTGATCCGGCCGCGGACCATCTCGGCGCGGCCGATGGTCTTGAATCCGAGCTGCTCGTAGAGGGGGCGGCCGCTCGGCGTCGCGTGGAGGGTGAGCGGGGTGGTGCCGGCGCCTTCGACGACGTATCGCATCAGGCGACGGCCGAGGCCCTTGCGGGCGTACCGCTCGGCGATGAGGACCATGCCGATGGCTCCGAGGCCGGGGCGCTCCTGTGGTCCGTACTCGGTCACCACGCAGGCGGCGATGAGGCCGTCACCGTCGGGGTCGTCGATGCCGTATCCCGTGCCGGCGGAGAGCAGCAGCCCCCATTTGTGGTCCTCGCGTGGCCAGCCGCGGTCCTGCGACAGGTCGGCGCAGGCGGTGACATCACGGAGGGTCAGCCGGCGGATGGGCAGTGCGGAGAGGGTAGGTGTCGACACGCGGCTCAGGCTGTCTGACGTACGTCCTTGGCGTCCACCGGTTTGTGGGCAGAAGCACGTCGGTTCTGGCCACGTTGCTTCCGGCCACGGCGGGTCAGGCCCCAGGGCTTGAGGACCGAGATGACCGTCATGAAGAGGTAGGCGCTCAGGGAGACGATGGGGCCGGCGATCAGGCCGGTCGGATCCGTCACGGGGGAGCCCGCGGACACGGTGGCGACCGTGTCGTTGATGCCCGGACGCAGCGCGAAGGCCGATGCGGCGGTGGTGGCCAGGGTCAGCCAGAACTTCGTGTAGACCCAGCGGTGCCTGGCGAGGCCCCAGGGAGTCCCGAGGGACAGCAGCAGGCCGCTCAGGAGCGTGAGCAGCGCGAGGGGGAGCACCAGCCAGTCCGCGAAGAGCTTCATGGAGCGCGCGGCGGCTTCGATGACCGGGGCTGAATCCGTGGTGATGGCCGCGATGGCCAGCGCGAGCAGGCCGAGCGTGAGCCCGAGCCAGCCGGCGGCGGCGGTGACATGGACGACGAGGGTGGCCCGGCGAGCGGGGCGGCTTAGTTTCACGTGAAACACGGTGCCGGGAGCTGCGGCCGATGGCGTCTGACAGCGGGAGTAACCGCGGGTACTAGCCTCGGCGTACATGGCACGCCTTCACCTCTTCGACCTGGACGGAACGCTGCTGCACGGCACGGCGGCGCCCGTGGAGATCTCGCGCCAGCTCGGCCTCGAAACTGAGATCGCGGAGCTGGAACGGGATTTCCTGGCCCGGCAGATTGACTCGCCCCAATACGCGGTGCGTGTGCACGCCCTGTGGGCGGAACTCACGGACGCGCAGGTCACAGCCGCCTTTGAGGGAGCGCCGTGGCTGATGGGGATCCGGGAGACCTGGGCCGAGATCCGCGAGGGCGGCGACTACTGCGCGGTGATCTCGCTGTCGCCGTCGTTCTTCGTGGAGCGGCTGCTCGGCTGGGGCGCACATGCCGCGTATGGATCGGTTTTCCCCGCTGTGCCGTTCACCGAGCCGGTGAATCCGACGGGCATTCTCAACGCCGCGGCCAAGGTGAAGATCGCGAACCGGCTCTGTGAAGAGTTCGGGGTGGGGCGGTCCGATTGCGTCGCTTATGGCGACTCGCTCTCTGACGTGGAGCTGTTCGGAGCGGTGCCTGTTTCGGTCGCTGTCAATGCGGATCAGCGGCTGGTCGGGCTCGCCACCCACTCTTATGTCGGGCGGGATCTGCGTAAGGCGTATGAATTGGTGCGCGCCGCCTGGTAATTGGAGCAATTGACGGACGCGGGCCGCTGAATTCCCGGTGAAGTACGGCGGGACTTGTGCGCCGGGCGGCTGCCGGTATGGTCGAGTCCGGTTCGGGCCGGGTGCATCTCAGTGCACCCCTGGGGGGCACGGGCGGAGGTCAACGCAGCCTAACGGGGCGAAGAGATCGAAGACCTGAACTTTCCGTTATGCGACCGGCGTGACGATGAGGGATGGGACGCTGCGGTGAGATGACTGCGGGCAATGTCACATTTGCTGCCTACTTGTCCGTAGGGTCCGGTAATCCGAGGTTCAATGTGGCCACATTGGCTACCGAGGCAGAGCGGGGAACGTAAGCGGCTTCCTACAGGGAAGTGCACGGACCGACTGAGAGATGTTCGAGGCGAGGCACAGCATGGACGCTCCGACCACCACGTCGGCGGGCAACGGCACTTCCGGCGACAGCGGCGGTGGAGGCGGCTGGTTCACACCGCGCAAGGCGCCGAAGCCGTCGGAGGGCGGCGAGCCGACACAGCCCGAGGGCAGTGAGCCCGAGGCGGCCGAGGGCCGCCGTGTGTCCGCCATACGCCCGCTGGGCAGGTCCGGCGCCGCGTCCACATCCGCTCCTCAGGCCCAGCCCGCACCTGAAGCTGAGCGCGCTGCCGACGAGCGAATACCGGCCGCCCGGGACGCGGCGGAACCGGCGTCCGCTCCGGCCGCGGCGCAGAGCGCTCCCCACGCCCCGGCATCACATCCCGAGCCGCGCCCCGAGCGCGTACCGGAGCCACGGCAGCAGCCTCCGCAGGGACAGCCCGGCAGCCCGCAGCGGCAGGCCGCCCCCCAGGCGCAGGCGCAGTCGCGGCCCGAACCGACGCCCGTCCCTCAGGGCTCCCCCGACGCGATCCGCGTCCAGCGCACGATGGCCGAAATAGGCCCCGTCGCCGACAAGGTGACCTCGTACTTCTACGCGCTGCTCTTCACCCGCCACCCCGACCTGCGCCCGCTGTTCCCCGCCGCGATGGACACCCAGCGCGACCGGCTGCTCAAGGCGCTGCTGACCGCGGCGGAGCACATCGACAACACCGAGGTACTCACCGCGTACCTGAAGAACCTGGGCCGCGGACACCGCAAGTACGGCACCAGGCCCGAGCACTACCCGGCCGTCGGTGAGTGTCTGATCGGCTCGCTCAGCCGGTACGGGAGCGCGGTCTGGGACGAGGAGACCGAGGCCGCGTGGGTCCGGACGTACACGACGATCTCCCAGATCATGATCGACGCGGCCGCCGCGGATGAACTGCGCGCCCCCGCCTGGTGGTTCGCCGAGGTCGTCTCGCACGACCTCAGGACGCCTGACATCGCTGTCGTCACCGTCCGGCCCGACCAGCCCTATCCCTTCCTCGCAGGCCAGTACACGAGCCTGGAGACGCCCTGGTGGCCGCGGATCTGGCGGCACTACTCGTTCGCGTCGGCACCGCGCTCCGACGGGCTGCTCTCGTTCCATGTGAAGGCCGTCCCCGCGGGCTGGGTCTCCAACGCCCTGGTGCACCACGCGCGGCCCGGTGACGTCCTGCGTCTTGGCGCGCCAGCAGGCTCGATGACCGTCGACCACACGACCGACAGCGGCTTGCTCTGTCTGGGCGGCGGCACCGGTATCGCCCCCATCAAGGCGCTCGTCGAGGACGTCGCCGAGCACGGCGAACGGCGCCCGGTCGAGGTCTTCTACGGCGCCCGTACGGACCACGACCTGTACGACATCGACACGATGCTGCGCCTCCAGCAGACCCACCCGTGGCTCTCGGTCCGCCCGGTCGTCGACGATCACGCCCAGCTCCCGGACGCCGTGCGCGAGTACGGCCCCTGGAACGAGTACGACGCCTACCTCTCGGGCCCGCCCGGCATGATCCGCAGCGGCGTGGACGCGCTGCGGGACATCGGCATCCCGGCCGGCCGGATCCGCCATGACTCCGTGGAAGAACTGGTGGCGGCGGCCGACTGAGGGTCGGCCAGAGAGCAGGTCAACCCGGGAACGGATCAGCCCAGATCAGGGGCGTGCATCGCGCGTACGCCTTCGATGTTGCCGTCCAGATAGTGCCGCAGCGACAGCGGAACGAGATGGACCGAGGCGATCCCGACCCGAGTGAAGGGCACGTGGACGATCTCGTACTCGCCGCACGGCTCCTCCATCTCGGGGCCGTGCCGCAGCGAGATGTCCATGGACTCAAGACGGCAGACGAAGAAGTGCTGGACCTTGACGCCGGTCGCGCCACCGTCCTCGCCGATGTGCTCGACGGTGTCCACGAAGCAGGGCACGACGTCGGAGATCTTGGCGCCGAGCTCCTCGTGCACCTCACGATGGAGCGCGTCGACGACGGTGGCGTCCTCCGGCTCCACGCCGCCACCGGGGGTGAGCCAGTAGGGATCGACGCCGGGCTTGGTCCGCTTGATCAGGATCAGGTCATCGCCATCGAGCAGGATGGCGCGTGCGGTGCGCTTGACCACGGGTCGGACGGTCATGGGAGAAATGTGGCCCGGACTGTTCCACGTGAAACATCGTGAACCAGTCGGAGTCCCGCTCAAGCCCAGTCGACGGCAGCACGCAGCAGCCACTCGTGCGCCCGCGCGATGTGCGGCATCGCGAGCGTGCCGGTGCGTACGGCGAGAAAATACGTGCGCAACGGGGGCACCGCGGGGTCGAGCAGGGCCACGACCTCGCCACTCTTCAGAGCGGGCGCACAGAGATAGCGCGGCAGCACGGCGAGCCCGGCCCCGGCGGCGACGCAGGCGAGCACCGCCCGGAGGTCCGGCACAATGACGGCGCCCGATGCGGCCGGACGGGTGTCGAAGACGGCGGCCCAGTAGCGGGCGACCAGCGGCAGCGACTCGTGCACCTCCACCACCGGCAGGTTCTCGAGCACGGAGGCGCCCTTGCGGCGCAGCTTGCCGGGGCCGATGCGGGCGGCCAAGGGCGGGCCCGCGACCAGGACGTGCTCCTCGTCGCAGAGAGGCGTCGCGGTGACCAGCGGGCCGCGTGGCCGGGCCGTGGTGATGGCCAGGTCATGGTGACCGGCGGAGAGCCCTTCGATGACCTCCTCCGCGTTGCCGAACGAGGCACGCAGAGCGAAGCCCTGGCCGTCCTGCCCGGTCAGCGTGGTGAGAGCGGGTAACGCGCGGGCCGCGGTGAACTCCAAGGGCCCCGCGAGGTGGAGGGTGCGTACCGAGGAGTCCTCTTCGAGGCCCGTCTCGGCGATCTCCACCAGGGCGTCGAGATGCGGCGCGGCCTTGTGGGCGAGCTCGTCCCCGATGGTCGTGGGGGTCACGCCGCGCGCCTGGCGCAGGAACAGGGGGCGGCCCAGCTGCCGCTCAAGGGTGCGTATCTGCGACGTCACGGCGGGCTGCGAGAGACCGAGCAGGGCGGCCGCGCGCGTGAAGGAACCGGCCCGGTGCACGGTCACAAACGTGCGCAGCAGGGCCAGATCCACGGCGGCACCCTCCCCTCCCGGCCCTCGGGCCGCGCCCAACTATAAATATGTCGATAGGTCTCTGTCGCTACTGTGATTGGACACTGACACAGAGTCAACTAGCCTTGTGCGCGCGGTTCTTCGCGCGCAGAACCGGGACGGTCCGAGCCACGAGGGGGGAGGCTCGGACCGTTCGTTGTGCGTAGCCCGGTACTAGCCGGGAGCGGCCCGCGCGCACTCGGGGGCCGTCAGCCCGCGGACTCGTCCAGTGCGCGCAGCACGTCCGCGACCAGGTCATCGGGGTCCTCGGACCCGGCGGAGAGGCGGATGAAGCCCTCCGCGACGGCGTCCCCGCCCCAGCGCCCACGCCGCTCCGCGGTGGAACGCACGCCGCCGAAGCTCGTCGCGTCGTCCACGAGACGCAGTGCGTCGAGGAACCGGTCCGCACGCTCGCGCGAGGGCAGCGTGAAGGAGACCACGCACCCGAAGCGCCGCATCTGCTGCGAGGCGATCTTGTGCGAGGGGTCGTCCGGCAGCCCCGGGTAGCGAAGCCCGGTCACTTCGTCGCGGCCCCGCAGCGCCTCGGCCAGGGCCAGGGCATTGGCGTTTTGGCGGTCGGCGCGCAGCTGGAGCGTGGCGAGCGAGCGATGCGCCAGCCAGGCCTCCATCGGCCCCGGGATCGCCCCGACGATCTTGCGCCAGCGCCGCACGGCAGCGGTCAACTCGGCATCGCGGCAGGCGACGTACCCGAGGAGGATGTCGCCGTGGCCGGTGAGCATCTTGGTGCCGCTGGCCACGGAGAAGTCCGCGCCGAGTTCGAGGGGGCGCTGGCCGAGCGGCGTGGCCAGGGTGTTGTCGACCGCCACCAGGGCTCCACGCGCGTGGGCCGCGTCGGCGAGGCGCCGCACGTCGCACACGTCGAGGCCCGGGTTCGACGGGGTCTCGATCCACAGCAGCTTGGCGCCGTCCAGGACGTCGAGCTGGGCGTCGCCGCCGGTCGGGGCGGTGCGCACCTCGATGCCGTACGCGGTGAGCTGCTCCCTGACCAGGGGCAGCGCCTGATAGCCGTCGTCCGGCAGGACCACGGCGTCACCGGCGCGCAGCTGCGAGAAGAGCACCGCGGAGATGGCGGCCATCCCGGAGGCGAAGACCAGGGTCTCGACGTCGGTGCCTGCGGCCCCGTCACTCCCCTTGCCCGGGGCCTCACCCGGCGCCTCGGCCGGAGCCTCGAGCTCGCCGATGGCCTGCTCGAGAAGGGTCCAGGTCGGGTTGTCGTCGCGTCCGTAGGTGTACGGCCCGGTCGGGTCGCCCGGCAGGTGGAAGTGGGCGGCGAAGACCGGGCCCGGGAGGGTCGGCTCGTGCTTCACGGGCTCGGGGAGGCCGGCCCGCACCGCTCTCGTGCCGTCACCCATCCCGGTGCCCGCTCCCGCGCCGGTGCCTGCGCCGTCGTCCGCGGATATCGCTGCGGAGTCCGTCATGCCGCCCGCCCTTCCCTTGCTTCGCGTACGGCGTCGAGCAAGCCGTCGCTCGCCGCCTCCACCATTCTCAGGCACGCCTCGAACCCGTCGTCGTCCCCGTAGTACGGATCGGGGACGTCCAGGTCGCCCAGGCCGGCGGCCACGGGGTCGTACGAGCGCAGCAGCCGCACCTTGTCCGCGTCGGCCGGTGTGGGCGCGAGGCGGCGCAGGGCCCGGTGGTGGCCGGAGTCCAGGGCGATCACCAGGTCGAGCCGGGAGAACCAGGAGGCCTGGAAGCGGCGCGCCACGTGGTCGCTCTCATACCCGGCCGCCGTCAGGACGGAGACGGTGCGCGGATCGGCGCCGTCCCCCTCGTGCCAGCCGTCGGTGCCCGCACTGTCCACCACGACCAGGCCACCGAGTCCGGCCTCGTCGACCCGTGCGCGGAAGACGGACTCGGCCATGGGGGACCGGCAGATGTTGCCGGTGCAGACGAAGCACACGGAGAAGGCCATGGGGCGGGCTCAGTCCTTGTCGTCGGGCAGGACGACGTTCATCGCCCAGGACACGATCGAGATGATCAGGCCGCCCAGGACGGCGGTCCAGAACCCCTCGACGTGGAAACTCAGGTCGAACTTGTCGGCCAGCCACGAGGTCAGCAGCAGCATCAGGGCGTTGACCACGAGCGTGATCAGGCCGAGCGTCAGGATGAACAGCGGGAACGTGAGCACCTTCACGATCGGCTTGACCAGGAAGTTCACCAGGCCGAAGAGCAGTGCGACGACGATCAGCGTGAGCGTCTTCTTGCCCGTGCTGTCGCCGGTCAGGGTGATCTTGTCGAGGAGCCACACGGCTACGGCCAGGGCCGCCGCGTTGGCGATCGTCTTGACTACGAAATTCTTCATGTGTCTGATCGTTGCAGACGGACGGCCAGAGCGGTCGGCTCGCGACCTGGGGCAAGGGGCGTACGAGGACGATGAAGGCATTCCGGCTGGATGAACTGGAGACGGAGCGCGCCGCGAACGACGGCGCGTATCTGCAGTTTCTGCGCGAGCGGAACATGTCGGTCGGGCTGTACGCGCTCGACGCCGGGGAGTCGGATCCGCAGCAGCCGCATCAGCAGGACGAGGTGTACATGATCGTCAGCGGCCGGGCGTCGATCACGGTCGGCATGGAGACCACCCAAGTCGCGCGCGGCAGTGTCGTGTACGTGCCGGCCGGGGTCGCCCACAAGTTCCACCACATCAGCGAGGACCTGCGCGTGCTCGTCGTCTTCTCGCCACCGGAAGGCTGAGTCCTCCACGCCGGAAGGGGAAGGCTGAGTCCTCTACGCCGGAGGGGGAAGGCTGAGTCCTCTACGCCGGAGGGCTGACTTCTCAGGGCTCCGACCTCGGGGTTCCCTAGGGGGCGGATCAGGGGAGGACAAGGGATGCGAGGCCCCCGTCGGGCCCTCCGCCGCCCTAGCATCGAATGCAAGAAGTAGGACAGATGCGGAGAGAGGTAAGGACGATGGCAGCGCAGGAGATCTTCTCGGGATTGCCGTGGTGGGTGAAGTGGATCGCGGTGCCGGTCATCGCCCTGGTCGTGTTCGGCGGTTTGATAGCGAGCGTCGTGGGATTCGTGGTCGGCCTGTTGTTCAAGGCACTGATTTTCGTCGCGCTGGTGGGTGGACTCATCTACGTCGTACGGAAGTTCATATCCGGCTCCACCTCTTCGCGCAGCGATTGGTGACTTCCCGCAACAGTTCGCTCGGGTGGGGGAAGTTTCCTGGTGCGGCGCCTTAGCCCGTCGGCCAACGGTTAGAGTCCGAAAACCGACGCGGGGCGAGCCCCGCGCGCGGGCGCACCGCGCTCCCACCCGTGTATCCCGGGCACGGGCGGAACCCCCACGCGTTTCGGGAGTGAACCTTGGCCACGGTTGACGCCACACCCGCCGACATCTCGTCCAACGACCCTCCGTTCGGGGCATCGCCGACCGTCACGGCGTCAACTGCCGCCGCACCGACTCTCATTGGTTCGGTGCAGCGGGCGATGCGGTTGCTGGAAGCCGCCTCCGCACATCAGGAGGGCGCGCCCGCCAAGCAGTTGGCCCGGGAGGCCGGGCTGGCGCTGCCCACGGCGTATCACCTGCTGCGCACGCTGACCCACGAGGGCTATCTCTGCCGGGAGAAGGGCGTGTTCGTGCTCGGCGAGGCGGCTGAGCGGCTGAGCGCGAGCGGGGCGCAGCAGAATCGTCGCGGCATGATCGGCGAGGCCCTGGAGCACTGGCGCGATTCCATCGGGGTACCGGTGTACTTCGCCGTCTACCGCGAGGGCGAGATCGAGGTCGTGGCCGTCGCGGACACGCCGGGGAATCCGGCGGTCGAGGAGTGGGCCGACTTCCGCGAGACGGGACACGCCCATGCGATCGGGCAGTGTCTGCTCGCCCAACTCGACGACGAGCAGCGCCAGGACCACCTCTCCCGCTATCCGGTGCAGTCGATCACTCGGTACTCGGTCCGTGACGACCGTAGTTTCATGCGCCGCCTGGACGGGATGGGCCGGATGAAACCCGTGGTGGAGCGGCAGGAGTACGCGTTGGGGACGGTCTGCGCCGCGATTCCGATCACCGCGGGCAACACGGCGGCCACGATGGCGATTTCCGTGCCCGCCTATCAAGCAGATCGGCTACTTCCTGCAGCTGAACGGTTGCAGAATGAACTCGGAAGGCTACTAGGGACACTTGCCTTCTCTATCAGCATCTGAAAACTCACTCCTTGTGATCTGATGTGTACGTTAAGCAAGATGCCATGAGTGTCAGGGAGTTGGTTCCTGGCCAGTCGAGCTTTAGCGACGGGGTAGGCGGGCGATGCGCGAGTCGGTCCAGGCAGAGGTCATGATGAGCTTCCTCGTTTCCGAGGAGCTGTCGTTTCGCATCCCGGTGGAGCTGCGTTATGAGAGCGGCGATCCCTACGCCGTCCGGCTGACCTTCCACCTCCCCGGGGACGCCCCTGTGACCTGGGCCTTCGGCCGTGAGTTGCTGGTCGACGGGGTGGGCGGCGCGTGCGGCGACGGGGACGTGCACATCGCGCCCACCGATCCCGAACTGCTCGACGAGGCGCTCATCAGGCTCCAGGTCGGTGGGGACCAGGCGCTGTTCCGGGTGGGGATCCCGCCGCTGCTCGCCTTCCTGGACCGTACGGACAAGCTGGTTCCGCTGGGGCAGGAGCGGGCGCTCGCCGACCTCGAGACGCACCTGGACGAAGCGCTCGACCGGATCCTCGCGGAGGAGCAGAGCGCGGGTTGACCTCTCGCGAGCCGCAGGGCGAGGCCGTACGGCAGATTGGTGCATTTCGTGGCATCGGCGGCTCAGGCCTTGCGGCGTCGGCCCTTTCCGCCACGGGTCTGCTTGGCGACCGGGGTGGCACCAGCGCCGGCACCAGCGCCGATACGACCAGCACCAGCGCCGATACGACCGGCACCAGCACCGGCACCAGCACCCGCGGGGGCCGACCGGTCGGCCGAGACCACCAGGGCCGCGAGCGCGGTCGTCACCGGCACCGAGGCGACCAGGCCGATCGAGCCGACCAGGGTGCGCACGATCTCCTCGGCCACCAGCTCGCTGTTGGCCACCGTGCCCACGCTGCTCTGTGCGATCGAGAACAGCAGCAGCAGGGGCAGAGCGGCGCCCGCGTAGGCCAGGACCAGGGTGTTGACGACCGAGGCGATGTGGTCGCGGCCGATGCGGATGGCCGCGCCGTACAGACCGCGCCAGCCCATCGTGGGGTTGGCCTGGTGCAGTTCCCAGACGGCGGACGTCTGGGTCACGGTCACGTCGTCGAGCACACCGAGCGAGCCGATGATGACGCCGGCCAGCAGCAGGCCGCTCATGTCGATGCCGGGGTAGAGCCCGTGGATCAGGCCGGTGTTGTCGTCCGTGTTGCCGGTCAGCGAGGCCCAGCCGATGAAGAGCGAGCCGAGCAGTCCGATGAGGAGCAGTGAGATCAGCGTGCCCAGGACGGCGACGGACGTACGCGCCGTGAGGCCGTGGCACAGATAGAGCGCGATCAGCATGATGGCGCTGGCCCCGATCACCGCCACGACCAGCGGGTTCGAGCCCTGGAGGATCGCGGGCAGGATGAAGAACGTCAGGACGACGAAGCTCAACGCCAGGGCGATCAGGGCCATGAGGCCGCGCATCCGTCCCACCACGACGACGGCGAGCGCGAAGATCCCGGCGAGCAGCGCCATGGGGAACTTCCGGTTCACGTCGGTGACCGAGTACTGCAGCGCCTCGGGGGCCGTGGGCTCATAGGCGACCACCACCTGCTGGCCCTCGCGCAACTGCCGCGGTGAGTCCGGCTGGACGATCTCGGTGAAGGTGCGGCCCTTGTCCTTGCCGCTGGTCACCTCGATCGTCGCCTTCTTGCAGACGCCCTTCGCGCGGGACTGCGCGGACTGGCCCTCGGCGGTGGAGGTGTCGCCGTTGGGCGGGGTCTGCGAGGCGTTCACGTCCTTGCAGGGGAGCTCCTGCACCTTCGTGACGTCGGCCGACTGGGTCTGCCGGTCGAAGCCGACTCCGGTGCGCTCGTGGGACGGTGCGCCACCGGGCCAGAACACCGCGAGCCCCACGAGGACCGCCGTGGCGAACGGAATCAGTACGGCGGCGATGACCTTGCGCAGATGCTTGGAGACGGGCGCCGCCGGACCATGGCTGTGGGAGTGCCCATGCGGCTCCGGAGGCGCGTTCGGGACGGGCGGCTGGGACGGCGGCTCAGTGGTGGTCACTGCCCGATCATCGCAAGAACGGAGGGGGCCCTCTGTTCAGCGCGCCCGATATGACGCTAGCGTGGAGCCACCTTTGCAATCGCGGGAGCTCGGAGCACCGGGCTGAGAGGGCGCTGACCTCCGTACGAAGTGGCACAAACAGTGCACGAGCCGTACGGAATTCGCTGCGTCGACCGCCGAACCTGTTACCGGGTAATGCCGGCGTAGGGAGTAGGTCTCATGACCACAGCGGACGCACGCACGCCTGCCTCGACGCAGAACGAGAGCGACGAGGCCGGGAAGTCCATCGGCTGGCACAAGGCGTATGTCGAGGGCTCGCGCCCCGACCTGCGAGTGCCGGTCCGACAGGTGCACCTCACCAACGGCAAGGCCGTGACCCTGTACGACACTTCGGGGCCGTACACCGACGAGTCCATCGACACCGACGTCCGCAGGGGTCTCGCGCCCCTGCGCGAGAACTGGATCATCGCCCGCGGCGACACCGAGGAGTACGTGGGCCGCCCGCCCCGCCCCGAGGACGACGGCATCAAGCACACCTCGCCGCGCGGAGGCCTGAAGAACCTTGACGCGGTCTTCCCCGGCCGCCCGCGCCAGCCGCGCCGGGGCCGCGGTGGCCAGGCGGTGACGCAGCTCGCGTACGCCCGCCGCGGCGAGATCACGCCCGAGATGGAGTTCATCGGGATCCGCGAGAACCTCGATCCCGAGGTCGTGCGCGCGGAGGTCGCCGCGGGCCGCGCGGTCATCCCCGCCAACGTCAACCACCCGGAGATCGAGCCGATGATCATCGGCAAGAAGTTCCTGGTGAAGGTGAACGCCAACATCGGCAACTCCGCGGTCACCTCCTCCATCGAGGAGGAGGTGGACAAGATGACCTGGGCGACCAAGTGGGGCGCCGACACGGTCATGGACCTGTCCACCGGGCGCAACATCCACACCACCCGCGAGTGGGTCCTGCGCAACTCCCCCGTCCCCATCGGGACCGTGCCGCTCTACCAGGCACTGGAGAAGGTCGACGGCCAGGCCGAGGCGCTGACCTGGGAGATCTACAAGGACACGGTCATCGAGCAGGCCGAGCAGGGCGTGGACTACATGACGGTGCACGCGGGCGTGCGCCTTCCGTACGTCCCGCTGACCGCCAACCGCAAGACCGGCATCGTCTCGCGCGGCGGCTCGATCATGGCGGCCTGGTGTCTGGCGCACCACAAGGAGAGCTTCCTCTACGAGAACTTCGAGGAGCTCTGCGAGATCCTCGCGTCGTACGACGTGACGTACTCGCTCGGCGACGGTCTGCGCCCCGGCTCGATCGCGGACGCCAACGACGAGGCGCAGTTCGCCGAGTTGCGCACCCTCGGGGAACTCAACACGATCGCCAAGCGGCACAACGTACAGACGATGATCGAGGGCCCGGGACACGTCCCGATGCACAAGATCAAGGAGAACATCGACCTTCAGCAGGAGATCTGCGAGGAGGCGCCGTTCTACACGCTCGGCCCGCTGACCACGGACATCGCACCCGCGTACGACCACATCACCTCGGGCATCGGCGCCGCGATGATCGGCTGGTGGGGCACGGCGATGCTCTGCTACGTCACGCCCAAGGAGCACCTGGGCCTGCCCAACCGCGACGACGTGAAGACCGGGGTCATCACGTACAAGATCGCGGCCCACGCGGCGGACCTCGCCAAGGGTCACCCGGGCGCGCAGGACTGGGACGACGCGCTCTCGGACGCGCGCTTCGAGTTCCGCTGGGAGGACCAGTTCAACCTGGCCCTCGACCCGGTCACGGCACGGGAGTTCCACGACGAGACACTGCCGGCGGAGCCCGCGAAGACGGCGCACTTCTGCTCGATGTGCGGGCCGAAGTTCTGCAGCATGAAGATCTCGCACGACATCCGGCGTGAGCACGGCGGTACGCAGGACGAGATCGCGGCGGGCATGGACCAGAAGTCCAAGGAGTTCGCGGCAGCCGGAAACCGCGTGTATCTCCCGATTGCCGACTGATCGCCGACTGATCGCCGATTGATCACCGGCTGATCGTCAACTGATCGCGACGGACCTGCGTCACGGCATGGCTCTTCGGGCGGGCGGTCGCCGCCGTCCGCCCGGAGCCGTGCCTGGCCCGCTACTCCGGCTTGTGGTCGGGACCGCCGAAGTCCGGGCTCGAGAAGTCCGGGCTCGAGAAGCTCGGGCGCGGTCCCGCCGCCGGGCCGCCTTCCGGGCTGCTGAATCCCGGCCTGTGATAGCCGAGTTGGGGCATGCGGCTGCTCGGGTCCGCCGACGGCGTACGAGCTGCGTGCGCCGCCCCTGGATCCGCGAGCGCCTCCCGCAGGAACGGAAGGAGGCCGCGCTCCAGGAGTGCCTCGCCCCAGGCTTCCCTGGCGCGGACCACCTCCTCGTTCTGATCGCCGTACGAACCGGCGAGGAGCGAGGTGGAGCCGTTGCGCAGGGCCGTCAGGAGCAGGCCGACCGCCGCGATCAGGATGCCCCCTGCGGTGAGCGCGCCGAACAGCCATCCCGCGGTGAGCAGGGTGTCCGCGAAGGCGGGCTCGGGGTTGAGCATCTTCAGGATGTAGCCGACGAGCAGGAAGATCGCGGCGGCCGCCCCGGCGAGTACGGGTGCGAGCACCGCGACGACGGCGATGGCCCCCGCCCCAGAAGCCTGGGTGGTGACCTCCCCCATCGTGGTGGCGAGACCGAGGCCGCCGGAGCCGGCTTCCGCCGGACCCTCGGGACTTCGCTCCCGGATCGATGGTGCGGCAGATCCGCTTTCGCGCAGTTCTTCGCGGACCTTCACATAGTGCGTGTACTCGGTCGTGGCGGCGGCAGTGATCAGCGCAGTGGCGTTCAGTGCCATGGTGCGCAGTTGTTCGGGATTGAGCCGTTCGCCCACTGCGGCGAGATCAGGACGATTCGGTGCGGTGCGCAGCGCCTCATCGAGGATCCGCTCGTACTCGGGGCGGTCCTCATTGAGCAGGTGTGGAGCGCTGTTCATGTGCATCCCCCGATGCTCCGTAGGGCTTGGGGCTCGCATGGCTACGAGCCGTCGGGCAGAAACGGAGGGGAGCCTGCTACGGATAAGCCGATGGTAGAGCCGTGACGGCACGCGGTGACAGGGGGTTTCCAGAAAAAGGCCCCTTGGCCAGCGTGATCGTGTAGGGGTGCACCTGCCCCAGGAACGCTCAGTTATCCAGGGGCAGTTGGCAGACCAGCAGTTTTCCGGCCATGGTCACGCCGCCGTCCATGGCGATGGCCAGTCCGCCTGCGTAGATGTGCGGTCCCTCGATGACGGGTCCGCCGCCGTCCGAGTCATCCTCGGAGCCGACATCGCCGAGCAGATACGGGATGGGGCTGTGGCCATGCACGATGCGGTGGCCGCCGTACATGTCGAGGAGTTCGCGTACGGCAGCCGGGCCCGACTCGTCGCGGAACGCGAAGCGCTTGGTGAACTTCCGGAAGAGGTCCCAGCACTCGTCCGCGTCGTTGCGCGTGAGGGTCTCGCGGACCGTGTCGTTCACGGCTTCGATCGAGTCGCCGTAATCCAGATAGGCGGTCGTGTCGGAGTGCATCAGGAGATGCCCGTCCTCCGACTCGATCGCGTCGAGGCGGGCCATCCACTGCAGATGGTGGTCCTCGAGGCGCTCCATGTCGGTCTTCTGGCCGCCGTTCAGGAGCCAGGCGGCCTGGAACGTGGCCGTGCCCGCGCCCGAGTTGACCGGGGTGTCGCCGAACCGCTTCGCGCCGAGCAGGAGCAGCTCGTGGTTGCCCATCAGGGCCTTGCAGTAGCCGCCCGCGGCCGCCGCCTGCGCGGACAGGCGCATCACGAGGTCGATGACGCCGATGCCGTCCGGGCCGCGGTCGGTGAAGTCGCCGAGGAACCACAGGCGCGCGTTGCCCGCGGACCAGTCGCCGTCGGCGTCGATGAGGCCCTGCTCCCGGAGCGCGCCGAGCAGCTCGTCCAGATAGCCGTGCACATCGCCCACGACGAACAGCGGGCCGTGCTCCTCGGACGCCGGTGCCTGCGGAGGCTCGGGCATGGCCTGCACCTCCACTTGCACGGTGTCGCCGCGGTTGATGACCGGCAGGTCGCGCTGGGTGGGGGTGTACCCCTCGTCCAGCTCTCCGGGGATCACCCCTGGGGCGCCCGGAGCCGCCCCGCCCGCCGGGTCCCCCTGGACCGGACCGGTCTCATGGACGTACGCCGGAACGCGGAAGTCGCGCAACGTCGCCGTCCGCACATCGGGTCCCTGACCGGCCCCCTGAGTCATCGACCCCTCCACCACCATTGCGCCGCATTGCACCGAGATCGGACTGCCTGGTCGCAGCGGCCCGCGGTGTCGTCCGCCCATCATAGGAATGCGGCTCGCGCTGTGTGGTGCACCAGGGGTGGTGAATCAGTGCTGAACCCCAGTTCACCGAGGTTTTCTCCCGAATTGGGTAGGGGTTTCCTCACAAGTCACGGCCGGGCCGTGCCGGGCAGTGCCGGTTGACGGGGGTTCTCCCCGCCGAGCGGCCCGCTCAACCGGGCTCGGGTGAGCGGGGTGGGCTGACCGTCGTACGCGGTGGACGTCGCTCGGACGAGGTGCGCACGATCAGCTCCGTCGGTATCACCTGCTCGACGGGCCGGCCCGAGTCCAGGCCTTCGATGGCGTCGATCAGGAGCTGGACGACGGCTGTGCCGATGCGCCGCGGTTTGAGCGAGAGCGTGGTGATCGGCGGCTCGGTGGTGGCGTAGACGGTGGACTCGCTGCAGCACACGAGCAGCAGGTCGTCCGGGACGCGCAGTCCGTACCGGCGGGCGGCCGCGAGGAGATCGGTGCCGTTCGGGTCGAAGAGGCCGTACACGGCGTCGGGCCGGTCCGGTCGGGCGAGCAGCCGGTCGGCCGCGACCGCGCCGGCACACGGGTCGTGGGCCGGGTAGGACTCGTAGACGGGGTCCTGGCCGACGCGCTCGCACCAGCGCAGGTAGGCGGTCGTGGACAGGTGGGTGTACGTGTCCGTGGTGGTCCCGGTGAGCAGCCCGATCCGGCGGGCTCCGGCCGCCGCGAGGTGGTCGAGGATCTCCAGGACCGCCGCCTCGTGGTCGTTGTCGACCCAGGCGGTGACCGGCAGCGACCCGGCCGGGCGGCCGTCGGACACCACGGGCAGGCCCTGGCGCACCAGTTCGCTGACGACGGGGTCGTGGTCGGACGGATCGACGACGACGGTGCCGTCGAGCGCGACGTTCGACCACACGTCGACCGGGCTGCGCCGGGAGGTGGCGGGCAGGATGACAAGGGCGTAGCCGCGGGCCAGCGCGGCCGAGGTCGCGGCTCTGGCCATCTCCGCGAAGTACGCGAATTCGGTGAAGGTGAAAGGTTCATCCCCGTATGTCGTCACGGTCAGGCCGATCAGGCCCGACTTGCCGGTACGGAGGGTTCGGGCCGCCGCGGAAGGGCGATAGCCCAGCCGTTCGGCGACCTCGCGGACATGGCGTCGGGTGGCGTCCGGGAGCCGGCCCTTGCCGTTAAGAGCGTCGGAGACAGTCGTGATGGAGACACCGGCGGCGGCGGCGACGTCTCTGATGCCCGCTCGGCTCTGCCGGTTGCCCCGGCGGGCGGTCTCCGCTCGGCTCACCTGGTGGTTCCCTGCTGCTGTCATGGCGAGCCGATAGTAGGGCTCATGGGGGTGGGTAGTGCGGACGCATATTCACTCGTTGACAGGCACGTTTCTGCATGGCCAAACCCGGTCAACGACCTTTGATTGCAAGGGAGTTGGCGGGTTCAGGGGTGGACGGTCCCTTGTCGTCGCGCACGGGCCTGCCAAATGAGCGATGTCTCGAAGAGGTCTCAACTCACCTTCACGGGTGATGCGCGCCACGGAGTGAGCCACCGGCGCGCGCCAGGGCGGGGAGCGCTCCCCCCTCGGCGCACGCCTGCCGGGGCTCTGGCGGGGCTCTGTCGAGGGCCGGCGGGAGCGGATCCCTCTGACCCATTCGCAGCGGCGCTGAATCCTCATAAGGTGAGGAGTATTGAAGTCAGGGTGTTCAGGTGTTGCAGGTGTTCAAGAGGAGGACTGCGGTGAGCGAGACGAGCCCGAGGCTGCGTGCCGAGCTGGAGGGTATCCCCACCTACAAGCCGGGGAAGCCTGCCGCGGCCGCCGGTCCGGTGGCCTACAAACTGTCCTCGAACGAGAACCCCTACCCGCCTCTGCCGGGCGTCATGGAGAGCGCGCTCACCGCAGCGGGCACGTTCAACCGCTACCCGGACATGGCGTGCACCGGCCTGATGAGCGAGCTCGCCGACCGCTTCGGGGTGCCGGTGTCGCACGTGGCGACGGGCACCGGTTCCGTCGGCGTCGCGCAGCAGCTGCTCCAGGCCACGTCGGGCCCGGGTGACGAGGTCATCTACGCCTGGCGGTCCTTCGAGGCGTACCCGATCATCACGCAGGTGAGCGGTGCCACGTCGGTGAAGGTGCCGCTGACGCCGGGGGACGTCCACGACCTGGACGCGATGGCCGACGCCATCACCGACCGGACGCGGCTGATCTTCGTCTGCAACCCGAACAACCCGACCGGCACGGTGGTGCGCAGGGCCGAGCTGGAACGGTTCCTCGACCGGGTGCCGAGCGATGTCCTCGTCGTCCTCGACGAGGCCTACCGCGAGTTCATCCGTGACGCCGAGGTGCCGGACGGCGTCGAGCTCTACCGCGACCGCCCCAACGTCGCCGTGCTGCGTACGTTCTCCAAGGCGTACGGCCTCGCGGGGCTGCGCGTCGGCTTCGCGATCGCCCATGAGCCGGTGGCGGCCGCCCTGCGCAAGACGGCGGTGCCCTTCGGCGTGAGTCAGCTGGCGCAGGACGCGGCGGTGGCCTCGCTGCGGGCCGAGGACGAACTGATGGGCCGCGTCGGCTCGTTGGTCGCCGAGCGCACGCGGGTGGTCGAGACGCTGCGCGGGCAGGGCTGGACGGTGCCGGAGACGCAGGCGAACTTCGTGTGGCTGCGGCTCGGGGAGCGTACGGCCGACTTCGCGGCGGCGTGCGAGAAGGCCGGCGTGGTCGTGCGGCCGTTCGCGGGCGAGGGGATGCGCGCCACGATCGGCGAGACCGAGGCCAACGACATCTTCCTGCAGGCGGCCGAGGCGTTCCGCAAGGAGCTGTAGGCGAGGGTGTGACGGGCGAAGGGGCCGAGGGCGTTGTCCTCGGCCCCTTCGCTGTGTCCGTGTGTCCGTGTGGCGGTCCCGTCGGCTGTGTGACGTTCCCGTCAGTAAGGGGGACCCCCTGTCGATGCTCAGAACCGGTACGACATAATGCTTGTGAATGTGAACGCGTTCACAAGCGTGTCCCGGTTCCTCCGAAGTTCAGTGGGATTAAAGGGGCAAACTGCCGATGTGATCACGGCCGTAAGGAGAAGTCGACGTGGATCTGGCTCTGGCGCCTGAGACATTGGCGCGATGGCAGTTCGGCATCACCACCGTCTACCACTTCCTGTTCGTCCCTCTGACGATCTCGCTGGCCGCCCTTACGGCGATCCTGGAGACCGCTTGGGTGCGCACGGGCAAGGAGCACTACCTCAGGGCGACCAAGTTCTGGGGAAAGCTGTTCCTGATCAACATCGCGATGGGTGTCGTCACCGGCATCGTCCAGGAGTTCCAGTTCGGCATGAACTGGTCCGACTACTCGCGCTTCGTCGGTGACATCTTCGGGGCGCCACTGGCCTTCGAGGCGCTCATCGCGTTCTTCTTCGAGTCGACCTTCATCGGCCTGTGGATCTTCGGCTGGGACAAGCTCCCGAAGAAGCTGCACTGCGCCGCGATCTGGATCGTCTCCGCCGGGACCATCGCGTCGGCGTACTTCATCATCGCCGCCAACGCCTTTATGCAGCACCCGGTCGGCTACAAGATCGTGGAGCGGGACGGCACCAAGCGCGCGGAGCTCACCGACTTCTCGAAGGTGCTCTTCCAGGAGACGACGCTCGTCAACTTCGCCCATGTCATCTCGGCGGCCGTCCTGGTCGGAGGCGCCTTCATGACCGGCATCGCGATCTTCCACCTGCGCAAGAAGCAGCACATCCGCACCATGCGGATGTCGATGCGGCTCGGCCTGGTCACCGCGTTCGTCGGCACCCTGCTCACCGTGGTCAGCGCCGACACCCTCGGCAAGGTCATGTACGAGCAGCAGCCGATGAAGATGTCGGCCGCCGAGGCCCTGTGGGAGTCGGAGAAGCCGGCGCCGTTCTCGCTCTTCGCGTACGGCGATGTGTCCAAGGGGCACAACGACGTGGCGATCGAGATCCCCGGAATACTGTCCTTCCTCGCCAAGAACAACTTCAGCGCCGAGATCCCCGGCATCAACGATCTCAACAAGGAGGCGCAGGAGAAGTTCGGGCCCGGCGACTACCGGCCCAACATCCCCACCGCCTACTGGTCCTACCGCTGGATGATCGGCTTCGGCGGGGTCTCCATGGCCCTGTGCACCGCCGGGCTCTACCTCACGCGGCGGAGGTTCTGGCTGGCGCCGGAGCACCGCACCGGTGAGGACGACGTGCCGAAGCTCATGCTCACCAAGAACAAGGAGCTGACGCCGAAGCTCGGCAACTGGTGGTGGCGGCTCTCCCAGTGGACGCTGATCTTCCCCCTCATCGGCACCGCCTGGGGCTGGATCTTCACCGAGACCGGGCGGCAGCCCTGGGTGGTCTACGGCGTCCTGAAGACGAGGGACGCGGTCTCGCCGGGGGTTTCGCAGGGTGAGGTGATCACCTCGCTGGTCGTGTTCACCGCGATCTACGCCATCCTCGCCGTGATCGAGGTGAAGCTGCTGCTCAAGTACATCAAGCAGGGGCCGCCCGAGCTCACGGAAGCCGACCTCAACCCGCCCACCAAGATCGGCGGGCCGGGAGCGGGATCGGGCTCGGACAGTGACGAAGACGCCGACCGGCCCATGGCCTTCTCGTACTGAGGGAGTTGATCGATATGGAACTTCACGACGTCTGGTTCGTGCTGATCGCCGTCCTGTGGATCGGCTACTTCTTCCTGGAGGGCTTCGACTTCGGGATCGGCATCCTCACCAAGCTGCTCGCCCGTGACCGGGTCGAGAAGCGGGTCCTCATCAACACCATCGGTCCCGTCTGGGACGGCAACGAGGTGTGGCTGCTCACGGCGGGCGGTGCGACCTTCGCCGCCTTCCCCGAGTGGTACGCGACGCTCTTCTCCGGCTTCTATCTGCCGCTTCTGATCATCCTGCTCTGCCTGATCGTGCGGGGTGTCGCCTTCGAGTACCGGGCGAAGCGGCCCGAGGAGAAGTGGCAGCGCAACTGGGAGCAGGCCATCTTCTGGACCTCGCTGATCCCGGCGGTGATGTGGGGCGTGGCCTTCGCCAACATCGTGCGCGGCGTGAAGATCGACGCCCACAAGGAGTTCGTGGGCGACTTCTGGGACCTGCTCAACCCGTACGCGATCCTGGGCGGCCTGGTCACCCTGACGCTGTTCACCTTCCACGGCGCGGTGTTCGCCTCGCTCAAGACGGTGGGGGACATCCGGGTGCGGGCGCGGAAGCTGGCGCTCGGGCTCGGCCTGGTGACCGCTGTCCTGGCGCTCGGGTTCCTGATCTGGACGCAGGCGGACAACGGCGACGGCAAGAGCCTGGTCGCGATGATCGTGGCCGTGGTCGCGCTGGTCGGTGCCATCGGGGCGATCAAGATGGGGCGCGAGGGCTGGTCGTTCGCGCTCTCGGGCATCACGATCGCGGCCGCTGTCGCGATGCTCTTCCTGACGCTCTTCCCGAACGTCATGCCGTCGTCGCTGAACGAGGAGTGGAACCTCACGGTCACCAACGCCTCGTCGAGTCCCTACACCCTGAAGATCATGACCTGGTGCGCGGGCATCGCGACGCCGATCGTGCTGCTCTACCAGTCGTGGACCTACTGGGTGTTCCGCAAGCGGATCGGGACGCAGCACATCGCGGATTCAGCGCACTGAGTTCGTCCGTTCCTGTTGGTAGGTCCCCGAGTCTTCTTCCGGTCCCTCGGAGGGTGTGTTTCACGTGAAACCGATCGACCCGCGTCTGCTCCGGTACGCCCGTGCCACTCGCTTCTTCCTGATCGCGGTGGTGGTTCTCGGCGTCGCCGGGGCGGGCCTCGTCGTGGCCCAGGCGATGCTCATCGCCGAGATCGTGGTCGGGGCCTTCCAGAAGGGGCTCGCCCTCGGTGACCTGGGGACGCCGTTCGTCCTGCTCGCGGTGGTCGCGGCGGGGCGTGCTCTCGTCGCCTGGCTGACCGAGCTCGCCGCACACCGGGCGAGCGCGGCGGTGAAGTCGGAGCTGCGGGGGCGGCTGCTCGACCGTGCGGGGCAGTTGGGTCCGGGCTGGCTGAGCGGCCAGCGGACGGGGTCGCTGGTCTCGCTGGCCACGCGGGGCGTGGACGCGCTCGACGACTACTTCTCGCGCTATCTGCCGCAGTTGGGGCTCGCGGTCGTGGTGCCGGTGGCGGTGCTCGCGAGGATCGTCACCGAGGACTGGGTGTCGGCGGCGATCATCGTCGTGACGCTGCCGCTGATCCCGGTCTTCATGATCCTGATCGGCATGGCGACCCAGAACCGGATGGACCGTCAGTGGCGGCTGCTCTCCCGTCTGTCGGGGCACTTCCTGGACGTGGTGGCGGGCCTGCCGACCCTGAAGGTGTTCGGGCGCGCCAAGGCGCAGGCCGAGTCGATCCGGCAGATCACGGGCGAGTACCGGCAGGCGACGATGCGTACGCTGCGCATCGCCTTCCTGTCGTCGTTCGCGCTCGAACTCCTCGCGACGCTGTCCGTGGCGCTGGTCGCGGTGACGATCGGGATGCGGCTCGTCCATGGCGACATGGATCTGTACGTGGGTCTGGTGATCCTGATCCTCGCGCCCGAGGCCTATCTGCCGCTGCGTCAGGTCGGTGCGCAGTACCACGCGGCGGCGGAGGGGCTCTCCGCCGCCGAGGAGATCTTCGAGGTCCTTCAGACTCCGGTGCGGGCCGCCGGGGAGGCGGCCGCGCCTTCGGGGACGTTGAGCGTGGAGGGCGTGACGGTCCGGTATCCGGGGCGGGCGTCGGACGCGGTCTCCGGGGTGTCGTTCGCGGTGGAGTCCGGCGAGACCGTGGCCCTTGTCGGGCCCAGCGGGGTGGGCAAGTCGACGCTCCTGGACGTGATCCTCGGGTTCGTCGAGCCTGCCGAGGGGCGGGTGTGCGTCGGGGGCGTCGACCTGGCCGAGGTCGCGCCGGAGCGGTGGCGTGAGCGGATCGCCTGGGTACCGCAGCGGCCGCACCTGTACGCGGGCTCCATCGCGGAGAACGTACGGCTCGCGCGGCCGGACGCGGACGACGCCTCCGTGCGGGACGCGTTGCGGGCGGCGGGCGCCTGGGAGTTCGTCTCCGCGCTGCCGGGCGGTGTGGAGACGCTGCTCGGCGAGGACGGGGCCGGGCTCTCCGCCGGGCAGCGGCAGCGGCTCGCGCTGGCTCGGGCGTTTCTGGCCGACCGGCCCGTGGTGCTCCTCGACGAGCCGACCGCGGCTCTGGACGGGGAGACCGAGGCGGGGGTCGTCGAGGCGGTCCGGCGGCTGGCCGTGGGGCGGACCGTGCTGCTGGTCGTGCACCGGCCCGCGTTGTTGGGGGTTGCGGATCGGGTGGTGCGGCTGGATGGCGTGGGCGCCGGGGAGCGGGGGCTTGGCCCGTCGGTTCCGGCGTCCGGCGAGCTTGCGCGCAACGGGAGCGTCCCGGCTCCTTCCGGGGCGGCGGGCGAGCCCCTCGGGGCGGCGGACGAGCCCTCCGGGGCGGCGGACGAGCCCTTCGGCGACGCCGTGGTGGCGGGTGCTCCGGTGGACGGGTGGGAGAGGTCCCACCCGAAGGGCGGGGTCTTCGCCCGGCTGCGGGGAATGGCACAGCAGCGCAAGGGCAAGCTCGCGCTCGCTCTCCTGCTGGGGTCCCTTGCGATCGGCAGCTCCGTCGGGCTGATGGCCGTCTCCGGGTGGCTGATCAGCCGGGCGTCCGAGCAGCCCCCGGTGATGTACCTGATGATCGCCGTGACGGCGACCCGCGCCTTCGGGATGGGCCGCGCCGTCTTCCGCTACGCCGAGCGCCTCGTCTCGCACGAAGCCGTCCTGCGGATGCTGGCCGACACCCGCGTGGCCGTCTACCGGCGCCTGGAGCGCCTCGCCCCGGCCGGGCTCGGGAAGACCCGCCGCGGGGACCTGCTCTCCCGCCTGGTCGCCGACGTGGACGCCCTGCAGGACTACTGGCTGCGCTGGCTCCTGCCCGCGTCGGCCGCCGCCGCCGTGGGCGCCGGAGCCGTCGGCTTCACCGCCTGGCTGCTGCCCGAGGCGGGCGCGGTGCTCGCCGTCGGTCTGCTCCTCGCCGGAGTGGGCGTACCGCTGCTCTCCGGAGCCGTCGCCCGCCGGGCGGAGCGGAAGCTGGCCCCCGCGCGCGGGGTGCTCGCGACCCGCGTGGCCGATCTCCTCACCGGTACCGCCGAGTTGACGGTCGCCGGCGCACTGGACCGGCGTACGGCCAAGGCGAAGGAAGCCGACGCCGAGCTGACCCGGATCGCGTCCCGCACCGCCACGGCCACCGCGCTCGGCGACGGGCTCGGCGCGCTCGCCACCGGTCTCACCGTGGCCGCCGCCGCTCTCGTCGGTGTACCGGCGGTGCACGACGGGCGGCTCAGCGGCGTCGCGCTCGCCGTCGTCGTCCTGACCCCGCTCGCCGCCTTCGAGGCGGTCCTGGGTCTTCCGCTCGCCGTGCAGTACCGCCAGCGCGTCAGGAAGAGCGCCGAGCGCGTCTACGAGGTCCTCGACGCCCCGGAGCCGGTCCCCGAGCCCGCCGTCCCCGCAGAGCGCCCGCAGACGCCCTTCCCGCTCCGTGTCGAGGGGCTGCACGCCCGGTACGAGGGGCAGGACCGGGACGCGCTCGCCGGCGTCGGCCTGACGCTGGAGCGCGGACGGCGCATCGCGGTGGTCGGCCCCTCCGGGTCCGGCAAGACGACGCTCGCCCAGGTGCTGCTGCGCTTCCTGGGGACGAGCGAGGGAACGTACAGCCTGGGCGGCACGGACGCGGCCACGCTGGACGGCGACACCGTGCGCGAACTCGTCGGGCTCTGCGCGCAGGACGCGCACATCTTCGACAGCTCCGTACGCGAGAACCTGCTCATCGCGCGGAAGGGCGCGAGCGACGACGAACTGCGCGGCGCCCTCGCGCGGGCCCGGCTGAGGGAGTGGACGGACTCGCTCCCCGACGGGCTCGACACCCTGGTCGGCGAGCACGGGGCCCGTCTCTCCGGCGGCCAGCGGCAGCGCATCGCGCTGGCCCGCGCGCTGCTCGCCGACTTCCCCGTCCTCGTCCTCGACGAGCCGGCCGAACACCTCGACCTGCCGACCGCCGACGCCCTCACCGACGATCTCCTCGCAGCCACCGCGGGGCGTACGACCCTGCTCATCACGCACCGGCTCGCCGGGCTCGACGCGGTGGACGAAGTGATCGTCCTGGACGCGGGTCGCGTGGTGCAGCGCGGTGCGTACGCGGATCTCGTGCTGGTGGAGGGGCCGCTGCGGCGCATGCTGGAACGGGAGCGGGCCGCGGACCTTCTGGTGACGGCCGCCGGGTAGCGGCCGCCGGGTAGGCGTGCGGGGTCGGGGCCTGCCGGGTACCGGCCCCGACTTTCCTCGCCAAATAGGACTAACTACTCTCAAAGGCATGTCAGCCCCCTCGGCCTCCGCCGCCTCTCCGCAACCCGACGGCACATCGGACCCGATCGAGGCGGCGAAGCAGGCGACCCGCGGCCTCCAGGGGCTCTCCCCCGAGCTGACCGCGCGCGTGCCACAGCTGCTCGAAGCGATGCGCTCCGTCGGCGCCGGGCTCGAACTGCACACCACCCTGGACCGCATCTGCGAGACGGCGGCCGAGCTCGCGGACGCCCACTACGCGGCGATCGGCGTCGTCTCCGAGGACGGCAAGGGCCTCTCCGACTTCGTCTACTTCGGCATCGACGAGAAGACCGCCGACCGGATCGGGCGCCTGCCCGACGGACACAAGGGGCTGCTCGGCGCGCTCATCCACCAGCCGGAGACCCTGCGCCTCGCGGACCTGTCCACCGACCCGCGCTCGTGCGGCTTCCCCGCCCATCACCCGCCGATGCGGACCTTCCTCGGCGTCCCCATCCGTGTCCAGGGCGAGATCTTCGGCAACCTCTATCTGACCGAGAAGCGGGGCGGCGCCGACTTCAACGAGTACGACGTGCACATGGTCCGCGTGCTCGCGACGGAGGCGGGCATCGCCATCGGCAACGCACGCCTCTATGAAGCCGCCATGCAGCGCGAACGCTGGATCGACGGCTCCGTGGCGGTCACCACGGCCCTGCTCTCGGGCAGCGACGCGGAGGAGGCGCTCGCCGTCGTCGCCGAACAGGCCCGCCATCTCGCCGACTCGGCCGCCGGGATCGTGCTCCTGCCCGACGACGAGGGCGGCATGGAGATCGTCGCCGTCTCCTCGGACGAACCCTCCGGGATGCTCGGCGTGGTCATCCCCCCGGAGTCCCGGATCATCACCGATCTGCTCGCCGGGGACTCCGTGTTCCTCGACGACGCGGCCACGGATCCGCGCGTCATGACCGACCTCGCCCGCGACTACGGCCCCGTCATGATGCTGCCGCTCCAGAGCGACGGCCGCGTCATGGGGACGCTCGTCACGCCACGCGCGCGTGGCGCACGGCAGTTCAGCGAGACCGAGCGGACCCTCGCCACCCAGTTCGCCTCGCAGGCCGCGCTCGCGCTGATGATGGCCGAGGCACAGCGCGACCGGGAACGGCTCGCGGTGTACGAGGACCGCGACCGGATCGCGCGGGACCTGCACGACCTCGTCATCCAGCGCCTGTTCGCCACCGGGATGATGCTGGAGAGCGCCCAGCGCAGGTCCGTCGTGCCCGAGGTGCAGACGGGTGAGGGCAAGGCCGTCGACGAACTGGACGTGACGATCCAGGAGATCCGTACGGCGATCTTCGCCTTGCAGCAGGGTCCGGCCGAGGCTCCCTCCGGGCTGCGTACGCGTGTCCTGCGCGAGATCAACATGGCCGCGGTGCCGCTCGGCTTCAAGCCCTCGCACCACTTCGTGGGGCCCGTCGACACGGTGGTGGGCGAACTCACCGGCAAGAACCTCATCGCGGCGCTGCGGGAGGCGCTGTCCAACGCCTTCCGGCACGCGGGCGCCGACCGCATCGACGTCGTCGTCGACGGGACGGCGACCCTCCCCGACGGGCAGCAGGGCGTTCGCCTGACGGTGTCGGACGACGGGGTGGGCATCGCGCAGGGCGGCCGGCGCAGCGGCCTGAAGAACCTCAAGAGGCGGGCGGAGTCGCTGGGCGGGGACAGTTGGTACGGGGGCGGCATCGGGGAGGACGGCGGCGGCACGACGGTGGTGTGGCAGGCGCCGTACTAGCCACCGGCCGTCAGTCGCTCGACGGGCAGGGGCGAGCGGGGACGAGCAGGGGCGAGGCGGGGCCCCTGTTCAGCCGTACGGCAGTGGTCCGTTCGGGGCACCGGGTGCCCCGGGTGTACGAGTCGAGCAGGACCCCGCGACGGGGGCAGGGCAACGATCCCTGACATGCGCTTGAGTCACCGCGGTGCCCACCATCCGCTCTTCACCGTGTCGGTGCTGCTGTGCGCGCTTCTGTGCCCCACGCCCGCCGGCGCCTCCGAAGGACCGGGGACGAGCGCCGAGGTGGCGCGCCTCTACGAAGAGGCCTCCGCGGCGACCGTGCGCTACGAAGCGGGGCGGCGTGCCGCCAAGGTGCAGCACAAGAAGGTCCGGAAACTGGACCGGCTCCTCACGAAGGAGCGGCACGCGGTCGATGTGCTGCACGCAGACCTCGGCCGGATGGCCAGCGCCCAGTACCGCAGCGGCGGTGACCTCCCCCAGACCGCCCAACTCCTGCTCGCCGACAGCCCCGAGGAGCTGATGCGCGGTCAGCGGCTGCTGTGGCAAGCGGATCTCGCCGTCACGAACGCCGTCACCAAGACCCAGCGGGCTGCCGCCAGGCTCGCGGACGCCAAGCGGACTGCGGACCGGGCCAGACGCACCCTGGACCGGCGCAACGCGAGCCTCGCGAAGCTGAAGCGCGGGATCGAGAGCAAGCTGGAGTCGGCACAGTGGACGCTGCAGGGCGAGGCCGACCGGTCGGTCGCCGCCGGGCAGTGCAGGGGAGCCGTACGCCTCGATCAGCCGGAATCGCCCTCCACGCGCGCGTGGGTTCCGCCCGTGGAGACGTACGAACTGTCGGCGGGCTTCGACAGTGCGGGTGCGCGCTGGTCGCATCGGCACACCGGGCAGGACTTCGCGGTCGGCATCGGGGCGCCGGTCCGGGCGGTCGGCGAGGGCCGGGTGGAGTCCGTGTCGTGCGGGGGAGGCTTCGGCATCGAGGTCGTGGTGTCGCACGAGGGCGGCTACTACACGCAGTACGCGCACCTGGCCGCCGTCACCGTCGACCAGGGGGAACGGGTGAGCCCCGGCCAGTGGCTCGGGCAGGCGGGCACGACCGGCAACTCGACGGGTCCGCATCTGCACTTCGAGGTGCGGCTGACGCCGGATCTGGGGTCCGGGGTGGATCCGGTGAAGTGGCTGGACGAGCGGGGAGTGCAGCTCTGACCGCCACGGCTCCACCCCGGCTCCGTCCCGGCTCCCGTCCCGGTTTCCACCCCGGCTGCCGTCTACTGCTCCTGCTGCTCGCTCAGGATCCGCTCGATGACGACCGCGACGCCGTCCTCGTTGTTGGCGACCGTGCGGCCCGAAGCGGCGGCGAGCACGTCCGGGTGCGCGTTGCCCATCGCGTACGACGTGTGCGCCCAGGTGAGCATCTCGATGTCGTTCGGCATGTCCCCGAAGGCGACGACCTCCGCGGGCGTGATGCCGCGCTCGGCGCAGCACAGCTCCAGGGTGCTGGCCTTGGAGACGCCAGGGCCGCTGATCTCGAGCAGGGCGCTCGGGCTCGAACGGGTGATCTCTACCTGGCCGCGCACGGCAGCGCGGGCCATGACGAGGAAGTCGTCGGGCGCGAGCTCGGGGTGGAAGGCGAGGACCTTCAGGATGGGCTGGGTCGCGTTGTCGGAGTCCTCGGCGAGGAGCTTCTCCGCGGGTGCGATGCTCTCGCCGGGCTCCAGGTGCAGGGGCGGGTACGTCGGTTCGTGGTGCAGTCCGCCGGTCCGCTCGACCGCGAAGGACGTGCCGGGGGCCGCCGCGCGCAGGAGCCGGACGACGTCGAGCGCGTCCTCGCGCCGCAGCTCGCGCACCTTCACGAAGCGGTGGCCGCCCGAGCCGTCGTGCAGGTCGACCACGGCGGCGCCGTTCCCGCAGATGGCGAGGCCGTGGCCGTGGACGTGCGAGCTGACGACGTCCATCCAGCGGGCCGGCCGGCCGGTGACGAAGAAGACCTCGATCCCGGCCCGCTCGGCGGCGGCGAGTGCGGCGACGGTGCGGTCGGACACGGACTTGTCGTCACGCAGCAGGGTGCCGTCCAGGTCCGTGGCGATCAGCCGGGCCTTGGGCCGGTGGGGGACGGAGGCGGCCGGGTTCTTGGGCCGTGGGGTAGCTGAGGTCACGCCACCGATTGTCCCGCATATACGTGCACGGGCGTGCGCTGGGGCGCACATCTGAGTGCCTTTACGCCCCTGCTGTGCTGCCTCCCAGCTGGACCAGGGCCTCCGTCGCGATCCGCTCGAAGACCTTCTCGTCGGCCGCGAAATCCGTCCCCGGCAGCGGCCAGTGCAGAACGATCTCGTTGAAGCCCAGCTCAGCGTGGTTGCCGGCGAAGTCCACGAACGCGTCGAAGGAGTCGAGGGGGCGGTCCGGGGTGAAGCCGGTGAGCAGGATCTTGTCGAGCTCGGCGACATCGCGGCCGATCGCGTCGCAGGCCGTGGCCAGTTTCTCGGCCTGGCCGCGGATGGCTTGAAGTGACTGCTCGGGGGTGCCGTTCTCGAAGAGCTTCGGGTCGCCCGTGGTCACCCACGCCTGCCCGTGGCGCGCGGCGAGCTTCAGTCCGCGCGGCCCGGTGGCGGCCACCGCGAAGGGCAGCCGGGGGCGCTGGACGCAGCCCGGGATGTTCCGCACCTCGGATGCCGAGTAGTAGTCGCCCTCGTAGGAGACGACGTCTTCGGTGAGAAGACGGTCGAGCAGGGGCAGGAACTCGCCGAAGTGGTCGGCGCGCTCGCGCGGGGTCCAGGGCTCCTCGCCCGACCTGAGCAGTGCGGTCGCGTCGAAGCCGTTGCCGCCCGCGCCGATGCCGAGGGTGATCCGGCCGTCGGAGACGTCGTCCAGCGTGATCAGGTCCTTGGCGAGGGTCACCGGGTGCCGGAAGTTCGGCGAGGTGACCAGGGTGCCCAGGCGCAGCCGGTCGGTGGCGGCCGCGGCGGCGGTCAGGGTCGGCACCGCGCCGAACCAGGGCCCGTCGCGGAAGGTCCGCCAGGAGAGGTGGTCGTAGGTGTACGCGGTGTGGAAGCCCAGCTCCTCGGCCCGCCGCCAACGCTCCTTGCCGCCCTCGTGCCAGCGGCGGACAGGCAGGATCACGGTGCTCAGACGCAAACTCATGTATCAGAGCGTATGCCCCGCGGGCCGGTCCGGCTTTCGGCGGAACCTGCTGCTCAGCCGCGGTACCTGCTGCTCAGCCAGGGGGTGAGGACGACCATCGGGATGTACTCCTTGTGCGTCCGGTCGCCCGGCAGCGGCACGATCAGGTGGTAGCCGGGAGGGAAGCGCCGCCCTTTCACATGGGCGAGACCGCCGAGAACCGATCGCAGGAACGCGGGCACGTGGTCGCGCGGGATGTCGGCGCATTCGACGCCCTCGACGGTGATCAGCGCGTCGTCGTCGGGGTAGAGCCGCACCGAGAGACGGGGCGAGCCGCCGAATTCCACGAAGGCCTCGTGGGGCAGTGATCCGTCGGGGTCGGTGGTCACGCCGATCCCCGCCGAGCTGCGGCGCGAGGTCTGGTCGGCGCCGATGTCGTGCGAGGTCTCCATCTCCCGCTCGTACTCCTGGGCGATCTCACGGAGTGCGGCGAGCGCGGCCTCGGTGCTGTGCAGATGCTCCATGCCCGTCGATCCTGCCTGATCCTGCCCGGTCAGTGCTTGCCCCCGGTCAGTGCTCGTCCCTGGTCAGTGCTTGTCCGGGAAGCGGAGATAGGCAGGAGGCACGGCGGCGGTGAGCCAGACTCCATTGGCGCTGACCTGGAACACATGTCCGTCGCGGTGCATCGCGCCCGCGTCGACGGAGAGCACGACGGGGCGCCCGCGGCGGGCGCCCACGCGGGTGGCGGTCTCGCGGTCGGGCGAGAGATGCACGGCATGGCGGTTCATGGGCCGCAGTCCTTCGGCGCGGATCGCGGAGATACTGCGGGCCACCGTGCCGTGGAAGAGATACGCGGGCGGGGTCGCCGGAGGCAGATTGAGGTCGACGTCGACGGAGTGGCCCTGACTGGCGCGGATCCGGTCGCCTTCCACGGCGAAGCGCTTTTTGTCGTTCACGGCCACCACGTGCTCCAGCTCGGCGCGGGTGAAGCGGAAACCGTGCGCCGCCGCGGCGGCGATGAGGGCGTCGATCTCCGTCCAGCCGCTCTCGTCGAGGGTGAGTCCGATTCTCCCGGGCTCGTGACGCAGATGCTTTGAAAGGTATTTCGACACCTTCACGGTGCGCCGCTCGGTGGCTGCTTCGTCGAAGGGGAAGTCGGAGGGCGCGTCCGAAGGTGCGTCCGAAGGCGCGTCCGAGGGGGGTTCTCTATTCATCCGTTCAGCCTCGCTCCGAACCGTTCTCCCCGCACTTGATTTTCGTCCACCGACTTTTCATCCACCACTTTTCGTCCACAGGTTTGATCCACAGCCAAGTCCAGTTATCCACAGGGGAATTGGCGATTCTGTGGACAACGACCAGGCAATTCAGGCCTTTTGGTCAACAGATCCACTATTGCTGTGACTTGCGGCCAATGAGTCCAATGTCCTGGCCTGTACTTCCCGTTCAGTAGCCGCGGAGATGAACGCGGCAGCGTTCTCCCGCCCAACAAGCCCCTCGACGGCCTGCATTGTCGAAGCGGGCAGGGCCACCGGAAGCGGCTCATTCGTGCGCTGGGCGGGCTGACCCGACGCGAGGTGGTGCTGGAGGTGGCGGGTGGCGAACAGGCGCATCGCGCGGGCCAGTTCGGCATCGACCGACTGCTGGGCGAGCGGCCTCAGGCGCCGCACCAGAGCGGCCGCCTCCGCGGCGTCAGCCTCGCTCGGCGGGTGATTCCCGAGATAGCGCGCGAAGACGTGCTCGGTCGTGAACTCAAGGAAACGGGCGGCTATGTGCTCGACCTGACCCCTCAACTCCCTGAGATGGCCGGAGATTGCGGACAACGGAACACCGGCAGCGTGCAACTCCACGGCAACTGCCAGCTCTTGAGGGCTCGGCACCAGGAATTCGTCGTCCCGGCCCGGCATGGGCTCGAGCACGCCGAGCGCGATCGCGTCGGCCACCGCCGCCTCGTCCGGATCGCCGCCGAACGCCGCGTCCAGCTCCGCCCGGGTCATCCGGTCGGCCTTCTCGTCCGTCCACGGGCCTTCGACCTCGGCGGCGAGCCCCAGGACGCCGCTGAGCCCCCGGCCCGCGTCCCAGGCCTCGAGCAGCTCCTTGATGGAGGCCAGGGTGTAGCCCCGGTCGAGCAGATCGGCGATCTGTCGCAACCGGGCCAGGTGCGCGTCGCCGTACACATTGGCCCGGCCGCGCCGCTCGGGCCGGGGGAGCAGGCCGCGGTCCTGGTAGGCGCGGATCGTACGGACCGTGGCGCCGCTGTGGTGCGCCAGGTCCTCGATGCGGTACTCCACCGGCCTGGGCTCGGTGCCGTGGCGCTCCGCGGGCCTGGGCTCGGTGCCAAGGTGCTCCGCGGGCCTGGGATCGGCCCCGTGGTGCTCCACCGGCCTGTGGTCCGTGCCGTGGTGTTCCACCGCCATCTGCCCCGCCATCTGCCCCGCTGCCTGTCCCGCGCCCGACTGATCGTCCACGCTCCCCGCCTCCGTAAACCCTCGTGCTAGGCGATGGCCGCGCGGCCGACCGCAGCGGCCGCGGCCCGCGCCGCGGGTGACTCCGCCAGATATTCGACGGCCTTGCGCAGCGAGCCTTCCTGCGAGGGATGGTACGACCGCCGCAGATAGCGGGGTATGGCCGTGCCGAGCTCCCGCCACGTGGGCAGCAGGCCCTTTCGGACCGCCTTGTTGTGCTCACCCAGGGAGTAGCGAAGACGCCCCGCGAGCTGGGGGTCCCGGCGCATCAGATAGGCGGTGCCCCAGACCCACAGGTACAGCATCACGGGCGCGGTGACCGTCATGCCGGCGATGCGGCGGGCATAGCGGGACAGGCCTTCGCCGCCGCAGTGCTGGTACATGTCGAAGGCGACCGAGCGGTGCTCGACCTCCTCCGCGCCGTGCCAGCGCAGCAGGTCGAGCATGACCTCGTCGGCGTCCGCCTGGTCCAGGCCCTCGGCGTGCAGCACCCAGTTCCCCAGGACCGCCGTGAACTGCTCGATCGCCGCGACGACCGCGAGGCGGAAGCGCAGCCACTCCTGCGTCGGTATCGGCGCGCCCAACGGCGGGTTCTCGCCCAGGAGTTTCTCGAAGAGGAAGTCGACGTACTTGGTGAAGGCGGCGGTGTCGAGCCGCTGCGCCGCCAGGTGGTCGAGCACATGCGCGTGCTGCACGCTGTGCGTGGCCTCCTGCCCCATGAACCCCTTGACGTCCTTGAGCAGCACCGGATCGGTGACCAGGGGAAGGCCTTCCTTGAAGACCTTCACGAACCACCGCTCCCCCGCCGGGAGAAGCAGATGCAGCACGTTGATGACGTGGGTGGCGGTGGGCTCGTCCGGTATCCAGTGCAGCGGGGTCCGCTCCCAGTCGAACGAGACCCTGCGCGGAACGATCGTGTAGTGCTCCTCGGTGTTCGTGCCGGTGCTTTTCTCCGTGCTCACAGCGGCGGCTCCAATCGGGCTATCGCACGCAGGGCCTTGGGCGTGAAGCGGGACATGAGGTGGGCGCCACGGGCCTCCGGGGTGACCGGGACCACGGCCTGGTTCTTGACGACCGCGCGCAGGATCGCGTCGGCGACCTTCTCCGGTGGGTAGTTCCGCAGGCCGTACAGGCGGGAGGCCTTCTTCTGGCGGCGCTTCTCCTCCTCGGCGTCGACTCCGGCGAAGTGGCTGGTCGCCGTGATGTTCGTGTTCACCAGGCCCGGGCATATCGCGGAGACCCCGATGCCCTGGCCCGCCAGCTCCGCGCGCAGGCACTCGCTCAGCATCAGGACCGCCGCCTTGGACGTGCTGTAGGCGGGCAGAGCCTTGGAGGGCTGATACGCCGCCGCGGAGGCGGTGTTGACGATGTGGCCGCCCTGGCCGCGCTCGGCCATCTGCTTGCCGAAGAGCCGGCAGCCGTGGATCACGCCCCACAGATTGACGTCGAGGACCTTCTTCCAGTCCTCGGAGGTCGTGTCGAGGAACGACCCGGAGAGGCCGATGCCCGCGTTGTTCACCAGGACGTCGACGACGCCGTACTCCCTGGCGACCTTCTCGGCGAGCTTCTCCATGGCCTGCTCGTCGGACACGTCGACCGTCTCGCCCCAGGCTTCGGGGGCGCCGACCAGACGGGACATCTCCGCCGTGCGCGCCGCGCTCTCCGCGTCCCGGTCGACGGCCACCACGCGCGCGCCCGCCTCGGCGAACGCGAAGGCGGTGGCCCGGCCGATGCCGCTGCCCGCGCCGGTGACCAGGACCAGCTGGCCGCCGAAGCGGTCGGCGTGCTTGCCCGTGGCCACACTGTCGTTCGCGGGCACGCCGTCCTCATTGCTGGTGACGAAGTCGGTGATCCATGCCGCCAGTTGGTCCGGCCGGGTGCGGGGCACCCAGTGCTTGGCCGGGATGCTGCGGCGCACCAATTCCGGTGCCCACAGCTCCAGTTCGTCGTAGAGCCGCTCCGACAGGAAGATGTCGCCGGAGGGCGTGATGAGCTGCACGGGCGCGTGGGCGTAGGCGTCGGTGCGGGGCCTGCGCATCCGCGCGCGGACGTTGTCGCGGTAGAGCCACGCTCCGTGCGCGGCGTCCGAGGGCAGCGACGACGTCGGATAGTCGCCCGCGGGCACCTTCTCCATGCGCTGGAGGATCTTCGGCCACTGCTTGCCGAGGGGGCCGCGCCAGGCGAGCTCGGGGAGCACCGGCGTGTGCAGCATGTACACGTACCAGGACTTGGCGCCCTGGCCGAGGAGCTGGCCGACCTTGCGCGGTGTGGGCCGGGTCATCCGCTTCTTGATCCAGTGCCCGAAGTGGTCGAGCGAGGGCCCCGACATCGAGGTGAAGGACGCGATGCGCCCCTCGGTGCGCTTGACCGTGACGAACTCCCAGGCCTGCACCGAACCCCAGTCGTGGCCGACCAGATGCACCGGCTTGTCCGGGCTCACCGCATCGGCGACGGCCACGAAGTCATCGGTCAGCTTCTCCAGCGTGAACCCGCCGCGCAGCGGCTGCGGGGCCGTCGACCTGCCGTGGCCGCGCACGTCGTAGAGCACGACGTGGAAGCGGTCGGCGAGGCGCTCGGCGACCTGTGACCACACCTCCTTGGAGTCGGGATAGCCGTGGACGAGCAGCACCGTGGGCTGTGTAGGGTCGCCCAGCTCGGCGACGCACAGCTCCACTCCGCCCGTACGCACCCAGCGCTCGCGGGCGCCCTCGATCCCCTTGGTGATTCCTTCCGTGCTCATGCGGCGGCCCTCTCCTCAGCCCAGCGCCGCACATGCGGCAGATCGTCATCCAGCCAGAACGCGCTCTGTTCGGGGTCCTTGGAGTCGGTGACGACCAGGATCTCCTCGAACTTCGCGCCCGTACCCCTGAATCCGAGGTGCGGTTCGACCGCCCAGAGCCCCGGCTGGGGCGGGTGGTCGGAGAATTTGTACGGCGACCACAGCGGCGACCAGCCGTCCCGGTGGCCATGGATCGCATCGCTCGCCAGGCCCTTCAGGGACTGCGTGCCGAAGCCGAAGACATGCGGCGACCTGCGGCGCTCCTTGACCCGGTCGATCTTGTGCGCGATGACTCCGAAGGGATACGCGCGATGGCGGTTGGCATAGCCCTGGCGGACCATGAGCCGGTCCACGTCCTCATAGATCTCGCGCAGCGTGCGGCGCTCACGCACTTCGCGCAGGAGCAGCTCGCGGTGCGCCTCCAGGTCGGAGAGCAGCTTGTCGTGCAGGGGGTTCAGGCCCAGGCAGCCGGAGTAGCCGATGTCCGCCGTATATCCCTTGTACACGGGGGCCATGTCGAGGATGAAAGGCATCCCCGGCTCAAGGCGGCGGTTGGTGGGGAAGAACTGCAGCGGTATCCGGAAGTTCGCGAACGCCGTGCGGTCCCCGAACCAGGCGAAGGGCAGGTGGAACCAGTCCCGCACACCCCGCTCCCGCAGCCACTCGCGCTGCATCCGCGCCGCCTCGCGCTCGGTCACGCCCGGCTTGAGCTGCGCCGCGACCGCCTCCGCGCATTCATACGCGAGGGTCTGCACTTCCCTGAACCCCCGCAGTTCCGCGGAGAGTTCGCCTGCCACCGCTGAGGTCATGCCACCGTCCGTCCGTGTCCGGTCCATCGCAGTACGCGTTCGTAACTTGACACTGATGAATGTGACAATGCTCGGCGGCTACGTCAATAGCTGTGCACGAGCCGGGCCGGACTCCGGGGTAGACCGAGGGGTATCCCCCAGGGGTCGACCTCAGGACGACCCCTACGGGCCCGTAATACCCGAGAGTGACGCGAGGACAGCACCCTGGTCTGACGCTCGATGTGGTCTGCGCCACTACCTTCGAAATGTGACTGTGATCGCGACCGAAAGCCTGAGCAAGCGGTTCCCGAGGGTGACCGCGCTTGACCGGCTCTCCATGGATATCGGGCCCGGTGTAACCGGACTCGTCGGAGCCAATGGAGCCGGCAAGTCCACTCTGATCAAGATCCTGCTGGGTCTGTCCCCCGCCACGGAGGGCACCGCCGCTGTGCTCGGCCTCGACGTCGCCACCAGTGGCGGCCAGATCCGTGAGCGCGTGGGCTATATGCCCGAGCACGACTGCCTGCCGCCCGATGTGTCGGCCACCGAATTCGTCGTCCACATGGCGCGCATGTCGGGACTGCCGCCCACGGCGGCCCGCGAGCGCACCGCGGACACCCTGCGGCACGTCGGTCTCTACGAGGAGCGCTATCGCCCCATCGGGGGTTATTCGACGGGGATGAAGCAGCGCGTGAAACTCGCGCAGGCCCTCGTGCACGACCCCGACCTGGTCTTCCTGGACGAGCCGACCAACGGCCTCGACCCCGTGGGCCGTGACGAGATGCTGGGCCTCATCCGCCGCGTCCACACGGACTTCGGCATCTCCGTCCTGGTCACCTCGCACCTGCTCGGTGAGCTGGAGCGCACCTGCGACCACGTCGTCGTCATCGACGGCGGCAAGCTCCTGCGGTCCAGCTCCACCACCGACTTCACCCAGACCACCACGACGCTGGCCGTCGAGGTGACGGACACCGACGAACACCCCGACGGCACCGCGGTGTTCCGCGAGGCGCTGCAGGGCCGCGGGGTCGCCACCCACGAGGGAAGCGGCCTGCCGGGTGCCGGGCACACCGTGCTGCTCGAAGCGGTCGGCGACGAGACGTACGACCTGGTGCGCGATCTCGTCGCGGACCTCGGCCTCGGCCTGGTCCGGATGGAACAGCGCAGGCACCACATCGCAGAGGTATTCCAGTCCGAGCAGGCAGAGCAGCCCGAGCCGTCCGGACAGTCTCAACCGTCCCAGCAGGCCAAGCAGTCCGACCAGGAAGCGCGGAAGGAGGCGGTCCGCCATGGCGGTTGAGCAGCCCCCGGCACACGCCGGCGAACAGACCCAGATCCACAACATCGGCTATCGCAAGTACGACGGAGCGCGCCTGGGCCGCGCCTATGCCCGCCGCTCGCTCTTCTCACAGAGCCTGCGCGGGGCGTACGGCCTCGGCCGCTCGGCCAAGTCCAAGGTCCTTCCCATGATCCTCTTCGCGGTGATGTGCGTCCCCGCCGCGATCATGGTGGCGGTCGCCGTGACCACGAAGGCGAACGACCTCCCCCTCGACTACACCCGCTACGCGATCGTGCTGCAGGCAGTGATCAGTCTCTATCTCGCCGCCCAGGCCCCCCAGACGGTCTCCCGCGACCTGCGCTTCAAGACCGTCCCCCTCTACTTCTCCCGCCCCATCGAGCACAGCGACTACGTACGCGCCAAGTTCGCGGCGATGGCCTCGGCCCTCTTCGTCCTCACGGCCGCACCGCTGCTCGTCCTCTACGTGGGCGCGCTGCTCGCCAAGCTCGACTTCGCGGACCAGACGAAGGGCTTCGCCCAGGGGCTCGTCTCCGTGGCGCTGCTCTCGCTCCTCTTCTCCGGCATCGCCCTCGTCGTCTCGGCGATCACACCCCGCCGCGGCTTCGGTATCGCCGCCGTCATCGCCGTACTGACCATCAGCTACGGAGCGGTGTCCACGGTCCAGGCCATCGCCTACGAACAGGGCAGCACCGACGCCATCGCCTGGCTCGGCCTCTTCTCGCCGATCACGCTCATCGACGGCGTACAGACCGCCTTCCTCGGCGCGACCTCCGCCTTCCCCGGAGGGGAAGGCCCCTCGTCCGGCACGGGCGTGGTCTACGTGATCGTCGTCCTCGCCCTCATCGCGGGCTGCTACGGCGCACTGCTGCGCCGCTACCGAAAGGTCGGGCTGTGAGCACCATCAACATCGACCACACCTCCCGCTGGTTCGGCAACGTGGTGGCGGTCAACGACATCACGATGAACGTCGGCCCCGGCGTGACCGGTCTCCTCGGCCCGAACGGCGCGGGAAAGTCCACCCTCATCAACATGATGGGCGGCTTCCTCGCCCCCTCCACCGGCAGCGTCACCCTCGACGCCAAGCCGATCTGGCGCAACGAACAGATCTACAAGGACATCGGCATCGTCCCCGAGCGCGAGGCGATGTACGACTTCCTCACCGGACGCGAATTCGTCGTCGCCAACGCCGAGTTGCACGGACTGGACGAGCGGGCGGCGCACAAGGCCCTCGCCACGGTCGAGATGGAGTACGCGCAGGACCGCAAGATCTCGACGTACAGCAAGGGCATGCGCCAGCGCGTGAAGATGGCGTCCGCCCTCGTCCACGAGCCGTCCGTGCTCCTGCTCGACGAACCGTTCAACGGCATGGACCCACGCCAGCGCATGCAGCTCATGGACCTGCTGCGGCGCATGGGAGACGAGGGCCGCACGGTCCTTTTCTCCTCGCACATCCTCGAAGAGGTCGAGCAACTGGCCTCGCACATCGAGGTGATCGTGGCCGGCCGGCACGCGGCCAGCGGCGACTTCCGCAAGATCCGCCGCCTGATGACCGACCGCCCGCACCGCTACCTGGTGCGTTCCAGCGACGACCGCGCCCTGGCCGCCGCCCTGATCGCAGACCCGTCGACGGCAGGAATCGAAGTCGACCTCAAGGAAGGCGCCCTGCGCATCCAAGCCATCGACTTCGGGCGCTTCACCGCCCTGTTGCCACGCATCGCCCGCGATCACGACATCCGGCTCCTGACGGTCTCGCCCTCGGACGAGTCCCTCGAGTCGGTCTTCTCCTATCTCGTCGCGGCCTGAAGGGAGCCATCGTGTACGACCCCACTGTCGCCCGGCTCACCTACCGGGCCCTGCTCGGCCGCCGCCGGGCTCTGATCCTCTTCGCCCTGCCCGTCCTGCTGATCGTGATCTCCGCCGCGGTCCGCGGATTCAGCGGCGCCGACGACCAGGTCGCCTCCGACCTCCTCGGCGGGTTCGCGCTCGCCACGATGGTGCCGATCATCGGCGTCATCGCGGGCACCGGAGCCATCGGCCCCGAGATCGACGACGGCTCCGTCGTCTACCTCCTCTCCAAGCCGGTCAAGCGCCCCACGATCATCATCACCAAGCTCACCGTCGCCATCGCCGTGACCATGGCCTTCTCGGCGATCCCGACCTTCATCGCGGGCATGATCCTGAACGGCAACGGCCAGCAGATCGCGGTGGCCTACACCATCGCTGCCCTGGTCGCCTCGATCGCGTACGCGGCGCTCTTCCTGCTCCTTGGCACGATCACCCGGCACGCGGTGGTCTTCGGACTCGTCTACGCCCTCGTGTGGGAGGCGCTCTTCGGATCGCTGGTCGCCGGGGCGCGCACGCTCAGCGTCCAGCAGTGGTCGCTCGCCGTCGCCCAGAAGACCGCGGGCGGCGACCTGGTCACCTCGGACGTAGGCCTCCCGGTCGCCACGGTGCTCCTGGTCGGCGTCACGGTCCTCGCCACGTGGTATGCCGGGCAGAAGCTGCGGTCGCTGACGCTGGCCGGGGAGGAGTGATTAATTCAGTGGCGGGCGATTCGGGGCGCGGGCACAGTAGTTGTGTCACCGCGCCACGAGCCTGGCGCCCGCTTACCGGGAGAGGAGCCGACGTGTCCATCACCAGTCCGTCGAGTTCCCGGCAGGGCAGCCCGCGGCAGGCTTCGGAGTAGTTACTCACTCCGTAGAGCCCCGCCCGCGGGAGAGTCGCCCGGGGCGGCCGCTTCGAGCGCGCACTTCGCTGCGCGGGCCGCCCACCCAACGTCGCACTGGAGCCGGGCACCGAATCTCTCGGTGCCCGGCTCCAGTGCGTTGGTTACGTCAGTGCGTTGGCCACGGCCGGCGTGCCGGCCACGTTCCTCAGGCCAGGAACCGCTCGAGCACCGCCGCGATGCCGTCGTCCTCGTTCGACGTCGTCACCTCGTCCGCCACCGTCTTGAGTTCCTCGTGGGCGTTGGCCATCGCCACGCCATGTGCCGCCCAGCCGAACATCGGGATGTCGTTGGGCATGTCCCCGAAGGCGATCGTGTCCGCGGCCTTCGCGCCCAGGCGGCGAGCCGCGAGGGAGAGCCCTGTCGCCTTGGAGAGGCCGAGGGGAAGCAGTTCGACGATGCCCTCGCCGGCCATCGTCACGCCGACCAGACCGCCCGCCACCTGACGCGCCACCGAGGCCAGCTCGTCGTCGCTCAGGCCCGGGTGCTGGACGTACACCTTGTTCAGCGGAGCCGACCACAGCTCGGCGACATCGGTGAACGGGACGGCGGGCAGCGGGCCGTCCTGGACCGCGTACCCAGGACCCACGATCACCTCGCCGTCGAGGCCGTCACGGCTCGCGGCCAGCGCCAGCGGGCCGATCTCGGCCTCTATCTTGGCCAGGGCGAGGCCCGCCAGCTGCCGGTCGAGCGTGACCGAAGTGAGCAGCCGGTGCTCGCCCGCGTGGTAGACCTGCGCGCCCTGCCCGCACACCGCCAGGCCGTCATAGCCCAGGTCGTCGAGGATGTGCCGGGTCCACGGCACGGCACGGCCGGTGACGATGATGTGCGCTGCGCCCGCCGCGGTGGCCGCGGTGAGCGCGTCGCGCGTGCGCGCCGAGACCGTGTCGTCGGAGCGCAGGAGCGTTCCGTCGAGGTCGGTCGCGACCAGCTTGTACGGGAAGGACGGCGTGGCAGGAGCAGGGTGGCTCACTTGTTGATGGGCTCCAGGATCTCTCGTCCCCCCAGGTACGGACGCAGTACCTCGGGCACCCACACGGAGCCGTCGGCCTGCTGGTGATTCTCCAGGAGGGCGACGATCGTGCGCGGGACGGCGCAGAGCGTGCCGTTCAGCGTCGCGAGCGGCTGCGTCACCTTCTTGCCGTCGCTCTCGTCGCGCATCCGGATCGACAGGCGGCGGGACTGGAAGCTGTCGCAGTTCGACGCGGAGGTCAGCTCGCGGTACTTGCCCTGCGTCGGGATCCACGCCTCGCAGTCGAACTTCCGCGAAGCCGAGGAGCCCAGGTCGCCCGTGGCCACGTCGATCACCTGGAACGGCAGGCCGAGGCCGGTCAGCCACTGCTTCTCCCATTCCAGGAGCCGCTGGTGCTCGTTCTCGGCGTCCGCCGGGTCGACGTACGAGAACATCTCGACCTTGTCGAACTGGTGCACGCGGAAGATGCCGCGGGTGTCCTTGCCGTACGTGCCGGCCTCACGGCGGAAGCAGGGCGAGAAGCCCGCGTACCGCAGGGGCAGCTTGTCGGCGTCGATGATCTCGTCCATGTGGTAACCGGCGAGCGCGACCTCGGAGGTGCCGACCAGGTAGTAGTCGTCCTTCTCCAGGTGGTAGACGTTCTCGGCGGCCTGGCCGAGGAAGCCCGTGCCCTCCATGGCGCGCGGGCGGACCAGGGCGGGCGTCAGCATCGGGATGAACCCGGCCTCCGTCGCCTGCGCGATCGCCGCGTTCACCAGGGCCAGTTCGAGCAGGGCGCCGACACCCGTGAGGTAGTAGAAGCGCGATCCGGAGACCTTCGCGCCGCGCTCGACGTCGATGGCGCCGAGCATCTCGCCGAGCTCCAGGTGGTCCTTGGGCTCGAAGCCCTCGGCCGCGAAGTCGCGCGGGGTGCCGATGGTGTCGAGGACGACGAAGTCCTCCTCGCCGCCGACCGGGACGTCCGGGTGCACGAGGTTGCCCAGCTGGCCGAGGAGACGCTTGGTCTCCTCGTCCGCCTCGTCCTGGGCGGCGTTGGCCGCCTTGACTGCGGCGGAGAGCTCACCGGCCTTCTTCAGGAGCTCGGCCTTCTCGTCACGCGAGGCCTTGGGGATGAGCTTGCCGAGCGCCTTCTGCTCGGAACGGAGCTCGTCGAAGCGCAGCCCGGACGACCTGCGCCGCTCGTCGGCGGAGAGCAGGAGGTCGACTAGTGCGACGTCCTCTCCACGGGCGCGCTGGGAGGCGCGAACACGGTCGGGGTCCTCACGGAGCAGGCGAAGGTCAATCACCCCACCAGGCTACCGTCGAGCGGTTCCGGCTCACGACTCGATATTCCACTCTGTGGCGTTATGGCCGATTTGCCGGAATGGGAATTCCCGAAAGCGGCGCGACGGAATTGAGCCACTGAGCAGTCATCGGGCAGCCGTCACGCAGTCGCCGAGTGGCGGCCGCCGGTCGTTCCGGACTCGCAGGTTCCGGGTCAATGAAAAGGGTCCCATTCCCCGAAATGGGGCAGAGGGGACGCGCCCCCTTGACCCGATCCCCTTGTGGGGGGCGGGACTTGAGGCCCCGGTTGTCCACAGGAATATCCCCTTCGGAAAAGTTATCCACAGGCTGTGCGAAAGATCTGTGGACACCGGAAGAGATCGTTCCGAAAGCCGCATGCGCGACGAAGGATTCCCGTCCCAAACCACCCTCACACCCACTTTCGAGTGGAAATGGTTCGCTCCAAAGAGTTGATCAATGGAAAAGGGTGGACGAGGGGTGACGTGCGCGACTGTGGACGGACTTGTGGGTTGTAGGCCGATTTGTCGACCATGTCGTGCTTCGTTGTCGACTTGTCCCCAGGTCGAGAAGCGTGCCTGTGGATAACTTTGTGGACAACGTAAATCAGCAGGTAAGACTGCTCAGAACCGGCCGTCCTGGCACTGCGTCAGCCAGTCCGACGCCGCAAGGAACTCGCCATCGGTCGTCCCCGGCCGCAGCGGACGGACGTCATCGGTCGTCACCCCGGCCCGCGGGTACGACCCGAGGAAGCGCACCTGCGGGCAGATCCGCTTGAGGCCCATCAGCGCCTCGCCCACGCGGCGGTCGGTGATGTGGCCCTCGGCGTCCACCGAGAAGCAGTAATTGCCGATGCGCTGGCCGGTGGGCCGCGATTCGATCCGCATCAGGTTGACCCCGCGCACCGCGAATTCCTGGAGCAGTTCGAGCAGGGCGCCCGGGTGGTCGTCGCCGAGCCAGATGACCACGGACGTCTTGTCCGCGCCCGTCGGTGCCGCGGGGCGGGCCGGGCGGCCGACCAGGACGAAGCGGGTCTCGGCGGTCGCCGCGTCGTGGATCTCGCTGACCAGCGGTTCGAGGCCGTACGTCGCCGCCGCGAACTCGCCCGCGAAGGCCGCGTCGAAGCGTCCCTCCTGGACGAGGCGCGCGCCGTCCGCGTTCGAGGCCGCCGACTCCCACAGGGCGTCCGGCAGGTTCGCGGCGAGCCAGTTGCGGACCTGTGGCTGGGCCACGGGGTGGCCGGTCACCGTCTTGATGTCCTTGAGCTGCGTGCCGGGCCGCACGAGCAGCGCGAAGGCGATCGGCAGGACGACCTCGCGGTAGATCATCAGGGGCTCGCCCTTGGCGAGCTCGTCGACGGTGGTCGTCACGCCGCCCTCGACCGAGTTCTCGATCGGCACGAGTGCCGCGGCCGCATCGCCGTTGCGGACCGCGTCCAGCGCCGCCGGCACGGACACCATCGGGACGAGCTCCCTGGTGGCCGCTTCCGGGAGCGTACGGAGGGCGGCTTCGGTGAAGGTGCCCTCGGGGCCGAGATAGGTGTAGCGCATCGCCGACATACCGTCACCCTAATGGCCCGTACGTGGCATGGCTCACGCGTCTCACGGAGCGGCACCCGCCCCAGGTACGCGCATGTGTCAACGGACGGCGCCCGCTCCCGCGCACCACCACGGGCGCCCGCCCCGCGCGCGAAGGGGCGCTCGGCCCGCGCGCAAAAAAGGGTGCTCAGCCTCGTACGAAAGGGGCGCGGGCGCCTACGCCTCCAGGAGCCGCTGCCCCACGTACTCGCCCTTCGCCGCACCGCCCGGCACCGCGAAGAGGCCGCTCGCCTCGTGCCGGATGAACTCCGACAGCGCGTCCCCCCGGTCGAGCTTGCGCTGCACCGGCACGAAGCCGCGGAGCGGGTCGGCCTGCCAGCACACGAAGAGCAGGCCCGCGTCCGGCTCCCCGTCCTTGTCGAAGCCGTCGTGGTACGAGAACGGGCGGCGCAGCATCGCGGAGCCGCCGTTCTGGTCGGGCCGGGTGATGCGGGCGTGGGCGTTGAGGGCGATGACGTACTTGCCGTCCGCGCCTGCCTTCTCCAGCTTCGGCTCGGTGTTCTCCGTGCCGCCGGTCAGGGGTGAGCCGTCCGACTTGTGGCGCCCGATGACCGCCTCCTGGGCCCCCAGGCCGAGCTTCTCCCAGTCGTCCAGGAGCATCCGGATACGGCGTACGACGACGTAGGAGCCGCCCGCCATCCAGGAGGGGTCCCCCGTGGCGGGCACGTAGATCCGCCGGTCGAAGTCGTCCTCCGACGGCTTCGGGTTGTTCGTGCCGTCGATCTGGCCCATCAGGTTGCGGGTCGTCATCGGGTGCGCGGTCGCGCCGGGCGAGCGGTTGAAGCCGTTCATCTGCCAGCGCACCCGTGCCGCGTCCCCCGCCTCCTTCTGGAGGGCGCGCAGCGCGTGGAAGGCGACGAGCGGGTCGTTCGCGCCGATCTGCACCCACAGGTCGCCGTTGCTGCGCGCCTTGTCGAGATGGTCGGAGGAGAAGTCCGGCAGCGGGTCGAGCGCTGACGGGCGCTGCTTCTCCAGGCCGGTGCGCCCGAAGAAGCTGTGGCCGAAACCGAAGGTGACGGTCAGGGACGACGGACCCGCGTCCCGGGCGACATCCGTGTCCCCGCCCTCCGCGGCCTTGCCCGCCATCAGCCGCTCGGCCGTCGCCGACCAGCGGCGCAGCAGGGCCGCCGCCTCCTTGCGGCCCGCGCCCGGCGCGAGGTCGAAGGCCACCAGATGGCCGCGGGACTGGACGGGCGTGGTGATGCCCGGCTGATGTTTCCCGTGAAACATGACCGTGTCCGCGCCAAGGGATGTCAGCGACGCCGCACGGGAGGATGCGGCTCCTTCAGAGGCGTCCGAGGGCGCCGCGGCGTACCCGGCCGCACCGCCCGCCGCGCCGAGCGCGAGGCCGGTGGCGCCGGCGGTGCCGAGCAGCCGCCGCCTCGAGATCCCGTTGTCCGCCATGGTGGTTCCGTTCAGCCGATCTGCACGTTCTTGTTCACGGTCACTTGGTCGATGTCGGAGGTGCGCACGGTCACCGCGATCTTCCACTTGCCGGCCATCGGGATCTGCACCCCGCTGGAGCTCCAGTGTCCGGTGGCGATGTGGTCGGGCGAGACGGGCAGCGGGCCGACATCCTTCGACTTGAGGGTGAAGGAGACCTTCACCTCGGGGATGTCGAAGGCGCTGCCGTTGGGCCGCTTCACGAAGATGTGCATCTCGTTGCTGCCGGTGCGGCCCGGGTCCAGGTCGAGCTGGAGGGTGCCCTTGCCGTCGTCGGAGCCCGTGTCGAAGGGGAACTTGAGGGTGAGCGGTCCCGACCGCTGCGCGGCTGCGGCAGCCGTCTTCGAAGCGGCCGCCTCCTCCTCCGTGCGTCCGGGCTCGGTGGAGGTGAGGACCGTGGTGACGGCGAGCAGGACGACGGCGACGCCCGCCTCGGCGAGCACGGAGCGGCGCAGGCCGGACCGGTCGGGGTCGGCGTCGCGGATCCGCTTCTCGCGGGCGGTGCTCATGGCGGCCTGCTGGCGGGCGAGCTGGGCGGAGCGCTTGGAGTCCCCTCCGGCGGCCCCTGCGGGCACCGCCACCGGCTTCTTCTCCACGCGCTTGGCCGCGGCACGCTTCTCCGCGCGCTTCTCGACGACGGTCGCCGCCGCGGCCTCCGGGGCCAGGTCGCCCGCCTGGCCCGCGATCCGCGCCGTCCAGCGCCGCGAGATCCCGGCGATGCCGACGAGGACGACCACCAGGCCGACCTTGATGAGCAGCAGCTGTCCGTACCACGTACCGGTGAGCGCCGACCATGAGCCGACCTGCCGCCACGACTGGTAGAGCCCGGTCGCGGCGAGGGCGACGACGCTGCAGAACGCGACCCGCGAGAAGCGCCGCACCGCCCCGGCCTCCACCGACGGCGCGAAGTAGAGGGCGACGACGAGCGCCGCGAGCCCGCCGAGCCAGGCGGCGACGGCGAGCAGGTGCACGACGTCCACGGGCATCGCGAGCCCGGCCTGGATGCCGGTCGACGCGTGCTCGGCCATGGCCCAGGTCGCGCCGAGTCCGACGGCGACGACGCCTCCGCCGATCGCGAGCCCGAAGGTGAGGTCCTTGCGCTCCTTGGGGTCGGTCCGCTTCTCGTACGCACCGAAGAGCACCGCGATGAAGAGCGCGGCGGCGGCGAGCAGCAGCAGCCGTGAGACCAGCGCGGCTCCCGTCTTCGTCTGGAGCACGTCGCCGAGCTTGGCCATGTCGAAGGCGTCGGCGATCTTCCCCGACCCGGTGTACGGCGCGCGGAGCAGCAGCATGACGAGCGTGGACGCGGTGAGCGTGACCCAGCCGGACACCACGAGGCGCTGCACGGGCCGCACCCCGGCGCCGCGCGGCCAGCAGCCGAGGACGAAGGCCGCCCCGCCGACGACGAGGATGAATCCGGCGTACGAGAGGTAGCGCGCGAAGCCGTAGAGCCCGCCGACGAATCCGCCGCCCACTTCTTGGTCGGGCAGCGCGACCTTGGTGTCGGACGGCGCGCCCACGGAGAAGGTGTAGGCCCCGGAGATGGGGTGGCTGTCGGCGGAGACGACCTGGTAGGCGACGGTGAAGGTGCCGTCGGGCAGCCCCTTGTGCAGGTTCACGCCGTACGTGTTGGACCCGAGGTCACTGGTCTTGCCGGTGTCGACGCGCTTGCCGGCCGGGTCGAGCACCCGTACGGAGCCGTCGGACATGGCGACCTTCTCGGAGAAGGTCAGCGACACGCGGGCGGGCGCCGTGTCGACCACCGCCCCCTGCTTGGGGTCGCTGCCCGTCAGCGCGGCATGGGCGGAGGCGGGGGCCGCCGTGGCCAGCAGGGCGCCGAAGAAGACGGCGACGACGAGCAGGAGCCGTCCGACGCCGGGTGTTATCCCGAAGCGGGCGGCGGCCCCGGAGCGAGCTCCACAGCGGGGAGCGATGGTCTGCATCAGCGATCAGTCCCTCAGTGCGACGCGTGCTTGCCGGGCTTGGGGTTGTACGTGGCGGCCTTCACCGGAACCTCAATCTCGATGGGGTCCGACTTCTCGAAGTGCAGCGTCACCGCGACCTTGTCGCCCTGCTTCGGCTTGTGCTCGAGCTCCTCGAACATGAGGTGGTTGCCGCCCCGCGCGAAGTCGAGCTCGCCGTTCGCGGGTACGTCGAACGACTTCTGCTCCTTCATCGCGTTGCCCTTGGTGCTGTGCAACGTGACCTTCTGCGCGAGGGAGCTGGTCACCGAGGTGAGCTTGTCGGCGGCGCCCTTGTTTGTGACGGTGAAGAACCCGGACGCCATGGAGTCCATGGCGGGTTCGGGCATGAAGGCGCCCGCGACCTTGAGCTCGGGCTTGTCGGATGTCTTGTCGGCGTCCTTGTCGCCGGACGAGTCCGAGCAGCCCGCGAGGGCGAGGCCCGCCGTCAGCGCCATGGCCCCTGTGACGAGAGTGCGGCGGTTCACGGGGTCGCTCCCTTGACGAGCTTGGGGAGGTCCTTGGTGTAGTCGTCCACGGTGGTGTCCTCGCCGTACAGGACGTACCCGGCGTCGGTCTTCGGCGAGAACGCGATGACCTGCGTGCCGTGCATCGAGACGACCTTGCCCTTCTCCTTCTTGGAGGGCTCGATGCTGATGCCGAGGGTGCGGGCGCTGCCCTGGATGGTGTCGAAGTCACCGGTCAGGCCGATGAAGTCGGTGTCCTGGGCCTTGAGCCACTTGCCGAGGGCTTCGGGGGTGTCGCGCTTCGGGTCGGTGGTGACGAAGACGACCTGGAGCTCGTCCTGTTCGGCCTTGGGCAGCTGCTTCTTGGCGACGGCGATGTTGCTCATCGTCAGGGGGCAGACGTCCGGGCAGTTGGTGTAGCCGAAGTAGATGAGCGTCGGCTTGCCCTTGGTCTCCGCGCGCAGGTCGTACTTCTTGCCGTGCGTGTCCGTGAGGACGAGGTCCGGCTTCTCGAAGGGCTTGTCGAGGATGGTCGCGGCCTTGTCGCCGTTGGACTCGACGGAGACGTCCGCGACGGGCTTCTTGCTGTCGTCACCGCCGCCGCAGGCGGACAGGGTGAGGGTGGCCGCGGCCAGCATGGCGGCGGCGAGCAGCTTCTTCTTGCGCATACGAAAATGTCCCAGATGTGAGGGGGCCGGGTGCACCGGGGGCAGGTGAAACGCCCCCGGTGCGGCCCGAAGGGTGGCTCAGCTGTTGGCGCGACGACGGCCGGCGAGCACGCCGAACGCCACGCCCGCCGCGCCGACGACGATGCCGACGATGCCGAGGACGCGGGCGGTGGAGTCGCTGCTGTCGGAGGAGGCGGTCTCGCTCTTCTCGTCCGACTTCGCGTCTTCCTTGGCGTCGTCGTGCGAGGCGGCGGCGCCGTGGCCGTCCTCGGACGCGGCGGTCAGCGCGAGGGCCGGCGCCGGGTGCTCCGGCTCCTCCTGGCCCTTCTGCTGCGGCTCGATCCAGCGGACGACTTCCTTGTTGTCGTACGTCTGGACGGCCTTGAAGACGAGCTCGTCGGCGTCCTCGGGCAGCGCGCCGAGGGAGAGCGGGAACTTCTGGAAGGTGCCCGGCTGGACGCCCTTGCCGTCGGCGGTCCAGGTGACCTTGGAGACGGCCTCGTCGATCTTCTCGCCGTGCATCTCAAGGGGCTTGTCGAGCTTCGTCTTGGTGACCTTCGCGGTCCAGCCGGGGACGGGCTGCGTCATGACGGAGGCGAGCGGGTGGTCCTCGGGGAAGGACACCTCGAGCTTGTTGGTCGAGGCGTCGTCCATCTCGTTCGGCACCTTGAAGTTGACCGTGGCGTACCCGCCCTTGGCGGCCTCGCCCTCGGCGGTGACGCTGACGTGCGCGAAGGCGGGGACGGAGAGCAGCAGGACGGCGGAGGCGGCGACGCCACCGACGACGGAGACGCGGGAGGCCTTCACGGTGGACAGCGCAGACAGAACAGACATGGCAGAAACACTCCACTTTCAGCGGTGATGATCAGCAGTGCCGAAAGGTCGGCAGTGGTGATCAGGGGAGAGTGCGCGCGGCGACGAACCGAGCGGGCACGCGCGCGTGGACGCCGCCGGGCGTGAAACACCTCTCCGTAGTGCTGCGGTAGGAGTGCGTCGCGTCAGGCAGCGAGTGCGAGTGCGGCGGTGGCCGGCGGGCCACGCCTGATCACCGTGTGCTGGAGCGCGGTGGTGTGCGGCGTCAGCGGTCCGAAGAACGCTGTACGGGGCGCGCGCAGACCCGCGGCGGGCGCCCCGGGAAGTCCGGCGCGCAGGGCGCGTACGAGAGCGAGCGCACCGCGCAGGGAACGCACGAGCGCCCCCTCGGCGACTCCATACGCCCCGTGCGCCGAGAGCCGCACGAGCCGGAGCAGCGCGATGTCGCCGCGGCGCAGCAGCCATCCGGCGGCGACTGCGGCGAGTACGTGCCCCAGGAGCATGGGAAGCGACGGGAGCAGCGACATCGAGTCCATCGCGGAGTCCGCCGCCGTGGCCGGGGCACTGTGATGGACGGCGTGCCCCGCGGCACCGCCGCCCGGCTCCATGCCTGCCGTCGACAGGATCCGATGGGCCTGGGCCGGGCTGATGTTGGCGGCACCCGCCCCGCACACCAGACGCGCGGCCCGCTCCACCAGGGAGGGGTCGGCGGCCGTCGCCGTGCCGCCGCCGTGCTGGCCGACTCCGAAGAGAACGTGCAGGCCCACCTGCCCGGCGGCCAGCGCCGCGGCGATGCCCGGCAGCGAGCGCTCACGCCCGGCGAGCGGTGCCGCGACGGCCAGGACGGCGAGGAATCCGACGCCGAGCGTCCACAGCGGGACGGCGGCGCAGGAAGCGAGCACATGGCCCCCGGCGGACAGCACGACGCAGAGCACGGCGAACACCGAGGCTCTCAGCAGCCGGAGGTCGACTCCGGCGCGCGCTTCACGCTGGTGGGGGGCAGTCATGGCCGGAACATCATTGCACTGGGCTTACCCGCCGCATACGGCAGGTCCGCAAGCTCCCATGGATGCCGATCGGTGCCCATCGATGCCGATGGGCACCGAATGGGTGTCTTTAGGAGGGCTCGAAAGTGGCTTGTGGGGGACGTGTCTACACCGTCCCGACCCGTCCGCGCGTCGGCCGTATGGGCGGCATCACGTCAACTGCGCGCTTATACACGGGCGCTTGCGGCAATACGTATCGGTATGTCGAGCCGCGGCCAGGAGGCTGGAGCATGAGCATGTGGTGGTCTCTCCATTTGCGGCGCGAAGCTGCGAGCGTCCCACTGGCCCGTCGGCTGCTCATCGGCACGATGGAGAGCGCGGGGGTGGATCCCGACGTCTCGTACGACCTGTCGGTGGCCCTCAGCGAGGCCTGTGCCAACGCGGTGGAGCACGGCGGGGCGACGGTCCCCGAGGGTGCGGCCGGGGCGTATCGGGTGACGGCGTACCTCGACGGCGAGAAGTGCCGCATCGAAGTGGCCGATTCAGGACCGGGATTCGTCCCCGTCGCGCAGCCCGTTTCCGACACCGCCGAGCACGGACGGGGTCTCTATCTCATCCAGGAGCTCGCCGATCATGTGCACTTCGGCAACAGGCCGGGCGGCAGGGGCGGCGCGGTGATCAGCTTCGACAAGATCCTCAAGTGGCGCGAGGACGCACCGCTCGTCACGGCCTGAGAGCCCTTCCGGCCGCCTGTCGGCCCCTTCCCGGCCCCGTTGGCGGCGAGCCCGCTAGCCGGGAGGCAGCGCCCTGCACAGGGCATCCAGCGCCGCTCCGTAGGCGTGCTCCGGCGGCGTGGAATAGCCGACGACCAGACCGTCGGGTGCGGGCATCGTGGCCTCCGGGTGGCGGAAATCGGCGAGACCCTCCAGTGCGAGGCCCTGCCAGGCGGCCGCCTTCGCCGTGGACTGCTCGGTGCCGGGCGGCAGCCGCAGGACGGCGTGCAGGCCAGCGGCGACTCCGGTCGGGCTGATGTGCGGGGCGTGCGTCGCGAGGGCGGCGACGAGCTGATCGCGGCGGTGGCGGTAGCGCTGACGCATCCGGCGGACGTGCCGGTCGTAGTGGCCCGACTCGATGAGGTCGGCGAGCGTGAGCTGGTCGACGACACTCGCCCACGCCTCCCGTTCGCCCTTCGCCGCGAGCACCCCGTCGATGAGGTGTTCGGGCAGAACAAGCCACCCGAGACGCACCCCCGGAGAGAGGCTCTTGCTGACCGAGCCCATGTAGACGACGCGTTCGGAATCCAAGCCCTGTACGGCGCCCACCGGCTCCCGGTCGTAACGGAACTCGCCGTCGTAGTCGTCCTCCAGGACGAGGCCGCCGCTGGTGCGTGCCCAGTCGATCACCGCGGCGCGCCGGGCCGGGTGCAGGGGGCCTCCGGTCGGGAACTGGTGTGCGGGCGTGAGCAGGACGCCCTTGACCCGCTGACTCCCGGTCAACTCCTCGATCCGGGCGCCCTTTTCGTCGAGGCCGAGCGGGACCGTCCGTACGCCCGCGGTCGAGAGGATCGAGCGATGGAAACCGAGGCCGTACGACTCCACGGCCAGCGGCCCCTTCAGCATCCCGCCTCCCCCGCTCCCGAACAGCAGCCGCAGGGCGTGCGCGAACCCGGAGCACACCACGATCCGCTCCGGGTCGGTGCGCACCCCGCGGGCGCGCCCCAGGTAGCCGGCGAGCGCCCGGCGCAGCTCGATGCGCCCCTGCGGGTCGCCCGGCCCGAAGGCCTCGTTCGGCGCGGAGTTGAGGGCGCGCCGGGCCGCGGCGAGCCAGGCGGTGCGCGGGAAGGAGGCGGCGTCCGGCTGACCCTGCCGCAGGTCGTACGTGGGCGGGGCGGGCGCGGCGGGCCGGGTGGGCGCCCGCTTGGGGACACGGGTGCCCGCGGGAGGCGCCGCCCGGTCGGCCACCTGCGTGCCGGACCCCTGCCGCGCGGTCAGCCAGCCCTCGGCGACCAGCTCGGCGTAGGCGTCGGCGACGGTGTTGCGGGCGATGCCCAGATCGGCGGCCAGGGAGCGGTAGGGCGGAAGCCGCGTCCCCGGAGCGAGCCGCCCCTCGCGCACGGCGTCGCGCAGCGCGCGGATGAGGACGGCGCGGCGGCCGCCCGCCCCGGAGAGCTCCAGGTGCAGGTCACTCCCGATGCGCTCGGCCAAATTGACCCATGATTCCGCCATGGGAATGCACCCTAGCCGAGGTCTATTCCGCCCGTAGATTCATGGTCATGACGAACAACGAGAACGCCGCACAGATGCACACGCACACCCCTCGCCTCAACTTCGCCAAGGCCGCCCCCAAGGCCTTCAAGGCCGTGATCGGGCTCGACGCCGCCGCACGTGACGGACTCGACCCGGCCCTGGTCGAGCTGATCCAGATCCGTGCCTCGCTGCTCAACGGCTGCGCGTACTGCCTCCACATGCACACCTCCGACGCCCGCAAGGCCGGCGAGGACGAGGCGCGCCTGCACATGGTCGGCGTCTGGCGCGAGGCCAGGAACTTCTTCACGGAGAAGGAGCAGGCGGCCCTCGACCTGACCGAGGCCGTCACGCTCGTCCACCAGGGCGGCGTACCGGACGACGTCTACGCGCGCGCGGCCGCGCAATTCGACGAGACGGAGCTCGGCCACGTCCTGGCCCTGATCTTCACCATCAACACCTGGAACCGCATCGCCCTGAGCACCGCCAAGATCGCGGGCGAGGACGAGCGCTAGGTTCCGGAAACTCCAGAAACGCTAAACCGGGCCCCTTCTTAAAGAAGGGGCCCGGTTCACGGTTCAGCTCTTGATCGACAGGATCGACAGGATGCTCAGCCCTTGAGCTCCGCCATCCACGTCTCGACGTCATCCGCACGCCGCGGCAGCGCGGCCGACAGGTTCTTGTTGCCGTCGGCCGTCACGAGGATGTCGTCCTCGATCCGCACGCCGATGCCGCGGTACTCCTCCGGCACCGTCAGGTCGTCCGCCTGGAAGTACAGACCGGGCTCGACGGTCAGGCACATGCCCGGCTCAAGGACACCGTCGGCGTACGTCTCACGGCGCGCGGCGGCGCAGTCGTGGACGTCCATGCCGAGCATGTGGCCGGTGCCGTGCAGGGTCCAGCGGCGCTGGAGACCCAGCTCGAGGACGCGCTCGACGGGGCCTTCGACGAGGCCCCACTCCACGAGCTTCTCGGCGAGCACGCGCTGCGCGGCGTCGTGGAAGTCGCGGTACTTGGCGCCCGGCTTGACCGCCGCGATGCCGGCCTCCTGGGCCTCGTACACGGCGTCGTAGATCTTCCGCTGGAGCTCGTTGAAGCGGCCGTTGATCGGCAGCGTCCGCGTCACGTCGGCGGTGTAGTACGTGTGGGTCTCCACACCGGCGTCGAGCAGCAGCAGCTCCCCGGAGCGCACGGCGCCGTCGTTGCGCACCCAGTGCAGCGTCGTGGCGTGCGGGCCCGCGGCGCAGATCGAGCCGTAGCCGATGTCGTTGCCGTCGACGCGGGCGCGCAGGAAGAACGTGCCCTCGATGTAGCGCTCGCTGGTCGCCTCGGCCTTGTCCAGGACGCGTACGACGTCCTCGAAGCCACGGGCGGTCGAGTCGCACGCCTTCTGCAGCTCGCCGACTTCAAACTCGTCCTTGACCAGACGGGCCTCGGAGAGGAAGACGCGCAGTTCTTCGTCGCGCTCGGCGGTGACCTTGTCGGTCAGCGCGGCCTCGATGCCGGTGTCGTAACCGCGGACGACCCGGACGGAGCCGGTCGCCTCGCGCAGCCGGCCGGTGAGCTCGCGCACGTCGGACGCCGGGATGCCGTGCAGCGTCTCGGCCTCGGTGAGGGAGTGCCTGCGGCCGACCCACAGCTCGCCCTGGCCGTCCAGCCAGAACTCGCCGTTCTCGCGGTCGGAGCGCGGCAGCAGGTAGATGGTGGCCTCGTGGCCGCTCGTGCCGTCCGCGAAGTCCGCCGGCTCCAGGACGAGGACGCCGTCCTCGGTCTGGTTGCCGGTCAGGTACGCGTACTCGACGGAGGCGCGGAAGGCGTACTCCGTGTCGTTCGAGCGGGTCTTGAGATTGCCCGCGGGGATCACGAGGCGCTCGCCCGGGAAGCGCGCGGAGAGCGCGGCACGGCGGGCGGCGGTGTGCTCGGCCTGGGCGATCGGCTGCAGGTCGTGCAGCTCTGTGTCGGCCCAGCCGGACTTCATGTTCTCGGCGAGCTCGTCGGAGACGCCCGGGTACAGGCCGTTCTTGCGCTGCTTGATCGGCTCTTCCTCGGACTCGATCTCCAGGTCTTCCGGGTTCTCCGGGTTCTCCGGAATGAGCTCCTCCGACACGATCTGCCTCCTATGTACGACACTGGGCCCCCTCCATCGTACGGGCGTACGGAAGGGGGCCCAGAGCCGGAAGGCCCATTACATGCCGTATTGCGGAGGTCACTCGAAACGGGCCGCGAGGAGAACCACGTCCTCGTCGCTGTCGGCCGCGTCAAGGCCGTCCGGCAGCACCGTCCGCAGGACGTGATCGACGAGCGCGTCCGGGTCGTCGCGCACCGACTTCGGCACGCTCGCCGCCGCCGCGTGCAGCCGCGCAAAGGCGCGGTCCATGGCGTCCCCGGTGCGGTGCAGCAGCCCGTCCGTATAGAGAAGCACCGTTTCTCCCGGCTCCGGCTGGAACTCCACGCTCGGCGCCTCCCAGCAGGCGAGCATCCCCAGCGGCGCCGAGAGCGAGGTCTCCACGAACTCCGTGCGCCGCTCGCCGATCACGAGCGGCGGGCTGTGCCCTGCCCCGGCAAGGACGATCTTGCGCAGCGCCGGTTCGCAGTACGCGAAGAGGGCCGTCGCCGACCGCGCGGGCTCGGTGAGCCGAAGGAGCAGCTCCAGATCGGACAGTACGGCGACGGGGTCCTCGCCCTCCATCACGGCGTACGCCCGCAAGGAGGCCCGCAGGCGCCCCATCGCGGCGACGGCGCTCGGCCCGGACCCGGTGACGGACCCGACCGCGAGGCCGAGCGCGGCGTCGGGCAGCGGCAGCGCGTCGAACCAGTCGCCGCCTCCACGCGCGGAGGTGCGGTGCCGGGCGGCGAGCTGCACTCCGGCGACCCGCGGCAGCCGCGAGGGCAGCAGCTCCTCGCGCAGGGTGGCCTCCGTCGTGCGGGCGCGTTCCAGTTCGATCAGCCGCGCCAGATGCTCGGCGGCCTGGCGTGCGTAGAGGCCGACGAGGTGCCGCTGGCGCTCGCCGGGCTCCGCCGGCTCGTCGTACAGCCAGACGGCGGCGCCGATCCGGCCCGCCGCCTCGGTGGACAGGGGCAGCGCGTAGCTCGCGGCGTAGCCGAGCCGGGCGGCGACCTCGCGGTGGCGGGGGTCGAGGGTGCTGTCGGCGAGCAGGTCGGCGTTGACGATCTCGGTCTCGGAGCCCGGCGGCGCGGGCGGTGCGTCGAGGAGCCGCCCGAAGGCGGTGGCGGCGCGGGGCACCGTCTCGATGTGGCCGAGGTCGGCGCGGGCGAGGCCGAGGCCGATGGTGGTGTCGGGTCCGAGCCCGTCGGCGGGCTCCAGGACGAGCAGGCCGCGACGGGCGCCGACCAGGGCGGCTCCGGCGCGCAGCAGTTCGTGCAGGGCTTCGTCGAGCGTGGCCGTGCGGGCCAGGCGTTCGGTGAGCTCCTGCAGGGTGGTGAGATCGGAGACCCAGCCCGCGAGCCGGTCCTGGATCATGAGGGTCGGTGCGCTTTGGGCCTGCGGGGCGGGCGCGACAGTGTGGTCTTGTGGCGGAACAGTTGAATCGATTCCGGCCACTTTCGGGAGGTGCGGAGCGTTCATGGCTGACGGCTTTCCGGCCGGTGCGTATTGCTCAATAGCATCGCAAACCCCCATGTCATTCTGCGCCGCTAGCAATGTTCTCCACATCTACACGCACTGATGAGGGGATGTCCAGCATTGTCCCGCCGGGATTCCTGGTGTCCGTGGGAATTCTGTGGCGTTTAGGCGATCTTGGTAACTTGGCTCAAAAGTGCCTGAGGCGACGGCCTATTGCGATCGACTGGGATTGTTCAACAAGGGGCACTCCCGGGCCCTCAGGCACGGGAGGCGCGTCACAGCGGCCGTGATGGGTACGTACTCGGTGATGACCAGGGGCAGTTGAGATCAGCCCGGAACCTGGTGACGGACCCGGGCGTCTTAACTCACGACGACCGTGCCCCATCCTCCCGTGGGGGAGGCGGCGAATAAGTACGCGGGACAGCAAACGCCAGGCACCGCCACCCCACGCCACGCTAACGCTCGGCCCCCTAGGGGTTCCCCATGCCGCAGGCTGGGGTGTGATGCGCCAGTTCTACGCACAGCGAAGTGATCCACACATGGTGTGATGTGGCCCGCCGTGTTCCTCGGCGTGTAAACGGAAAGGAACGAGCGCTCATGCGCGAGATCCTCGGAAGGCGACGCAGGCTCCTGTCCCGGCTCACCGGCAGGAAGTCTGACCAGAGTCCTGGTCTGATCGGCGCGGCACTGACCTTTGCGACGGCATGGAAGTGGCCCGTGGTGCCCGGCGTCGGACTCGACCGGCGAGACGGCACCCGCTGCGCCTGCCCCGACCCCGACTGCACGGTGCCAGGAGCTCATCCGCTCGACCCCGGTCTGCTGACCGCGACGACCGACGAGCGCATGGTGCGCTGGTGGTGGACCAACCGCCCGGACGCGCCCATCGTGCTCGCGACCGGCGCGAGCGCCCCCTGCGCCGTCAGCCTGCCCGCGATCGCGGGCGCGCGTGCCCTGGCCGCGCTCGACCAGATGGGCATCAGGCTCGGCCCGGTCGTCGCGACCCGCACCCGTCTCTTCCTGCTCGTCGCGCCGTACTCCATGGAGCAGTTGGGCGAACTGCTGTACGCCAAGGACTTCGTGCCGGGCTCACTGCGCTTCCACGGAGAGGGCGGATATCTCGCGCTGCCGCCCTCCGGTACGGGCCAGGGACCGGTGCGCTGGGAGCGGGCTCCGCTGCCCGGCTCGGCGGCGCCGTGGGTGCCCGATGTCGAGGCCGTGGTGGACGCGGTGGTCGACGCGCTCACTCGTACGGGTGTGAGCGCGCCCGAGTTGTAGGGGAAATGGGCGCGCGGCGAGCCGGGCGCCCGTCAATCGTCGTTAGTGTCAGGGACCATGAACCCCCGCCTGATCGCGCTCATGGGCGTCGTGGCCATTACGGTTCTCCTGCCGTTCGCCGGCGCGTCCGCGGGGCCCGTGGGCGACGGTGACGCCGAAGCCAAGCCGTCGGAGCGGTCGGCGGACGCGGCACCGGGGGCGGCACCGGATCCCGACGCGAAACAGCCCTCCACGGAGAAGCCGGATGCGAAGCGGTCCTCTACGGAGGGCGCGACTTCGGACGGCCGGTCTTCGGACGGCCGGTCCTCGGACGACGCGTCACTCCTCACAGGGCTCGGCCTCGACAGCGCCGCCCAGTGCGGCCCCGAACTCACATCCCCCAAGGGCATCGAGGCCCAGACGTGCGTTCTGACCCAGGGGCACGACACCTGGGGGCGCACGTACTACCGCAACACGACCGGTGATGAGCTGAGCGCCGTACTGACCGTCATGGGTCCGGGCGGACGCACCGTCCAGATGCATTGCGCGGTGGGCGCCGCCGACGAGCCGGGGGCGTGCGAGACGCCGCGGGAGCGTACGACGGGGGATGCCGATGCGTATTCGGCGGTGGTGGAGTTCGCCGACGGGAGTGGCGGGCCGTTGCTCCTGCGCTCCGGGAGCAACTCCGCGCGGCCGAAGGCCAGTTGAGAACGCAGGTCAGACCGGACACCGGGCCTGGCATGGAAGGGCCCGGTTGCTGGCGACGGGGGATGCACCAGCAACCGGGCTACCTGAACGGTAACAAGAGATCTGCTCTGGGCAAATTCGATCTCGGATATCCAGACAGGGATTTACCTGCGACGACGGGGAGTTGTGACAGGAGTCACCCGTTCCCCGACTGACTGGTGGGTCAGCTAAGCGTCACCTGGCGGTTGGTGAGACCGCCGCGCGCCCGGCGCTCCTCCGGCGTGAGCGGAGCATCGACGGCGAGCGCCGCCGCGAGCCGCTCGGCGAACTCGGCGGCGGGCTTCTCGATGTCCTCGGCGCCCATTCCGCTCGGCAGGTCCCACACCGGCACCGTCAGACCGTGCGCCCGGAAGGAGCCGACCAGCCGGGTCCCCTCGCCGAGACTCGACGTACCGGCCGCGTGCAGCCGGGCGAGCGCGTCGAGGAGCTGCTCCTCGGGGTGCGGCATGACCCAGCGCAGGTGGTTCTTCTCCGGGGTCTCGCACCAGTACGCGGAGTCCACGCCGGAGAGCTTCACGGTGGGGATCGCGGCGGCGTTCGCCCGCTCCAGGGAGGCGGAGACCTCCGTGGACGCGTTCTCCGAATCCGGGACCCAGAATTCGAAGCCGGCGTGCACGATCGGCTCGAATGCGCCGTCGGCGTCGAGGACGTCCTGAAGGCGCGGACCGTCGGCGGGGGCACGGCGTGCCTGGACCGGAGAGCCGGGCTCGGCGGTCAGGGCGCGCTGGAGGGTGTCGGCGAGGTCGCGGCTGATGTCGCCGGACGCGGTGTCGTTCTGCAGGCCGAGCAGGACCGAGCCGTCGTCGCGGCGCAGCGCGGGCCAGGCCATCGGCAGGACGGTCGCCAGGGAGACGGAGGGCACGCCGTCCGGCAGCCCGCCCTTGAGGGGCAGTTCGACGGTCGCCGCCGGGACGAGCTCGCGCAGAGCCACCCAGTCGCCCTCGCCGGGCAGGCCTTCGAAGGGGCGGTGCACCAGCTCGGTCACCGCGTGCGCGGCGGCCCGGCCGTGACAGGCCTTGTAACGGCGGCCCGAACCGCAGGGGCAGGGTTCGCGGGCACCGACGACAGGAACCTGCCCGTCCGTCAGCTGCGGCTGCTTGCCCTTGGTCTGAGGGCGCTTCTTGGCCATCTTGGGTGTCTCCCGGATGCGGCTTTCCAGCGTGGCTCTTCGTACGTCTTGGGCGTACGGGCGCGAGCCTAGCCGCTCACCCAAAGGGCGTCGGGATTCAGCCTCGGTCGGCCTGACTCAGTCGAGGTCGTCGAAGGGGTCCGCGTACGCGGAGTCGGCTATCGCGGCACCCGAGGGGGCCGCGACGCGCGTAGCGAAGTCCTCATGACGGTGGCCGGCATGTACGGCGGCCCACACCGTGACCTCGCCATGGGTGTCGTCACGCACGCCCCACGCATCGGCGAGAGCCGTGATGATGTTGAGTCCACGGCCGCCGTGCGCGGTGACCGAGGGTGTGGCCGGAACGGGGCGGGTCGGGCCGCCCCCGTCCGTCACCTCGACTGTCAGCCGTCCTGCCGCGTCCACGCGCCAGGCGGCCCGGACATCACCGTCGCCCACCATTCCTTCGCCCAGCGGCCTGCCGTGCCGACAGGCATTGCTGAGCAATTCCGAAAGGATCAGTACGGCATCGTCGACGACCGATTCCGGCACTCCGTTCCCGCGCAGTTGATCGCGCATACGGTGCCTTGCTTCTCCCACGCCCGCCGGGCCATGGGGTACGGCCATGCTCGACGACGCGGGCACCTCCCGTGCCACCACCAACGCCACCCCCGAGACCTCCTTCGCCCCACGCCACGGTGTGAATGCCCCAATGGACTGGACCGGAAACCGGCCAATCCTTGTGCGGTGACGCACTCGTAACGATCGAATACGGACCGAACGCGCCGGTGCACACCCCGTAACCGCCGTGATGACGGTTAGCGGCGTCCCAGCTGGGACAGCACTTGCTTGGGGCGATTGGTGATGATGGCGTCGACGCCGAGTTCGGCGCAGAGCTCCACGTCCTCGGGTTCGTTCACGGTCCACACGTGCACCTGATGGCCCGCGCGCTTGAGCTTGGCCACGTAGGCGGGGTGGTTGCGGACGATCCGCATGCCCGGTCCCGCGATCCGCACGCCTTGGGGAAGGCGGCCGTCGCGGTGGCGCGGCGAGACGAACTGCATCAGATAGACCGTCGGCAGGGTCGGGGACGCGGCCCGCACCCGGTGCAGGGAGCGCGCCGAGAAGCTCATGACGCGTACGGGAGAGGGGCCGCCGGCGGGCGGGGCGTCCAGACCGAAGCGCTTCAGTAGAAGAAGCAGCCTTTCCTCCACCTGGCCCGCCCAGCGGGTGGGGTGCTTGGTCTCGATGGCCAGCTGGACGTTGCGCCCCGAAGCGTTGCTCTCGGCCACAAGATCGAGGAGCCGCTCCAGGGTGAGGACGGAGGTGTCCTCCCAGTCGGGGCCTTCGTCAGCCTCACCGTGGTTGTTCTTCCAGGAGCCGAAGTCGAGCGTGGCGAGGTCGGCGAGCTCCAGGGCCGACACGGCGCCTCGGCCGTTCGACGTACGGTTCACGCGGCGGTCGTGGACGCAGACGAGGTGCCCGTCCGCGGTGAGGCGTACATCGCATTCGAGGGCGTCGGCACCGTCCTCGACCGCCTTCTTGTACGCGGCCAGCGTGTGCTCGGGGGCGTCTTCGGAGGCTCCGCGGTGGGCGACGACCTGGATCTGGTGCTGTCGTGCGAGGGTCACCGCGTCATGGTGCCATCACGGGGTACCCGCAGGTGTGCCCACGGTGTGGCGCACGCAGCGCCGGATCCACAGGATCGGCTTATGGTGCCCTGACAGCCCATGGGAAAAGCTGACTGCAGACACATGCACAGTTGGGCACAGCCAGGCCGTGACCGAGAACGACAGCGTGGACCGAGGAGTAGAGCTGTGAGCACCGAGAACGAGGGCAACGAGGTACCCCCGGCCCCGTCAGCGCCTCCTGTGCCGGTGGAAACTCCCGCTGCTTCCGCCGAGCCCGTAGCGCCCGCTTCGACCCCCGACCCCGCGGAGCCGTCTTCCGCGGCGTTCGCCCAGGAACCGGCGGCGCACCAGCCTCCCGCGCACGCCGGTGGCACCGCGGGCGCGCCCCCGCAGGCCTCCGGCGCCGGGGCGTGGCCGCCTCCCCAGCCGCCCGCTGTTCCTTCGTACGCCCAGGGTGGAGGTTCAGGCTCCGGGTGGGGTGCGTCGTACGCGGCGCAGCACCCGGAAGGGCCCAAGCCCGCGGGCAGGCGCGGTGGTCTGATCGCCGCGGTGCTCGTGGCCGCCCTCGTCGCCGGCGGTGTCGGCGGCGGAATCGGCTTCTGGGCGGCCGACCGGAACGACGACAGCACGGGCTCGACCACGGTGTCCGCGTCGAACACCCCGGCCGACCTCAAGCGCGACCCCGGCACGGTCGCCGACATCGCGGGCAAGGCGCTGCCCAGCGTCGTCACCATCGAGGCTCAGGGCGGCAACGGCGAGGGCGGCACGGGCACCGGCTTCGTCTACGACACGCAGGGCCACATCCTCACGAACAACCACGTCGTGGCCTCCGCGGCCGACGGTGGGAAGCTCGCGGCGACGTTCTCGGACGGCAAGAAGTACGACGCCGAGGTGGTCGGCCGCGCCGAGGGCTATGACGTGGCGGTCATCAAGCTCAAGGAGAAGCCCTCGAACCTGAAGCCGCTTCCCCTCGGCAACTCCGACAAGGTGGCCGTCGGCGACTCGACGATCGCCATCGGCGCCCCCTTCGGCCTCTCGAACACGGTCACCACCGGCATCGTCAGCGCCAAGGACCGCCCGGTGACCTCCAGCGACGGCGCCAGCAGCAAGAGCTCGTACATGAGCGCCCTGCAGACCGACGCCTCCATCAACCCCGGCAACTCGGGCGGCCCGCTGCTCGACGCCGGTGGCGCGGTCATCGGCATCAACTCCGCGATCAAGCCCGCGGAGAGCGGCGGCGGCCTCGGTGGCGGCGGCGGTCAGTCCGGCTCCATCGGCCTGGGCTTCGCGATCCCGGTGAACCAGGCCAAGAACGTCGCACAGCAGCTGATCAAGAACGGCCAGGCGGTCTACCCCGTGATCGGTGCCTCGGTCTCCCTGGAGGAGAGCACGGGCGGCGCCACGATCTCCCCGGAAGGCGCGAGCGGCTCGGAGGCGGTCACCCCGAACGGCCCCGCGGACAAGGCGGGCCTGAAGCCCGGCGACGTCATCACGAAGCTGGACGACACGGTGATCGACAGCGGTCCGACCCTGATCGGCCAGATCTGGACCCACAAGCCGGGCGACACCGTCGAGATCACGTACAAGCGCGACGGCAAGGAGCACAAGGTCGACGTGGTCCTGGGCCAGCGCAAGGGCGAGAGCTGACCCGCTACTCTTGTCCCCGCACCGCCCTGATCGGCGGTGCGGGGTGGGTTGCCCGAGCGGCCTAAGGGAACGGTCTTGAAAACCGTCGTGGCGAGAGTCACCGTGGGTTCAAATCCCACACCCACCGCAGTGGTTGAGAGCCTCTGACCAGCAACATCGGTCGGAGGCTCTCCCCTTTTCGCGTCCCTGCGGCTGGATGAAACCGGGCTACTCCACGTGGGCGCCGCCCGGCGAGCCTAGGTGGAGGTGCGGGCCGAGTGCGGTGTCGTTCTCCGCGGAGATCACTGGATCCGACTCAGAGGAGACACTCGTGTTGAAGCGCATCGCATCCGCCCTCGCCGTGGCCACCGTCGCAGGGTTCCTGGCGGCCGGCACCGCCGTCGCCGACGACCCGGGCACCACCTTCAGCGAGGGCCGCTACGCAGGCCAGACCTTCACCAACATGGGCGGCCCCTACGGGATCACCACCGGCGGTCAGGCGGACGGTGGCCACCGGGACGGAACCACGCTCCACGGCTTCGGCTTCAACGGCTGACGGTTTCTGCCGCAGCGAAAGGGTGTCTCTCATGGAGAGGCACCCTTTTCCCGTGTGAGAGGCACTGAGGGGTGGTGCCAGCGACACCCCCGAGAGGCCGGGTCACCGTATGTCGCGGGCCGCTCGGATTCGCGAACGTGGAGGACGTCAGCACGGCACTCCCCGGCAACGTCCCCACCGCGAAGATTCGAGGCCCGTCATGAGCACCAGCGCACTGCCGTACGCAGCCGCTCCCACTGCTCCCACCGCTCCCACTGCCCCCTCCTCTCCCACCGCTCCTTCGCCTGTGAGCTCCGCGGGGGTCCCGGAGTCCCCGGGCTTCTGGCGTGCGCCGTTCGCCGCCTCCACGTACCGGGAGATCGGCTACACGGTGACGTCGCTGCCCATCGCCGTCGTGGGCTTCACCTTCGCCGTGACGATGTTCGCGCTCGGCGTGAGCCTGTTCGTCACCGTGCTCGGACTGCCGGTCCTCGCGGCCGCGTTGGCCGGGGCGCGAGGGCTCGGAGCGGCCGAGCGGGGGCGGGCGCGGACGCAGCTGGGGCTTGAGGCCGCCGGTCCCGCCGCCGTGGAGAGGCCGCGGGACGCGGGTGCGTGGGAGGGGATGCGGGCACGGCTCTCGGACGGTGCGGGCTGGCGTGCGCTGCTCTTCCAGTTCGTGATGTTCCCGTCGCGGGTGGTGTCCTTCGTTCTCGGCGTGACGTTCCTGGTCACCGGCTGGGTGGTCGCGCTCCTGCCGGCGTACTCCTGGGTGTTCCCGCGCTACGTCGACTGGCCCGGCTACCGGCTGTTCGACTACACCTCCGGAGGTGAGCGCCACGCGTTCTACCTGGAGTCGCCGGTGCAGATCGCGGGGGCGTCCCTGGTCGGCCTCGCCATCGTCTTCCTCACCCCGAAGCTGGTCCGTGCGCTGACGAACATCGACCGTGCGGCGGTGCGTTCGCTGCTCGGCTAGGAGCTAGGAGCTAGGAGCTAGAGGGTTAGGGGGCTAGGGGCTGAGGGGCGTCCGCGTTACGCGTGTCCCGTCAGCCGTGCCGCCGACGCGATCGTCGAGCGCGCCTCGCGCTCCGTCAGGCCGACCCGGAGCGCGGCATCGGTGAGGTCCTCGGTCAGGGACTCGCCGATGCCGTTCTCGTAGGCGCGGCAAGCGGCCCAGAACAGGCGGGTGTTGCGCTGGCCCTCGTGCGCGGCGAGCACGAACTGGACCAGGCCCTGGCCCCGTTGGACCGGCGCCGGGACCGGCGTATGCGGGAGCGCGGGCTGGTGGATGCGGGGCGGCGGCGTGAGCAGGCGCAGCAGGGCGGGCGGGCAGTTCGCCGGAGGGAGGTGCGCGGTGCCGGCCACGGCGCTGTAGACGCCGTGCTCGGTGCGCGAACCGGGGCCGACGAGATAGCCGCCCGCGCCCCGGATGTCGATGCCGGGGGCGAGGCGGCCCGCCGAGTTGGGGATGACGGCATCGGGCGGACCCGCGAGCCAGATGTGGCGGCCGCCGCTCGGGGTCGCCACGACAACCGTGGCCGGGATCGTGAACAGGTGGCGCAGCGCCAGTTCCCGCAGGGCCGCCGGAGCGTCCGTACCGGACTTGGTGTCCAGGTCGATGCCGATCAGACGGTGCGGCGGCAGCCCGCACGCGATGCCGTAGCCGGTGGCCCAGGGGGCGGCGGTGAAGAGCTCGCGGATGCGGCGCGGATCGGTCGACGCGTCGTACACGCCGTGTCCGGGGCGGCCGCATTCGCCGTGGCAGGGAGTCGGTTCGGGCTGCTCGTGGTGGGGGGAGCGGAGCGCCGGCAGCTTGGTGCGGGAGAGCGGGATGACGGCGAGACCGCGCTCGGCGGCGGACAGGGCGTGGGCGAGTGCGAGCGTCGTGGCATGGCGGTCGATGGTGGCCATGCCGCCATTTTCGTACAAGCGTTCGAAGAAAGGAAGAGGGGCTCGCGCGGCGCGCGGGCGAAACGCGGGTTCGGCCGCCGATCTTCACGAAGTGGCGGAACGCTTCAGCACGTGCGGCGCCTGGGTTTGGGCGGGGTTCCGGGGGCTGAGCTGGGGCTATGGGGGAGCGAAGCGTGTTTATCGACTTGTACTCACGCTTGCGGGGGAATTGGGGCTTCCGGGGTGGTTCGCCGGGGATTCGGTGGGCAACTCTGGACTCGCGACGTCGTGCAGAACCCCCGGGGTGGTCGGCCAACTGCCTTGGAAACAGCCGTACTTCAGGTACCTCCGGCATCTCGCCGGTGCGTACCCCCGTTCTGGAGGAATTGACATGGCAAGCATCCGTACCGCTCGCGTCATCGCTGCCGCCGCAGCCCTGCCCCTGGCCGCCGCACTCTTCTCGGGTGTCGCGATGGCCGACAACGGCGCCTTCGCGGACGACGGATCGAATGCGGGCGTGGCGACTGTCAACGGCAGCGGCGTCGGCGGCAACAACAACGGCAACTCGTCCACGTCGCAGCAGCAGGCGGTCGGCTCGGGCGCCTCGAACCAGAACAACACCGCCCAGGTGAACGGCTCGGCGTTCACGGCGATCGACCAGTCGAACGAGAACATCGCCGTCAACTTCACCCATCTCTGGTGAGCCAACGGCCCACGGGATAGCTCCTGGGGTCAGCTCGATGGGGTGTGTGGCGTTCTGCGCGGCGGTGCATCTGCACCGTCGCGCAGGCGCGTTCGGGGGCGGGCGAGGCGGCTGTCCCGTATGGGAGGTGGGCCGAGGCGGCTGCCCCCCCCCCCCCCCCGCATCCGGGGTGATCTCTTGACACCGCGACAGTTTCTGACGGACAGTCAGAAACCATTGTCGGTGCGACGCCCGTACGCGAAGGAGAGGCCGCCGCCGTGCACCTCGCCCCCACCGAACGCCAACAGCAGCTGCGTGCCGAACTGCGCGCGTACTTCGCCGATCTGATGCCAGGAGGGCCGCCCGCAGGGGGTGACCTGGAGGGGCAGCGCCGGCTGCTGCGGCGCATCGGGGCCGACGGCATGCTCGGCCTCGGCTGGCCGGTCGAGTACGGCGGGCAGGGGCGCGGCCCCGACGAGCAGTTCGTCTTCTTCGACGAGGCCTACCGCGCGGGCGCGCCCGTTTCGATGGTCACCCTGAACACTGTCGGGCCGACCCTCATGAAGTACGGCACCGAGGAGCAGAAGGCCGCCTTCCTGCCGCGCATCCTCAGCGGTGACCTCGTCTTCGCGATCGGTTACAGCGAGCCGTCGGCGGGGACGGATCTGGCCTCGCTGCGGACGAGGGCGGTGCGCGAGGGCGATGGGCCCGACGGCGCGTGGGTCATCGACGGGCAGAAGATCTTCACGTCGAACGCCCAGAACGCCGACTGGATCTGGCTGGCCTGCCGCACCGACCCCGAGGCCCCCAAGCACCAGGGCATCTCGATCATCCTCGTGCCGACCGACGCGCCCGGTTTCTCGTGGACGCCCATCGAGACGGTGGGCGGCCTGACGACGACGGCGACGTACTACGACCAGATCCGCGTGCCCGCCACGCATCTGGTCGGCGACGAGAACGGCGGCTGGGGGCTCATCACCAACCAGCTCAACCACGAGCGGGTGGCGCTCGCCGCGATCGGCATGCAGGCCGAGGACTTCTACGACGCGGCCCTCGCCTTCGCCCGTACGCCCGATCCGGTGACGGGCGAACGCCGGATTGACGCTCCGTGGGTCCGGTCGAGACTGGCCGAAGCGCAGGCGCGGCTTGCGGCAACGCGCCTGCTCAACTGGCGTTTGGTGGGGGATGTCGGGGCGGGCGCACTGGCGCCGGGAGACGCGAGCGGCGTGAAAGTCATGGGAACCGAATCGGCCGTGGAGGTGTACCGAATATGTCAGGAAGTCACGGGCGAGGCGGGCCTGGTGCGGGCCGGTTCACCCGGGTCCCTGGCGCTCGGCACGGGCGGTGAGGGGGAGTTGGAGCGGATGAACAGAGCGGCACAGATCAATACGTTCGGGGGCGGGGTGAGCGAGGTGCAGCGGGAGATCGTGGCGACGATGCGCCTCGGGATGCGGAGGGGACGGCGGTGACCGATCTTTCGTACGAGACGCTGAAGACGTTCGAGGGGCGCGCGGCCGCCACGTCGGGTGAGGGCAAGGACCCGGTCAACGAGCCGATGATCCGGCACTGGTGCGAGGCCATGGGAGACGCCAACTCGGCCTATGCGGGGGCGGATCCGATCGCGCCGCCGACCATGCTCCAGGCCTGGACGATGGGCGGGCTCTCCGGGCACCAGGGACGCTCGGCCGCCTACGACGAGCTGTTCGCGCTCCTGGACGGCGCGGGGTACACCTCGGTCGTCGCCACGGACTGCGAGCAGGAGTATCTGCGGGCGCTGCGGCCGGGGGACGAGATCACCTTCGACGCGGTCATCGAGTCGGTGTCGGAGCGCAAGACGACCAAGCTGGGCACGGGGCACTTCGTCACGACGCGGATGGACGTCAGAGCGGGCGGCGAGCCTGCGGGGACCCACCGCTTCCGCATCCTCAAGTACGCGCCGGCGGCGCGGAAACCCCAGGGCAAGAGGCCCCGCCCTGTGATCAACCGGGACAACGCCGGGTTCTGGGAAGGCGTGGCCCGGCACCAGCTCCTGATCCAGCGCTGCGGCGGCTGCCGGACTCTGCGCTTCCCCTGGCTGCCGGGCTGCAATGCCTGCGGGTCGCTCGAATGGGACACGGTCGAGGCGAGCGGCGAGGGCACGGTCTATTCGTACGTGGTCATGCACCACCCGCCCTTCCCGGCCTTCGACCCGCCGTACGCCGTCGGGCTCATCGACCTGGCGGAGGGCGTGCGCATGGTCAGCAACGTGGTGGGCGTGCCCAGCGACAAGGTGCGGATCGGGCAGCCGGTGCGGCTTGAATTCCAGTGGGTGGACAAGGAGTTGGAGCTCCCGATGTTCCGGGCCGTCGAAGGCATGGTTGGCACGGCGGGGGGCGGGGTCTGACATGGACTTCACACCCACGGAGGAGCAGACCGCCGCACGGGAGCTCGCCGGAGAGATCTTCGGGGACCTCTCCACACCCGAGCGGCTCGCGGCGGCGGGCACGGGGTCGGATGCCGAGCTGTGGAAGGCCCTGTGCGCGGCGGGGCTGCCGGGCGCGGTGGAGGATGTCGGGCTGCTCGGGCTCGTCCTGCTGCTTGAGGAGCAGGGGCGGGTGACTGCGCAGGTGCCGTTCGCGGCGAGCTGTGTCTTTGGGCTGCTCGCGGTGGCGGCGCATGGCACGGAGGAGCAGCGGACGCGGCTGCTGCCGGGGCTGCGGGTCGGTACGGCGGTGGCGACGGGGGCGTTTCCGGCGCGGGGTGGCGTGGTGGCCTCCGTGGCGGGCGTGCCGGCCGGCGGATCGACCGGGGCGTCTGCCGGGGAGCCGGAGCCGGCCGGGACGCTGACCGGGGTGGTGCCGTGGGTGCCGTGGCTGCGGGACGCCACGGAGGTCCTGGTCGCGGTGCGCGATCCCGCGCCGCGCGGCGGCCACAGCCTGTGGAGGGTGCGGGTGGCCGACGCGGAGACGGAGCCCGTGGAACTGACCGCGCCCTGGGCGGCGGGGCGGCTGGCCCTGGACGGGGTCCCCGGGGAGCGGATCGGAGGGGAAGGGGCGTACGACGACGTGCTTGCGAGCGCGCGAACCGCCTTCGCCGGGCTGCAGGCCGGGGTGTGCGCGGGGTCGTTGGCCCGTGCGGTGGCCCACACGAACGAGCGGGAGCAGTTCGGCAGGCCGCTCGCTTCCAAGCAGGGGGTCCAACTCCGGGCGGCGGACGCCCATATGGACACCGAGGCGATACGGGTCACGGCGTACGAGGCCGCCTGGCGGCGTGACGCCGGACTGCCGTACGGCACGCATGCGCTGACCGCCGCGTGGTGGGCGTCGGAGGCGGGCAAGCGCGTCGTGCACGCGGGCCAGCATCTGCACGGCGGCATGGGGGCCGACCTCGACCACCCCGTGCACCGGCACTTCCTGTGGGGGCGGCAGCTGGACGCGTACCTCGGCTGCGGGAGCGAAGTCCTGGAGGAGATGGGCGACTTGATCGCGGAGAGCGCGGAGAGCGCGGAGAGCGCGGAGAGCGCGGAGAGCGCGGAGAGCGCGGAGGGCACGGCGAGCCCGGCGAGCAAGCACAGCGTCCAGAGCAGGCAGCGCAGCGTCCAGAGCAAGCAGCACAGCGGCCAGGGCAAGCACGACACCGGGCAGGAGGAGACGGCATGACCGGGGGACAGTACGCGGCAGGAGGTGGCGGCGTGAAGGTCGGTGATGAGCTGCCGGAGCTGACCATCCCGGTCACCCGCACACTGATCGTCTCCGGTGCGATCGCGTCGCGGGACTACCAGGACGTGCACCACGACTCGGTGGTCGCCCAGGAGAAGGGCTCCCCCGACATCTTCATGAACATCCTGACGACGAACGGCCTGGTCGGCCGGTTCATCACGGACCACTTCGGCTCCGGGGCGATCCTCCGAAAGGCGGCGATCCGGCTGGGTGCGCCCAACTACCCCGGGGACACGATGGTGTTGAGCGGTTCCGTGGAGAAGGTCGAGGGCGACACGGCCACGGTGAAGGTGGTCGGGGCCAACGGCATCGGCAAGCACGTCACCGGCACGGTCACGGTCACGGTTCCCGGCGGGGCGTCGGCAGGGGGCGCGGCATGAGCGTACGTACACGCGACCTCCTCGGCGGGAAGGCCGCCGTTGTCGGGATCGGGGCCACCGAGTTCTCCAAGGACTCGGGGCGAAGTGAGCTCAGGCTCGCCGTTGAGGCGGTGGGTCTCGCGCTCGAGGACGCCGGGCTCGGTCCCGGGGACGTGGACGGCATGGTCACGTTCACGATGGACACGAACCCGGAGATCACCGTCGCGCAGGCGGCCGGGATCGGGGAGCTCTCGTTCTTCTCGCGCGTTCACTACGGCGGAGGCGCGGCCTGCGCGACCGTCCAGCAGGCGGCGCTCGCCGTGGCGACGGGAGTGGCCGAAGTCGTCGTCTGCTATCGCGCGTTCAATGAGCGCTCGGGGCGCCGGTTCGGTTCGGGCGTGCAGCACCGCGAGCCGTCGGCGGAGGGCGCGGCGCTCGGCTGGGCCCTCCCCTTCGGGCTGCTGACCCCCGCCTCCTGGGTGGCGATGGCGGCCCAGCGCTATCTGCACACCTACGGCCTCACCCCAGACGCCTTCGGCCATGTGGCGGTCACCGACCGGAAGTACGCGGCGACGAACCCGGCGGCCTATTTCCACGGGAAGCCGATCACGCTCGCCGATCACGCGGCCTCGCGCTGGATCGTCGAGCCGCTGCGGCTCCTGGACTGCTGCCAGGAGACCGACGGCGGGCAGGCGATCGTCGTGACGAGCGTGGAGCGGGCCCGGGATCTGCCGAAGCCGGCGGCGGTGATCACGGCGGCGGCCCAGGGCGCGGGCCGGGCGCAGGAGCAGATGACCAGCTTCTACCGCGACGACCTGAGCGGGCTGCCCGAGATGAGCGTGGTGGCACGGCAGTTGTGGCGGAGCTCCGGTCTCGCGCCCGGTGACATCGACGTGGGCATTCTCTACGACCACTTCACGCCGTTCGTGCTGATGCAGCTGGAGGAGTTCGGCTTCTGCGGGCCGGGGGAGGCCGCGGACTTCGTGGCCGAGGAGACGCTGCCGCTGAACACGCACGGAGGGCAGCTCGGGGAGGCGTATCTGCACGGGATGAACGGCATAGCGGAGGCGGTCAGACAGGTGCGCGGCACGTCCGTGAACCAGATACCGGGCGCCGCGCGCACTCTGGTCACCGCGGGCACCGGTGTCCCCACATCGGGGTTGATTCTGGCGGCGGACGGCTGAACGCGTGCGTGTCCCGGCCGGGGCGCGGTCGCAGGGCTCTTCACTCGGCGTATGCGCTGCCGAAAGCTGATGATGGGACTTGTCCTCGCCGTCGCCCTCGCCGCTCTGGCCGTGTGCGTGCCACCGACCGGCGCCGCGAGCAGACCCGAGGCCGAGGGGCGCGGGGCGGAGGGACTCGGGACCGCGGGGCGCGGGGCAGAGGGGCGCGGGGCCGAGGCGGCGGAGCGTGGCGCCGGGTGGGCGCCCGGGGTGTCGACCTTCCGTGGCTGGGCCTTCGACACCTGCCTCGCCCCGTCCATCGGGACGATGCGCCGCTGGAAGGCCTCCGACTACCAAGCGGTGGGCATCTATTACGCGGGCCGCGGCCGTGCGTGCAAGCGCCAGCCGGAGCTGTCCCGCGGATGGATGCGCGCGGTGCGGGGGATGGGGTGGAAGGTGCTGCCGGTGTACGTCGGTTCACAGTCCCCCTGTGTCACCGCCAAGCACAAGAAGGACGTACGCATGGGACGGCACCCCTGGAGGCAGGGGACACGGGAGGGACGTGACGCGGTACGGAAGGCGAAGGCGCTGGGGATGCGGCAGCTCAGCCCGCTCTATCTGGACATGGAGGCCTACACCCACCGGAAGAAGAAGTGCGCCAAGACCACCCTGACCTTCGTGCGGGCCTGGGACCGCGAGGTGCGCAGGCTCGGGTTCGTCCCGGGGTTCTACAGCAGTGCGAGCTCCGGCGTACGGCACATGGAGGCGGCGCGGCGGGCCGGGGTGCGGGATCTGCCGGCGGTGATGTGGTTCGCGCGCTGGCACGTGCGGCCGCACCTGTATCGCGAGCCCGCGCTGCGGAGGAACGCGTGGCACCCTGAGCGGCGGATCCACCAGTACGCGGGGAACGTGAAGGAGCGGCACGGCGGGCGCACGCTCAAGATCGACCGGAACCTCATGCACGCGCCGGTGGCCCGCATCCGCTAGGCCGAAGGCGCGCCCTCTCAGGGATGAACCCTCAGGGGTCTGCTCCGCCTCCTCCACCTTCAGGAGGTGGGGCTACCACCCCGCGTACAACCTGAGGCGGACACCGCTTAGGGACCTGCGGCCGATCCGCTGAAGTAGGGGGCGCTTCTAGCGTGGAGCCATGACCGTATCCATGGTGCCCATGTGCACCAGCGCATCGAAGGCCGCGACGCGGACAGCGAGTCCTTCGGCGTATCCGTCGTTCGCGTCGTACGTACGGGCACGTCAGCCCGTGTTGTTGCGCACCGCGCGCTCGCTGACCGCGAATCCGAGCGATGCCGAGGATCTGCTGCAGACCGCACTCACCAAGACCTATGTCGCGTGGGACCGGATCGAGGACCACCGGGCGCTTGACGGCTATGTCCGCCGGGCCCTGCTGAACACCCGGACCTCGCAGTGGCGCAAGCGCAAGGTCGACGAGTTCGCGTGTGACGAGCTTCCCGAGCCCGAGGTGACGCCGGTCGCGGATCCGGCGGAGCAGCAGGTGCTCAGGGACGCGATGTGGCGCGCGATCATGAAGCTGCCCGCGCGGCAGCGGGCAATGGTCGTCCTGCGGTACTACGAGGATCTCAGCGAGGCCCAGACGGCCGAGGTGCTCGGAGTGTCCATCGGCACCGTCAAGAGCGCGGTCTCGCGTGCGCTCGGCAAGCTGCGCGAGGACCCGGAACTCACACCGGTCCGGTGATCGCCGCAGTTCCGCGGGACCTTTCTTCTCCCGCACTAGTGACATACCGTGCGGTATGCGGCAAGAATCTGGCGAGCCCTACTGCCAGGTAGGTCATCCGGGAGCCGCCCTGGATGAATGCCGTGCGCCCACCGGGAGGACGCCGTGCTGAGCACGATGCAGGACGTACCACTGACCGTCACCCGCATCCTCCGGCACGGGACAACCGTGCACGGGTCGTCGCAGGTCACCACATGGACCGGCGAGGCCGCTCCGCAGCGCCGCAGCTTCCGTGAGATCGGTGAACGCTCCGCCCAGCTGGCGCACGCGCTGCGCGAGGACCTCGGGGTCGACGGCGACGAGCGCGTGGCCACGTTCATGTGGAACAACGCCGAGCACGTCGAGGCCTACTTCGCGGTCCCCTGTATGGGCGCCGTCCTGCACACCCTCAATCTCCGGCTGCCCGCCGACCAGTTGACCTGGATCGTGAACCACGCGGCCGACCGCGTCATCATCGTCAACGGCTCCCTCATCCCGCTCCTCGCGCCCCTCCTTCCGCAGCTGCCGACCGTCGAGCACCTGGTGGTCTCGGGCCCCGGCGACCGTTCGCCGCTGGCCGGGATCCAGGCGCAGGTGCACGAGTACGAGGACCTGCTCGCCGCCAAGCCCACGACGTACGACTGGCCCGAGCTGGACGAGCGCACGGCCGCCGCCATGTGCTACACCTCCGGCACCACCGGCGACCCCAAGGGCGTCGTCTACTCCCACCGCTCCATCTACCTGCACTCCATGCAGGTCAACATGAGCGAGTCCATGGGCCTGACGGACGCCGACACCACGCTCGTCGTCGTCCCGCAGTTCCACGTCAACGCCTGGGGCCTGCCGCACGCGACCCTGATGGCCGGCGTGAACATGCTGATGCCGGACCGCTTCCTCCAGCCCGCCCCCCTCGCCGAGATGATCGAGACGGAGCGGCCCACGCACGCGGCCGCCGTCCCCACCATCTGGCAGGGCCTGCTCGCCGAACTCACCGCGAAGCCGCGCGACGTCAGCTCGCTCGGCCAGGTCACCATCGGCGGCTCGGCCTGCCCGCCCTCGCTGATGGAGGCCTTCGACAAGCTGGGCATGCGCGTCTGCCACGCCTGGGGCATGACCGAGACCTCCCCGCTCGGCACGGTCGCCCGCCCGCCGGCCAAGTCCATCGGCACGGACGAGGAGTTCGGCTACCGCCTCACCCAGGGCCGCTTCCCGACCGGAGTCGAGGCCCGCCTGGTCGGCCCCGGCGGCGAGCACCTGTCGTGGGACGGCGAGGCGGCAGGCGAGTTGGAGGTGCGCGGGCCGTGGATCGCGGGCGCGTACTACGGCGGCGCGGGCGGCGAGGCCCTCAAGCCCGAGGACAAGTTCAGCGCGGACGGCTGGCTGAAGACCGGCGACGTCGGCGTCATCACCCCCGACGGCTTCCTCACCCTCACCGACCGTGCGAAGGACGTCATCAAGTCGGGCGGCGAATGGATCTCCAGCGTCGAGCTGGAGAACGCGATCATGGCCCACCCGGATGTCGCGGAGGCGGCGGTCGTCGCCGTCCCCGACGAGAAGTGGGGCGAACGCCCGCTCGCCACGGTCGTGTTGAAGGAGGGCGCGAGCCTCGAATACGCCGCCCTGCGTGACTTCCTCGCGGGCACCATCGCCAAGTGGCAGCTGCCCGAGCGCTGGGCGATCGTGCCCGCCGTGCCCAAGACGAGCGTCGGCAAGTTCGACAAGAAGGTGCTGCGCAGGCAGTACGCGGAGGGGGAGCTGGACGTCACGAAGCTCTGACGCGAGGCCTGACAGCGGGTGATACGCCGTTCCCCCCGGCTGGGGGGGCGGCGTATCACCGTACTCCGAGGCCTAGTTCGTGCCGATCTTCGCCAGCAGATCCACGATCCGGCCCTGCACCTCGGTGCTCGTCGACCGCTCCGCGAGGAACAGCACCGTCTCCCCCGCCGCGAGCCGCGGCAGCTCCGTCTGGTCGACGGCGGCGGTGTAGACGACGAGCGGGGTGCGGTTCAACTGGCCGTTCGCGCGCAGCCAGTCGATGATCCCGGCCCTGCGGCGACGTACCTGCATCAGGTCCATCACCACCAGGTTCGGCCGCATCTGCGCCGCGAGCGTCACCGCGTCCGCGTCGCTCTCGGCCCGCGCCACCTGCATGCCACGCCGTTCCAGCGTCGCGGTCAGGGCGAGCGCGATCTCCTCGTGCTCCTCGATGAGCAGGACACGGGGCGGGTGCTGCTCGCTGTCGCGGGGTGCGAGGGCCTTCAGGAGTACGGCGGGGTCTGCGCCGTACGCAGCCTCGCGCGTCGCCTGGCCGAGTCCCGCCGTGACCAGCACGGGTACCTCGGCGGCCACGGCGGCCGTGCGCAGCGACTGCAGGGCCGTACGCGTGATCGGTCCGGTCAGCGGGTCCACGAACAGGGCCGCGGGGAACGCCGCGATCTGGGCGTCGACCTCTTCGCGGGAGTTCACGATCACGGGACGGTAGCCGCGGTCGCTCAGCGCCTGCTGCGTGGTGACGTCGGGCGCGGGCCAGACGAGGAGGCGGCGCGGGTTGTCCAGCGGCTCGGGCGGCAGCTCGTCGTCCATGGGCTGTGGCTGGGGCCGGTTGGCGACCTCGACGGCACCGCCGGGACCGTCCAACGGCTCCGGACCCTCGTCGGCGTCCTCGTCCGGTGCGCCTATGGCGTACGAGCGGCCGGTGCCCTCCGTGGAGGACCCGATACGGGACTGCGGCTGGGCCTGCGCCTGGGGGTGCGGGCGGGCGGCGGCCTCGGGGCGCTCTTCGGCTGCGGGGTCAGGCCGGGTGGAGAGCCTGCGACGACGCCCGGAGCCGCCGACGGAGCCCCCGAGGGAGCCGCCGCCTCCGAGGGTGCCAGGGCCTTGGGCCGGGGCCGCGGGCTGCGCCGGGGCCTGCTCGGGCAGCGGGCCCGCGCCCGCGGTGGGCTGCGGGGCCTGGGCCTTGGCCGGTGCCTGCGGCGGCGCCGAAGCCTGCTGGGGCGGCTGCGGGGGCTGCTGAGCCGGAGGCGTCTGCGGGGGCAGCGGAGGCTGCGGCGCCTGCGGGATCTGCGGATTCTGCGCTGCTGCCGCCGCCGGTGCCGTTGCCGGTGCCTGGCCCTGCTGCAGCCCGAGGCGGCGCTGCTGCTGCTCGGCGATCTGCTGGCCGAAGGGCACGCCCTGCCCGAGCGTACGCACGCTGATCGCGCGCCCCTGCGTCGAGTTGGGGTCGCCGGGCGCGGCCTCGGCGGGCAGCGGCTGCGCGGCCCGCGCCTGCGTCCCGCGCTCGGGCGGGAGCGCGACGCCCCTGCCGGGTGTGTGGACGCCCCGCGCGGGGGTGCCTGTGCCTTCGCCGTACGTGGTGGCCTGCGAGGGAACGCCGGCGGGCGGGGTCCCTTGCGCGTCCCCCGCGGGACCGGCGGCAGCCGCGGGCGCACCAGGACCTGCCGGAGCTGCCGGAGCTGCCGGAGCTGCCGGAGCTTCCGGAGCTTCCGGCGCGGGACGGGACCGGCGGCGGCCCGTCGGCGCCTCCGCCGGGTGAGGCTGCGGCGGGGTGTGGTCGTCGGCCGGATGGTCCGGATGGTGCAGGGCCGCTTCGTGCTGACCCGTGTCGTCCTGGTCCGCCGAAGCGGGCGGCAGTGCGAAGACGCGCCCGCTGGGAGCCTCCTCGGCAGCGGCCCGCTCCTTGGCGGCGGCAAGCGCACGGCGGCGTCGCCCTGTCGGCCGTGGCGAGGCCTCGCCCGCGTCACCGGCGGAAGCAGCCGAACCGGCGACAGCCACAGCCGTCCCCGCCCCGGAGCCGCTCGCCCCGGAGCCACCGCCCGAAGGCAGCGCGGGCGGCAACGCCAACTGCTCGTCACTGCCGCGCCGCGCCCGCTGCCCGGAAGCCGCGGGAGCCACGCCCCCGGCGGGAACCGGCACGCCCTGCGGCGGCACCGTCTGCCCGAGAGCCGCCGACCCGGCGGCGTGCTCGGCAGCGGTCACCACGGAGCCCACGGAACCGGCAGAACCGGCAGCACCAGCGGAGCTCTCCGCGGCGCTGGGCCGACCGCGCCGCCGCCCCGTACCCCCAGAAGTCTGCGACCCCTGCGAACCCTCGCCCGTCGCGGGCGCCTCCGGAGCAACCGGCACCTCGGCCGAACCCGAACCCGAACCCGAACCCGAGCCCGAAGCGGAGCCCGAAGCCGCGGCCTCAGCAACAGCCTGCGCCTCCGCCGCTTCAGCGGCCTCCGCCGCACGCCGCCCCCGACGCCGCCCGGTCCCGCTGGGCGAGGCCCCGCCTCCCGAGGTGGCACCCTCGGCATCCGAGCTCTCCAGGAACGAGTCCACCGAAGGACCGGCAGCCCGCCGGGCCCGTCGCCGTCCGCCACCCGTGGAGGGCGAAGCCTGCGAGGGCACAACAACCGAAGAGCCGACGGAGGAGGCCCCCGGCGCCTCAGAGGCAAGAGCAGGAGCAGAGGCGGAGTCAGAGGCGGAGGCAGGAGCAGAGGCAACAGCCCCGCCCCCCGCACCGATCGGCACCTCAAGAACGTACGCATTGCCGCTCATCCCCGGCACCTCATGCGTCTGCAGCACGCCGCCGTGCGCCCGCACGATGCCCCGGACGATCGGCTCGTGCACCGGGTCTCCCCCGGTGTACGGCCCCCGCACCTCGATGCGGACGACCTCGCCGCGCTGAGCGGCGGCCACGACGACGGTCGAGTCCACGTACCCACCGGGGGCCACGGCCGAAGGAGCCACTCCGGCGCGCGCGTTGCCCGTGGCGTCGATCCCCGCCACGTCGGCGACCAGGTGTGCGAGCGCCGTGGCGAGCCGCCCCGGATCCACCTCGACCTCGATCGGCGGCGCGTGCACCGCGAACTGCGCGCGGCCGGGCCCGATCAGCTCGATCGCGCCCTCCACGCCGCTCGCGACGACGGCGTCGAGCATGACCTTCACGCAGGACAGCTCGTCCGCACCGGAGTCGAGCAGCTGGAAGCCGAGGACGTTGTCGACAAGCGTGGTGATCCGTGCGTACCCGGCCGAAAGGTGATGAAGAACCTGATTCGCCTCGGGCCACAACTGCCCGGCGTCATCGGCGGCGAGGGCCGAAAGCTCACGCCGCAGCTCGTCGAGCGGGCCCCGCAGGGACGATCCGAGCACGGCGAGCAGCTGCTCATGCCGCGCGGCAAGAGCGTCGTACCGCGCCTTCTCGCGCTCGGTCAGTTCCTCGAACCGGTCCTTCTCGCGCTCGGCGAGTGCCGCGTACCGCTCCTGCTCGGCGGCGATCTCCTCCGCGCGCTGCTCGGCCGCTGCGGCCAGTTCCGCCGCGTGCCGCTCGGTGGCGGCCCGCAGTTCTTCCGTGCGCCGCTCGGTGGCGGCCTGCATCTCCTCGGCGTGCTGCGCGATCGCGGCCTCGTGCTCCTCGGCCAGCGCGTCGTAGGGCCGCCGGTCGGTGAACGTCATGACCGCGCCGACGAGCTGGTCCCCGTCCCGCACCGGCGCCGTCGTCAGGTCGACCGCGACCCGGTCGCCGCTCTTGGACCACAGGACCTGTCCGCGCACCCGGTGCTTGCGCCCGGAGCGCAGCGTGTCCGCGAGCGGGGACTCCTCGTAGGGGAAGGGCTCGCCGTCGGCGCGCGAGTGGAGCACCAAGTGGTGCAGCTCCTGCCCGCCCAGGTCGCTGGCGCGGAAGCCCAGTATCTGGGCGGCGGCCGGATTGACGAGGACGACCCGTCCGTCGGTGTCCGTACCGACGACACCTTCGGCGGCGGCGCGCAGGATCATCTCGGTCTGCCGCTGGGAGCGCGCCAGTTCGGCCTCGGTGTCCACGGCGCCCGAAAGGTCGCGTACGACGAGCATGAGCAACTCGTCGCCGGTGTAGCCGTAATTGTCGTACGCGTCCCGGATGTCCTCGAGGTTCGAGCTGGTGACCTCGACGGGGAACTCGCTGCCGTCCGTGCGACGCGCGATCATCCGCGTCGGCTTCGTACGCCCGCGCTCGTCGATGGATTCGGGCCTGCGCATCGATCCGGGAATGAGCCGGGAGTCGAACTCCGGCAACAGATCGAGGAGGCCACGGCCCACGAGGGCGGTGCCCGGCGTCTCGAACGCCTCGAGCGCGATCGCGTTCGCGTTCACGACGGTCCCGTTGGCGTTCACGAGGACCAGCGCGTCCGGGAGCGCGTCGAGTATGGCTGCGAGGCGAGCAGCGCCTCGGGATGGCCTGCTGCTCACGACGACGCTTCCTCCCTGGTTACTGCTGCTTGCCGACTCGCCCAGGCCATCTTGCCCCGCGGCCCGCGGCGTGTCACGGGAGGGAGTCTACGGGGAGTGGTTGTGCGAGCGACGCCGGATGAGAGGGAGGTCGCACGCAGAAGATGTGAGGCTTCCGTACCGCCTGGTCACGACGGGGTGGCGGCCGGACGGATTCTCCCGTGGCCGGAACCGGACTTGGCCGTGGCCGAAAGGGTTCGTCCGGTGCTAGGCGCCGGCCTCGGGCAGCACCGGGACGAGCTTGTCCCACCGGGAGATCTCGCATCCGTTGCTGCGGTCGTACGTCGCGTCGACGGGCCGCCCGTTCCAGGTGCCCGTGATGTGCGCGGTGGCGGGACCGCCGTACTGCATGGTGCAGACCGAGTCGGCCGGCGTGGGCGCGAAGGTGTCCTTGCCCCAGGTGCCCTGGTCGAGCTTCGAGCACGCCTCCTCCGCCCGCGGGTGCGTGCCGCCCGACGGGTGACACTCCAGCTCGAACGTCCCGTCCTGTCCGTGCCCGGAGTCGGTCACCTTCACCGTGAGCCGGTCGGGGGTCGACTCGGTCAACGGCGTAGACAGGTGCAGGGGCCCCATGTCGGCGTGGGCGACGACGGGCGCGGCGGACAGCGCGGCGACGGACGCGGCGGCGGTGAGGACGAGGCGGCGCAGCATGACGGGGCTCCACTGGGTGCGGGATACCGGGTACGCGAACACGTACGGGCTCTACCGCGTCTAACGCCGTTGACGCCGCGACGTTGCGGGCGGGGAAAGACACTTTGCTCTGCGGGCCGCCCGACTAGTACCTTGGAAGCCGCGATTGGTGACACGCCGCCCGGCTGTGTCATCATCTGCACGCACCCCTCGCGTTCGCGCAGGTGTGCAAGCTGGAGGCGTCGCCTAGTCCGGTCTATGGCGCCGCACTGCTAATGCGGTTTGGGACTTAAATCCCATCGAGGGTTCAAATCCCTCCGCCTCCGCTGCAAGATCCCGAAGCCCCGGTCCCCTGGACCGGGGCTTCGGCGTTTCGCTGCCGAGAGGCGCGTTTCCGCAGGTCGCAAGCGGTGTGGTCAATGGATTTCACATGGCGGCGGCGGTCATGTAATGTTCTTCCTGTCGCCGCGAACGGGCCGAAAGGTCGGGGAGCGAAGGCAAACAAAAGAAAAATCAAGCACTCGTAGCTTAACGGATAGAGCATCTGACTACGGATCAGAAGGTTGCAGGTTCGAATCCTGCCGAGTGCACAGCAGTCCAGAGGCCCCGTGGAGGAATCCACGGGGCCTCTGGCGTATGTCCTGACGGCAGTGTTTGACGGCAACCGCTGCCGGGAGCGAATCAGACGGTCACCGGGACACCGGCCGCACCGTCGTCATCGTCCGGATCGTTGCCGTCACCCCTCAGAGCGTCCCCGACGCGATCAAAAGCGGATCGCTGGGAGTCGAGCCGGACGAAGGTGTAGATGTCCATGGTCACGCGGATCGAGCTGTGGCCCAGGACCTCCATGATCATTCGAGCGTCGGCGCCTTGTTCGTGGAGCAGAGACGCGCAGGTGTGCCGCAGGTCGTGGAAGCGGACCTTGCGGACTCCGGCACGGACGCACAGCACCTCGAAGGACCGGTTGAGGTTGCGCGGCTCGATGGGGGTGCCGTTCTTGGTGGTGAAGACGAGGCCATGGCCCGTCCCCTTCCAGTTGCTGTCTGCGGCCTTCTTGTCAGCGATCTGCTGGGCCCGCTGGGCGCGGAGCGCCGTCACGCACTCAGACGGCAGAGCCACGCGACGAGCCGAGCGCTGGGTCTTCGGCGCGACGATCAGCAGCTCACCGCCGACCCGCTGAAGAGCCTGCCGGACCGTAAGGACACCTTCGTGAAGGTCCACGTCCGACCAGCGCAGCCCGAGCAGCTCCCCACGACGTAGGCCGATCCGGACCGCCAGCTCGTAAGCGGCCCACAGCCGGTTCTCGCGGGCCGCCGCCAAGAGCAGGCCCCCTTCCTTGGCCGTGAGCGGTTCGATCTCGCGCTTCGTTCCCATGCTCAGCTCCACGTTCCGGGCCACGTTGCGCGGCAGCTCGTCTTCACGCACGGCGTGCTGGAGAGCGGCACGCAGGATCACCAGCAGGAAGCGCACGGTCCGATCAGACGGGAGCTTCGTGCAGCACTTGCCGAGGGCGCAGCAACGCCGCTTGTGCTCCGGCCGCTTCTTGTCCTTGCCCTGCGCGCAGCACTGGCACGTGGCGGCCGTCTTCACCAGGAACGCCCGGATGTCGCGGGCGGTGAGCCGGACGAGCTTCTTCCTGCCGAACTCCGGAGTGACGTAGTTGCGGACGAGGGATTCGTAGTTGACGTAGGTCGTCCGCCGGACCTTGCCCCTGGCGACGTTCAGCAGCCAGTACCCCAGGTACTCGGCCACCGTCATCTTGCTGGTGGCCACCGGCATGCCGTTGAGGGAGTCGGCCTTGAGCCTGGTCAGCTTCTCGTGTGCTTCGTCCCAGGTCTTGCCGTAGACGCTGCGCCGCTTGTACGTGCCGTCCGTCGTGAGTACGTACGCGCTGCCCTCCCACCGCCCGTCTTTGCGCTGGTAGATGGTGCCCTCGTTGTTGGCGTTCTTCTTCGGCTTGGCCATCAGGCGGCTTCCTGTTCGGTGCGAAGGGATACGTACGCGTCCACCGCGGCCTCGCTGATGCGTCGGCAACGGCCGATCTTGAAAGAGGCGAGTTCTCGGGAGCGGATCAGGTCGTGGACCTTCCAGCGACTGATGCCGAGGCGCGCGGCGACCTGGTCCACGGTGAGCACGGCCGTTGTCATGCGGGCACCAGTCCTTCGTGCTTGATGCGTTGGGCGTGGTTCACGTCGTGGCGGACCTGGGCGGCGAGGAGCTCTTCGCCGGATCGGTAGCCACTGCTGAGGTAGGTCCACGAGGAGGTGGTGACGAGGGTGGTGTTTTCGTCGTCGATGGGAAGGCCAGCGCGAGCCCGGGCGGCTTCGGCTTGGGCAGTACGCCAGGCCCGGCGGACGTCGCGGAGGGCGCCGAGGGTGGTGGAGTAGGCGCGGGACTTGCTGGAGAAGTGGCCGCGGAAGCCGAGCATGTGAGCCCACTTCCAGAGCTTGAGGTGGGCGAACTCCGGGAGGTGGCCCAGCGCCCAAGCTGTGCGGATCATCTGCCGGGCGTGCTGCTGGACGGGCAGGCTGCTGAGGGGTTCGGCTTGGCCGGTGCCGTCGCAGTCCTCGCACAGGTCGCGGAACCCATCGGGGCCGCGTACGTAGCCGCGTCCCGAGCAGGGGCGGCATACGAGGGTGCGGTCCACGGTGCCCGCGCCTTCAGCGTTTTTCGTGGCGTACTTGGCGACGTATCCGGCGACCTTGGCATCGGTGAGTTCGCCATCGCCCAGGGTGGAGATCTCGTCCACCTTGAAGCGGCCACCCCACTTGATGACGCGTTCGCCTACCGCGTCCGACTCGACGAGGAGACTGGCCCGCTCGACCGCCAGGCCGACAGCCGCGTGAAGGGCGTCAAAGGTGGCCCAGGCCGGGGGCGAGGTGGTGTGACCGTCGGGACCGTCGAAGCGGACGACCGCATGGAAGTGGACCAGGCCGCGTTGCTGGTACTCGGCAACCTTGGCGAAGGAGACGCGCAGGGCAGCGTTCAGTGCCTTCTGTGTCATGCCGAGGTGCTCGGCGAGGGCACGCCGAAGGTAGGTGGTGAAGCGTGCCCAGAGCCCCCCGGCGTGGGCGTTCCACAGCACGGCGCCGGTGTAGTCGTAGCTTGCTGGGCGAAGTGGTGTGCCGAGTTCGGGAGCGTTCTGCGGGTGGCGTGCGCCGCACGCGCAAGGGCGGGGCTTGCCCGCGTTGGTCGTAGGGCGGTTGTGGACGGGGCCGAAGGATGGGGCGGTGAGGGTGACGAAGGCGCGGGGGTGGTCGCGGACGGTTTCGGCGACGTTCTTGCCGCCGGACAGTCCGGTCTTGATGAGGTGGTACGTGTCGGCGGCGTACACCCGGGAGCACGCAGGGCAGCGGGAGGAGCGGCGGTTGCCGCAGGCGGTCAGCAGCCGTCCGGAGGGCTCGTCCTCGGAGCGGTACGAGCGGACCACTTGCTTGGTGGCCGGGTCGGTGGTGGCCGTCCAACCGTGCAGGTTCACGGGGTGGGTGCAGCCGCGCAGGTCGCGGACCTGTTCGGCGACGCGGTCGAAGTTGCTGCCGTTCGCGAGGGCGAGAAGGTCGCTGACGGCGGGGCTGATCACGTGGTGCAGGCCGATTTCGCGGGCCATGACGTGCAGGTTTCCCTTCTGATGGGGCGGGGCCTCCGGGCAGCAGAGGGGCTTTGTTGCCGCCCGGAGGCATGACGAACCGGGCCCGGTAGGGCAGGGGTGGGGAGCTGGGCCGAGGCGCCGGCCGAAGGTCAGGCCGTCAGGGCGGCGTGAGCGGCCTTGGCCAGGGGAAGGCCGACGCCGAGCCGGGCCTTTAGCTGGGATGCAGTGATGGGCTGGCCGTGGGCGGCGGTGTGTTCAGCGGCGATCTCGCGTGCGGCTTCCAGGAGGCCCGGGGGCACCGGAGCGCCGGGGGCCGGGGCGGAGGCGGGCTGCGGCGTGGGAGTCACCGCGGGGGCTGCGGGCTCGACAGCTGCGGCGGGCGCGAGCGGTGCCGGTTGGTCTGGGACCAGAGCCGTGCCGGTCAGCGGTGCCGGGGATTCGGTCGGCGCATCGGCGGGGGTACTGACCGCGTGGAAGTGGCGCAGGAGGGCGGGGCCGACCACGCCCCAGCCGAGGAGGAGTAGCGGAGCTACGGCGTCCACGCAGGCGCGGCCGTAGTGCCCGGCGATGATGGGTTCGGCCACGTTCAGGGCGAGGGTGAAGAAGCCGGAGATGTGCATGAGGCGGGTCGCCGCCGTGAGTTCACTGGCTGGTACTCCGCGCAGAGACAGGTACCGCAGGGCCACCAGGAGGCCGACCACGGACAGGTCCACCATCGGGGCGATGAGCGGCGCGACCGAGCCGGGGACGCCGAGGCGCAGGGCGAGGCTCCATACGTTGCCGAAGGAGAACACGAAGGCCAGCAGGGCGATGACAGCCATGACCACGGTCACCGTCCGTTGCGTGATCCGGTCTTCCGACATGAGGGTTCACCTTCTTTCGAGGGCGTAAGGACAGGGGGGAGGGCCGTCAGGCTGCTTCGGACAGAGCCTTGGCCAGGTCCACGGGGTCTTGACCGGTGAGGCGTTCGAGGAGCTGCCCGGGGTCACGGGTGAGGTGAGCTGTCTCGGCAGCTATGCGGGCGGCGTGCTCGTCGGCCACGAACGGAGTGCGGATGCGGACGAAGCCCGGGCGACCGTGGGCGTTCATGACCGCCACTCCCACGTAGGCAGCGTCTTGGAGCGTGACCGGGTTGGCTTCGGGCCACTGACGGATGTCGTCTCCGAGGGCGGCAACGGCGGCGTCGGCAGTCTTCTGGGCGAAGGACAGGCCGACCGGGCACACGTCCCTGATGAAGGTGGGGATGGCGTCGCCGGTGGTCTTCTGCGTGATGATCAGCGTCAGGAAGCCGAGGGCCCGCCCCTTCTTGGTGAGGTCCTCCACCAGGCGAGCGTTCTCGGCAGCCAGGGCGGCCAGCCGCTTTGTCTGCGCGTCAGAGCCCTTGTGATCGCGGAAGTACGTGTGAGCTTCATCGATGATGGTCACGATCAGCGGCCACTCTTCCGTGGGCCCGACGTGCCAGAAGTTCTTGACGCCCCGGATCTGCTTCTGGCAGGCCGAGCGGGCACGGCGAAGCTCGACCAGGCGCTTCAGCTCTTTGTTCGCCGCCTCCAGGTCGTCACCGACGAAGGCGAACAGCCGCTCTACAAGGTCGGCGTAATCCCCCTCATAGGCATGCGACACCTTGCCGTCGAACACGTTGAACTGCACGGCCGGTGACGGGGCCCAGTCACAGATCAGACGGTTGACCGCAGACGTCTTTCCGAAGCCGGGCAGGCCCGCCATCGTGATGCCGGGAACTTCCGACAGCGGCACGCTGACGGGCATGCCGAACTCGTCCACCCCCAGATCCCACAGGGCGACCTTCTCCGGCGGGTGTCCTGAAGGCGTGTGCGTGGTCGAGGTGATGAGCGGGTCGACTCGCACCCCACGGATGAGGACCTGACCCGGCTTGTCCGGCAGGACCGAAACCCGGGTCATGCGCCACGCGTCGGCCAGGTACGGGGCTGCTTTCTGGAATTCCTTCAGACCCACTTGCGGCAGGCAACTCGCCCGCACGATGACTCCGAACTCATCCGGGACGACCTTGAGAGTCGGTACCAGGACGCGAGGCTTGACGACCTTGTCGCCGCTGGCGAGGGAGGCCACGGCAGTTGGCATCTTGTCGGTGACGGACAGGTTGACCATCGGCGCCAACCGCTTCCAGCCCCACCGGATGCGCACGGCCAGACGGATGCTGCGGCGCTTCATGGGCGTCGCCCGCAGGTAGCGGATCACCCACACCACCGCCCAGAGGGTGATCGCTATGAGGCCCAGCCAGACAGTGCCACTGACCCAGCTGAAGGCTTCGTTGATTCCGGTCATCACTTCGTCCTTCTGTCTATGAGTTGGCCGCCAGGGCGGCAGCGTCCTGTCCCGCAGAGGAGAGAAGGCAAGCGCCGCCGCCCTGGGATGTCGCAGGGTGCGGGACTTACGCCGCCGCAGACTCAGCGGCGTCCTGCGGGACCGCCGGGCCAGCGACCAGTTCCAGGGACGCGCACCGGAAGGCAACGCCCTCCTGGAGGGAGTCGTTGAAAATCCGGGCCCACGGAATCGCGAACAGCTCGACCGGCTTCACGAAGCGACCGGGGTGAAGACCGTTCGGCAGGCCACCTGCCGGAACGGTGATCTTCATTGCCTCGGCTCGGTCGTCCTCCATCAGGAAGAGCGTCACGACAAACATCGGCTGGCCGGTCTCCCGATCGACGGCGCGCACGCCGTTCTCCTGGTCCTTCCACTTCGGCACCGGAGGAGTGCCGACCATGAAGTTCGTGGAGTCGAGCAGACCGACGCGGATGAAGGTCATAGCCATGACAGATAGAGCCCTTCGGTTGGTTCTGCGGTCCGGGTCCGGCCGCACCAAGAGGTAACCACGACAGCTAGGTGTACTGCAACACCTATGTGTTGGATGTTTGCTGCTACCCATGTGTTCCGTAGGTGAGGCAGGCGTAGCCGCCGTATTCTTGGGCCATGACGCTGCCCCTCGAAGACGACTCTCGACCGCCCTACGTGCAGGTGGCCGAGTACCTCCGCCGTCAGATCCAGAGCGGCGAGCTGAGTCCTGGGGACAAGGTCCCGTCCTCCCGCGAGCTCCAAGAGAAGTTCGGACTGGCCAGCGCGACCATCCAGAACGCGTTCCGACTGCTGAAGAGCGAAGAGCTGATCTACAGCGTCCAGGGCCGGGGCAGTTTCATCCGCCGCCCCGCGGCCGGCCTAGGGTCGGAGGGCGGGACAGAGGGACCGGAGTCGTTCGAGTCGGAGGGCGACGCCGCAGGCTTGGGCTCTAGGGTCGCGTCCCTTTCCGCCGAGGTTGCAGATCTGCGCGGCCAGCTCGGCGAGATGCGCGAGACGATGCAGAGCGTGTTGGAGCTGGTGCAGCAGCTGAAGAGCGAGAGTGAAGGCGCCTAACCTCCGCTCGCACTTGCTCCAGGAGCGACGCCAGTTCGGCGATCTCCACAGCGAGACGCGTCACTTCACCGTCAAGTGCCGCTATCTCCGACTCGTCCACCAGGTCCCGCCCTTCGTTGCGCTGATCTGACTGTTCACGCCACCACGGCTCACTAGCCCGTGGGATGCCCCGTCCCGCAGGGCGGTAGAAGACTTCTCGTCCTCCCGCGCCGTGGTGATGCGACTTGCTTTCGCGTCCCGTCACGCGCACCTCTCGGTAGCCCGCTTCAGCCATGACACCGATGCTCGGTCCTTCACCTGCTACAGGTGTGGCGCGGCCTCGCCGTGTGACAGTCCGAACCGACGAGTTCAGGAAAGCTTGGAACGCCTGTGGATAAGTTCTGGCGATCCGAAGCACATAACGCCTCAATAGATGCCGAAGTGTCGATGAGTAGGCAGCGAGGAGCGGCCCGGGGAGCGAGCTGTCCAAAGTTTCTTTACTGGATCAAGGCGGCCCGCCTGCGGCGGTCCGCGCGCGCTGGCGGCCCGTGGCCGCCACCGCTCCATGTCTCCGCCACCGCTGTGGCGGCCACGGGCCGCTCAGCGCGCAGCTTCGCCAAGGCGGACAGCAAGATCAGGAAGAAGCCAGACCGCATCGAGCTCCAGGGCCAGCCCGTCGTACCCGGCCCGACCACACCACTCAATCGCTCGCTGCTCCAGGCCGGACAGTTCACAGAGCCGCAGACCGAACCCAGTTGCCACGCCACGTCAGCAACGCCAAGGGCATACAACGGTGCAGTCCGTGACGCATAGAAGTAGCGTGGCTGAGGTCGGAGCGGGGTTGCTGGAGACATACGTGGCGGGTGCTCGTTCGCCCGCCCCGCCGTCGTGGCTGACTTTCGGTGGCTGAGGCCAGAACGGGGCCTACACCGGCTGCACCGCAACACTGATTCCCTCCAACTCGATAACTGGGAACGGGGATTGCAGTCGCACCCGCGTTCGAGCACGCCGACCGCCCCGGTACCATCGGCACCGGGGTCCTGATCAGGGCTTCCGCGACCGGACCACCCGGAATGCTGTCCAGGCTGAGGGGTGGTCCGGTCTCTTGCTGTTCGTGCCCGCCGCTCGCATCAAGGGCGGGGATCGGGTCTTCCGGTCAAGGCCGGATGCAGATGTGGAACCCGTCCCCACCGAGCCCGCAGAACGTGGGGGAACACGTCGATCGGCTTCAGTCGGTGGGGACGGGGGTTCAGAGGAGAGTCGAGCTAGACGCCAGAGTGAAGCCGATGACCAGGCCGCACGATCCGGAGATCATGATGATCAGCAGCGGGCCGGTGAACTGTCCCAACCAGGTGATCGCTTGGCGCATCAGGCTCGCCTCCAAGCCCGCCACGGGCGCGTGATGATCTCGCGGTAGGTGTGGTGTGACGGGTGCTTGCCGCAGTGTTCGAGGACCCAAGCCTGAGGCTCGGCGAAGTCCTCGCCAGCCGGTGACGTCTCGCCGTCAACCGCGCACCGCATGGCGTACGTTGCCGGCTCTGCGTCAGGTTCACGATCGGGTTCGAGAGTCCACGTCTCGTACCGCAGTACAGCGCGTGGGCTCACCGTCCCCACCGCCCGTTGTCCACAGCCACTTTGGCGCTGAGCCCCTCGGACGGAGTGGGATGACGGAGCGCATCGGGTGGGACGTCCCACTCCAGGCCCCCGCACAGCGGCCGGAGTTGTACATAGGGACCCTCATGCCCCATCACGACGCCCGCTTTGCCAGTGCGCTCATCCACCATGAGAACGCCGATAGTTGGGAAATCCGCGTTGTCGGTCACTACTGCCTTCTCCTCGCCACGGGACGAACTGGCTTGGAACCAGACCGCCGCGTAACTCGGCAAGCAGTCGGCACCCGTCCGTACTCATGCGAAGAAGCATCAGGTGGACCGGCAGGACCTAGAAACCACCCTCAAACCCCACTTCGGGACGTCCCGCGTCGGGTAGAACGTCCCTAGTGCCGTCCCAAGACTCAGGGGGAGACTCATGCAGAACGAGAGACTACGTGCCGTCATGGCGGCCGGAGGCTGGACGTATGCCGCCCTCGCAAAAGCAGTTGAGGTCGACCCCAAGTCGGTCGAGCGATGGGTGAATTTGGGCCGTACGCCGCGCCGAGCCACAGCCTTGGAGGCGGCTGAAGCCCTAGGAGAAGACGTGCACGCACTCTGGCCGGCACTTCGGCAGGCCCGCCCTGCCCGCGCGATCAGCCCGGAACTCGTTGCCCTTTATGAGCAGCGTGCAGACATCCCCGTGTCCACGTTCGTGGACATGATGACGCAGGCCCGCGAGCGCATCGACGTGTTGGTATACGCGGCCGTCTTCCTGCACGAGGCGTACCCGCGGCTGAATGATCTGCTTCGTGAACGAGCCGCCGATGGCTGCACCGTACGCATCGCGGTTGGTGATGCCGAAAGCTCGAACGTCCAGGCGCGCGGCCAGGAGGAGCGGTTCGGGCACGGCATCGAGTCCCGGTGCCGCCTGGCCCTCATGCACTACCGCCCGCTGGTCGGCGTCTCCGGCATCGAGATAAGGACCCACGCGACGACGCTCTACAACTCCTTGTACCGCGCCGACGACCAGATGCTGATTAACGCTCACGTCTGGGGAGTGAACGCTTACGGTGCCCCGGTGTGGCATCTCCGCCGTAACGGGGAAGGCGGCATGTTCGACACCTACGGCCAGAGCTTCGACGCGGTATGGGCGACGGCGGAGCCGGTACATCAGGAGGAGTGACCATGGCGCGCACCGAGTACTACGACGACCCGAACGCACCCAAGCCGAACAGCATGGTCGTCGCGGCCTCAGCGGTCGTCACCGACGAGCAAGGTCGCATCCTGCTTCAGCGACGCCGGGACAACGACCTGTGGGCGCTACCGGGGGGCGGCATGGATCTCACCGATTCCCTCCCTGGGACGGCGGTCCGAGAGGTCAAGGAAGAGACCGGCCTCGACGTCGAGATCACGGGCCTGGTCGGCACGTACACCGACCCGAAGCACATCATCGAGTACACGGACGGCGAGGTCCGACGACAGTTCAACGTCTGCTTCACCGCCCGGACTGTCGGCGGCCAACTCGCGATCTCCAATGAGTCGACGGAACTCCGGTTCGTCCCCCCGGAGGAACTTGAGGACCTGCCGATGCACCACACCCAGCGGCTCAGGCTCCGGCACGCCCTTGAGCATCGTGAGCACCCGTATCTCGGCTGACGGCGACGAACGGCACTAGCAACTGGGAGTTGAACGAAGTCGTTGTCGTCGAAGGTTTTGCTCACTCCACTGAACGCACTTTCCAACTGCACTGGTGGTCTCCCGGACTGAGTGCAGATATGCCCACCTGTGGTCCTAGGTGGCTGGCCCACAGGCGGGCCACGGCATCCGGTCTCGTCTGAACGGCCATATACGGGGCTGAACTAGACGGCAGCCTCTTTTGGGGCCCAGCCGCACCAGCATGGGAGTTCCGGCAGGGGTTCATGAGCGGCACACGTGCAGCGCAAGCCATGTCGGCGGAAGCGTGGTGCTGAAGTCTTCGGCGACCGAACCTGAGTTCGTTACTCCATGTGGAGTGGTCCTCTGGGGTCACGTTGGACCGAGGAAGTGTGCAGGCTGTGGCTCCAAACAGTCCGCCTACTCGTGCTTGATGCGCGATCACTGGACAGACGACCCCGCCGAGCCATCCAAGGTCATTTTGTACGCACTACTGCACATGCGCGTGTTTGCGTGCCAAGATCTACGCACTGTTACTTTGAGACCGTGTGGGGGCGCATTGTCTGAGTCGTCAGAGCAGTCCGAGGTGACGGCCGCAGAACTGGTGGTCACGGAACCCCAGCCAGATGACTCAGGGGCCCCCACGCATGACCGCTATGACTGGCAGGCGGCGATGGCTGCTGCGGACGGCCTTCAGCTTTACCTGCATGCCCTTGGGGCAAATAAGCGCTTGAGCGGCGATGAAGACAGGCGAATCCTCTGCGAGTATCACGAGGACTGGGTTGCCATGCAGGGAGGCGCCGCAGAGCTCGTCTCGGCCAAACATAGAGACGCATCCGTGGATGCGTACAGAACCGTGAACCAGCTCGCCGATGAGGGCGGATTGGCGCATTTGTTCCTGCGGTGGCGGGCGCTGAAAGAAAAGCCTACCTGCAGATTGGCAACCAGCGGCGGCCTTCTCAGTGGTGAACCTCAGGACGTCGAGGCGGTAACCAAATCGTTTCGTGAAATGCGCCTGTCTGAAAAGGCAATAACGATCAATGGTAAACAAGCCGCATTGATCGCGAAGCTTCGTTTGGCCATTCACGCATACAGTGGGGCGCACCTTCCACCTGAATGGAAAAAGGGAAACCTCAAAGAGGTATCCGTTGAAATTCAGGATGAGGAAGTCGCGCGGTTCCTCTCGATGCTGAATATCTGCCATGGTTTGACGAGGCGAGTAGATGTCGCTTTCCTCGCGCCAACCAAATTTGCGAAACCTGTTGTGGATCATTTGGGCTATGATGTGCCCTGCGAATCCGTCTGGAATGCGGTATACGGGATTTTCCATACCCGTATGCGTGCCGCAGGACCGCGAGTCAACGCAGTCATTTCCCCAGTACTCGCCTTTATGAACGGATCTGGGCCAGCCACCTCTGCGGACAAGGAGAGGGAACTCTCAAGTCGCATTGTAACAATGCAGGATATCGACCTCGTCGTTATGACTGCCGCTGCGAATCCTGCCGCGTATGAATCCCTTGGGGCTCCTGTGAGAATGAGCCGAGCAGCCATCAAAATGGGCAGGGGGCGATGTTCGGACAACAGTATTGAGCGCGGTGAGCAACTGAGAAAGGATTATCAGCGCTATTGGCATGACCGTCTCACAGGTGATCCCACGGCGCTCGCCGACCGCGAACGATTGCGATGGCTTCTTTTGCGAGTGAGTGACAAGGTCGACACTCCGTCCCTGCGGGCGCAGGCTGTCTGGGGGTATGAGTTTTGGCGGCTTCTTCAAGATGAGCTTGATGCTATTCCAGCTGAGAGAATTCCTGCCGGAATGGATTCTGAGCTCCTGCTCGGGGGAATCAGTGAACTCGCTAATGCTTGCCAGGTATGGTTCAGTGATCGATTCGATGTAGCGGCAGAATTTGACAGGATCCGTGAAGAGAACCGCGGGAGCGCGGCATGAGTACCGCTTACGATGATCTGAAACTCGCATTACTTAAGGAGGACCTGGCCTATCACCAGGCGCGAGTTCTGCTTCTCGTGGACGCAGTATCCAAGGCTTCCGGACACGCGGGAAAACTTGACGGTCTGACAAAGCTCGCCAAGATGGACTTCCTGTTGCGGTACCCAGCCTTGGCGGCGAAGATCCTAGACGATCTCTCAGTAAACGATCCTCGGCTCAATCTTACCCGCGAGGAATTAGTTACGCCCACGAATGTTGAGGCACCAATGGTGCGCTATAAGTACGGGCCATGGGATGACCGGTATTACGCTGTTATTGGTGCATTAGTAGGCCGTGGACTTCTACGGTACGCCAAGGGTAGAAAAGGCAGCGTCGCTCTGGCTCCGACCAAGGAGGGCCGGCGCCTCGCAGAGCAGATGAGTATGACCCGCGATTGGAAGGCGCTGAGTGAGCGCAGTGAAGCGATCGCCGATGCGTCAGCGGGGAAGACTGGAAATTCCCTCAAGGACCTCATCTACCAGCGCCTCGAAACCCTGATGGACCGTCCGCATCGGCAGGTAATCAAATGACCTTGAACTTCCGAATCAACGAACTCTCTCTGTACACCACTGAGGGCCAGGTTCGCTATGAGTTCGGATCTGACCTGACGGTACTCGAAGGGCCTACGGGGGTGGGGAAAACCACTCTACTTGAACTCATCAAGTATGGATTCGCGGCAGGAGAAGCACGGCTCGCACCGGTAGCGACGGAATCTATCCATGATGTTGCTATCGATGTCAGCATCGGCAAAGACCAGTTCCTGATCGTGCGCAGCCTGGATGCAAAGAAGAGCAAGAACGTACGAGTAACTGATCTGATTACAGGGGAAAGGCTTCCCGATCACTCCGTTGGTGACGGGGAGTCGAGCTTCAATAGTTTTCTCCTTGAAAAGCTTGGGTTTCCCGACAACGTTCGTGCCGCTGCCCAAAAAAGTAGGAGCAGTAAGCCGGGAAGCCGTATCACCTTTGGTGATATTTTCAAGTTTGTTTATATTCCGCAGTATGCCATTAATAGGGATATCGCAGAGAGTCGAGACAGTTACTACGAGCCAAAGCGAAAGGCTGTATTCGAGCTCCTGTTTCGGTTCACGGATCCAGATATCCTCTCCATGCAGTCGCAAGTGAACCTCCTGAATGGCCAAATCGATGTCGCTGCTGGCCAGCTGAGGACCGTCCTGGACTTTCTCCGCGACAGCAACACCAGCGGTCGAGAAGAGGTGATGGAAAGGCTAGCTGCAGCAGTAGAGGAACAAGAGCGGGCCTTGGAGGAGCTAAACGCACTACGGGAAGAGCTGGATCCCGTGATCGACCGGCAAACGCAAGCCTATCGAGACCTACTCACGGACGCAGAGAGGACTTTGTCTGAGGCTCGCGCTTCAGTGCAGGACCTTGCACGAGAGCGTGACCAAATCCGAACTGAGCGGCAGCGTGTGCTGTCCGATCGCGCGCGTCTTGAGCGGATGCGTGATGCGGGCGCCAGGCTGGCGAATATCGAGTTCTCGGTGTGTCCGCGCTGTATGCAGTCAGTGAAGAACCGACAAGTAGCAGAAGATCAGTGTCGACTCTGCCTTCAGCCGGACCCGGTGTCACCTGATCAAGCATCTGACAGCTATGAGCTTCAGCAACTTCAACTTCAATTGGAGGAGATGGATGCTCAAAGTGAGGTAAGTGAGCAGCAACTAGCAAGAGCCGAGCGGATGGTCCTCGACCGAGAGTCCTTGGTCAGGAAGCTGACAGCAACGCTTGAAGAGCGTACTGCCCAGCGCGTTACGCCTCGCTTGCAGGCCTTCGCTGATGTATCGGATCGAAGGGCAACTGCCCGAACTCAGCATGAGCACCTTGAGGCGGTACTGCAGCAGTGGGATCGAGTTTCAGACATCGAACTGGAGGTCAAGAACCTTCGTTCAGATCAAGAGCGAATTAAGGCGAATATTACTGCTCGCAAAGCTGCACTTGAGTCGCACAAAAGCATGATTCTCGACGATATCGAGAAGGAATTCAAGACTACGATCAAGGCCCTAAGGATTGCTTCTGTTGAAACCTCTGGGTTCGACAGGGAGAGCTATCTGCCATTGATCAATGGAAAGGCTTTCACGAAGGCCATGATGAGCGGTGGAGGGTCCATGACGGCGATGCAAATTGCTTACTGGACCTCATTGATGACAGTTGCGGAAAAAACAGGAGCTCCGTATCCGTCAATTTTGGTTATCGATGGGCCTAGGTTGGCGCTGGACCCAGGAAGCGTTACGTGCAGAACCATCTATCAGCGGCTTGTTCGCGGAGTGAGCGATCCCCCTGGTGCGGTGCAATTTATTGTCGCCGACAATGAAATCCCGAGCGATTATCGTGGTGATTTCGCTCGGGTTAGGTTCGACTACGCGCACCCCACGGTCTCTACGGTCCGCCACCCGGGGCAGGGGAATGTGGACGTGATCGCTTCAGCGGACGAGTGACGAGTCTCTGGCCAGATTGCCGTGCTGAAGCCCTGTAGGCGCAGACAGGTGCAGGTGCCGTCATGGGTCAGGTTGACGGCAATCCTGACGGCAACGGCGGCACACAGACACGCATGATCGCCAACCTGGGCGATCAAGGTTAGAGGTAGTCGGTCCCTCAGCTGCGATCTTGCCCGATCCTACGGATCAGAAGGTTGCAGGTTCGAATCCTGCCGAGTGCACAGACTGAGAGGCCCCGGACGAGAGTCCGGGGCCTCTTTCGTGCGGCCCCTGTGCGGGTCAGGCCGCCAGCTTCGCGGTCGGGTCCGTCTCGGGGTGGTTCTGTGCGACACGGCGGGGCCTCGTCGGCATTCCGAGCAGGGGGTTGGCCACGCCCCACGCCGCGCCCTTGCAGATCAACTCCTTGTAGACGGCGGCGAGCCGGCCCGTCAGGGCGCTGCGGACCGCGCGGTCGTCGGCGGTGACGTACTGGATCAGGCCGTCCTTGCGGCCCAGCGAGATGCACTGGTTGAAGTAGCGCATCGGGGTCTTCGGGATCTTGCCGCCGGTCAGGCGGGCCGCGATGGCGTCCGCGGCCTGCCATGCCATCGGGGTGCCCGTGGCGCACGACATCCGCAGCGGCTTGTCGCCGGGGCCCATCGCCATGGCCGCGTCGCCGACCGCGTACACGTCCGGGTGCGAGACCGAGCGCATGGTCCGGTCGACCACGATCTGGCCGGTGTCGGTGACGTCCAGCGTGGTGGCCCGTGCGATGGGGTGGACCGCGAAGCCGGTGGTCCACACGGTGACCGCGGCCGGGATGGACGTGCCGTCGGCCGTGGTGACGGCGTCGGGCGCCACGCCGGTGACGGCGGCCTGCTCGTGCGCGGTGATGCCGAGCCTCGCGAAGACCTTCCGTACGTGGGCGCGGCCCTTGGGCGAGAGCCAGTCGCCGAGTCCGCCGCGGGCGGCGAGGGTGACGTCGAGGTCCGGGCGGGCCTCGGCGATCTCGGTCGCGGCCTCCAGGCCGGTGAGGCCGCCGCCGACGACGACCACGGGCTGTCCCGCGTCCAGGCCGGCCAGGCGCTCGCGCAGCCGCAGCGCTCCGGGGCGCCCTGCGATCTCGTGGGCGTGCTCGGCGGTGCCGGGGACGCTCTGGGCGTTCCAGCCGCTGCCGAGGGCGTAGACCAGGGTGTCGTACTGAAGTTCCTCTGCGCCCTGCTCGTCGCTGACGGCGACCGTCTTGGCGTCGGCGTCGACGCCGGTGACCTTGGCGAGCCGCAGTTCGACGCCGGTGTTCGCGAACATCTCGCTGAAGGGCCGGGGCCTGAGGTCCTGGCCGACCGTCAGCTGGTGCATCCGGACGCGCTCGACGAAGTCGGGCTCGGCGTTGACGAGGGTGATGGCGACATCCTCGCGGCTCAACCGCTTGGCAAGGCGTCCGGCGGCGATGGCTCCGGTGTATCCGGCTCCGATGACGACGATGCGGTGCTTCATTTTCCTGCTCCTGTCATCAGCTCTTCAGCGGGTTCGTCACTTGAACCGGGCAGCCCGCTGTTTCCTGACAGACATGTGGTGTGAAGCAGGTCACATCGTGGACAGGGTGGGTGTGGTGGTGATCAGAAGGCCTTCAGCAGGGGGGTTCCGTGGTCCCTGGTCGCCCACTGCCGGGTCGCGCGTTCGAGCTTGTCGGGGTTCACCTGGTTGCGGAACGCGACGATGCCCTCGTCGGTAATCTCCAGGCACATGACGCCGACGACCCGGTCGGCGACGGTCACCACGACGGCGGGGGCGCCGTTGGCGGTCGAGATGTAGATGTCGGGTGAGCCGCCGACGTGGGCGCGCTTGGCCTCGCTGGGCTTGAACAGGCCCCGCATGAACTTCGCGACCGCGACAGCGCCCTCGAACGCCTTGGCGCGCGCCGGGACCTTGCCGCCGCCGTCGCCGATGGAGATGGCGTCCTCGGTGAGCAGCCGCACGAGCGGCTCGGTCCGGCCGCTGGTGGCGGCCGCGAGGAACTCCTCGACGATCCGCTGGGCGGCGGCCTCGTCGATCTCGGTGCGGGGCTTGCCGGCCGCGACGTGCTTCTTGGCGCGGTGGAAGATCTGCTGGCAGGCGGCCTCGCTGATGTCGAGGATCTCCGCGACCTCCCGGTGCGGATAGCCGAAGGCCTCCCGCAGCACGTACACCACACGCTCGTTGGGCGAGAGGCGCTCCATGAGGGCCAGGACCGCGTACGAGACCGATTCGCGCTGTTCGGCGGTGTCGGCGGGGCCGAGCATCGGGTCACCGGCGAGCAGTGGCTCGGGGAGCCACTGGCCCACGTAGGTCTCGCGCCGGGCGCGGGCCGATGTGAGCTGGTTGAGACACAGGTTGGTGAGGACCTTCGTCAGCCAGGCCTCGGGGACCTCGATGCGGTCGACGTCGGTGGCCTGCCAGCGCAGGAACGTGTCCTGCACCGCGTCCTCGGCGTCGCTCGCGGAGCCGAGGAGGCGGTAGGCGATGGCCTCCAGGCGGGGCATGAAGGCCTCGAACCGGTCCGTGTCGTTCATGGTCACAGCCATGTTCCGGATCCTAGCCCGCGCGGCGCGCGGCGCTCTCGGGTCGTGGAAGTCCCGGCCATATTGACATGCTCGGCACAATGGTCCGGACCAATCCCGCAGGGGATGGTGACGTCCGACGGGAGTGATGACGTGGTGTGGAGAAGGCGAGGCCGAGTCCTGGCCGTGCTCGTGGCGGTCGCGTTGCTCTGCGGGGTGGGCGGGAGCAACTCCTTCGCGGCGCCCGGCGGCCCCCATGACGGGGAGGAGCGGGGCAGGGACCGATTCGTCGTCAGCGAGCGGCAGTTCGAGCGAATGTTCCCGGAGCGGGACTCCTTCTTCACGTACGAGGGTCTCGTCGAGGCGACTCGTGCCTATCCCGAGTTCGCGCGGACGGGGAGCCGGACGGTGCGTCGGCAGGAGGCCGCCGCCTTCCTGGCCAACGTCAGCCATGAGACCGGCGGGCTGTTCTACGTGGTCGCGCAGGACGAGTCGACCTATCCCGTCTTCTGCGACAAGACCCAGCCCTTCGGGTGCCCGGCCGGGGAGTCCGCGTACTACGGGCGGGGCGCGATCATGCTGAGCTGGAACTTCAACTACAAGGCCGCCGGGGACGCGCTGGGGATCGACCTGCTCAACGACCCGTGGCTGGTGGAGCGCGATCCGAAGGTGGCCTGGATGACCGCCCTTTGGTACTGGAACACCCAGACCGGGATGGGCACCCTGACCGGGCACGAGGCCATGGTGCGGAAGAAGGGCTTCGGCGAGACCATCCGCAGTCTCAACGGACCCGAGTGCGACGGAGGGCGGCCCGAGCAGGTGAAGCACCGGGTCGGGCTCTACCGGGACTTCGTCCGGGTGTTGCATGCCACGCCCGGACGGCACCTGAGTTGCTGAGCCGGGGCGCAAGACTGTCCCCATGGAGTGGCGTAGTGCGGGGCTGAGCTGGGCGGACCGGGAGCGGCCCGCGCTCGTGTGGGAGCGCGGGGACGTCAGCCCGCTGGTCGTGGGGCGGCGCGTGGGGTTCCGGGCCCTGGGGCGGCGGGAGTGCGTGGGGGCGCGGGGCAACGCGTGTCCCGTCGCCGCCGTCGTGCCGGGGCGGGGGACCCAGGCGCGGTGCGCCGAGTGCGCGCGCCTGGACCGGGCGCACTCGGTGGCCGCCGACACCATCGCCGACGATCCGCGGACCTACCGCGTCTATCTCGCGTGGTTCGGCGCCGGGATGGTGAAGGTCGGCATCACCCGTGAGGAGCGGGGAGCGGCGCGGCTCCTTGAGCAGGGAGCCGTCGCCTTCGTCTGGCTGGGGCGCGGGCCCCTGATGGCCGCGCGGCGGGCCGAGGAACTGCTGCGGGTCACCCTCGGGGTGCCGGACCGGATCTCGTACGCCAAGAAGCGGGCCGTCAGGGCCGCGTTGCCGGGCGTGGACGAGCGGCGGGGTGAGCTGGAGCGGATGCATGGCTTCGCCCTCGCGCTCGACGGGTGGCCCGAGTCGCTGGAGCGGGTGGCGCTGGGGGAACGCGGTGTGGGGGGCCACGGTGAGCACGGTGTGGTCGATCACGGTGAGGTGTTCGGGGTGGAGCGGCTCGGCGGCGTCGGCGGGTTCGCCGTCACCGAGCTCGTCGACGGCGGTGTGGTGCTGGGGGATCTTGTCGCCGTGGCCGGGCCCGATCTGTATCTGGATGACGGCGGGGACGGCGGGCGTCTTGTCGTGCTCGACAGCAGGCTGCTGCGGGGCTGGCGGCTTGAAGGGGCCAGGGGCGCGGAGCGTACGAATGTTCCTGTGCGGGAGGTTCCCGTCGTTCAGGGCGGGCTCTTCTGAGCCTCGGGCGGAGGCTCGGGCGGAGCCGCGTACGGGGTCTCGGGCGGAGCCGCGTACGGCGTCTCGGGCGGAGCCGCGTCGCGATCAAGCTGACCGGATGGTCAAGTCTCGCTGCCCGTACGGCAATGAAGGCGGGGAGAGGGTGGACAGGCGGGTGGGGCGCGGCTGAGTCTGGGGACATGAGTGATCAATCCGTTGCGCCTGTTCCCCCCTTCGAACCGCCCTACTACGCCGTCGTGTTCACCTCCGTGCGGACCGAGGCCGAAGGCGGCCAGGAAGACGGCCACGACGACGGCCGCGACGACGGTCACGACGACGGCTATGACGCGACCGGGGCCCTCATGGACGAGCTCGTCGCCTCCGTGCCCGGCTTCCTCGGAATGGACTCCGCGCGGACGCCCGGCGGGCTCGGCATCACCGTCGGGTACTTCCGGGACGAGGAGGCGATTCTGCGGTGGCGCGGCGACGCCGAGCACCGCACGGCCCAGAAGCGCGGGCGCGCTGAGTGGTACGACAAGTACGTCGTCCATGTCGCCAAGGTGGAGCGGAGTCACGGCTTTGAACGGGTATGAGGGCGAAGGCAACGGCCATGACGGTGAAGGCAGGGCTGTCCGCGACTTCTGGGAGCGGCTCGGACTGCCCGGCCTCATCGACGTGCACACGCACTTCATGCCCGAGCGCGTGCTGGCCAAGGTGTGGGACTACTTCGATTCCGCCGGACCGCTGACCGGCGTGCAGTGGCCCATCGCCTATCGGCACGAGGAGGAGCAACGGCTCGCGCTGCTGCGGGAGTTCGGGGTGCTCGCCTTCACGTCGATGGTCTATCCGCACAAGACGGGCATGGCGGAGTGGCTCAATGGATGGGCCGCCGATTTCGCCCGCCGGACGGACGGCTGTCTGCACACGGCGACCTTCTTCCCCGAGCCGGGGGTGGAGGCGTATGTGCGGGATGCCGTCGATGCCGGGGCACGGATCTTCAAGTCCCATGTGCAGGTGGGGGGTTACGACCCGAACGACCCCGCGCTCGGGCCCGTCTGGGGGCTGCTCGCCGACGCCGGGATCCCGGTCGTCGTGCACTGCGGGTCGGGACCCGCGCCGGGCAAGCACACCGGGCCCGAGCCGATCGGGCGGCTGCTCGCGCGCCACCCCCGGCTGCGGCTCGTGGTGGCGCACATGGGCATGCCGGAGTACGTCGACTTCCTGGACCTCGCCGAGCGGTACGGCGAGGTCAGGCTGGACACGACCCTGGCGTTCACCGACTTCTGCGAGGAGCTCTCGCCGTTCCCGCGAGCGGAGCTGCCACGCCTCGCCGATCTGGGGGACCGGATCCTGCTGGGCTCGGACTTCCCCAACACCCCGCACGCGTACGTGCATCAGCTGCACGCCCTGGAGCGGCTCGGCCTGGGGGACGAGTGGCTGCGGGCGGTGTGCCACGGGAACGCGGCCCGGATCTTCGGGATGCCGGGCGCCACCGCCTAGCACGAGGCCGTTTCTCAGGGAATTCACAGGTTCTGGCAAGAGCACTCTCAGGGCCGCGCCGCAGGCTGTGTGCCATGACTACGACCTCGCCCCAGGGGCGTACCGAACTGCTCAGGGCGGACGGGAGCCCCGTTCGCGTGCTCGTCGTCGACGACGAGGTGTCGCTGACCGAGCTGCTCTCCATGGCCCTGCGCTACGAGGGCTGGCAGATCCGCAGTGCGGGGGACGGCGCCGGAGCGGTGCGCGCCGCCCGCTCCTTCCGGCCCGACGCCGTGGTGCTCGACATGATGCTGCCGGACATGGACGGCCTGGCTGTCCTCGGACGGCTGCGGCGTGAGCTGCCCGACGTGCCGGTGCTCTTCCTGACGGCCAAGGACGCCGTCGAGGACCGGATCGCCGGGCTCACCGCCGGGGGCGACGACTACGTCACCAAGCCCTTCAGCCTGGAGGAAGTCGTCGCGCGCCTTCGCGGGCTCATCCGCCGGGCCGGGGCCTCCGACCGGCGCAGCGAGTCCGTCCTCGCCGTCGGGGACCTCACCCTCGACGAGGACAGCCACGAGGTGACGCGGGGCGGGGACTCCATCCACCTCACCGCCACCGAGTTCGAGCTGCTGCGGTTCCTGATGCGCAATCCGCGGCGCGTGCTCAGCAAGGCGCAGATCCTCGACCGCGTGTGGAACTACGACTTCGGGGGCCAGGCCAACGTCGTCGAGCTCTACATCTCGTATCTCCGCAGGAAGATCGACGCAGGCCGTGAGCCGATGATCCACACCCGGCGCGGCGCCGGGTATCTGATCAAGGCCGCGCCCTCGACCGAGGCGGCAGCCGCCTCATGAGACGGCGGCGGCAGCCGCGGTCGCTGCGGACGCGGCTCGTCGTCTCGGCGGTGGCGCTGATCGCCGTCGTCTGCGCGGTGATCGGCACGGTGACGACCATCGCACTGCGCTCGCACCTGTACGACCAGCTGGACGGCTCGCTCGGCACGGTCGCGATGCGCGCGTCGGGTCCGCTGCCGAAGCCGGGGGCCGACGAACACGGTGCCCCTTCCGTGGACCAGGGCGATCCGCTGCGGTTCGTCTCCAAGGGGCCCCAGGAGGTCGGCACCATCGGGGCCGTCGTCGAGGACGACGGCTCGGTCGGCCAGGCCCTGGTCAGCAACGAGCCGGACAGCGGATCCTTCGAGCCGCGGACCGACCAGCTCGACGCGGCGCAGTCCGCCGCGCTCGGCTCCGTGCCGCGGGACGGGCAGGAGCACAACGTCGAGATCCCGGTCCTCGGTGACTACCGCGTGAAGTACGCGACAGGACCCAACGGCGACTTCCTCGTCGGCATCCCCACCACCAAGGTGCAGAACACCCTCGAAACGCTGATCATCGTCGAGGTCAGCGTCACCGCCGCGGGCCTGGTCGCCGCCTCGCTCGCCGGTGCGGCCATGGTCGGCGTCGCGCTGCGCCCGCTGCGCCGGGTCGCGACGACCGCGACCCGGGTCTCCGAACTCCCCCTGCACAGCGGCGAGGTGACGCTGTACGAGCGCGTCCCCGACACGGAGCCGAACACGGAGGTCGGGCAGGTGGGCGCCGCGCTCAACCGCATGCTCGACCATGTGCACTCCGCGCTGCACGCGCGCCAGGAGAGCGAGACGCGGGTACGCCAGTTCGTCGCGGACGCCAGCCACGAGCTGCGTACGCCCCTTGCCTCGATCCGCGGATACGCCGAACTGACGCGCCGGGGGCGGGAGTCGACGGGCCCCGACACGCGGCACGCGCTCGGCCGGATCGAGTCCGAGGCGCAGCGCATGACCGGGCTCGTGGAGGACCTGCTGCTGCTCGCCCGGCTCGACGAAGGGCGTGACGGCGGGCGCCCGGGAGGCGGTGGGCCCGGTGCCCGACTGCCGCTCTCGTATCAGAGCACTGATCTCTCACCGCTGGTCGTGGACACCGTGAGCGATGCGCGGGCCGCGGGCCCGGAGCACGTCTGGTCCCTTGAGCTGCCGGACGAGCCCGCGCTCGTGCTCGCCGACGCGGCCCGCCTCCAGCAGGTCGTCGTCAACCTCCTCGCCAACGCGCGTACGCACACGCCACCTGGCACGAAGGTCACCGCACGCGTGCGCCGCGCCGGACCCGGCGTCTGCCTGGAGGTCGAGGACGACGGCCCCGGCATCGCCCCCGCCCTCCTCCCCCACGTCTTCGAACGCTTCGCCCGCGGTGACGCATCGCGCTCCCGCAACGCCGGATCCACGGGGCTCGGCCTCGCCCTCGTACAGGCCATCGTCGCGGCGCACGGCGGCGGTGTGACGGTGGAGAGCGTGCCGGGACGGACGGTGTTCACGGTGACGCTTCCTACGGAATCCGTGCAGGTCAGCGTCCCCGGGCGGGACTCACAGGCGGGCCACAGGCTCACCACACAGGCCTGACAGACCACTTGGCGAATGTCGGTGTCATGCAAACCGACTCTTCCCCGGGCGGCGCTTGCTCGGTGCCTCTGCCGGCGCGGGCCCACCTTCCCGCCGGACGGCGCGATGTGCCCGTCCTGGACATCGTGATCCCCGTCTACAACGAGGAGAAGGATCTGGGGCCGTGCGTGCTGCGCCTGCACGACCACCTCGTACGCACCTTCCCCTACCCCTTCCGGATCACCATCGCGGACAACGCGTCCACGGACCGCACCCCCGAGGTGGCGGAGCGGCTCGCGGAGTCGAGCGAGGAGGTCCGCTACACGCGCCTCGAGCAGAAGGGGCGCGGGCGCGCCCTGCGCGCCGTGTGGTCCGCGTCGGACGCCCCCGTCCTCGCCTACATGGACGTGGACCTGTCCACCGACCTCAACGCGCTGCTCCCGCTGGTGGCGCCGCTGATCTCCGGGCACTCGGACCTGGCGATCGGCTCCCGGCTCGCGCGCAGCTCGCGCGTGGTGCGCGGCCCCAAGCGGGAGTTCATCTCGCGCAGCTACAACCTCATCCTGCGCGGCTCCCTGCACGCGCGCTTCTCCGACGCCCAGTGCGGCTTCAAGGCGATCAGGGGCGACGTGGCGGGGGTGCTGCTTCCGCTGGTCGAGGACACCGGGTGGTTCTTCGACACGGAGATGCTGGTGCTCGCCGAGCGGGCGGGCCTGCGGATCCACGAGGTGCCGGTCGACTGGGTCGACGACCCGGACTCCACGGTCCACCTGGTCAGGACGGCCACGGACGACCTCAAGGGGGTGTGGCGGGTCGGGCGCGCCCTCGCGGTCGGCGCGCTCCCGCTCGACCGCCTCGCACGCCCCTTCGGGGACGACCCGCGCGACCGGCAGCTGACCGGCGTACCGGGCGGCCTCGCCCGCCAGCTGGTCGGCTTCTGCGTGGTCGGCGCGCTCTCCACGCTCTTCTATCTGCTCCTGTACTCCGGCTTCCGTACGTTCTCGGGGTCGCAGGTGGCCAACGCGCTGGCCCTCCTCGTGTCGGCGGTCGCCAACACCGCGGCCAACCGCCGGCTGACCTTCGGGGTGCGCGGCCGTGACCGCGCGATGCGCCACCAGGCGCAGGGCCTGGTCGTGTTCGGCATCGGCCTCGCCCTGACCAGTGGCTCGCTGGCCGCCCTGGGCGCGGCCTCGGGCGACCCGTCCCACTCCACGGAACTCGCCGTCCTGATAGCGGCCAACCTCGCGGCGACGGTGCTGCGGTTCCTGCTGCTGCGGGCCTGGGTGTTCCCGGACCGCGGCCCCGACGCGGCGCCGCCGGACGCCCCGTCCTCGTACGAACTCACCTACGCACACGACCCGAGGAACGCACGATGACGACGACTTCCCACCCGCCCGCGCCGCTGCACGCGGCGCCGGGTGAGCGTGCCCACCGGGGCCCGCGCACCCTGCCCGCGCGGCTCTGGCGCGGACGCCCCGACGACCCGCGCTGGGCACGCCCCGCCTTCCTCGGCCTGCTGCTCGCGACCGCGGTCCTCTACCTCTGGAACCTCAGCGCGTCCGGCTACGCCAACTCCTTCTACTCCGCGGCCGTCCAGGCGGGCAGCCAGAGCTGGAAGGCGATGTTCTTCGGCTCGCTCGACGCGGGCAACGCGATCACCGTCGACAAGCCCCCGGCCGCGCTCTGGCCGATGGCACTGTCCGTACGCCTCTTCGGGCTCAACTCCTGGGCGGTGCTCGCCCCGCAGGTGCTCATGGGGGTCGCGACGGTCGGCGTCCTGTACGCGGCCGTGCGCCGCCGCTTCAGCCCTGCGGCCGGGCTCATCGCGGGCGCGGTGCTCGCGCTCACGCCCGTCGCCGCGCTGATGTTCCGGTTCAACAACCCGGACGCGATCCTCGCGCTCCTGATGACCGTCACCGTGTACTGCGTGCTGCGCGCCCTGGAGAACGGCCGCACCAAGTGGCTGGTGTGGGCGGGCGTCGCGGTCGGCGTCGCCTTCCTGGCCAAGACGCTCCAGGCGTTCCTGATCCTGCCGCCGCTCGCGGTCCTGTACGCGGTCTGCGCGCCCGTGCGGCTGCGCAAGCGCTTCGGCCAGCTCGCCCTCTCCGGGCTCGCGATGGTCGTCGCCGGTGGCTGGTGGGTGGCGATCGTGGAGCTGTGGCCCGCGTCCTCGCGCCCGTACATCGGCGGATCCCAGAACAACTCCTTCCTGGAGCTGACCTTCGGCTACAACGGCCTCGGCCGCATCAACGGCGAGGAGACCGGCAGCGTCGGAGGAGGCGGCGGCCCCGGCGGTGGCGGCGGTGGCGGCCAGTGGGGAGAGACCGGGCTCGGGCGGATGTTCAGCTCCGAGGTCGGCAGCCAGATCTCCTGGCTGATCCCCGCCGCGCTGATCCTGCTCGTCGGCGGCACCATCCTGACCTGGAAGGCCCGCAGGACCGACACCGCGCGCTCGGCGTTCGTGGCGTGGGGCAGCGCGCTCCTGATGACGGCGGCCGTCTTCAGCTTCATGGCGGGGATCTTCCACCAGTACTACACGATCGCCCTCGCCCCCTACATCGCGGCGCTGATCGGCATGGGCGCCACGGTCCTGTGGGAGGAGCGGGCCAAGTGGTGGGCGGGCGCGCTGCTCGGCGTGAGTGTCGCGGGCACGGCGTGGTGGGGGTACGTCCTCCTCGGCCGGACCCCGGACTACCTGCCGTGGCTGCGCTGGGCGGTGCTCGTCGGCGGCCTCGTGGGCGCGCTCGGCCTGCTGCTCGCGGCCAAGCTCGGGCGCCAACTGGCCATCGCGGCGGTGGGGCTGAGCTTCGCCGCATCCGTGGCGGGTCCCGTCGCGTACACCCTCTCCACCGTGAACAGCGCACACACCGGGTCGATCGTGACCGCGGGTCCCGCTTCGGCGGGGCGGATGGGCGGCGGCCCCGGCGGCGGCGGTCCCGGCGGGGGCGGCAAGGGCGGGGGCGGCGGGATGCAGCCGCCCGGCCAGCAGGGCCAGCAGGGCCAGCAGGGCCAGAACGGCAAGCAGGGCAACAACGCCATGCAGCCCCCCACCGGCGGCCAGAACGGCGGCGGCATGGGCCAGCCCCCGGGCCAGACCGGCCAGACCGGCCAGACCGGCAAGCAGGGCACCAACTCCCAGGGCAAGCAGGGCCAGCAGGGCCAGCAGCAGGGCGGCTTCCCCGGCGGCGGCACCGGCGAGCGCGGCGGCATGGGCGGAGGCGGCGGCATGGGCGGCCTCCTCAACGGCGCCCAGGTGAGCAGCAAGGCCAAGAAGCTCCTGGAGGCCAACGCCGACGACTACACCTGGGCCGCGGCGGCCATCGGCTCGCAGAACGCGGCGAGTTACCAGCTCTCCACGGGCGACCCGGTGATGGCCATCGGCGGCTTCAACGGCAGCGACCCGTCCCCGACCCTCGCGCAGTTCAAGCAGTACGTCGAGGACGGAAAGGTCCACTACTTCATCTCGGGCGGTGGCATGGGAGGCGGCATGGGCGGCGAAAGCGGCACCTCCTCCAAGATCACCTCCTGGGTGGAGGACACCTTCAAGAAGGTCACGGTCGGCAGCGCGACCTTCTACGACCTGACCCAGCCGAAGAGCTGACCCGCAGCTGACGGACCGGACGGGGTCGACCGCACGCCGCGGTCGGCCCCGTCCGCGCTGCCCGCCAGGTCTGCCGGAAACCGCCTTGTACGCCGTACGGGACATGCTTTACGGTGTACGTCGCTGACCACACGTACACCGTATAAGCAGAAGGAGAGGGAGGCATGACGGCAACGACGACCGCCGAGACCCCCACAGCCCCACAAGGGCACCCCCAGCGCTGGCTGATCCTCGGCGTCATCTGCCTCGCCCAGCTCACCGTCCTCCTGGACAACACCGTCCTCAACGTCGCCATCCCCTCTCTCACCGAGGAACTGGACGCGTCCACGGCCGACATCCAGTGGATGATCAACGCCTACTCGCTCGTCCAGTCCGGCCTGCTGCTCACCGCGGGCAGCGCGTCCGACCGCTACGGCCGCAAGAAGATGCTCACCGCGGGCCTCGTGCTCTTCGGTGTCGGCTCGCTGGTCGCGGGCCTCTCCCAGTCCTCCGGGCAGCTCATCGCCGCGCGGGCCGGAATGGGCATCGGCGGCGCGCTCCTGATCACCACCACGCTCGCGGTGGTCGTGCAGATCTTCGACGACAGCGAGCGGATGAAGGCGATCGGCCTCTGGTCGACCGTCAACTCCCTCGGCTTCGCGCTCGGCCCGCTGATGGGCGGGGTCATGCTCAACCACTTCTGGTGGGGCGCGATCTTCCTGATCAACATCCCCGTCGTGCTCCTGGCGCTCGCCGCCGTCGTCAAGCTGGTCCCCGAGTCCAAGAATCCGCAGGGCGACCGTCCCGACCTGCTCGGCGCGCTGCTCTCCACCATCGGCATGGCCTCGGTCGTCTACGCGATCATCTCCGGCCCCGAGCACGGCTGGACGTCGACGCAGGTGCTCGTCGCGGCGGCGGTGGGCGTGGTCGTCCTGGGCGTCTTCGTCTTCTGGGAGCTGCGGATCCCGTACCCCATGCTGGACATGCACTTCTTCCGCAACCAGCGCTTCATCGGCGCGGTCGCGGGCGCCATCCTGGTCGCCTTCGGCATGGGCGGCTCGCTGTTCCTGCTCACCCAGCACCTCCAATTCGTCCTCGGGTACGAGCCGTTGGAGGCGGGCCTGCGGACGGCGCCGCTGGCGGTCACCGTCGTCGTGCTCAACCTCACCGGTCTCGGCGCGCGCCTCCTCAAGCGCACGAGCACTCCCGCGACGATCGCCATCGGCATGACCCTGCTCTCCGCGGGCCTCGCCGGGATCGCCCTGTTCGGCGGCGACAACTACACCGGGATGCTGGCCGGCCTCATCGTGATGGGCGCGGGCATCGCGCTCGCCATGCCCGCCATGGCCAACGCGATCATGAGCGCGATCCCGCCGGAGAAGGCGGGCGTGGGCGCGGGCGTCAACGGCACGCTCGCGGAGTTCGGCAACGGTCTGGGCGTCGCCGTGCTCGGCGCTGTCCTGAACTCACGGTTCGCCTCACTCGTCACGGTCTCCGCGGTCTCGCTGCCGGCGGCACTCGCGGCCGCGGGATCGGACGCCGAACGCACCAGAATCGCGGACGCGTTCTCCTCGGGCCTGGAGACCAGCCAGCTGGTGGGCGCGGTGGCCGTGCTCATCGGTGGCCTGCTGGCAGCCGCGTTGCTGAAGCGCGCGGAGAGGGCAGACTCAGCGAAGGCGGACCGCGCCGCGGCGTCCGCATAGCATCGACGGGTGGGCGACGGACTGGCTGATTCCGTGTCGTCGCCCGCCCCGCACGACCGGTACCAGTATCGGTAACAAGAGCTCATGACCAGGAAGGTGCGCCATGGCGAAGGCAGCCGACCGCGCGAAGCGCCCCGCGCGGACCAGCGTCTGGCTGGAGGGCAAAGCCCCCCGGAACGGCGCGGGCCGCAGGAGTGATCAGCCGTCGGGCCTCGACCGGGACCGCATCACCGAGGTCACGGTCCGCCTCCTGGACGAGGAGGGCCTCGCCAAGTTCTCCATGCGGCGCCTGGCGGCGGAACTGAACGTCACGGCGATGTCCGTGTACTGGTACGTCGACACCAAGGACGACCTCCTCGAACTGGCCCTGGACGCGGCCGCCGGGGAGATGACCCTGCCCGACCCGGACTCGGCCTCGTCCGAGGGGTGGCAGGAGAGGCTGCGCGAACTGGCGCAGGAGTACCGGGAGTTGCTGGTCAGGCACCCCTGGGTGTCGCCGCTCGTCGGTAACTTCCTCAACATCGGCCCGAACTGGATCAAGTTCGCGCTCGCCGTGCAGGTGGTGGTCCGAGGGACCGGCCTGCCGACGGAGAAGCAGGCCGGGGCCATCGCCGCGGTCTTCCAGTTCGTGTACGGATTCGGCACGGTCCAGGGCCACTACATCGCGCGGTGCACCGCGGCGGGGCTCACTCCCGAGGAGTACTTCAAGGAGGCCATGGGAGCGGTCAGCGCCCATCCGGCCATGGAGGAGACCCTGCACAGCTCCTCCGACATGATGGAGGCGCGGGGCGGGTCCACGGTCGAGGAGATGTGGGAGCTGGACTTCAGGGTGGCGCTCGACCTGCTGGTGGCGGGCATCGAGGCCACCCTGTAGCGGTCCTCCGGGTCTCTGGGCCTCTAGGCCTTCGACGCGGGGAAGCCCCCGGTGGCCACCGGGCCCCACCGCTCGGGGGTGATCCGGATGATGGACTTGCCCTGCTTCACCATGGCCTCGCGGTACTCGTCCCAGTCCGGGTGTTCACCGGAGATGTTCCGGAAGTACTCGACGAGCGGCTCCACCGACTCCGGGGAGTCGATGACCTCGGCCGTGCCGTCGACCTGGACCCACGGGCCGTTCCACTCGTCGCTCAGGACGATGATGCTGACCCGTGGATTCCGCTTGGCGTTCCGCGTCTTGGCCCGCTCCGGATAGGTGGACACCACGATCCGCCCGGCGTCGTCGACCCCGCAGGTCAGGGGGGATCCCTGCGGGGTTGCGTCCGCGCGGGCGGTCAGCAGGACGCCGCGGTGCCGGGGCCGGACGAAGTCCAGCAACTCGTCCAGGGAAACGGCGGTGTTGCTAGCGATGTTGGGAGCCATGAACGCACCCTAGTGCCGCACGCACCGCTAGGCCTGGGGGAGGGAATCCCCTTGGACCGCCTGGATGTCCAGCTCCACCCGCAGCGTCGTGCCGATCGCCGAGATCCCCGCCTGCACCACCTGGTTGTAGTTCATCGCGAAGTCCTCCCGGCGCAGCTCCGCCGTGGCCCGGAAGGCCGCGCGGGTCCCGCCCCAGGGGTCCGCCCCGGTGCCGAGGTAGCTCAGGTCCAGGTCGACCGGCCGTACGACACCGTGCATCTGCAGCTCGCCGTGCACCGTCCAGCGGTCCGAACCAGCCGGTGTCAGGCCCGACGAGCGGTACGTCAGCTCCGGGTGCTGCTCGACGTCCAGGAAGTCGGGCGACTTCAGGTGGCCGTCCCGCATGCCGTTGCCGGTGTCGATGGACGCCGACCTGATGACCGCCTCCACGCGCGACTTCTCCACGTCCTCGGCGATCTCCACCCGTCCCCCGAACTCCGTGAACCGCCCGTGCACGCTGGTGATCCCCAGGTGCTGGGCGACCGCGCCCACGGTCGAGTGCGCCGGGTCGATCGTCCAGGGACCGGGCGGCGGCAGCTCGGTGCCGCCCTGCCGGGCCAGGACGATGTTGCCCACATCGGCACGGCCGCTCGCCGTGACGAGGGCGGTCGAGGCCACGGGCGCGTAGCCGACCGCGGTGACGATCACGGTGTACGGGCCGGGAGGCAGATCGGCCGCGTCGCGCACCGCGCCTTCCTCGTCCGCCGCGGCGCGCAGCACCTGCGCGCCGGTCATGTCCGTCAGGGTGACGACGGCGTGCGACACCGCCCACCCGTCACGCGTGCGGATCCGAGCGCTGAGTCCCATCCCGTTTTTCTCCTTGCCAAGCTCAAAAGAGTGCGGCCCCCGGCGGCGGTGACACGGCCGTCCCCTGCCGTGTACGTCACCACCAACCCGGGGGCCCTTTCCACAACCGGCCCGTGCGCACTCATCCGCTCGAAGCGCGCGCACGGGCCGGGGTCAATTACTCGCCGGGGTGGGCGAGTTCGATGTCGTGGTCGCCGACACCTTCACCGGAGACGGTCAGACCCGTCGCCACCGGCGGGTAACCGGTCGCGATGACCGTGTACTCGCCGTTGTCCAGGTCGGTGAAGGCGTACGCGCCGTCCGACCCGGTGGTCGCCGTGGAGACGACGTTGCCCGCCGCGTCCACGAGCGTGACCCGCGCGTCGTTCAGCGGCCCGCCCTTGGCCCGCACGGTGCCGAGCACCTGCGAACCGGCCTTGAGCTCGACCTCGACCCGGGTGACGCCGACCGCGCCGACCTCGACGGGCAGCGCCATCGGACGGTGCCCCGCGGCGTTCACCGCGATGGTGACCTGTCCGGGCACCAGCTCGGCGAAGGTGAACTCGCCCTGCTCACCGGTGAGCCCGGTGGCCAGGACGTCGCCGCGGACGTCGGTCACGATGACCATCGCGCCGCCGACCGGCAGCTTGCCGTCGGAGGCCCGCACCACACCGCTGAGGCCGCTCGTGCCGCTCAGCAGGATGTCGTACGCGAGGGCCTCGTCGGAGACGACGATCGTGGAGGCCTGCGGCTGGAAGCCGTCGGCCGAGGCGATCAGTACGTACGAGCCGGCGCCGGGGGCGTCGACCGCGTAGGACCCGTCGCCCTGCGCGACCGCACGGCCGAGCTGGCGTCCCCCGAGGGAGATCAGCGTGACCGCGGCCCGCGGGACCGGAGCGCTCTCCGCGCCACGGACGAAGCCGTGCACCGGAGTGCCGCCGCCGGTGGTCTGCGGGGGAGCCTCACCGGTGGCCGACGAGGCCACGGCGGCGAGCTTCTGCGTGCCCTCGGGGCCCGTCTCGGTGTGTGCGCCGACGGAGGCGAGGACCGGCTGCTGGTCGGCGACCACGGAGGCGGTGGTGGCCGCCGCCGGGGCGGTGTCCGGGGTCTGGGCCGACTCGCTGGCCTGGGCCAGCGCACCCGACGTACGCAACGGAACCTCCTTGATGAAGATCGTGATCAGGAAGGCCAGGAAGGCCAGCGGGGCGGCGATCAGGAAGACGTCGGCGATGCCGTGCCCGTAGGCGCTCTCCATGACCGTGCGGAACGGAGCCGGGAGCTTGTCCAGGTCCGGGATGCCGCCTCCGCCGGTGCCGCCGTGGCCCATCTGCGCGGCCTTCGGGCCGAGGTCGGCGAGGCCGTCCTTCACGTAGTCGGTGATGCGGGTCGACATCACGGCGCCGAGCGCCGAGACGCCGATGGCGCCACCGAGGGAACGGAAGAAGGTGACGACGGAGCTCGCGGAGCCGAGGTCCTCGGGAGCGACCTGGTTCTGCGTGGCGAGCACCAGGTTCTGCATCATCATGCCGATGCCGAGACCCATCAGGGCCATGAAGATCGCGATGTGCCAGTACTCGGTGTCGTACCGCATCGTGCCGAGCAGGCCGAGACCCGCGGTCAGGAGCGCACCGCCGGCGACCAGCCAGACCTTCCACTTGCCGGTCTTGGTGATGATCTGGCCCGACACCGTCGAGGAGATGAACAGACCCCCGATCATCGGGATCGTCATGACGCCGGACATCGTCGGCGACTTGTCGCGCGCCAGCTGGAAGTACTGGCTGAAGAACACCGTGCCCGCGAACATGCCGACACCCACGAAGAGCGAGGCGAGCGAGGCGAGGGTGATGGTGCGGTTGCGGAAGAGCCGCAGCGGGATGATCGGCTCGCTCGCCTTGGACTCGACGAGCAGGAAGAGCAGACCGAGGACGATCGAACCGCCGACCATGGCGCCGGTCTGCCAGGACATCCAGTCGTACTTGTCGCCCGCGAAGGTCACCCAGACCAGGAGCAGGCAGACGGCCGCGGTGATGAAGAAGGCGCCGCCCCAGTCGACCTTGACGTCCCGCTTCACGACGGGCAGCTTCAGGGTCTTCTGCAGCACGATCAGGGCGATGATCGCGAAGGGCACACCGACGTAGAAGCACCAGCGCCAGCCGAGCCACGACGTGTCGGTGATGACACCGCCGAGCAGCGGGCCGCCGACGGTGGCGACGGCGAAGGTCGCGCCGAGGTAGCCGGAGTAGCGGCCCCGCTCGCGCGGGGAGATCATCGCGGCCATCACGATCTGCGCGAGGGCGGAGAGACCGCCCACGCCGATGCCCTGCACGACACGGCAGGCGATCAGCATCTCGGCGCTCTGCGAGAGACCGGCGACGATCGAACCGCCGACGTAGATGATCAGGGCTATCTGGACCAGGGCCTTCTTGCTGAAGAGGTCCGACAGCTTGCCCCACAGGGGCGTGGTCGCCGTCATCGCCAGGAGCGACGCGGTGACGACCCAGGTGTAGGCGGACTGGCCGCCGCCCAGGTCGCCGATGATTTCGGGCAGGGCGTTGGAGACGATCGTCGACGACAGGATCGCGACGAACATGCCGAGCAGCAGGCCGGAAAGGGCCTCCATGATCTGCCGGTGCGTCATCGGAGCACCGGAGTCATGAGCGGCTCCGTGCTTGGCGTGGCTGCCCCGCACACCGGATGGTGTGGTTGTTGCCATGGGCTTCCTCTTCGTTACGCGGGTGTACGGGTGGTCTCTTCGAAGGGGAGCCGGGCCGAAGCCGCACGGCAGTCCCCGAAGCTGTCGCGCAGTCGCGCGAGCAGCGTGCTGAGCTGGACGACCTCGTCGTCTGACCAGTCATGCAAGTAGTGGGTGAGCGTTTTGATCGACAGTTCGTTCAGCTCTTCGAGCTTGGTCCTGCCCTGGGGCGTGAGGCTCAGGATGCGGGAGCGCTTGTCGGCGGGGTCGGGATCCCGGCGGATCCACTCCTTCTCCGCGACATGGGCGACGTGCCGGCTGGTCACCGACATGTCGACGGCGAGCAGCTCCGCGAGCCTGCTCATCCGCATCGCGCCGTGCCGGTCGAGCAGGACGAGTACGGCGGCCGATCCACCGGGGCAGTCGTGGGGCAGGCCCCTTCCGAGGCCTCGCTTCACCGCACCGATGGCGCTGAGCTGTCGGGCCAGCTCCTCGTACTGACGCTGCGCGGCCACGGCACCTCCTATGTTGTTGCTTAGGGCAACGATAGAGACAGTTGGTTGCCGCAGGCAAACTAAAACTGGACCAACGCCCTAAAGAGTCGGCAAAGGTCTGGGGCTGCGCTCGTAAAGTCAGTGGTCAGCGGGGGTTGGGCCGACCCCCGATGGTTCGCTAGGGTCCTGCGCTATGGCACACAACCCCCAGGGCCCCCAGAACACCCCCGACCCGGCCGGCAGCACGCAGATGTTCCGCGCCTTCGTCGACGAGTCCCCGCAGGGCCGAGCACAGCAGCCGGCGGCGGCGCCCGCGGGCCCGCGCATCGGCCTGATCATCGGCGTCGTACTCGCGATCGTGGTGGTGGCGGGAGTGGCGTGGCTGGCCCTCAAGTAGAAGACGCCCCGGAGCGCCCCGCAGGGGCGCTGTAGGGGCGCGGGGAACTGCGCGCCCAGCCACATGCGGCCCGCAGGCGGAAGAGGAGCTACTTCCACTTCACGGAGACGTCCCGCGTCTCCACGTGCATCCCCAGCGGCACCCGCCACGCCTCGACGCACACGGTCCAGGTCTTCTTCGCGGTCTTCCCCGCGTCGATGGGGGCGGGCAACTTCACGGCGGACTCAAGCGTGGCCCAGTCCACGCCAAGCGCCCCGATCACATGCGTACCGAAGGTGACCGTGCCCGACCGCACCGGCGATCCGCCGGTGTTCTTGAAGGAGACGGTCACTTTCTCGCACCAGCGATCGGCCGCCGCCTTCCGCTGCGGTTCGCCGACGCTGAGCTTCGCGGGTCCGCTCGGTCCAGTGCTGGTGGCGGGCTCGGACGGGGTGGCGGGGGCGTCGCTCGTCCCGCCCTCCGGGCTTCCCGCTGAACTTCCCTCCGTACGACCGGGCTTGGCGCCCTCGGCCGAGGAGTCATCGCCGTTCGGGGTGGCCGGGGAGCCCGAACCGGCCTTGCCGCCCGCAGAGTTGTCGGCGGAGTCGCCCGAAGCGCTCGGCTTCGGGGCCTGGGAGCCGTCACCGCCCCCCTCGCCGGGAGGCGCCTCGCCGTCGAGCGGAACCAACTCCACGTCACCGGTGGGGGCGACACCCTTGCCCGCAGCCCGCTCAGGGCCCGCCGCAGCCGGCCCCGTGGCCACATAGCCGTCGCCGTCCCCGCTGCCGCAGGCGGCAAGCAGCCCGCCCAGGCACAGGGCAGCCGTGGACGCACCCAGTACGTTCCGTATGCCACGTCGCATCGCGCCAGTGTGGCTGACGGTCCGTCAATTAGGAACCCCGTCAGCAACTCCTGTCCCCCTGCGGCGCATTGAGCCACAGGGGGAGTGCGATCAGTCGGCGATGAGCCCTTCCCGCAGCTGCGAGAGCGTGCGCGTGAGCAGGCGCGAGACGTGCATCTGCGAGATGCCGACCTCCTCGCCGATCTGCGACTGCGTCATGTTCGCGAAGAACCGCAGCATGATGATGCGGCGCTCGCGCGGCGGGAGCTTGGCGAGCAGCGGCTTGAGCGACTCGCGGTACTCGACGCCTTCAAGGGCGCTGTCCTCGTACCCCAGACGGTCCGCGAGGGAGCCCTCGCCGCCGTCGTCCTCCAGGGCGGGCGAGTCGAGCGAGGAGGCCGTGTACGCGTTGCCGACGGCCAGGCCGTCGACCACGTCCTCCTCGGACACCCCGAGCGCCTTGGCGAGTTCGGGCACGGTCGGCGAGCGGTCCAGCTTCTGGGCCAGCTCGTCGCTCGTCTTCGTCAGCGCGAGCCGCAGCTCCTGAAGGCGGCGCGGCACGCGCACCGACCAACTCGTGTCGCGGAAGAAGCGCTTGATCTCACCGACGACCGTCGGCATCGCGAACGTCGGGAATTCCACGCCCCGTTCGCAGTCGAAGCGGTCGATCGCCTTGATCAGGCCGATCGTGCCGACCTGGACGATGTCCTCCATCGGTTCGTTGCGGCTGCGGAAGCGGGCCGCCGCATACCGGACGAGAGGGAGATTGAGCTCGATCAGCGTGTCCCTTACGTAGACACGCTCCGGGCTGTCCTTGTCGAGTGCGGCGAGCCGCAGGAACAGGGAGCGGGACAGGGTGCGGGTGTCGATGGCGCCGGGAGTCCCGGTCACAACTGAACTCACAAGCGCGTCGGGCGCCGGTTCGCTCTTCGTGAGCGTGAGCACCTTCGAGCTGCCCTGGTCTGCGGACATGCCACCCCCTTGAGGTCGCGGACGGTCACGGCGGACGCTCCCGTCGGAGGAACGCAGCCTCCACCTGAATACCGGACGTGGGGCTGCGGCAAACGCGGTTCCAGCAGAATGTCACATGTCGGCAACACGCTGTAGTTACATGTCGACAAATAAGGGTGACATCGATGCAGGAAAGAGGGGGTCTGAGGCATTTCTGCTCGGGGGAACGTCGGGAACCGCCGTGAGAGCAGTCCACTCGTTACGGTTACGCCTCGATACGATTTGCGGATCGAAGTCGCGCGAAGCTTCTGGCCAGCAGTCTTGACACATGCATCTGAGAAACGCCCAATTCGGCGCTGATCTGTGATTGCGTCAGATTGCTGTAGTAGCGCAGAAGCAGGATGCGCTGTTCGCGCTCGGGCAGTTGGACGAGGAGATGGCGGACGAGGTCGCGGTGCTCGACGCCGTCGAGCGCGGGGTCCTCATAGCCGAGCCGGTCGAGAAGGCCGGGAAGTCCGTCGCCCTCCTGGGCCGCCTCCAACGACGTTGCGTGGTACGAGCGTCCGGCCTCGATGCAGGCCAGGACCTCCTCCTCGGTGATGCGCAGGCGCTCGGCGATCTCCGAGGTCGTGGGCGAGCGCCCGAACGCCGTGGTGAGGTCCTCGGTCGCCCCGGTCACCTGCACCCACAGCTCGTGAAGACGGCGCGGCACGTGGACCGTTCGTACGTTGTCGCGGAAGTACCGCTTGATCTCGCCGACCACGGTGGGCATCGCGAAGGTCGGGAACTGCACGCCGCGGTCGGGGTCGAAGCGGTCGATGGCGTTGATCAGGCCGATCGTGCCGACCTGGACGACGTCCTCCATCGGCTCGTTGCGGCTGCGGAAGCGGGCGGCGGCGTACCGCACGAGGGGCAGGTTGGCCTCGATGAGCGCGCCGCGGACGCGGCCGTGCTCGGGGCTGCCCGGCTCGAGCCCCTTGAGCTCGCCGAAGAGCACCTGCGTCAGGGCCCGGGTGTCGGCGCCCCTGCTGCCGGGAGTGGACCGGGCGGTCTGCGCACCCTGCCCGCCCTGCGCGTCGTGCACGTCCTGGAGTCCCGGGGCGCCCGGGGTGCTCGGTGCTTCGGGGCTGCTCGCTTGCGGGCTCACGGGTGGTGCTTCGGGCGCAGTACTGGCCGGCACGGTCAACGCCACCCCTTCTCGGTCAAGCTCAGTCAAGTCCTGTCGAGCTCAGTCAAGATCAGCCGACCCTGGTCAACTCATCCGTCAAAAGCGGTCATAGCATCACAAGACATGTGCACTGTGTGCAAGCACCCGATAACTACGTGTTGAGGGGCAAGTTGGGGCACAAGACGCAGAAAAGCCCCTCACCGTTCCGGTGAGGGGCCCGCTTCGCGCAGGGCTGCTGAGCCGGCCGGCTCAGAACTCGTAGTCCGCGATCACCCACGTGGCGAACTCCCGCCACAGCGCCACGCCCGCCTGGTGGGCCGGGTGCTCGATGTAGCGCTTCAGCGCATCGGTGTCCTCGACCGCCGAGTTGATGGCGAAGTCGTACGCGATGGGCCGGTCGGTGATGTTCCAGTCGCACTCCCAGAACGAGAGCTCCGGGATCTGGTCGCCGAGCGCGCGGAAGGCCTTGACTCCCTCGACGACGCGCGGCTCGTCGCGCTCCACACCGTCGTTGAGCTTGAAGAGGACCAGATGGCGGATCATGCGCACTCCTGGGAAACGGGGAGAGGAGGGAGAAGGCGGCGGAATGAACCGCTCAGTCCTTGCCTCCGTTGGCGACCCACGTCATGAAGTCGCCGATGCTCTGAGCGGCGTCCGAAACCGCCTCGAAGCCTATCTGCACATAGTCCGCGGCCTTGGCCGGGTCAGTGATGATCACGTAGAGCATGAAGACGACGAGCGCGAAGAGCCCGATCTTTTTCCACTGCACCGCCACGCTCCCGGCCTCCCCTTACCTGCTGCGCTCTGTGACCCCTGTGACGGGCGTGAGTCTAACCCGGCACGTCCTCACGGGGCCTTTAAGGACCAACGGCCCGGCACCAGAGGCCCTTTGCCGGGCCTCTCCCGGTTGCGCGAGGCGCAGGATTGGTGATGTGCCCCAGCGGATCTGGCAGGAATCCGCGGGCACGGGACTGGCCCCACTGCGGGGTCACGCGCCGTCTGCTTCCCCCGAACGACGGCGCCGGCTTGAGGGTTCCAGTCCTCATCGGGGGAAGCGGCTTGTCCCCCCGATGCCGCTTCCCCCGTCCAACGCGGGTCAGAGCCCCGGCGCCTTCGCGGCGCCGGGGCTCTCGTGCGTGCGGGGACGGACGGTCCGGCCTGCTGGGCACATGACCTGCCCCGGGAACGACGAAGGCCCCGTCCTCGCGGACGGGGCCTTCGTTTCAAGAGCGGTAGCGGTGGGATTTGAACCCACGGTGAGTTTCCCCACACTCGCTTTCGAGGCGAGCTCCTTCGGCCGCTCGGACACGCTACCGAGAGGAACTCTAGCCCAAAGTGGGCCGTGGTCCGAAATCCGTTTGGCCGACGCCGCTCAGCGCCCGCGGAAGAAGCGGGTGAGCAGCCCCGCGGCCTCCTGCGCGAGGACGCCCTCGATCACCTCGGGGCGGTGGTTCAGCCTTCTGTCGCGCACGACGTCCCAGACCGAGCCCGTGGCGCCCGCCTTCTCGTCACGCGCTCCGTAGACGACCCGGTCGACGCGGGACTGGACGAGGGCGCCCGCGCACATCGTGCAGGGCTCCAGGGTCACCACCAGCGTGCAGCCGGACAGGCGCCACTCGCCGAGCGCGGCGGCGGCCCGGCGCAGGGCGAGGACCTCCGCGTGCGCCGTCGGGTCGCCGGTCGCCTCACGTTCGTTGTGGCCCGCCGCGAGCACCGTCGTGCCGTCCGGGGACAGCACGACGGCGCCGACGGGCACATCGCCGCCCCGGACGGCCAGTTCGGCCTCGGCCAGGGCGAGCCGCATGGGCGCCCGCCAGCGGTCGCGTACGGGATCTGCTTCTCGGGCGGTTTCTCGATCGGTTTCCCGGCCGGTTTTCCGGTCGGCTTCGGGTGGGGTGATGTGGTCGTTCCGGTCGGTCACACCCGGAACCTAGCGGACCGTCTCGAGCACCTCCGCCGCCCCGAGGATCTCGGCGATGTCGCTGAGCGCGTCACCGGGCTCGAGGCCGAGCAGCTCCTTCTCGGGCACACCGAGGTCGGTCAGGAGCTCCGGGTCGCCGAGGGGCCCCGCGGGCACCGCGTCGCCCGGGGCCTCCCCCGTGTCATCGTCGTCGGCGGCGGAATCGGGGGCGGCGTCGGACTCGGCGGGTTCGCCGTCCTCCGTGCCGTCCAGGTCGAGGGCGTCCAGGTCGACACCCGGGTCGTCGGTGCCCGGCTCACGGCCGAGCATCTCGTCGGTGAGCAGGATCTCGCCGTACGAACTCCGGGCGGCCGCGGCCGCGTCCGAGACGTAGATACGAGGGTCCTCCTCACCGTCGACGCGGACGACGCCGAACCAGGCGTCCTCCTGTTCGATGAAGACGAGGACGGTGTCGTCCTCAGCGCTGCCGGCCGTGGCCTCGCGGGCCAGGTCGGTCAGATCCGACAGGGTCTCCACATCGTCGAGCTCCGTGTCGCTCGCTTCCCACCCGTCTTCGGTGCGCGCGAGCAGTGCGGCGAAGTACACCGTGACTCTCCCACTGGTCATAGACAGTGCCGGTTGACGGTTTGGGTGTCCCCCCGGCGAGTTCGGGGAGCGGGGGAGTTGCTGTTCCAAGCCCCGCCCACTCGGAATCGTGGCAGAAACCACGGCCCGAGGAGAGGTCTTCCGCGCGCTGTGTTCCGCGTCGCGTTTCCCGGACGGCTGTCCGTCGCCTGCGTGAGGGGTGGCAGCTACCAGCGGAACGTGCGCATACGCATCTGCTGACGCATGCGTGCCGCCCGGGCGCGGCGCGGCTTCACACGGTCGCGGAGCTCGATGGCCTCGGCCCGCTCGTGCAGGAACTGGGCACGGCGGCGCCGGCGCTCGGCTTCGGTCTCGCGGTCCGGCTCTCGGCCGCCGGGCTCTCTGTCCGGCATGGGCAACACCACCCCAGGTCGTACGTCCACTTTCCCCCGTACGGCGGGTTTGATGCCAGCGCGAGCTGTTCTCAGGGGTCCGGAGCGGGGGTGCGGCCGACTGCCGCGGGGGAGCCTGGGCGGTCCCGGGAGCGGTCGGGGGGCTCAGGGCGCGGTTACTGTTGACGGCATGCGGATTCACGTCGTCGATCACCCACTGGTGGCGCACAAACTCACCACGCTGCGCGACAAGCGCACCGACTCCCCCACCTTCCGGCGCCTCGCCGACGAGCTGGTCACCCTGCTCGCGTACGAGGCCACCCGGGACGTGCGCACCGAGCAGGTCGACATCGAGACCCCGGTCACCCCGACCACCGGCGTCAAGCTGTCCTACCCGCGCCCCCTGGTCGTACCGATCCTGCGCGCCGGGCTCGGCATGCTGGACGGCATGGTGCGGCTCCTGCCGACCGCCGAGGTGGGCTTCCTCGGGATGATCCGCGACGAGGAGACCCTCCAGGCGTCGACGTACGCGACCCGCATGCCGGAGGACCTCTCCGGGCGCCAGGTGTACGTCCTGGACCCGATGCTGGCCACCGGCGGCACGCTCGTGGCGGCCATCCAGGAGCTGATCAAGCGCGGTGCGGACGACGTCACCGCCGTGGTGCTGCTCGCCGCCCCCGAGGGCGTCGAGGTCATGGAGCGCGAGCTGGCGGGCACGCCGGTGACGGTCGTGACGGCATCGGTCGACGAGCGCCTCAACGAGAACGGCTACATCGTGCCGGGCCTCGGCGACGCGGGTGACCGGATGTACGGGACCGCGGAGTAGCGCTGTGCACGGGACCGCTGAGTAGCCCTCAGCGGTCCTTCTGGCGTGGCGTTCAGCAGTCCTTCTTGCCGCTGGACGGCGAGGACGTCGGCTTGGGCTCGGCAAGTACCGCCAGGGCCTTGTCGGCGTCCTTTTTCTTTGCCAGATCCTTGAACTTCGCGCCCAGGATGAGGTCGACCTCGCCGCCCTTGCGGGCGTCCGTGCGGCTCTCGGTGCCCGCGAGCTGCGTGCCGAGCACCGGCAGGGCGGTGTCCGTGGCGGTCTTGGCGCCGAGCAGTATCCCGGTGCCCTTGACCTTCTTGTCGTACGCCTTCGGGGCGTTGTCCACCTTGCCGACGGTGAAGCCGCGCTTCTTGAGCTCGGCCGCCACGTCCTTGGCGAGGCCGCCGCGGGGCGTCGCGTTGAAGACGTTGACCTTGATCTGGTCCGGTTTGGGCAGGGCCTTGGGGGCGGGCGGCTTGGCCGAGGGATCCGGCTTGGCGGCGCAGTCGCTGCGCGAGCTCGCCGCCGTGGCCTTGCTGCCGCCGGTGAAGACGTCGATGAGCTGCAGTGTTCCCCAGCCGATCAGGCCCACCGCGACGACGGACGCGACCACCGCGAGCACGATCCTGCGGCGGCCACGGCTTCGGCGCATACGCGGATATTTGGCCCCCGTGATGCGGTACTTGCCGCCCATGCCGGGGGGAGTGAGCATGCTCATGGGCGCAGCGTAGTGCGACGACGCCGTGATGCCTACTAAATGATCATTGACTTGGGCTCAGTCCAACCCGAAAGGGTCAATGAGGGCGTGGGTGTCCCCTGTCGCGGCTGTCCGCCGGGTTCAGCCCAGTTCGAGGACGCGGGCGTGCAGCACCTGGCGCTGCTGGAGCGCGGCGCGGACCGCGCGGTGCAGTCCGTCTTCCAGGTAGAGGTCGCCCTGCCACTTCACCACGTGCGCGAAAAGGTCGCCGTAGAACGTGGAGTCCTCCGCGAGGAGCGTCTCCAGGTCCAGCTGGCCCTTGGTCGTCACGAGCTGATCGAGGCGGACCGGGCGCGGCGCGACGTCCGCCCACTGCCGGGTGCTTTCCCGGCCGTGGTCGGGGTACGGCCGGCCGTTTCCGATGCGCTTGAAGATCACACGGAAAGCCTACCGGGCAAGGCTCTCCGGGCGCAGCCATGGAGACGGAGTGCGACTCTGGGAAATGACGTCGTAAATCAGGGCAAACCGGGAACACGCACGCCGGGAACAGGGGCAGAAGTGAGCGACAGTCAGCCGATGCCGTCCACGACGGGGAGCGCGAACCCCTCTAACGTGTCTTCGCCGGTCGCGGGGGTGACGAGCGGAGTCGAGGGTTCCGGTGGGGCTTCCGGTGAGGCTTCCCGCGGGGCTTCCGGTGGGGTGGCCGCCGAGGTCGTCAGTGGGGGTGCCGCTCTGCCGCAGGAAGCCATGGAGATCGTCTCCGGGTACGCCTTCAGCGGGCCCGCGCTGGATCTCGGCGCGCTCCTGTGGGACGGGCAGTGTCTGCCCGACGCCCAGATCCGCATCCCGCTGGCCATGCTCAACCGGCACGGGCTCGTCGCGGGGGCGACCGGCACCGGAAAGACGAAGACCCTCCAGCTCATCGCCGAGCAGCTGGCCGCGCAGGGAGTGCCGGTGTTCCTCGCCGACGTCAAGGGAGACGTCTCCGGGATCTCGCTCCCCGGGGAGAGCGGCGAGAAGGTCGCCGAGCGGGCGCGGGAGGTCGGCCAGACGTGGGAGGCGACGGGCTTCCCCAGCGAGTTCTACGCACTGGGCGGGATCGGTACCGGGATTCCGGTGCGGGCCACGATCACGAGCTTCGGCCCCGTGCTGCTCTCGAAGGTGCTTCAGCTGAACCAGACCCAGGAGCAGTCGCTCGGTCTGATCTTCCATTACGCCGACCAAAAAGGGCTTGAACTGGTCGATCTGAAGGATCTGCGGGCCGTGGTGACGTTCCTGACGTCGGACGAGGGCAAGTCCGAGCTCAAGGGGATCGGCGGTCTGTCCACGGTCACCGCGGGCGTCATCCTGCGGGCGCTTACCGCCTTCGAGGCGCAGGGCATGGGCGACTTCTTCGGGGAGCCGGAGTTCGACACGAGCGAGTTCCTGCGGGCGGCGCCGGACGGGCGCGGGCTCGTGTCGGTGCTCGAACTGCCCGCGGTGCAGGACAAGCCGCAGCTCTTCTCGACGTTCCTGATGTGGCTCCTGGCGGATCTCTACAACGACCTGCCCGAGGTGGGCGACGTGGAGAAGCCGAAGCTCGTCTTCTTCTTCGACGAGGCGCATCTGCTCTTCAACGGGGCGTCGAAGGCGTTCCTGGAGGCGATCACGCAGACCGTGCGGCTCATCCGGTCGAAGGGGGTCGGCGTCTTCTTCGTGACGCAGACGCCGAAGGACGTGCCCGGCGATGTCCTCGCCCAGCTGGGCAACCGGGTCCAGCACGCGCTGCGTGCGTTCACGCCGGACGACCAGAAGGCGCTGAAGGCGACGGTCAGGACGTTCCCGAACTCGGCGTACGACCTGGAGGAGACGCTGACCGCGATCGGCACGGGCGAGGCGGTGATCACGGTCCTGAGCGAGAAGGGCGCGCCCACGCCGGTGGCGGTGACGCGGCTGCGGGCGCCGGAGTCGCTGATGGGGCCGGTGGAGGCGGGGGCGCTCGATGCGGCGGTGAAGGGGTCGTTGTTGTACGGGCGGTATGCGGAGGCGGTGGATCGGGAGTCGGCCTACGAGAAGTTGACTGCGCGTCAGGCGGAGGCGGCTTCGGCCTCGGCTGCCGCCGAGGCAGCGGGGAAGGGCAAGACGGAGGGGGCTGGCTCTGGTTCTGGTTCTGTCGTTGATCAGGTCGTGGGGAGCGGGATCTTCAAGTCGCTTGCCCGGTCGTTGGGGACGCAGATCGGGCGGGAGATCTCGCGGTCGGTGTTCGGAACGGCTCGGCGCAGACGCTGAGGCCTGGCGGGGGCGTCTGGCGTCGGCGTCTGCGCCGAGTGGGGTCAGCGGCCGTTCTGCTCGGCGCTGTGCTTCTTCTTGTCGTGGTCCTCGTCGTCTTCTGCCTGTGACGGGGCCGGGGCGGTGGCGTCGGGGCCGGGAGCGTTGCGTACGGCTTCGGCGCGGAGGAGGGCGTGCAGGGCCGCGTACGGGTCGATGGGCATGGGTGTCTGTCCTGTCGTCGGTTCGATGCTGCTGCTGGTGGTGGTGGGTTCAGTCCGGGGCGGGGACTGTCAGCAGCGCAGGACGACGGAGCGTGGGGCGGGGAGGTGGATACGGCCGCGGGTGGGGAGGGGGCGGCTTCGGCGGGGTTCGCGGGGGCGAGCGGCTGCGGCGGTGGTGACGGGGACGGGGCGCTTTGTGCTGACGCGGAGTGCGCTGTCGGCGGTGTCCTGGTGGGCCTCGCCGGTGGGTTCGGTGGAGACGGCTGCGGGTGGGGCGGGGGCGGCTTCGGTGGGGGCCGCGGGGGCGAGGACGGCGCCCAGGAGGGCCAGCAGGATGAGGGCAGCGCGGAGCCACGCGGGGCGGGGTGACGCGGCGCGGCTCATGAGGGGTCATGTCCCCCGGCTGGACCCCGTTGGCATGGCCCGACGCCGAGATCCGCCCTCTTGGGCTACGCACACTGCGGGCGGCTGACGCCGGGTCTTGGGCGGTGCGGGGCTGTCTTGGGGGCGGGGCGGGCTGCTGGTGCGTGGGGGCTGCTGCGGGTCTGGTCCGTCTGTGGGGGCGGGGCCGTGCCGGTATGTCCGTCCTCGCTATCGTCCGGTGGCCGTGGGGTTGCTTCGCTGCTGGAGCGCCGCGAACCGTGCTCCGGGCGGACATACCGGCCCGTCCCCTCACGGGCGCTCCCGGCTGCGGGTGCGTGAGGGCCGACCTCTCTGACTGCTGAGGGGAGGCGTCTTTGACGACGCTCCCCACCCACCCCCGTCTCTGTCGTTCACCCACCCACCGCGTGGACCTCCCCGCCCGCCCCTGTTTCTGTCGTTCACCCACCCACCGCGTGGACCTCCCCACCCGCCCCTTGTCACCGCGGGGCAATCGGGTGGGTGGGCGGGAAAGCTTGTTCGGTCAGGGGTGGATGCGGGGTGATCGGGCGGGTGGGTGGGAGAGGCTTGTTCGGTCAGGGGGGTGCCGGGGGTTGGAGCTAGGGCGGCTGCCCAAGTGGGGGTTACTTGCCGGAGGCCTTCGCTGCTGCCTTCAGTTGTTGCTTGTGGGTGCGGACCCTTTGCAGGGATTCCGGGCCCGTGATGTCCGCGACCGAGCGGTACGCGTCCGGCTCCCCGTACGCCCCCGCCGCCTCCCGCCAGCCCGAAGGCCGTACGCCCAGCTGCTTGCCGAGCAGGGCCAGGAAGATCTGGGACTTCTGCTTGCCGAAGCCGGGGAGGTCGTTCAGGCGCTTCAGGAGGTCCTTGCCGGAGGCGGCGCCCTCCCACAGGGCGGTGGGGTCGCCCTCGTAGTGCTCCACCAGGTAGGCGCAGAGCTGCTGGATCCGCTTCGCCATCGATCCGGGATAGCGGTGCACCGCCGGTTTGGTGGAGAGCAGCGCCGCGAACTCGTCGGGGTCGTACGCCGCGATCTCATGCGCGTCGAGATCGTCAGCGTTCAACCGCCGCGCGATCGTATGCGGGCCGGCGAACGCCCACTCCATCGGAACCTGCTGGTCGAGCAGCATCCCGACGAGCGCGGCCAGCGGACTGCGGCCGAGGAGCTCATCGGCTTCCGGCTCCTGGGCCAGGTGCAGGGTGGCGTCCATGGAGTCGATCATCCCCCGTGCGGCGGGGCTTCGCACGGTGCCCGAAATCCGCGTGCGGCCGCGGCGCCCGCCCCGTTAGCCTCGTCGTATGTCTACGCCCCGCATCTCCTAGCCAGGACACCGGTCTCCACGTCACCCGTGTGTCCATTCGCTACTGCGGAGCGTTACCCCATGATCACCGCCCGACGCATCGACGTCCGCGGCGGCGCCCGCCTCCTGCTGGCCGGCGCCTCCTTCCACATCGCCCCCGGCGACCGCATCGGCCTCGTGGGCCGCAACGGCGCCGGCAAGACCACGCTGCTCAAGACCCTCGCGGGGCAGCTCGCCCCCGCCGCGGGCAGCCTCACGACCACCGGCTCCGTCGGTTACCTCGCCCAGGACCCCGCCGCCGCCGACCCGCACGGCACCGTCACCGCCCGCATCCTCTCCGCCCGCGGCCTCGACCGCGCGGCGCAGGACCTGCGTACCGCCGAGCGCGCGATGGCCGCCGCCGGAAGCGACACCGAGCAGCGCAGGGCCATGGCCGCCTACGCCCGCGCGGACGACGCGTTCCAGGCGCGGGGCGGGTACGCCGCCGAGGCGGAGGCCGCACGCGTGGCCGCCGGGCTCGGGCTGCCCGAGCGCCTGATGGACGCACCGGTGGGTCACCTCTCCGGCGGCCAGCGGCGCCGCGTCGAGCTGGCCCGGATCCTGTTCTCGCGCCACGACACCCTGCTGCTCGACGAGCCGACCAACCATCTGGACGCCGATTCGGTGGGCTGGCTGCGGGGGTATCTGGGGTCATGGAGTGGTGGGCTCGTGCTCATCAGTCATGACGTCGGGCTGCTCGCGGACACCGTCAATCGCGTCTTCGTGGTCGACCCCGGCCGCGCGGCCCTCGACGTGCACAACACCGGCTGGCACACCTATCTCGACCAGCGCGCCGCGGACGAGCGGCGGCGCGCCCGTGAGCGGGCCAACGCGGAGCGGAAGGCCGCTTCGCTGCGCAGTCAGGCGGAGAAGATGCGCTCGCACGTCGCCACCGCCACCGCCGCGAAGAACATGACCCGCCGCGCCGACCGGATGCTCGCCGCCACCGAGGCCGTGCGGAGGGACGAGCGGGTCGCGCGGATCCGGCTGCCCGAACCCGCGCCGTGCGGGCGTACGCCGCTCGGTGCGGTCAGTCTGGTGAAGGCGTACGGCGGGCGTGGGGTGCTCGGCGGTGTCGATCTCGCGGTCGACCGGGGGAGCAGGCTCGTCGTCCTCGGGCTGAACGGAGCGGGGAAGACCACCCTGCTGCGCATCCTCGCCGGGGCCGAACTCCCCGACAGCGGACGGGTGGTGCACGGCCACGGCGCCCGGCTCGGCTACTTCGCGCAGGAGCACGACACCCTCGACGGCGGGATGACGGTGCGCGAGAATCTCGCCGCCACCGCGCCCGGTCTCACGGACGGCGAGGTGCGGGGCGTCCTGGGGTCCTTCCTGTTCCGCGGGGACGACGCCGACAAGCCCGCCGCGGTGCTCTCCGGCGGCGAGAAGACGCGGCTCGCGCTCGCGGGGCTCGTGCACTCGGGGGCGAACGTCCTGCTCCTCGACGAGCCCACCAACAACCTCGACCCGGCCTCGCGCGACGAGGTGCTCGGCGCGGTGGGGACGTATCCGGGCGCGATCGTGATGGTGACGCACGACGAGGGGGCCATCGACGCGCTGCGGCCCGATCGCGTGCTGCTCCTGCCGGACGGGACCGAGGACCTGTGGAGTCCGGACCACCGGGAGCTCGTCGCGCTCGCCTAGGGCGGGTGCGAGGTGCTCCGGCTGCGACCCGGCCCGCATTCGACAGGGAGCCGGGCCGCCCACGGGGCTACTGGATCTCTACGGGGCCGTCGCCCTTGCCGCCGTCCGCCCGGCCGTTGGCGGGGGCGCCCAAGTAGCGCTTGATGTCGACCGGTTCGCGCTCGCCCTGCGCCTGCGCCTGCGCGGTGGGCGTACCGAGGTTGTTGCGCACCGAGTCCAGGATCGTCAGGCCCTGCCCGACGAGTCCGGCCGCGATCTCGCCGAGGCCGTCCGCGCCGTTCAGGACGTTGACGTTGGCGCCGGAGAGACCTGTCGCCGCCTCCTTCACGATCAGCGGCAGCTGGTCGATCAGCATCCGGTCCAGCGCGACACGGTCGTACGACGCGGCCGCCTCCGCCTGGATCTTCATCCGCTCGGCCTCGGCGAGTGCAAGGACCCGGATGCGCTCGGCGTCGGCCTCCGCCGGCTTGACCACCTCGGCGACCAGCTGCTGCTGGCGCAACTGGGCGGCGCGCTCGGCCAGTTCGGTGCGCGCGTCGAGCACCTCCTGCTGGGCGTGCGCCTCCGCGAGGGGGCCCGCCTGGGCGGCCTTGGCCTGGGCCCGCTCGACCTCGGCGGAGTACTGGGCCTGCACGATCGCGGTCTGCCGCGCGTACTCGGCCTGGTTCCGCGCCGCCTCCTGCTCGGCCTCTGCGGACGCTTGGGTGGCCTGTGCCTGGGCGATCTGCGCCTGGCGCTGGATGGCTGCCTTGTGCGGGGCGGACATCGCTTCGATGTAGCCGGTCTCGCCGTCGTCGATCGACTGGATCTGCAGCGAGTCCACGTGCAGGCCGATCTTCGCCATCTCGGACTTCGAGGTGTCCAGGACCTCGGTGGCGAGCTTCTGCCGCTCGGTGACGATCTCCTCGACCGTCATCGAACCGATGATGGAACGCAGATGACCGGAGAAGATCCGGCCGGTCAGAAGCGACATCTGGTCCTGGTCGGAGAGGAAGCGCTGGCCCGCGTTGACGATGCTCTCCGTGTCGTTGCCGACCTTGAAGGCGATCACGGCCCGCACGGTCAGGGCGATGCCCTGCCGGGTCACGCAGGTCTCGGCGACCTCCGCCTCGCACATGGACAGCGTAAGGAAGCGGGTCTTGCGGAAGATGGGCAGCACGAACTTGCCGTGCCCCGTCACCACCCGGAACGGGGCGCCGCCCAGGCCTCGTCTGCCGCCGGAGATCAGCATCGCCTCATCGGGGGCGGGAACGCGGTAACCGAACATCGATCGACTCCTCAGCCGGCGCCGTCGGCGCGGTCGCCGTCCAGCGCGTTCAACGGGCCCAACGGGTCCAACGGGTCTGCCCACTTGATGACATCGACCTGGCGGCTGCCCCGTGAATCGATCACGAGCACGGTGGCGCCGCGCGGCAGCGGCTCGTCGGACCAGGCGAGAAACGTCTCGGAACCTCCTCGGATCCGCACCAGGACCTCTCCTGGCCCCGCGGATCCGCGTGTACCGATGACGAGTTCACCGGTACAGCCGATCACAGCCTCATCCGGCGCCATCGTCGGCCGCCTCCCCCATGTCATGCAGGCTCTGTCTGATCCTGACCATAGCGGCAGGCGGGCGGGCCGCCCATGCCCGGCAGGGTCATCCGACCGTCAAGAACGAGGGCTCCCCGCCCGCCCGTTCACCCCGCGGCGCCCCTCTGAGGCAGGAGCGACCGCAGCCCCCTGCGCCCCTGTGCTTGCATACGTTGATGCGCCACGACACCGCCCCTCGCGTCCGCCCCCGCCGCGCCTCCGACCTCCCCGCCTGCGTGGAAGCCCTCGGCCAGGTGCACATCGCCGACGGGTACCCCACCAACTGGCCCGAGCGGCCGGGCGACTGGCTGGCCGGGGGATCGCTGATCGGGGCCTGGGTGGCCGAGCTCGGCGGTCGCGTCGTCGGCCATGTCGCGCTCTGCCGGAGCGGGGCGGACGACGTGGCCCCTGCCCTGTGGAGCGGGCGCGAGGGCCTGGCGGGGGAGCGGGTCGCCGTCGTCAGCCGGCTGTTCGTCGCGCCCGGGGCCCGCGGGCACGGGATCGGGGCGATGCTGCTGGACCGGGTCGTCGCCGAGGCGGGGGAGTTGGGGCTGGCCACCGTCCTGGACGTCGTCGCGTCCGACACCTCGGCCATCGCGCTCTACGAACGTACGGGCTGGCGATTCCTCGGCACCGACGAGCAGCACTGGACTCCGCGGCAGACCGTCATCGTGCGGTCTTACGCCGCACCCGAGGTCGAGGTCGAGGTCGACGCCGCCCCCGAAGCCTCTGCCAGCTGAGTCACCGCCGACCGCAGCGCCTCCAGGAGTCCCCCTACCGCCGGGCGGTCCGGCGCCGGGCCCCGTACCGCCGCGTAGATCGAGCGGATCGGCACCGGGTTGTGGACCTCGCGGACCACCACGCCGGAGTGGGGCGTGCCCAGGCCGAGTTCGGGGACCAGGCTGACGCCGAGGCCCGCGGCGACGAAGCCCTGTGCCGTGGCGTAGTCCCCACTCTCCACCACGAAGTCCGGGCTGAAACCGGCCGCGCCGCACGCCTCGAGGATGGGGTCGAGGCACGGCCCCGGCGACTCGCTGGCGACCCACGGCTCGTCGGCCAGGTCCGTCATGTCGAGCAGCTGCTTCGCGGCGAGCGGGTGCCCCGCCGGGAGCACGGCGTGGTAGCGGTCGTCCAGGAGATGCTCGAACCGGACCCCGTCCACGCCCAGTTGGCCCCGCGGTCTGACCACCAGTGCCAGATCCGCCCGCCGGTCCCGCACCTCGGGCATCGGGTCGTCGGGATCCGACAGCTTCAACTCGACCTGTACGCGGGGCTGCGCGCGCCGCAGCGCGGCCAGTGCCGGGGCGACGAGTGTCGAGCCCGCCGTCGTGAAGTACCGCATCGAGACCCGGCCCGTCCGCCCCTCCCGCAGCTCGGCGAGCGCGGTCTCCGCCTCGGCGATCTGCTTGCCGATCGTGACCGCGTACTCGGTGAGCAGCCGCCCGGCGTCCGTCGGCCGCACCCCGCGGCCGGTGCGCTCCAGGAGGGCGATGCCCGCCTCCTTCTCCAGGGCGGCCATCTGCTGGCTCACCGCGGAGGGCGTGTACCCGAGGTTGCGGGCCGCGGCCGTCACGGAGCCACTGGTGACCACCGCCCGGAGGACCTGCATGCGCCGCGTATCAAGCATGCAGTCCAGCTTAACTCTCCCCCTCAATTCTTACGTACAACTAATGAGGGAGGCGGGCGAGCGGTGGATAAAGTCAGCACCCGGTGCGCGACAAGTGAGCAACGACCGGCTGTGTCACCCACGGCTGTGTCACCCACGACCGTGTCACGGACGAAGGAGCGGAACATGTCCTACCCAGAGCCGCGCTATCTCGGCGAAGAAGGCGAGATCAACGCGGTGTTCAGGCCCGCCGACCAGGAGCCCGAGCTGGTCCGCCCCGGCGGGAACGCCACGCACTACCTCGCGACGCACGCCTCCACCGGCGGCGAGTTCGGCCTCTACAAAGTGGATCTGGGCCCGAAGTCGCCCGGCCCGAGCACCCACTTCCACAAGTCGATCTCGGAGTCCTTCTTCGTCCTGTCAGGACAGGTCCAGCTCTACGACGGCGACCGCTGGATCACCGGCGGCCCCGGCGACTTCCTCTACGTCCCGGTCGGCGGCCTGCACGCCTTCAAGAACGACAGCGACGACCCCGCTTCCATGATCATGCTCTTCTCGCCGGGCGCCCCGCGCGAGGAGTACTTCGAGCAGGTGGCGGAGATGGCCCAGAAGGGCGGCAAGGAGTTCGGCGAGTTCCTCGTCAAGCACGACAGCTTCTTCGTCGACCGCTGAGGGAGAGAGCGGATCAGCCGCCGTGCCCGGTCGCCCGTGCGTTGCGCCGGAAGTCCGACCAGACCGGTGAGGAGCAGGCACCGCAGTCGGCGCCGAAGAACTCGCCGCGCGCTTCCTGGTCGCCCATCAGGAAGTAGCGGAACCAGGCGGTGACCGGGCCCCGGAACCCGCCGCCGTCCCCGGCGGGGGTCACGTGCGTGGCGCCCGCCAACTCCCCGTAGACGGCGGGAATGTGGTCCGCGCTCTCGTACCGGGGGATCACCAGGAGCTCGGGGACCACCACCGGATCGTGCTCGCCGCCGAGGATGAACATGGGGCCCTTGAGTGCGCCGACGCTGCCCAGGGGGCCCGGCTCGATGGGGACGGTGACGTCGACGCGCGGGTCGGCACCGGCGTTGATCGCCCCGCCGCCGCCCTGCGAGTGGCCCGACGCACCGACCTTCTCCAGGTCGACCTTGCCGTAGTACGGGCTCTTGGGGTCATCGGCTGTCTTCTTCACCACGTCAAGGCCGCCGAGCATGGCGTGGCCGGTCCCCGACTGGGTGGTGTTCGCGGCGACCACGATGAACCCGTGCGACGCGAGGTGCTTCAGGAGACCGTCGTAGATGACCGGGGTCACGAACGTGCCGTTGCCCCAGATGATTACCGGGTGCTTCGTGCAGCCCCTGCTGCCGAGTTCGGTCGGGCGCAGGATGGTGTGGCCCAGCCCGGCGCGCTCCTTGGTCACGGCGAAGGGCCCGTCGTCGGCCCACCGGCCGCCCACCGAAGGGCAGTCGGCGGCCGTGTGGGCCGTCGTCGCCCCCGGTCCGGTGTCCGGCTGCGCGAGCGACTGGCCGGTCAGAGCGGCCGACAGCGCGAGCGATGCGGCGAGCACGGCGGCGGACCGCCGCCAGGCCCTGCGGATTCCTGGCATACGGGTCTCCTGTCCTGGGGCTCCTGAGGCTTCTGGGGCTACTGAGGCGCAAGCGCGGGCGCGGGCCGTCACGGGCGGGCCGCGGCCTGGGCGACGGCCGTCCCGAAGGCGGCCATGCCGCGGGCGTTGGGGTGCAGCGGGGCCGCGACGCTGGTGGGCACCAGGCCCTCGATGTAGCGCTCGGCCGGTGCGGCGCAGGTGTCGTGTCCGGCGCTGACGGCGGCGGTGTCGACGTAGGTGGCGCCGTGGGCCCGGCTCTGTTCGGCGAGCACGCCGTTGAGCTGGTTCACGCGCGCCTGGAGGTAGTTGGCGTCCTTGTCCCACAGGGGCTGGGTTGGCCAGCAGCCGTCCTTGCGGACGTAGGTGGCGTAACCCGCCACGACGACACGGGCGTTCGGCGCGCGCCGGTGCACCTCGTCCAGGGCCTGCCCGAAGGTGGCGCTCCAGGCGTCGATGGCCTTCGCGGTGGGATCGCCCTCGGCGGCGGCGGTGTCGGCGCAGGAGATGCCGGTGGGCTTCGGCAGGAGGTTGACGCAGCCGAGCGCCTGGGCGACGAGGCTGACGTCGTTGCCGCCGATGGTCAGGGTCACCAGGTCGGTGCCGGGCTCGAGAGCCTCGTACTGGGGCGCGAGGAGCCCGAACTGCCGCCCGGAGAAGTCGCTCACCTTCGCGCCCGAGCAGCTGACGTCGGTGAGCTTCGCGCCCAGGGCCTTGGCCGCCACGGCCGGGTAGTTCCGGTCGGAGCGCAGACAGGACAGCTGGCTCTGGCCGGGGATGAGGGGACCCGCGGCGAACGAGTCGCCGATGGCGACGTACTCCAGGGGCTCGTCGGCCTTCGACGACACCGCCCCGGCGGCCGGAGCCGTTCCGATGACGCAGGCGGACAGGGCGGCGGCCATGACCGCGGTGGTACGGGCGCGTGTGGGGCGCACGGGCTCTCCTGTGTGGGGTGTACCGGGGGTAACGGACGCCCTTATGATCCGGGCCATCGCGGCCTCGGTGTCCTAGGCGCGCAACCAGACTTTCCGAGAGGTCAGTTGTGACCGGTGACAAAAGCGTGGGCCGCTTCCTGATCGCCGACGTACCTGGCCTCGCCGCGACGGTCACCCGGCGCATCGCGGACGACCTCCCGGTCTACGGCCGGCTGCCCGCGGAGGAACTGCACGGAGACGTCAGGGCCATCGTCGTCATGACGATCCGTGCCTTCGCCGAGGTGCTGCGCACGGAGCGGATGCCGCCCCCGGAGTTCCTGGAGGCGGTGCGCCGCTCGGCTGCCAGACGGGCGGAGGAACGCCTCCCCGTGGACGCGGTCGTCAGCGCCTATCACTACGGGGCCCGCATCTGCGTCGAGGAGGTGGCGGCGACGGTCGAACCGCAGGACCTGATCGAGGCCCACCGGCTGCTGCTCGACTGCCTGCGGGAGATCACTGCCGCCGTCACATCGGGATACGTGGAGGAGAGCCAGTCGCTGATCGGGGAGCGGGACGCGGCCCGGCACACGGCCCTGTCCGCACTCCTCGACGGCCTCGACGACCGGGTGGACGCCGGCGGCGCCCGACTCGACCCCGCCCACCTCGGGATACGCCTCCCGCCCTGCTATCTGGTGCTCGCCTTCACGATCGGCCGCCATCCCGACGAGGACCGCGAGGACGTCGACGCCACCGTGGCATCCCGGCGCAAGATCAGACGCCTGCGTACGGAGCTCGACCGCGCCCTCGGCCACTCCGTCCTCTCCCGCCTGTCCGCCGACGAGGGCCTCGCGCTCATCCCGTCCGAGACCGCACCGGACCGTGCGCCCGAAGCCGACCGGGCACGCCTCGAGAACCTGACGCGATCCCTCATCACCGTCAGCGGAGTGCCCCTGACGGCGGGGGTCGCCGCGAGCGCACCGGCCGGCGTCCCGCACGCCGTCCGCCTCGCCACCGAACTGCGCGACACCGCGGTGGGCACGGGACGGCCGCCGGGCGTCTACCCCCTGACGGCGCTGCTCCTCGACTACCAGCTCACCCGCGCGAGCCCCGCCCGCGCCCACCTGGCCGCCCTCCTGTCCCCTCTGGCGGAGGGCCCGGACCTGACGGCGACCCTGCGGACGTACTTCGCGTCGAACCTGGACCGCAGACGGACGGCGGAACGCCTGCACGTGCACCCCAACACCGTCGACTACCGCCTGCGCCGCATCGCGGCCCTGACCGGCCTCGACGTCGCCGCGCACACGGATCTGCTGACGCTGCGGGCGGCACTGACGGCGTACGACGCGTCGGGGACGTCCTGAGGACGGGCGTGATGAGGGCAGGCGTGCCACCCGCCGATTGCGGGCCGGGCCGACCGGCGGGATCCTGGAGAGGTCAGCTCTGCTGCTGGCGGGGGGCGCCAGGACGCCGGCGCACATCCGCTCACCGACGGCCCGACAGGGGAGAGGCCGGGTGGGAGAAGCGGTCCGCGTCTCGGCAAGGAGCCCGTCATGGACGGCACCACCCTCGACGACATGAGAGCCGCGCTCCGCGGCCCGGTCATCGGCCCGCAGGACCCCGAGTACGACCGGGCCCGCACGATCTACAACGCGATGATCGACCGGCGCCCTGCCGCCCTCGTGCGGTGCTCCGACGCCGCGGACGTCATGGCCGCCGTCGACTTCGTCCGCGAGCGGGACCTGGAACTCGCCGTCCGGGGCGGCGGCCACAGCGGCGCCGGGCTCTGCGAGGTCGACGACGGCGTCACCATCGACCTGTCGCCCATGCGCTGGGCACGCGTCGACCCGGTGGCGAGGACGGCCCGGGTCGGCGGCGGCAGCCAGCTCGGCGACCTCGACCACGCGGCCCACGCCTTCGGCCTCGCGACCCCCGCCGGAATCATGTCGACGACGGGCGTCGGGGGCCTCACCCTCGGCGGCGGCCACGGCCACCTCACCCGCAAGTACGGCCTGACGATCGACAACCTCGTCGCGGCGGACGTCGTCCTGGCCGACGGCAGCTTCGTCACCGCGAGCGAGTCCCAGCACCCGGACCTGTTCTGGGCCCTGCGCGGCGGCGGCGGGAACTTCGGCATCGTGACGTCGTTCCGCTTCCGCCTGCACCCGGTGGGCGACGTGGTCGTCGCGGTCACTGTGTGGCCCGTCGACATGACCCGCGACGTGCTGCGCTGGTACCGCGACTTCCTGCCGCAGGCACCCGACGACCTGAACGGCTTCTTCGCCGCACTCAGCGTCCCGCCCGGCCCGCCGTTCCCGGAGGAGATACACGGCCAGAAGATGTGCGGTGTCGTGTGGTGCTGGACGGGCGACCCGGACGACGCCGAGAAGATCCTGGCCGCGGTGAATGAACCCGGCCCGCCCGCCTTCCACTTCACCGCGCCGATGCCCTACCCGGCGCTGCAGAGCATGTTCGACGAGCTGATCCCCACCGGACTCCAGTGGTACTGGCGCGGCGACTTCTTCGACCGGATCACCGACGACGCGATCGACGTGCACGCCAAGTACGCCGAGAACCTCCCCACCGACCTGTCGACCATGCACCTCTACCCCGTGGACGGAGCCGCCGCCCGCGTCGACCAGGAAGACACCGCGTGGGGCTACCGCGACGCGGTCTGGTCAGGAGTCATCGGCGGCATCGACCCGGACCCGGCCAACGCGGGGACGATCAGACAGTGGTGCGTCGACTACTGGGAAGAGCTGCACCCGCACTCCATGGGCGGCGCCTACGTGAACTTCATCGGCGAGGGCGAGAGCCAGAGCCGCGTGAAGGCCACCTACCGCGACCACTACGCCCGGCTCACCCGCATCAAGAACGCCTACGACCCGGAGAACCTCTTCCACGCCAACCAGAACATCGCGCCGGCCTCGTGAGCTCTTGCGGGGAACACCGGGGCGGGGACACGGGGCGGAGAACGTCGAAGGGCCCCACCGCGAACGGTGGGGCCCTGCAACGTTAGTGCCCGGTGAGGCACTGGCGGAGGATACGAGATTCGAACTCGTGAGGGGTTGCCCCCGACACGCTTTCCAAGCGTGCGCCTGACCGTTCTTGCTGGTGCGGGAAAGTCCTGACCTGCGGTTGGATGGGATTCTGAGCGGTGCTGTACACCCGTAAGCCCAACCAGAACTGCAGCCACACACGAACTACTTGCCTGGCTCGGGGCCATACCACTGGAGAGCCTGCCCGGTGACAGCGGCGATGCAGTCGAAGTCCCGGTCACGATGCAGCAGGGTCAGCCCCTGGAGCTCGGCCGTCGCAGCCACGACAAGGTCAATGGCTCCCGCACTCCGATGCTGCCCCCGTTGAGTCAGGGCTTCTTGCACCTGCCAGGCACGCGTGTAGGCGCGATCATCGACCGCGACCCAGCCGAAGATCATCCGCATGTCCTCGACGCCCTGCGACCGGTCTTCGGCGGAACGTGCGCTGTAGAAGAACTCCAACTCGGTGATGGGGCAGGTGGCGATCAGCCCGGCTGCGGCAGCCTGGTCCCATCCGTACTGCTCCGCATCACTGCGCATGAACCGGGCGAGTGCGCTGGTATCGATCAGGAACTGGGCCGCGTTCACCGGCGGTAGTTCCCCTTGGCCTCGAAGAGGCCCAGGTCGAAGGCGCCGTCGCCAGTCGCGGCACGCAGGCGAGTAAGCGCGAGAGCTCGTCGCCGGTTCTCCAGTACCTCACGGAGAGCAGTGTTGACGGTTTCCTTCTTAGTTCCGGTGCCGAGTGCTTTGGCCACGTCGGCCACCAGCTCGTCATCGAGATCGATCACGGTTCGACTCATCGGCACCTCCGTAGATATAAGAACTCGCATCGAGTATATACATCAAGGGTTCATGTGGCTCAGCGCGTGACGCTGCCAGTACGTGCTCGCAGGCCCGCTGGGTCGGCCCGGATGGCATGCGCATGTGTGCTGTCGTCGACGAGCGGTTGCAAGGGGCGGCCGGTGACATGGGTGCCCATTTCTACGGCGCGGCGATCGAGCGCCAGGGCGGGCGGGTCATGCTCTCGATGCCCACTGGGCGCAGCGGACTGGAGAGGGATACCGCGTCGCCAGCACCCTCCCGCCTCATACCTTCGGTGCCGCGCTTGCGGGTCTCCCGGACCCGTTTGCCACAGACAAGGGTGGGGAGCAGATGCCAACGGGGCAGCTCACAGGTGTGGCCTCCCCGAGGAGTGAGGAGATCCTCGAGCGAGGTTCCACAGACCCAAACAGACCCGTCCTGAGACGGCCGATGTCGAAGGGCCCCCACCGAGAACGGTGGGGGCCCTTCGACATCGTGCCCAGCCAGGCACTGGTGGAGGGCATGAGACGCGTACTCGCTGGTGCCACTTCTTGCCGCCCCGTTCGGCTGTGTGGCGTAGTAGCCATACTCGGATTCGCCTTCGGCCGTTCCAGCAGAATATTTCCGGAAAGCTGTCTCACGGCATGGTAGTGAGGAACCGAAACGCCTATCAGTCGACCGTGGATGGTTAATAGGGTGAAGCTCATTCACCCATTTAACCATCTGGTGGTGACGGGCGCTGAGATAGGTGCGCAGACGGCAGAACGGGCGGCGTTGAAACTACTTATCAATACACATCGGGGATTTTCTCCCTCATTCCTGTTGAACCCTTTCCTGCGCTTACAGGCAGCATGCCCTCTTCTGATTTGTCATCGTAGATGAATCTGAGAAACTTCAGCTTCTCGCCTCTGGCGTGAGCGTTCCATGCTTTCACGGTCGTTCCATATAGTACAGTTTTGTCTCTATAGGACAGAGAACGGTCCATTCGCGCGATGGCCCTGTTGCGCAAGAGGAGGACGGGGTTACCCTTCGACATTTCTTCGCCCAAGATCATGCCTTCGACGAATGCATCAATCGCTCCCGGGTTCATTCCGCGAGATGCCTGTGCGAGGACCGCCAGCATGTTTGTCGACGAGCTTCCGCAAGCCCGGTAGATACGTGACGCTGCGGGGGCGTATTCTTGCAGCTCAGGCCATTGATCCACGGTTTCGAATACGACGTCGTTATCGAAGCTGCCACGGTGCATGAATGATGCTTCGCTGCCGTTTTCCCGGCACACCTCAGCGAAGAGGATGATCCTGGCCGCCCCCTTGATGATGTTTGCGTTGGTCACTCGCATAAATTGCGACGGGACGCGTCCGTAGCCGGTATCAATCACGGCAAACGTGGATGGGTCGGCACCGACGTGCACCCTCATTGGGACCACGGTTTTGGAGTGGATTACGGCCAGCAGGCGGTGTTGTCCATCGATCAGGTTTCCCTGGCTATCGAAGGCGATTGATTGGTGTGTCAGCTTCCAGCGGCCCTCCTCCATGGCTTTTGCGTATCGCTTCACTCGTAGGGTGGACGCCTTTCTGTTCCCCTCAAGGTTCCTTCTGAGCCACTTCTCGGCCAAGTCCGCCCCAACCCAGTAATCTCCGGAGCGTACGGGGATTCCGTTCTCGTTTAGTGTCGGAACGCGGAATGCGTAACCATCTTCGGGTCTGTTGATCTCGCTCATGTCGGCGAAGCCAATCATGGTTACGCAGGCGAAGAAATGTTTCTTTGCTGCATCGTAGAGTTTCCATCACCCGTTCGGGCATGTGAATTGGCCCTTTGGGGTGACATGTTGAAACCTAAGCGCCAGCTGTGAGGCCTCTCGGTCGTCGTTCCTACGACTGCCACAGCGGAGGCATACGGGCACGGGAAGGCCCGCAGTGTTTCACTGAGACGCGAGGTCACGAAGCATCACCATTGCGGACGGTGGTGGACGCATCAGAACGGCAACGGCAGCCAGAAAACGGAGCGGAGTGATGCGACGCGGAAGCCACATGCGCGGCGGGTGGGCGGGAACGGAGCCTGCAGTTGGCCCTCCGTAGCGCTACATAGTTCGACATAGGGGCGGTCCGGTCCGGTCCGTACCACTCGGTGTTGCCTGTACCGCCGACCATGCAGTGGCCACCCACCGGGACCGTCGAGCGGGGCGGTGCCCTCGGCAGCCGAGCCGCGTTGGTAGTTGGGGATGCCGATGCAGCCCGTGTGGAACTGGGCGTGAGCAACCTTCACCCATCGGGGGCGCCGACGGTGTGGCCTCGGGTTCGTATGGCGATGACCACCAGCGTTTGACCACTCCCCTGAGCCCGTGCTGTCGAGGGCTAAGGGGTGCCGATGCGTCGGCGTCCGTCGGCTGCGGGCAGTGAGTGCTATGGAGGTGCCAGCATGGGCATCCGGACGAATCACCAGGTGATGATGCCGCGGCGTCGCGGGCTTCGAGTAGGGGCGGCAACAAATAGGTGAGAAAGCCGCGTTGGGCGGCTTGGCGGTCGGCGAACTGGATGTTCGCCTGTAGCCACTCGGAGGCGGGCGGAGGTGCGTTGAACGCGGTCCGTCCGGCAGTGCGGGCAGACCGATGGCTCGGCAGATGCTCCGGTGGTGAGTACAGCTGAGCAGAGGCCTCCCGGTGTGTGCGGCCAATACGGCGTACGCATTACGGGCTTGTCCAGCTGCTGTCCCTGGTTCCGCAGGGGGTATCGGGCCCTCAGCAGTAGCGGTGTAGGTGGCGTGCGGGGGCGGCCTTGCGGACGGCTTCACCGACGAGCCGGCGCCTCAGCCTGCTCCGAGTCGGCAAACTGCGCGCGTCCTTCCAAGAGCGAAGGCTCACCTCGCGCCGTTGGCGAAACTGAGCGGCGCCCCGTGATTGACGGCAACTGCAACCACGCACGTCGAAGGGCCCCACCGCGAACGGTGGGGCCCTGCAACGTTAGTGCCCGGTGAGGCACTGGCGGAGGATACGAGATTCGAACTCGTGAGGGGTTGCCCCCAACACGCTTTCCAAGCGTGCGCCCTAGGCCACTAGGCGAATCCTCCGCCGCAAACAATACAAGACGTTGAGGAGTGCTCGCGAACACGATCCGCCTCCGGTCCCAAGATCGCTCCCGAGATCGTCCCGAGGCGGGTGCCGGGGCCGGACCGACGTGGCTTCCGGCCCAGGGGATCCGCTAGGGTGGGCGTCAGCCCCTCACGTGGCGCTATCTGACTGAACTCCCCCAGGGCCGGAAGGCAGCAAGGGTAGGTTGGCTCTGGCGGGTGCGTGGGGGGCGCTTTGCGTTCGCGGTATGTGTTGTCAGTGGGCGCCTATAACCTCGTATGCGTGTCGTCTCTCGCGTTGTACCGCCGCTATCGCCCGGAGTCGTTCGCCGAGGTCATCGGGCAGGAGCATGTAACCGACCCGTTGCAGCAGGCGCTGCGCAACAACCGGGTCAATCACGCCTACCTGTTCAGTGGTCCGCGCGGCTGCGGCAAGACGACCAGCGCGCGCATCCTGGCCCGCTGTCTCAACTGTGAGCAAGGTCCCACGCCGACGCCCTGCGGCGAGTGCCAGTCCTGCCGGGACCTGGCGAGGAACGGCCCGGGTTCGATCGACGTCATCGAGATCGACGCCGCTTCGCACGGCGGTGTGGACGACGCCCGTGACCTGCGCGAGAAGGCCTTCTTCGGCCCGGCGAGCAGTCGGTACAAGATCTACATCATCGACGAGGCCCACATGGTCACGCCGGCGGGGTTCAACGCCCTGCTGAAGGTGGTGGAGGAGCCGCCGGAGCACCTCAAGTTCATCTTCGCGACGACGGAGCCCGAGAAGGTCATCGGGACGATCCGCTCGCGCACGCACCACTACCCGTTCCGCCTCGTGCCGCCCGGGACGCTCAGGGAGTATCTGGCGGACGTGTGCGGCCGGGAACAGATGGCCGTCGAGGAGGGCGTGTTCCCGCTGGTCGTGCGGGCCGGTGCGGGTTCCGTGCGTGACTCGATGTCCGTCATGGACCAGCTCCTCGCGTCCGCGGCGACGGACGGTGTGACGTATGCCATGGCGACGTCCCTTCTCGGCTACACGGACGGGACGTTGCTCGACGCCGTGGTGGAGGCCTTCGCTTCCGGGGACGGGGGCGCCGCCTTCGAGATCGTCGACAGCATCATCGAGGGCGGCAACGACCCGCGGCGCTTCGTCGCCGACCTCCTGGAGCGGCTGCGGGACCTGGTGATCCTCGCGGCGGTTCCGGACGCGGCGGAGAAGGGGCTCATCGACGCCCCGTCGGACGTCGTGGAGCGGATGCAGGCGCAGGCGGGTGTCTTCGGCGGCGCCGAGCTCAGCCGCGCGGCCGACATCGTGAACGAAGGCCTGACGGAGATGCGCGGGGCGACCTCGCCCCGGCTGCAGCTCGAACTGATCTGCGCGCGCGTACTGCTTCCGGCCGCGTACGACGACGAGCGCTCGCTCATGGCCCGCCTCGACCGGCTCGAGCGCGGCGGCAACTTCATGGCGGGCGGTCAGGGCGGCGGTCCCGGTCCCGCGATGGCGTACGTTCCTGGGCCCGACGCCCATGCGGGAGCGCAGCCGCAGGGTGGCGCGGGGCCGCAGGCCGCTTCGGGCCCGCCGGTTCCGCCGGGGGGCGGTGCTGCGGCGGCGCGGGCGGCTGTGCGGGGCGGGGGGGCGGTGCCTGAGCCCGAGGCTCCGGCTCCGGCTGCTCCTGCTCCTGCTCCTGCTCCTGCGCAGGCTGCACCGCCGCCGGTGCAGGCGGCTCCTGCTCCTGCGGCTCCTCCCGCCCCGGAGGCTCCGGCTGCCGCGCCGGCCGGTGAGCGCCGCCCCGGTGGGTGGCCCACGGCTTCGGCGCCGGGGAGCGGACCGGCGCAGGAGGCCCCTCGGCCGGGGGGCTGGCCCACGGCCGCGTCCGCGGGTGGCGGTGCTCCGGCGGCCCCGCAGCAGCCCGCGCCGACTGCCCCTGCTCCGACGCCTGCTCCGGCTGCGGCTCCGGCTGCGCCACAGGCTCAGGCTCCGGCCCCGGTGGGCGGGCCCGACCCGCGCACCCTGTGGCCGAACATCCTCGACGCGGTGAAGGGCCGCCGCCGCTTCACCTGGATCCTGCTGAGCCAGAACGCCCAGGTGGCGGGGTTCGACGGGACGACACTGCAGATCGGCTTCGTCAACGCGGGCGCGCGGGACAACTTCGCCAGCAGCGGCAGCGAGGATGTGCTGCGGCAGGCGCTGTCCGAGCAGTTCGGGGTGCAGTGGAAGGTCGAGGCGATCGTCGACCCCTCGGGGGGCTCTGCGCCGCCGCCCGCGGCGGGCAACTTCGGAGGCAGCGCGCCGCCGCCGGCCCGCCCCGCTCCGCAGCAGCAGTCGCCGCAGCCTCCGCCGCCCGCCGCCGGCCGGGCGCAGGCGCAGTCGCCGGCTCCCGCACCGGCCCCCGAGCGGCATGTCCCGGACCACGTGTCCGCGGAGGACGACATCCCGGCGGACGACGACCCCGACCTGGTCGAGTCGGCGCTGTCCGGCCACGACCTGATCGTCCGCGAACTGGGCGCCACGATCGTCGAGGAATACAACAACGAACCCTGATCCACCGCGTGGCTGCCCCGGGGCGGTGCTGCCCCGCTCGCCGGTCCGGGGGTCCGGGGGTCCGGCCAGGCCCGCCGCCCCATGGGTGCCTTCGCCTGCGGTCCGGGGCCCCGAACAAGCCCGCCGCTCCGCGCCGGATCTCTCCCACCCGCCCACCCGTTCACCCCGGGGCAATCGGGTGGGTGGGCGGGAAAGATCCGCCGCGGAGCGGCGGGCCAGTCCGAAGACGGCCCGCAGGCGAAGGCACGGCACTCCCGGCGAAGGACAGCGAAGGGAGCGCCGGGTCGGGTGAGGGGCGCCCCGGACGCCGGACCCGCGGGCGAAGGCACGGCGCCCCCAGCCAGGGAGAGCCAATCGAGCGCCGGGCAGCGGGACCGCCCGCGCGGTGCCCGAAGCCAGGGCGAGCAAGGGCAAGTCAGGGGCCGCCCCCCGCGCCCCCGCAGCCGCGGAGAGCCGCAGAAGCCCCCCGGCCTGGAGGAACGTACAACCGCCGGAGGCTTCCCCGCTGGGGCTCCCGTACGAACGCACCGGCCCGCGCCAGCTAGGCTGACGCCCGTGAAGGTCCTCGTCATCGGCAGTGGTGCCCGCGAACACGCCCTGTGCCGCTCTCTGTCCCTCGACCCCGACGTCTCCGCCCTGTACTGCGCCCCCGGCAACGCCGGCATCGCGGACGTGGCCGAGCTGCACCCGGTCGACGCCCTCGACGGCAGCGCGGTGTCCGCCCTCGCCACCCGGCTCGGCGCCGATCTGGTGATCGTGGGCCCGGAGGCGCCGCTCGTCGCCGGAGTCGCCGACGCCGTACGCGACGTCGGCATCCCCTGCTTCGGGCCCTCCGAGGAGGCCGCCCAGCTGGAGGGCTCCAAGGCCTTCGCCAAGGACGTGATGGCGGGCGCCCAGGTCCCCACCGCGCGGTCCTACGTCTGCACGACCCCCGAAGAGATCGATGAGGCGCTCGACGCCTTCGGTGCGCCCTACGTCGTCAAGGACGACGGGCTCGCCGCCGGGAAGGGCGTCGTCGTGACGGACGACATCGCCGCCGCCCGCACCCACGCCCTCGCCTGCGACCGCGTCGTCATCGAGGAGTTCCTCGACGGCCCCGAGGTCTCCCTCTTCGCCATCACGGACGGCGTCACCGTCGTACCGCTCCAGCCCGCACAGGACTTCAAGCGCGCGCTCGACGGCGACGAAGGCCCGAACACGGGCGGCATGGGCGCGTACTCCCCGCTCCCCTGGGCCGACCCGAAGCTGGTCGACGAGGTCATGCAGAGCGTGCTCCAGCCGACCGTCGACGAGCTGCGACGGCGCGGCACCCCGTTCTCGGGGCTGCTCTACGCGGGCCTTGCGATCACCAGCCGCGGCGTACGCGTCATCGAGTTCAACGCCCGCTTCGGCGACCCCGAGACGCAGGTCGTCCTCGCCCGCCTGAAGACCCCGCTCGCCGGTGTCCTGCTGGCCGCGGCGAACGGCACCCTCGTCGACCTGCCCCCGCTGCGCTGGAGCGACGACGCCGCGGTGACCGTGGTCATCGCCTCGCACAACTACCCGGAGACCCCGCGCACCGGCGACCCCATCGAAGGGCTCGACGATGTCGCGGCACAGGATGCCCCGGACGCGTACGTCCTGCACGCGGGGACGAAGCGCGACGGCGACGCCGTGGTCAGCGCGGGCGGCCGTGTGCTCTCCGTGACGGCGACCGGCACGGATCTGACCGCGGCGCGCGAGCGCGCGTACGCGGCGCTGTCCCGCATCCGCCTCGACGGCTCCCAGCACCGCACGGACATCGCGGCGAAGGCGGCGTCGGAGGCGTAGTAAAGGCCCCATGGATGCCCCATAGAGGCCCCATAGAGGCCCCGTAAAGGTCGTCCTCGCGTCACCCGCGAACCACTCTCAGGCCCCGGATCCGACACTGGATCCGGGGCCTGATCGTCATCCACCCCGTCATCCACCTTTACCCAAAGCCATTCCATCGAGTGACCGCTGGCCCATCCGGCTGACGATGCCCGGCGCCCCAACTAGGGTGCGGCGCAAGCGGTTAAGGGTGCCCAGAGCCAAACAGACCACCGGCATTGCGATGTCAGTGGCGGGTGCCACAGTGGGGGAGTGAGCAAATCCATCGGCGGCTGCCGTCCGCCCGCAGTCCCGGCCCACGGCCGGGGAGCAGGCGGCACAGGCAGCAGGGGGTGACATCGGTCGTGTCAGGTACGGGTGTGGAGGTGGGCGTGCAGTCCGCACGTTCCCAGGCGCTCGCCGTGCTGCGCATCCGCAGCAGGGCGCTCGCCGTCGCACTGCTGCCCGCTGCCGTCGCCGTCGTGCTGATCGCGGGCGGGGCCACGGGCCATGCCACCGGGGGGAGTTGGGACGTCGTGCGCGGCGTCGTGACGGTCGTCGCCGTCCTCGTGCTGATCGCCGCCGCGGGCATCGCGCTCGTCGTCGCGCGGTCCAGGCCCGCCGTCAGCCCGACCGTCCCGATCGCCGAGGGCTCGGCCCCCGATCTGTATCGCCTGGTGCGGGACCTCGCCGACCGCCTCGACGTGCCCGCGCCCTCGGCGATAGCGCTCACCCCGGACTGCGACAGCTGGCTGGAGGACCGCACGCACCCCGCGCACGGCCCGCCCGCGGAGGCCCCCGCCGACCCGGCGGAGCCGGCGGGCAACGGCGTACGTGACAGTCGCCCCGCCCCGCGCCGCCAGGCCCCCGTGGCTCCGGTGCTCGTCATCGGCTCCCCGTTCCTGTGGTGGATGCGGGTCGGCGAGCTCCGCGCGGTGCTCGCCCCGGTCGTGGCAGGCACGGGCCCCTCGGCGCATCCCGACATAGCCGCCGCCCGGCGCTTCATCCGCGGTCTCGACGCCGCGGTCGCGGTCACCTCCGCCCCGGGGCGCGGTCCGCTCGTGCGTACGGTCCTCGGTGGCGCCGGCTGGGTGGTGCGGCTGCTCCTGCGCAGCTGCCGTGGGCATGCGGGCGAGATGGAGCGCGGGGTCGCTGCGGCCGCCGCCGAGCGCGCCCAGGCCGTGGACTATGGGGTGCGGATCGTCGCCCAGGAGCAGGTGGGCCTGGCGTATGCCGGGTGGGACCGGCTCCTGACCAAGGTCGCGCTGCCCGCCTGGCGGATGGGCCGCTGGCCCTCGCGTCTGGACGCGGGCGTCGTCTCCGCCCTCACCGAGCTCTCCCGCAGGGACCGCCTGGCCGAGGGCTTCACCTCCCGCCTGGGCGAGCGCCCTGCCTGTGACCTCCTGGAGGAGCCGGGCTCGGTGGACGAGGCGGCTTCGCTGCTCGCCGCCCGCCTCTTCCACGGGGGCCCCGCCGAGCAGGGCCCTGACTGGGCGCCGGTGGCGTGGCAGGAGTATCCGGACGAGGTCGTCGACCGCAAGTGGCGCATGGACGCCGCCCGCCTCCACCGGGTCCTCGACTCCCTGGGCGTCAGCCACTCCGCCGACCCGTCGGCCCCCGACTCCGAGGGGCCGACACTGGGCCGCGTACTGGACCATCTGACGGCGCAGGACAACGGAACAGACCTGGCGACCGAGCCCACCGCAGCCGCCCTCATCCCGGGCAGCGCCGAGCCCCTGGACGCCGAATTGCCCTCGTACGGCGAAGGGCCCGCGGACGGCGATGAGTCCTTGTACGGCGAAGAGCCCGTAGACCTCGAAGAGCCCGTAGACCCCGAAGAGTCCACCGACGGTCCCGGCGGACTTCTCGCCGCGGGCCTCAGTGCGGAGATCGCCCGCGAGGAGGCCGCCGCCCCGCCCCGCCCCGCGCCCACGGGACAGGGCCCGGACGACGCGCTCTGGGACGACGGCATGCTGCCGCTGTTCCCGCTCCAGCCGCCGCGTACGGGACGGGAGTTGCTGGCCGATCACGTCACGGCCCTGGTCTGCTGCGCCGCCGTGGACACGGCGGACGCGGCCCCCGGCCTCGACTGGCTGGACGGCCCGTCCCTCCTGATCGACGGCGAACGGGCGGCGGACCTCACACCGCACGTCCGGAGCCTCGTGGAGGACGGCGACCCCATCCCGCTGCGCGGCTGGCTGGCCCGCCTGGGCGTCCGCCCGGAGAAGCCGGTCCGGCTGGTCTGAGCCCCCCCACTCCCCGGAACGCTCTCTTCCGTTCTCGTCGATTAGCGACGAACGGTGACGGAGTGCGTGCGTAATGTGATGTGCTGGGATCGACCGCCGGTCCGGACATGTCAGCGGCACCACACAGGGACAGCGCGCAGAGCAATCTCGGGGGAGCAGCGAGGGAGGGGTACACATGGGGTCGGAGCAGATCCGCAGGTGGGAATCGGGCGCCTTGGCGCACGCCGTGACCGACCCCTTCGGTCAAGGGCCGCTGCCCTGGCTCCGAGGCGCCGAGCACTACTTCGACGACACGGGCCAGGTCGTCCCCTGGTACGTCGACCACGCTCCGTCACCCGGCGCGCAGAACATCCCCGCGCCCCGCAACCGCACCCGTACGAACGGCCCCCGCACCGCCGACGACGTGCACGGCCAGATCAAGGGCTTCGCCTCCACCGGCGCCGCGGCCCCCGGTGAGGCGATCGACTTCCACGTGACGGTGGACCCGCCCCAGCAGTTCAGCGTCGACATCTACCGCATCGGGCACTACGGCGGCGACGGCGCCAGCAAGATCACCACGAGCCCGCGCCTCTCCGGCATCGTCCAGCCGCCCCCGCTCGCCGCCGACCGCACGGTCTCCTGCCACCACTGGTGGCTCTCCTGGCGTCTGCAGATCCCGAGTTACTGGAGCGTGGGGGCGTACGTGGCGGTCCTCACCACGGTCGACGGCTACCGCTCGCACGTGCCGTTCACGGTCCGCGACGACCACCGGGCCGATCTGCTCCTGCTCCTGCCGGACATCACCTGGCAGGCGTACAACCTCTACCCCGAGGACGGCCGCACGGGCGCCAGCCTCTACCACGCGTGGGACGAGAAGGGCCGCCTCCTGGGCGAGAGCGAGGCCGCCCACACGGTCTCCTTCGACCGTCCGTACGCGGGCGCGGGCCTGCCCCTGCACGTGGGCCACGCCTACGACTTCATCCGCTGGGCCGAGCGGTACGGCTACGACCTCGCGTACGCCGACACCCGCGACCTGCACGCGGGCCGCATCGATCCGACCCGCTACCGGGGCCTGGTCTTCCCGGGCCACGACGAGTACTGGTCGTCGAACATGCGCCGCACCACGGAGCAGGCCCGCGAGCACGGCACATCGCTCGTCTTCCTCTCCGCCAACACCATGTACTGGCAAGTGGAGTTGGGCCCTTCCCCGTCCGGTGTGGCGGACCGCCTGCTGACCTGCCGCAAGCGGGGCGGCCCCGGAAAGCCGACCCTCTGGCGCGAGCAGGACAAGGCCGAACAGCAGCTCCTGGGCATCCAGTACGCGGGCCGGGTCCCCGAGCCCGCCCCCCTCGTCGTGCGCAACGCCGACCACTGGCTGTGGGAGGCGACCGGTGCGCACGAGGGAGACGAGATCGAGGGCCTGGTCGCGGGCGAGGCCGACCGCTATTTCCCGCGCACCGCGCTCCCGGAGCACCAGGGCCGCATCCTCCTCGCGCACTCTCCGTACGAGGACTCCGAGGGCGCCACCCGCCACCAGGAGTCGTCCCTCTACCGCGCGCCCTCCGGCGCCCTGGTCTTCGCCTCGGGCACCTTCGCCTGGTCCCCGGCGCTCGACCGCCCCGGCCATGTGGACACCCGCGTCCAGCGCGCCACGGCCAACCTCCTGGACCGCATCTGCAAACGGGACTGAGGACCGTCCATCCGCTCCCGGGAGAGCCCCTGGCGCCCTCGGGACAACCCCTGGCCAAAAGCTGCCTCCCCATGCGGGAGAATCAGCAGCATTCAGTCAGAACCACGGGGAGGAACCGTGTCCGGATTCGTAGAAAAGCCCGAGCCTCTTCAGGTGCCGGGCCTGGTGCATGTGCACACCGGCAAGGTGCGCGACCTGTACCGGAACGAGGCGGGCGACCTCGTGATGGTCGCGAGCGACCGCATGTCCGCCTACGACTGGGTGCTGCCCTCGGAGATCCCTGACAAGGGCAGGGTCCTCACTCAGCTCTCCCTGTGGTGGTTCGACCAGCTCGCCGACCTCGTCCCGAACCACGTCATCTCCACCGACGTCCCGGCAGGCGCCCCCGCCGACTGGGAGGGCCGCACCACGGTCTGCAAGTCCCTGGCGATGGTCCCGGTCGAGTGCGTCGCCCGCGGCTATCTCACGGGCTCCGGCCTGGTCGAGTACAACGCCTCGCGCACCGTCTGCGGCCTCGCGCTGCCCGACGGCCTCAGCGACGGCTCGGAGCTGCCCGCCCCGATCTTCACACCCGCCACGAAGGCGGAGGTCGGCGAGCACGACGAGAACGTGAGTTACGAGGAAGTGGCCCGCCAGGTGGGCGCGGACACGGCGGCCCAGCTCCGCCAGGCGACCCTCGCGGTCTACGGCCGGGCCCGCGACATCGCCCGCGACCGCGGTGTGATCCTGGCCGACACGAAGTTCGAGTTCGGCTTCGACGGCGAGACGCTGGTCATCGCGGACGAGGTCCTGACCCCGGACTCCTCCCGCTTCTGGCCCGCGGACAGCTGGCAGCCCGGCCGCGCCCAGCCGTCGTTCGACAAGCAGTTCGTCCGCGACTGGCTGACCTCGCCGGCCTCCGGCTGGGACCGCAAGAGCGAGCAGCCGCCGCCCCCGCTCCCGCAGGACGTGGTGGACGCCACGCGCGCCAAGTACATCGAGGCGTACGAGCGTCTGACGGGCATGGCCTGGTAGCGGCACGCACGAAGAAACCCCCGGCGCCGAGAGGCACCGGGGGTTTTCTCTGTGGAGCGGACGACCAGGTTCGAACTGGCGACCTCAACCTTGGCAAGGTTGCGCTCTACCAACTGAGCTACGTCCGCGCTGCGCCGAAGCGCGAGGACAACTATACCCAACCCCGCTCGCGTGCGAGACGCACCGCGGCATGACGGTTCTCCGCCCCGGTCTTCGTGACGGCCGACGAGAGGTAGTTGCGGACGGTCCCCTGGGACAGCGCGGCCCGCTCGGCGATCTCCGCGACGGGCGCGCCGTCGGCGGCCAGTTCGAGCACTTCGGCCTCACGGGCGGTCAGCGGCGAGTCCCCGGCGGAGATCGCGTCGGCGGCCAACTCCGGGTCCACATAGCGGTTACCAGCGTGAACGGTGCGGATGATCTCGGCGAGGCGCTGCGCGCTCACGGTCTTCGGAACGAACCCCCGCACCCCCACCGCGAGCGCCCGTTTGAGATGCCCCGGTCTGCCATGACTCGTCACGATCATGGTGCGGCAGTGCGGCAGCTCGTCCCGCAGCGATGTGGCCACCGTCACACCGTCGGCGCCCGGCATCTCCAGATCGAGCACGGCCACATCGGGCCGGTGGGCCCGCGCCATGGCGAGCGCCTCGGGCCCCGAGGCGGCCTCGGCGACCACGACGAGATCGTCCTCAAGCGCGAGGAGCGCGGCGAGTGCGCCGCGGATGAGGTGCTCGTCGTCGGCGAGCAGCACGCGCAGGCTCATGGCGCGACCCTTTCGGCTTCCTGATGGCGGACCTGTCGGGGGCCGTCCTGCCCGGGGCGGGCGAGCGGCACCTCCGCGGCGAGGCGGAACCGCCCGTCCCGTGACGCGAAGTCCAGCGTCCCGTCCACCGCGGCGAGCCGCTCCCGGAGCCCGGCGAGGCCGGACCCCTTGCTGCCGTCCGGCATGGCCTCGGGCACCCCGTCGTTCTCGACGACCAGCGTCGTACGGTCGTCAGTGATCGCCAGAGTGATGTCGCACCGCTGCGGATCCCCGTGCCGCAGCACATTGGTGGTCGCCTCCCGCACGACCCACCCCAGGGCGGACTGCACGGCAACCGGAAGGCCCGCCGACGACCCGCTCACCCGGCAGTCGATCCCCGCCGCCTCAAGCACACCTTGCGCACCGGCGAGTTCGACCGCGAGGTCGGACTCCCGATACCCCCGCACCACTTCCCGTACCTCCCGCTGTGACTCCTGCGCGATCCGCTGCACCTCGACCATCTGGTCGACGGCCTCGGGCCGCCCCCGCTTCGCCAGCTGCACGGCCAGCTCGCTCTTCAGCGCGATGACGGCGAGGTTGCGCCCCATCACGTCGTGCAGGTCACGCCCGAACCGCAGCCGCTCCTCGGCGACCGCGAGCCGTGCCTCGACCTCGCGGGCCCGGTCGGCCTCCCACATCACGGAGAGCGTCCAGGCGCCGCAGCGCGAGGACAGCAGGGAGACCAGCGTGCCGAACGCGATCACCAGAGCCGTGGCCACGAGCTGCCCGTCACGGACGCCGACCGCGGCGAACCCGGCCACGATCGCGGCGTCCATCACGGCGAACCGGATGAAGAACGTGCGGATCGGTACGGCGAAGGCCAGCGACTGTCCGTAGGGCATCACCGTGAACATCGTGGCAAGGACGAGCGTGCCTTCCTTGACCCCGCCCACGGCCTGCAGGGCGAGCACGAGGCCCAGCACGACGACCATGAGCACGAACGACACGGCGAGGTCGAGGCGCGGTGGCTCCGCGCGCTTCAAGTAGTGATCGAGGGAGCGGCGCAGTGTGCGGTTGACGTGGACGCACTGGAGGACGGCCACTCCGATCAGCGAGCAGCCGAGGACCAGCGGCACTGTCGCGTGCCGCAGGCTCACGGCCAGCGGCACCGAGGCCCAGCTGAGGAAGAAGAGCCAGGGCATGGCGTGCCACATGGCCATGCTCTGGAACTCGACCTTCTCGATCTTGCTCCGCTCATGCCAGCCACGCTGCAGCCCCCGGAATCGGCCGACCACCACTTGACCCCTTCCTCAACGCCGGGGTTCCCAGCGGAACCACCGTCGTACAGCAAACACCGAGACCACGGTCCAGGCCACAGCGGTCGCCAGGGCGCCCAGGGTCTCGGCGCCGGACAGCTCTCCGGTCCAGCCGCCGCGTACCAGTGTGATCACCGGGCTCAGCGGAAGGAGCTCGCAGACCGATGCGAGCTTGTCGGGCATGACCTCGAAGGGGACGAAGAGGCCCGAGCCGAACATCGACGCGAACGTCAGGGGCATGGCCATGACCTGCGCCGACTCCACGGACCTGCTGAAACTGGCGGTGACCGCGCCGAGGGCGCCGAACATCACCAGGCCGAGCAGCACGCCGATCACGGCGAGATGGGGTGCGCTCGGCGCCCCCGCGTCGAGCAGCGCGGTACAGGCGATCGCGAGGACGACGCACTGCGTCAGGCCGATGGCGACGGAGGGCAGCGCGGCCCCGGCAAGGATCTCCGGATCCCGCAGCTCACCGGTGCGCAGCCGCTTCAGGACCAGCTCCTCGCGGCGGGCGGCGAAGACGGTGGTCAGCGCGGAGTAGACGGCGAAGAGCAGGGAGAAGCCGATGGCCCCGGGCACCACGACGGCCCCGATGGAGAGCCCGTTGCCCTTCAGGTCCATGCTGTCGGCGACCTGGCGCAGGCTGAACGGCATCGCGAGCGGCACGAAGAGGGCAGCGAACAGCGTCCCCTTGGTGCGCCCGAGCAGCGTCAGCTCGGCCCGCGCCAGCGCCCGCATCCGCCCCGCGGGGGTCGTCGTCGCGGCCCTCGCCACCGTCGCCGTACTGATGCCACTCATGCCACCGTCTCCTTCCGCGCCACACCAGCCGCACCCGCGGCGCTCTCGGCACCCTCGGCGTCCCGCGCGATGCGCAGGAACGCCTCCTCCAGCGAAGCCGCCCGTACGTCGAGCCGGCCGAGTTCGACGTTCGCGTCCCGCGCCCACAGCAGCAGCCCCGTGGCCGCCCGCTGCAACTCGTGCGTACGCAGCCGGACCCGTCCGCCGACCACCTCGTGGTCGCTCACGCCGAGCTCGCCCAGCGGCGGCAGATCCCCGACGAAGTACCCGGCGGGCAGTTCGAAGGAGACCTGCGAGGGCTGCTGTGCCACCACGTCGGCGACCCGTCCCTCGGCCGCGATCCGCCCCTCGTGCATGATCGCGAGCCGGTCGGCGAGGTTCTCGGCCTCTTCGAGGTAGTGCGTGGTGAGCAGCACGGTCGTGCCGTTGTCGCGCAGGGCCCGCACCAACTCCCAGGTCTCGCGGCGCCCTTCGGCGTCGAGCCCGGTCGTCGGTTCGTCGAGGAAGAGCACTTCGGGCCGGCCGATGAGCGCCGTCGCGAGATCGAGGCGCCGCTTCTCACCCCCGGACAGCATCTTCACGCGTACGCCGGCCCGCTTGCCGAGCCCCACGATCTCCAGGGCCTCCGCGGCGGGACGGGAGCCGCTGGTGCATCCCGCCCACATCCGCACGGTCTCCGTGACCGTCAGTTCGGAGGGAAAGCCGCCCTCCTGGAGCATCACACCGATCCGGTGGCGCACGGCGCCCCGCTCGGCGTACGGATCATGTCCGAGCACCCGCACCCGCCCCCCGGCGGGTGCGGCGAGCCCTTCGAGGAGTTCGAGGGTGGAGGTCTTGCCCGCGCCGTTGGTCCCGAGCAGCGCGAAGAGCTCACCTCGTCCGACGGAGAACGAGACTCCCCGGACCGCCTCGAAACCGCCCCCGTACACGCGCCGCAGATCGGTCACGTCGATCACTTGGTCAGTCATGAGAAGAGCGTCCCCCGGCCCCGGGCGCCGGAGCAGTGCGCGCTGTCACCGGCTCGCATGACAAATGTCAGAAGGCGATCAACAGCAGGGGCAACAGGGGGCACACACGAAGAAGGCCCCGGTCGTGATGACCGGGGCCTTCTTCTCTGGAGCGAACGACGAGGTTCGAACTCGCGACCTCAACCTTGGCAAGGTTGCGCTCTACCAACTGAGCTACGTTCGCATTGCCTCCGACCAGCTCTCACTGATCGGCGCGAGCACCAGCCTACCGCACTCGAAAGAGTGCCTGATCGGCGATGCAGAGCGGGTGACAGGAATTGCACACTGCGCCTTCCCCCTGGAAGGGGGATGTTCTACTACTGAACTACACCCGCAAGACTCCGTGAGGTTCGGGCCTTTCGGCCTTGCCCCTCGGCGTGCTCCAGACTTTAGCCGACCGGCGGGGGTGCAGGTCAAGTCGGTTGCCGAGGGGCCCTCCTGGCCGGGCGTCGGCCCAGGTCAGTCGGCCGTCCTCCGAGCGTCGGCCGGCCGCCCTTCGCGCGTCAGTTGGCCGCCTCGAAGGCCTCGTAGACCTTCTTCGGGATGCGGCCGCGCGGCGGCACGTCCATCTGGTGCGAGCGGGCCCAGGCGCGTACGGCCGCAGGATTCGCGGCCACCGTCGTGTGCTTGAAGGCCTTGCCGGACTTGGACTGCTTGCGGGCGGCGTCCAGGTACGGGGCAAGTGCCTTGCGCAGTTTCTTGGCATTGGTTTGATTGAGGTCGATCTCGTACGACCTGCCGTCAAGACCGAAGGCGATCGTCTCCGCCGCATCCCCGCCGTCGATGTCGTCAGAGAGAGTGACCACGACACGCTGCGCCACGAATATCGGTCCCTTCGTGCGGCTCTACCGCCTTGACGTGCGGTGATGCCGACTGTCCGGCTGTTATGGGGCACTGTTATGTGCAAAGCATCGGCTAATGCCTTTTCCTTTGTACAGTGCCCGGCATTGCATTGTGAAGCCCGACTAAATCCGCCCGCGTGTCCGGACGCAATGGTGATGCGTGATCTTTTCCGGGATTTTTCGCGAAGGTGCCCTGTTCGATACGTGAGTAGGGGTAGGAACGTGACCGTCCTCACGTAGGTTTCTACGAATCTACGCGAGTAGAATTTTTGTGCGGGTAGTCTGAAGGGACCGCTCAGCCAGCACCACACACCGGGAGTGCCAGTGGCACGCGTCGTAGTCGACGTCATGCTCAAGCCGGAGATCCTCGACCCCCAGGGCCAGGCGGTGCAGCGTGCACTGCCGCGCCTCGGATTCAAGGGGATCGCCGACGTACGTCAGGGAAAGCGCTTCGAACTCGAGGTGGACGGGCCCGTCGATGACGCAGCCCTCGCCCGTATCCACGAGATGGCGGAAACCTTCCTCGCCAACACCGTGATCGAGGACTTCTTCGTAAAGGTGGAGGAAGAGAAGTGACTGCTCGAATCGGAGTCGTCACTTTCCCCGGAACGCTCGACGACCGCGACACCCAGCGCGCCGTCCGCGTCGCCGGCGCCGAAGCCGTGCCGCTCTGGCACCGGGACAAGGACCTGAAGCAGGTCGACGCCGTGGTGCTCCCCGGTGGATTCTCGTACGGCGACTATCTGCGGGCCGGGGCCATTTCACGGTTTTCGCCCGTCATGGAGTCGGTCATCGAGCAGGCGAAGGCCGGTATGCCGGTTCTCGGCATCTGCAACGGCTTCCAGGTGCTCACCGAGTCGCACCTGCTGCCCGGCGCGATGCTGAAGAACAACCACCTGCACTTCATCTGCCGCGACCAGAAGCTGCGCGTGGAGACGGCCGACACCGCCTGGACCGCCGATTACGCGGCCGGCCAGGAGATCTCCGTACCGCTGAAGAACATCGACGGCCGTTACGTCGCCGATGAGCGGACCCTGGACATGCTCGAGGCCGAGGGACGGGTCGTCTTCCGCTACCTCGACGTGAATCCCAACGGGTCGCTGCGCGACATCGCCGGTGTCTCGAACGCCGCGGGCAATGTCGTGGGCCTCATGCCGCACCCCGAGCACGCCGTCGAGCCGCTGATCGGGACCGGTCGCACCGACGGCCTGGGATTCTTCACCTCGATCCTGAAGAAGCTGGTCAACGTCTGATGACTCTGGACACCGTCAAGCACGCCGCCGAGACTCCCGAGGTCAAGCTGCCCTGGGCCGAACTGGGCCTGAAGGAAGACGAGTACGCGCGCGTACGCGAGATCCTGGGCCGCCGTCCCACCGGCGCCGAGCTCGCCATGTACTCCGTCATGTGGTCCGAGCACTGCTCGTACAAGAGCAGCAAGGTCCACCTGCGCCAGTTCGGCGAGAAGGCCCCCGAGAACGACGCCATGCTCGTCGGCATCGGCGAGAACGCCGGTGTCGTCGACGTCGGCAACGGCTATGCGGTCACCTTCAAGGTCGAGTCGCACAACCACCCCTCGTACGTCGAGCCCTACCAGGGCGCGGCCACCGGTGTCGGCGGCATCGTCCGCGACATCATCGCGATGGGCGCGCGCCCGGTCGCGGTCGTGGACCCGCTGCGGATGGGCGCCGCCGACCACCCCGACACCAAGCGCGTCCTGCCGGGCGTCGTCGCGGGCATCGGCGGCTACGGCAACTGCCTGGGCCTGCCGAACATCGGCGGCGAGCTCGTCTTCGACGCCTGCTATCAGGGCAATCCGCTGGTCAACGCCGGTGCCATCGGCGTCATGCGGCACGAGGACATCCACCTCGCGAAGGCTTCAGGACCCGGCAACAAGGTCATCCTCTACGGGGCCCGCACCGGCGGCGACGGCATCGGCGGTGCCTCGATCCTGGCCTCCGAGACCTTCGACGACACGAAGCCGTCGAAGCGTCCGGCCGTGCAGGTCGGTGACCCCTTCCAGGAGAAGCTCCTCATCGAGTGCACCCTGGAGGCCTTCGCCGAGAAGCTCGTCGTCGGTATCCAGGACCTCGGTGCGGCCGGTCTCTCCTGCGCGACCTCCGAGCTCGCGTCCAACGGCTCCGGCGGCATGCGCGTCGAGCTCGACGACGTACCCCTTCGCGACTCCACGCTCACTCCCGAGGAGATCCTCATGAGTGAGTCGCAGGAGCGCATGTGCGCGGTCGTCGAGCCCGAGAAGGTCGAGCGCTTCCTCGCCATCTGCGAGAAGTGGGACGTCATCGCCACCGTCGTCGGTGAGGTCACCGACGGCGACCGGCTGGAGATCTTCTGGCACGGCGAGAAGATCGTCGACCTCGACCCGCGCACCGTCGCCCACGACGGCCCCGTCTACGAGCGCCCCTACGCGCGCCCGAAGTGGCAGGACGCCCTCCAGGCCGACGACGCGAACAAGCTGGCCCGCCCGGTGAGTTCGGACGAACTGCGCGACCAGGTCCTCGCGGTCGTCGCGTCGCCGAACCAGGCCTCCAAGGCGTGGGTGACGGACCAGTACGACCGTTTCGTGCAGGGTAACACGGTGCTCGCGCAGCCCGAGGACTCCGGCATGGTCCGCATCGACGAGGAGACCGGCCTCGGTGTCGCCCTCGCCAATGACGGCAACGGCCGCTACTCGAAGCTCGACCCGTACGCCGGCGCGCAGCTGGCCCTGTCGGAGGCGTACCGCAACGTCGCCGCGACCGGTGCCAAGCCGCTCGCCGTATCGGACTGCCTGAACTTCGGTTCGCCCGAGGACCCGGACGTCATGTGGCAGTTCGCCGAGACCACCCGTGGTCTCGCCGACGCCTGCCAGATCCTGGGCACCCCGGTGACCGGCGGCAACGTCTCGCTCTACAACCAGACCGGTGAGGCGGCGATCCACCCGACGCCCGTCGTCTCCGTCCTCGGTGTGATCGACGACGTCGCACGGCGTACGCCGATCGCCTTCGCCGAAGAGGGCCAGCTGCTCTACCTCCTCGGTGACACCACCGAGGAGTTCGGCGGCTCGGCCTGGTCGCAGGTCGTCCACGACCACCTCGGCGGCCTGCCCCCGAAGGTGGACCTGGAGCGCGAGCGGCTGCTCGCCGAGATCCTGATCTCGGGCTCGCGCGACGGCATGATCGACGCGGCGCACGACCTCTCGGACGGCGGCCTCGCGCAGGCCGTCGCCGAGTCCTGCCTCCGCGGCGGGAAGGGTGCGCGCCTGGTCGTCCCGGACGGTCTGGACGCGTTCACCCTCCTGTTCTCGGAGTCGGCGGGGCGCGCGGTCGTCTCCGTGCCGCGGAGCGAGGAGCTGCGCTTCACCGACATGTGCGGGGCGCGGGGCCTTCCCGCGACGCGCATCGGTGTGGTCGACGGTGACGCCGTGGAGCTGCAGGGCGAGTTCACGCTGACGCTCGGCGAGATCCGCGAGGCGCACGAGGGGACCCTTCCGGGGCTCTTCGCCTGACGATCACTGCTGCGAGCCCCCGTTCGGACCTGGTCCGGGCGGGGGCTTCGTCGTGCCCTTGCAGGTGATTACGTAATTACGTAATACTTGCTCCATGGATCTGGAAGAGCGCGTCGCCGAGCTGGAACGGCGCATGGCGGAGCTGGAGAGCGCAGGTGCCGCCGCGCCGGCCGTGGGCGAGGGTGACTTCTGGGCCCTGGAGGCGCTGAAGGCACGCCTGCCCGAGGCGCAGGTCCCGGACGGCGCCGTCGTGTTCACCGGAGCGGTGCGGGTGCCCACGGGCGAGCGGTACGAGTGGCAGTACGGCCACACGACCGAGCAGCTCCTCGGCGACGACTGGTCCGAGGCCGCGGAGTCGTTCGCCGCGCTCGGGCATCCCGTGCGGCTGAGGCTCCTGCGGGAGATCCTCGGCGGCCGGCGCACCGCGGCCGAGCTCGCCGAACTGGAGGAGATCGGCACGACCGGCCAGATCTACCACCACCTGCGCCAACTGACCGGCGCGGGCTGGCTGCACGCCACGGGGCGCGGGCGGCACGAGGTTCCCGCGGGGCGGGTCGTTCCGCTGCTCGTGGTGCTCTCCGCCTCGCGGCCCTGAACCGACCACTGACCACTGACCACTGGTCGCCGATCGCCGATCACCGGCGCCACTGACACTGGGGGAACCATCATGTCCGTACGTCAGCGCAAGTTCGCGGTGCTGCTTCAGCGGCTGCTGTTGCTCGTCGTCCTCGTCCATGTGATCACCGGGCGCTTCGTGGAGCTGCCCTATCCCTCCTGGTGGGGAGTGATCCCCGCGGCCTGCTTCGTCGTCCTCACCATCGTGCTCGGCCAGGCCGCCCGCCGGCACCGGGCCCAGGCCGAGCCCAAGGCCCCCGTGGAGATCGCCCCGCCCGTCACCGGCCGCTGGACCGCCCTGAACAGCCCCGCCGACAAGGTGCCGAGCCACGGCACGCACGGCCTCGGGCAGACCTACGCCATCGACATCGTGGCCGAGCCGGAGGGCACGGAGCGTCCCGCCTTCGCCTGGCTCTGGCCCGTCGCGCGCGGCAACCGCGCCTTCCCGGCCTTCGGGGCCCCGCTGCTCTCGGTCGCCGACGCGACCGTCGTGCACGCCGAGGACGGTCAGCGCGACCACCTCAGCCGCAACTCCCTTGCCGCGTACCTCTACTTGTTCGTGGTCGAGGGCACGTTCCGGACCCTGGGCGGCGCCCGCCGCGTCGTCGGGAACCACATCGTGCTCGACCTCGGTGAGGGGACGTACGCCGTGTACGCCCACGTCCAGCAGGGTTCGCTCGCCGTCCGCGCGGGGGACAAGGTCGTCGCCGGGCAGGTCATCGCCCGCTGCGGGAACTCCGGCAACACCACCGAACCCCACCTGCACTTCCAGCTGATGGACTGCCCCGACCTGGACACCGCGCGGGGTGTGCCGTTCCGCTGGCGGGGGATCGGAGTGCCCGCGAACGGCGAGACGTTCACGGTGGGGGAAGAGGCCGTCCCGGTACCGTGACCTGCATGACTGAGGAGCTGGGGCTGCGTGCGCGCAAGAAGAGGCAGACCGCGTCGCGGATCTGGCAGGCAGCCGTGGACCTCTGCTCCGAGCGGGGCTTCGACCACGTCTCCGTAGCGGAGATCGCCGAGGCGGCCGAGGTGTCGAAGATGACCGTCTTCAACTACTTCGGTACGAAGGAAGGCGTGATCGTCAGCCCCATGGAGGAGCACGTCGGCGATGCCGCCCGTGCGGTGCGCGAGCGGCAGCCGGGGGAGTCCGCGGTCGCCGCGCTGCGCGGCCAGTTCCTGGAGCAGGTCACCGGGCGCGACGCCTCGATCGGCCTCAGCGGCGACCCGCGCACCCTCAAGGTGCGCCAGCTCATCAGCGAGACACCGACCCTCGCGCACCGCATGGTGAGCTTCCACATGCGCAGCGTCCAGCTCCTCGCGGACGCCCTCGCCGAGGAGACGGGCGACATGCTCCTCGCCCGCGTCGCCGCCGCCCAGCTGATCGGCGCCCGGAACGCGCTCATCATGGAGAACCACCAGCGCAGCCTCCTCGACGACCCGCTCGACGAGATCGCGAAGGACTGCGCCGCGTCCGCCGAGCGCGTCTTCGGCCAGGTGGAAAAGGGTCTCCAGGGGTACCCCGGGAAGAATTAGGCTCGGCCCATGCCACCGGCCAAGAAGCGCACGCGTATCTACGACTCCGCCAAGATCCGCACCGCCGTGCTCGCCCAGTTCGGGAACGTACGGGAAGCGGTCGGCGCCCTGGAGCCCGAGCAGCTCGCCCTGCCGACCCGGCTCGGGAGCTGGACCGTCCGCGAGCTGGCCGCGCACCTCACGATGGCCCTCGGCGGCGCCACCCGCTTCCTCGCCATGCCGGAGCCCGCGGCACGCGAAGTAGCCCTGCTGGACTGGCCGTTCGCGACCGCCTCGGCCGCGGCGCAGGTCGACGAGGCGTCGCGGGCCTTCGCCGCGCAGGAGGATCTGGCCGGGCTGTACACGCGCACGCTCGCCGATTTCGAGGCCGCGTTGCCCGACGTCACGGCCGGGCGGCTCATGCCCACCCGTTTCGGTGCGATGGCCCTCGACGACTTCCTGGTCACCCGCACCGTCGAACTCATCGTCCACACCGACGACCTGAACGACGCGGTGCCGGGTCTGGACGTCCCGTACGACCGGCAGGCCCTGGCCGCCTGCACCCGGCTGCTCGCCGACGCCCTCGCCGTGAAGGTGCCCGGCGGCGCCGTCGAGGTCAGAATCCCGCCGTTCGCCGTGGTCCAGTGCGTGGAAGGGCCCCGGCACACCCGCGGCACCCCGCCGAACGTCGTCGAGACGGACCCGCTCACCTGGATCCGCCTCGCGACCGGGCGCAGCGACTGGAAGACGGCCCTCGACGCGGCGAAGGTCAGCGCGAGCGGGGAGCGGGCGGATCTCGCCGCGCTGCTGCCGGTCATGAGCTAGCCGGGGCCGTACTGTGGGCGGGAGGGGAACCAGATCACCCACTTGTCCCGTCACAGCGGCATGCAGAAGCAACGACTGACTCCGACCGTCATGGCCCTGGCCGCCGCGGGCATGCTCACCGCGTGCGGCACCGAGACCGGCTCAGGCAGCGGGTCCGTCGGGTCTGAACCGTCCCTCACCGGCGTCCACTGGAGCGTCGAGAGCGTCACGGTGGACGGCAAGAAACAGCAGGCCCCGGCCGACGCCTACGTCAAGATCGGCGACAAGGGGAAGGCCGAGGGCAACTACGGCTGCAACGGCTTCTCCGCGGACGTCTCGACGGACGGCGACAGCGTCGACTTCGCCAACGCCATCTCCACCAAGCGGGGCTGCGACAAACTCGACTTCGAGGACGCCTTCAAGGGCGCTCTGGGCAAGGGCGACCTGAAGGCCGCGGTCGACGGGGACAAGCTCACGCTGACCACCGACAAGGGAGACCGCGTGGCCCTCACCTCGGAGCCGGACGTCCCGCTGACGGGCACCAAGTGGAACGTGAACGCCATCGGCGACGGCAAGGCGGTGACCCCCCTGCCGAAGGAAGTGGACGGCAAGGCCCATCTGACCTTCGGCAAGGACGGCACCGTCCGCGGCAACCTCGGCTGCAACAGCGTCACGGCCAAGGCGGAGGTGAAGGACGGGCGGATCACCCTGGGCGCCCCGCGGACCACCCGGATGATGTGCCAGGGAGCCGCGGGCGACACCGAGAAGAAGCTCCTCAAGCTCTTCGACGGCAAGGTGAGTTACCGCCTGAGCCACGGCGGACTCTCGCTCACCGCGGCCGACGGCACGGTCGTCAGCGCGAACGCCGACCAGAAGAAGTAGCCACGCGGCGGGTGCGGGACTTCAGCAGGAACGCCCCGCCGAAGGCGAGCATCAGGCCGCCGCCGATGGAGTAGGCGAGCGTGGTGTCGGAGTCGCCGCCGGTCTCGGCGAGTTCGGTGGAACCGCCTTCGGGGCGCGCGTCGTTGGGGGCGGCAGCATCGTCGGGAGCGGCAGCGTCCTCGGGGGCTGCCGCGGCCTCGTCCCGCACGGGCTCGGGCTCATCGGCCTTCGCGGGGGCCGCCGGCGCCGCCACGCCGTCCAGGCTCACCTGCACCGTCGCCGCGTCCGCCGCCGCCTTGACGACCTTGACCTCGACCTTCCTGGCCTTGTCCGTCAGCGTCGCCCCTGCCTTGAGCGCGTCCGCGTCGGCCGGGGCATCGCCGCCGGTGGACTCGTCGGCGTCCGGCGTCGGGTCGATGAGCGCCGACTTCGTGTAGTCCTTCTCCGGCACCCGGTAGGCGTGCACGCCCTGGATCTCGCCGTCGACGGTGCCTGACTTGTGCCGCAGCTCCACGACCAGGCGGTCGTCACCCAGCGGGATGTCGAGCGCACGGACCCCGCCGCCACTCCCGTACAGCGGACGCAGCGTGTACGTCGCCGACTTGGCCACCTTTGCGACCTCGCCACCCGTCAGCCACTTGTTGTGAAGCAGCTCGGGCGAGGTGAGCCCGGCCTCCCAACCGCCGCCGCCCATCGGGGTCTTGTGGCTGGTGCCGTCCTCCTTGCAGCCCGCGCCCAGGTCGCCTTCGGGGCAGCGAAGCCGCATGTGGTGGCTGTAGCCGAAGTTGTGGCCGAACTCGTGGACCAGGGCCGTCATCGACATCTTGCCGTCGGCGCCGATGGGCATCCAGGTGGTGCCGCCGCCGACGGTGCCGAGCGCGAGCCAGTCGCAGCCCGCCTTCTCCGAGGGGAAGACGAGCGACAGGTGGTCGTAGCTGTCCTCGGGGACGCCCTTCGCGGTGAGGGCCTTGCGCGTCAGGTCGTTGATCTTGCCGGTGTCGCAGCCGGTGGCCGCGAGATCGATGTCGACGGGTCCGGTGACGCCGTCGCCCTCGGCGGCCTTGAAGGTGGTCGCGCCTCCGGTGACCTCGTTGTAGTACGAGGTGAGGGAGCCGGTGGAGCCGAAGTAGTTGTCCTTCAGGGCGGTTTCGAGCTTGCCCGCGTCCGGGATACGGCTGTCCGTGAAGTTGACCATGGCGACCTGGACGCGCCGCTGAGGCTCGTCGGCGGCGGGCGCGGGCGTGGCTGCGGCGGCGGTCAGGGCGGCGGCCACGGCGGCCGGTATGAGGCAGAGGCGCGGGGACGGCTTCATGGGGGGACCTTCCGAGTGGGGGTTCGCGCGGGCCTGTAGATCAACTTGGGCGCGCGCGAGGCACGCTAGCGATCACTTCGGTCCGCGCGAACCCCCGGGAAGGCTTCTTAGGGCGCGCTTAAGGCTCAGTTCAGGCTCACGGCTTCCTACCGGCAGCCGTTCACGCGGCCGGATACGGCAACAGCCCCCCGTCCGTCTTCTCCCAGGCAGCCTTCAACTCGGCGAGCAGCTTCGGCTCGTCCGGCGCCCGGTCCGCCTGCTCCCGCTGATCCGCCGCGAGGTTGAAGAGCTGGTCCTTGCCGCCCTTGCCCCGGTAGTACTTCCACTCCCCGCGCCGCAGCGCCCGCTCCCCGCGCACCCGCCAGAACAGCTCACGCTCGGCCAGCTCCTCGCCCTTGAGGAGATAGGGCGCGAGGCTGGTCCCGTCCAGTTCGTACGCGGGGTTCGGCCGCGCCCCGCCGATGTCGAGCAGCGTCGCCGTCCAGTCGGGGGTGAACACCGGCTCGTGGCTGACCTGCCCGCCGTCGAGCCGCGCGGGCCACCGCACGATGGTCGGCACGCGGATGCCGCCCTCCTGGAGCGAGGCCTTGTTGCCCGACAGGGGCCAGTTGTACGAGAAGCGCTCGCCGCCGTTGTCGGAGGCGAAGAAGACCAGGGTGTCCCGCTCCTGCCCGGATTTCTTCAGGGCCTTGAGGACCTCGCCGACCGACCGGTCCAGGTCCTGCACCATCTCCGTGTACTTCTCCACGGAGCCGCCGTCCTGGTGCCAGAGCGCGCCCTTCTCGCCGGCCTTGATCCTGCGGACGATCTCGGCGCTCTCCTCCTTGTCGCCGTCCGCTATCCAGGGCCAGTGCGGGGTGGTGAAGTTCAGATTGAGCAGCCACGGCTTGTCCCCGTGGTCCCGCCCGACGTACTCGCTCGCCCGCTCGGTCAGGATGTGCGTGTAGTAGCGCAGGTCCTTGTACTCCGCGTCGCCCTCGTAGAGGTCGTACTCACCGCCGAGCCCCAGCTTCGAGTAGTACTCCAGGGCCCCGCCGAAGTTCCCGAAGAACTCGTCCCAGCCCGACCGGGTGGGCGAGTAGTCCGGCAGATAGCCGCAGTGCCACTTGCCGATCAGGGCGGTCGCGTACCCGGCGTCCCGCAGCAGCGACGCGAGCGTGGGGTGGGTCGGCTCCAGGCCCACGGACTTGTCCGCGATGGGCTCGGCGAGCCCGCCCTTCGTACGCCCCGGGTAGCGCCCCGTGTAGAGGCTGAAGCGCGTCGGCGAGCAGGTCGCCGACCCGGAGTAGGCGTCGGTGAAGCGCACGCCCTGGCGCGCGAGGCGGTCCAGGTTCGGGGTCTTGATGTGCGGCGACCCGTAGGAGGAGAGGTCGGCCCAGCCGAGGTCGTCGCCGAGGATGAAGAGGATGTTGGGCCGCTTGGCGCCGCGGCCCGGGGCGGCACGGAAGGGGCGCTCGCGGGCCTCGGCGGCGGCGGGCAGGCCCACCGCGGCGGCGGCTCCGGCTCCCACGGCGCCCCCGAAGGCGCGTCGGGACAGGGCGGACTGGTGGTGCGAAGGCGTCGCTGACATGGCTGTGCTCCTGATCGGGGCACGGCGCGGCAGGGGGCACGTACCCGGAGACGGGAAAGGCGAGGAAAAACGGGACGGAGAGTGAGCTCAGACAGCGCTGCGACAGATGGCGCTCGCGACACGGACCAGGTCGACGTGGCGGCGCTCCACAAGGATGACCGTCGGGTCACCGAGGGGCTGCAGGGGCATGGACCAGGAGCTTCACGGGACCCGCCCGTCCCTGTCAACGCTCCCGCTCACCTGTTCACAAGGGCTTCGTACTCCACGTACGCACCGGGGGCGTCATCACGCTCCGTGTGGGGCCCGTATCCCCAATTCGGACCAGTGGTCGATCTCGCCTACACTCGGTGTCGTGCCACGTGGTGACGGTCGACTCAATCATGATCTGCTCCCCGGCGAGAAAGGCCCCCAGGACGCTTGCGGCGTCTTCGGTGTCTGGGCTCCGGGTGAAGAGGTCGCCAAGCTCACTTACTTCGGGCTGTACGCCCTCCAGCATCGAGGCCAGGAGTCCGCGGGAATCGCGGTCAGCAACGGCTCCCAGATCCTTGTCTTCAAGGACATGGGGCTGGTTTCCCAGGTCTTTGACGAAACCTCTCTCAGCTCGCTCCAGGGTCACATCGCGGTCGGTCACGCCCGCTACTCGACCACCGGGGCCTCCGTCTGGGAGAACGCCCAGCCGACGTTCCGTGCCACCGCGCACGGCTCCATCGCGCTCGGGCACAACGGCAACCTCGTCAACACGGCCCAGCTCGCCGAGCTGGTCGCCGACCTGCCCAAGGAGAACGGCCGCGCGACCCAGGTCGCGGCGACCAACGACACCGACCTGGTGACGGCTCTCCTCGCGGGCCAGGTGGACGACGACGGCAAGCCGCTGACCATCGAAGAAGCCGCCACCAAGGTCCTCCCGGACGTGCAGGGCGCCTTCTCCCTCGTCTTCATGAACGAGCACACGCTGTACGCGGCCCGCGACCCGCAGGGCATCCGCCCGCTGGTCCTCGGCCGCCTGGAGCGCGGCTGGGTCGTGGCATCGGAGTCCGCGGCGCTCGACATCTGCGGCGCCAGCTTCGTCCGCGAGGTCGAGCCCGGCGAGTTCATCGCGGTCGACGAGAACGGACTGCGAACGTCCCGCTTCGCGGAAGCGAAGCCCAAGGGCTGTGTCTTCGAGTACGTCTATCTGGCGCGCCCCGACACCGACATCGCGGGCCGGAACGTCTACCTCTCGCGCGTCGAGATGGGCCGAAAACTCGCCGCGGAAGCTCCGGCGGAAGCCGACCTCGTCATAGCGACCCCGGAGTCCGGAACGCCCGCCGCGATCGGTTACGCGGAAGCATCCGGCATCCCCTTCGGAGCGGGACTGGTCAAGAACGCCTACGTCGGCCGGACCTTCATCCAGCCCTCGCAGACGATCCGCCAGCTCGGCATCCGTCTCAAGCTGAACCCCCTCAAGGAAGTCATCAAGGGCAAGCGTCTTGTCGTCGTCGACGACTCGATCGTCCGCGGCAACACCCAGCGCGCCCTGGTCAAGATGCTCCGCGAGGCAGGAGCCGCCGAGATCCACATCCGGATCTCCTCGCCGCCCGTGAAGTGGCCCTGCTTCTTCGGCATCGACTTCGCGACTCGCGCCGAGCTCATCGCCAACGGCATGACGATCGATGAGATCGCCACGTCCATGGGCGCCGACTCCCTCTCGTACATCTCCATCGACGGCATGATCGAGGCCACGACCATCGACAAGCCGAACCTCTGCCGCGCCTGCTTCGACGGCGTGTACCCGATGGATCTCCCCGACCCCGAGCTGCTCGGCAAGCAGCTCCTGGAGACGGAGCTGGCCGCCGGTCCGGCGTCCACGGCAGCGGCCGACGCGATCCGTCGCCCGTAAGCCCCGTAGTAACGACACGAAAGTTCTCACCCCACATGTCTGCTGAGTCTTTTGAGCATGCTCCGCACGCGGGCACTGGTGCCAGCTACGCCTCCGCAGGCGTCGACATCGAGGCGGGCGACCGCGCCGTCGAGCTGATGAAGGAGTGGGTGAAGAAGACGAAGCGCCCCGAGGTCCTCGGCGGCATCGGCGGCTTCGCCGGACTCTTCGACGCCTCCGCCCTCAAGCGCTTCGAGCGCCCCCTCCTCGCCTCCGCCACCGACGGTGTCGGCACGAAGGTCGACATCGCCCGCCAGCTCGGCGTGTACGACACCATCGGGCACGACCTGGTCGCGATGGTCATGGACGACATCGTGGTGTGCGGCGCGGAGCCGCTCTTCATGACCGACTACATCTGCGTCGGCAAGGTCCACCCCGAGCGTGTCGCGGCCATCGTGAAGGGCATCGCCGAGGGCTGTGTGCTCGCCGGCTGCGCCCTCATCGGCGGCGAGACGGCCGAGCACCCGGGCCTGCTCGGCCCGGACGACTTCGACGTCGCGGGCGCCGGCACGGGCGCGGTCGAGGCCGACCGCGTGCTCGGCCCCGATCGCATCCGTAAGGGGGACGCGGTCATCGCGATGGCGGCCTCCGGTCTTCACTCGAACGGGTACTCGCTCGTCCGGCACGTGGTCTTCGACCGTGCGGGATGGTCCCTGGACCGCAAGGTCGAGGAGTTCGGCCGCACGCTCGGCGAGGAGCTCCTGGAGCCCACCAAGATCTACTCCCTGGACTGCCTGGCGCTCACCCGCACCACGGACGTCCACGCCTTCAGCCACATCACGGGCGGCGGCCTCGCGGCGAACCTGGGCCGGGTCATCCCGGACGGCCTGCACGCGATCGTCGACCGCGAGACCTGGACGCCCGGCGCGGTCTTCGACGTCGTCGGCAAGGCGGGCGGCGTCGAGCGCCTTGAGCTGGAGAAGACGCTGAACATGGGCGTCGGCATGATGGCGATCGTCCCCGAGGAGTCCGCCGACGCGGCCCTCGCGACCCTCGCGGACCGCGGCCTGGACGCCTGGATCGCCGGTGAGATCACTGAGCGCGGGGACCACGCGACGGGCGCTGAGCTCATCGGTGACTACTCCAAGTAAGCCCTCAGGGCAGCACAAAACCCGGTCCGGTGTGGTGACCACCCCGGACCGGGTGAAGTGCAGTTGCTACGAGAACTGCGAATACTGCAAGTGCTGCGAATGCAACGAGGTCAAGCGCCGCGGCGCTGCGACGAGGGACCGGACTCTTCGGCAGAGTCGTCGTCCTCGTCGTCGTTATACAGATCCGCGTACTGGGCGTACGGGTCGTCTTCCTCGTCGTCGTCGTCTTCGAACGGCTCGCTGTTAGGCGGCTGTTGCGAAGTCGAAGCGCCCAGCTCATTGGCCAGACGCGACAGGTCAGTCCCGCCGCTGCTGTACTTCAGCTGGCGGGCGACCTTCGTCTGCTTGGCCTTTGCCCGGCCGCGCCCCATGGCTCGACCCCCTCGGATATGGGGCTTGGTGACCCCAGAGTCTTGACACGCGTTCATGATCAGGAACGGGCTCTCCGTGGAGAGGCCGGTCCGTAGGGCTTCCACGGTACCTGCTCCTGCGGCCATACGGTACGTCGCCCGCAGGACGCGCCTCGGCGCAGAACCCGCGAGGAGCCCTGTCCTCGCTGGTCAACTGCGATTTTAACCTCTTCTTGCCGGGCGACCCGCCGACGGGGGTGAGTCTTGTCTCTCGCGCACGTCGGCGGGGCCCTCTCGCGGCACCTGCGGGATCAGCGGAGGCGGGCCTCCGCCATCCGCTGTTCGGCGATCCTGTCGGCTGCCGCGGCCGGCGGAATGCCGTCTTCCTTCGCACGAGCGAATATGGCAAGAGTGGTGTCGAAGATCTTCGACGCCTTCGCCTTGCACCGGTCGAAGTCGAAGCCGTGCAGCTCGTCGGCGACCTGGATCACGCCGCCGGCGTTCACCACGTAGTCGGGCGCGTAGAGGATCCCGCGGTCGGCGAGGTCCTTCTCCACACCGGGGTGCTCGAGCTGGTTGTTGGCCGCGCCGCAGACCACCTTCGCGGTGAGCACCGGCACGGAGGAGTCGCTCAGGGCGCCGCCCAGCGCGCAGGGGGCATACACGTCGAGGCCCTCGACCCGGATCAGGGCCTCGGTGTCGGCGACGGCGGTCACGGACGGGTGCTTGTGGACGATCCGGTTCACGGACTCCTCGCGCACGTCGGTGATCACGACATCGGCACCGTCCTCCAGGAGGTGCTCCACGAGGTGGTGGCCGACCTTGCCGACGCCCGCGACGCCGACCTTGCGGCCGCGCAGCGACGGGTCGCCCCACAGATGCTGGGCCGAGGCCCGCATGCCCTGGAAGACACCGAAGGCGGTGAGCACGGAGGAGTCGCCCGCGCCGCCGTTCTCGGGGGAGCGTCCTGTGGTCCAGCGGCACTCGCGCGCGACGACGTCCATGTCCGCGACGTACGTACCGACGTCGCACGCCGTCACGTAGCGGCCGCCGAGCGAGGCCACGAAGCGCCCGTAGGCGAGGAGCAGCTCCTCGCTCTTGATCTGCTCGGGGTCCCCGATGATCACGGCCTTGCCGCCGCCGTGGTCGAGACCGGCCATGGCGTTCTTGTACGACATCCCGCGCGCGAGGTTCAGCGCGTCGGCGACGGCGGCTTCCTCGCTCGCGTAGGGGTAGAAGCGCGTGCCGCCGAGGGCGGGGCCCAGGGCGGTGGAGTGGATGGCGATGACGGCCTTGAGGCCGCTGGCACGGTCCTGGCAGAGCACTACTTGCTCATGGCCCCCCTGGTCCGAGTGGAACAGGGTGTGCAGGACGCCGTTGTCTGCTTCGGTCACTGTGGTGACTCCCGGTCAAGTGGCGGCGGTTGGGCGGGCGCCCGTGCGGGTGGCGGGGCCCGATGGGCATGAGACTAGAGCCTGGAAGAACCCGGTGGCCGCGCAGTGCCGAGGATCACCCTCTCCCGGCGCAGTCAGGGGTACGGCGGAGTTCGGCCATGGCACGCTTTGCAGTGTTTTCCAGCCGGTACGCGGGGGAGGGAGCAGCCGTGCCCAAGGTGTCTTCGTTGGTCGTCCCGTACGCGTCCTACTTGCGCGTTTATGAGCCACTCGCTGCTTTCCCCGAACCCGAGCGCGGCCACTGGGCGCGCTACGCGCGTCGCACCGACCGCCCCTCGTACCAGGACGAACTGAGGCGCTCCCTGGCCGACTTGCTGCCCACGCCGCCGGTGCCCGTGCCGGTGCACGAGAGCAGCGACGCGTTCGTGGTGGAGGCCGACGGAGTGGTGTGCGTCTGCCCCTGGCGCACCCGGCTGCGCGGCTGGCAGGCCCTGGGCGAGCTGCCGGGGCAGCTGCCGACGCCGGTCCTCGACGCGGTCCTGCCGCCGGTGGTGCGCCGCCAGACGGCCGCGGACTACGAACAGTGGCTCGTCCGGAACCCCGACGCGCGCCCGTGGATCCGTACGTCGACGTGGCAGGTGCCCCTGAACTGGTTCGTGCTCGTCTCGGACGAGGAGCGTCAGTTCGAGAAGGGGTACGAGGAGGGGCGTGAGGGCGACGAGGCGGCGGCCTGCGCGCCCGTCCTTCGCTACCGCACGCCCATGGTGCAGGCGCGGCGCCGGGTGGCCCGCGGCCTGCGGACGCTGCGGGACACGATCGACGAGGGGCCGCTCGTCGACGGGCTCACGGAGGTGGGCCGGTGGCTGGAGGAGTTCCATCCGCGCTCGCTGGTCGAGCTCGACTACGGCGGGCTCGTGCACGCCCTGTCCGAGGAGCAGCTCGACGAGGACCACTCGGCGGCGGACGTGGCCGAAGGAATCGAGGCGCTGCGCAACGGCGACGGCGAGGGGGCCGGCGAGGCGTATGCGAGGCTCATGGAGCGATGGAGGGCGGTCCGGGACCGCCAGTTCTCGAACTGAGCGTCAGCCCGGCCGCGCGCGGGTCATCCCTACGTGTTGCCTACACGGGACGTAGGTCCCGATCCGGGCTTTTGTATCAAGCGTGACGGACCGCACTTACGGGGCCCTTGCGCCCATCGCCCCCCCTCGTGCCAAAATAGGACAAGGAGTCCGGGGAGGGCTCCTTCCGTCCATGTATGGGCGGAATACTCGACATTGCACGCTATGGGGGGTCTGTTGACTCCTGATCGCTCTGTGACTGATCGTCACTGTGGCGTGACTGTCCGCTATGGCATGGTCCATCGGCTTCCGTCGCTGATAGACACCTGGGAGGGCAATTCCATCGGTTTGGCCGACGTGGCTGGACGGATGGTGTAGTTGTAGTGCCGAGGACAAGCCGTTCGTCCTATAACCGACTCGACTCGCGTCCGCCATTTCGGGCAACGCGGGTCAAGGTGCAGAATTTAGAGGAATGAACCGAGAAGGTTCGGTTCTCCGAGGAGGCCGCTCATGACCGCTCGCACCCCTGATGCCGAGCCGCTGCTGACCCCGGCTGAGGTTGCCACGATGTTCCGCGTCGACCCCAAGACGGTGACGCGCTGGGCCAAGGCTGGCAAGCTCACGTCGATTCGCACGCTCGGCGGCCATCGCCGTTACCGCGAGGCTGAGGTCCGCGCACTGCTCGCGGGTATCCCGCAGCAGCGCAGCGAGGCCTGATTTACCGCATTACCGCAGTACCCGGACGAAGAGTACGACCGGTCCTGGGTCCCCCAACCCAGCCACAACGTCCGACTTTTAGCTACATGCGACGCGGGCCCCGCCCCAACGGGTCCCACGCCTGAGCCTCATGGGTGAGTCGTTTCGATCGCGCTGGACTCCGCCGGGTCCAGCGCGATCTTTTTTGTGCGCCCGGTAGGCCCTGGTGAGCGCCCCTGTGAGCGGGCTTGTTGGTCTCTGAGGGGTGCTGGGGCCGCGCTGTGGGGAGGCTGTGGCGCCACCCTTCCGTCACCCTTGTGCGGCCCGGGCGGACGCTGTGCGGGGTGGTGCAATTGCACATATTAAATTGACCTGTTGTAAGGCGGGGGTAAGTTCAGGGGTTTCCAAAACAAGTTCGGTGACACCCGTCACACGCCGTGAGTCTTGTTGCCTGCGATACCTCTGAGCTAGAGGAGATCCCGGAACATGCAGGGGAGTTGGCTCCGCGCGCCCGAGGCTCTACCCCTCACCCTCCCACCACCGGGGTGGGTCGCGGGTCGGCTTTGGTCACGCGTTCGGGGGACTTTCGTCCTCACCCGGCTCGCAGCCGCTCTCACAGCCGCTCTGGGCGGCAGGGGCGGTCTCCAGGGCGAGGCGCTCGAGGCGGTGGCAGATCGGACAGTGCCGCGTCAGGTGGCGATAGCTGGTCGCCGCGGAGAGGTGGGCGCGCAGCAGTGCGCGAGTCTCGTGCCGTGCGGACGCCGCCGAAGCCGTCATGCGCCACCTCCCGCTGGGGAGCGGTCCCGCCCCGTTCCCTGTTGTCTAGGTACCGGCGGAATGTGACGGAGTCAAGATGCGGGAACGACAACGGGCCGTATCCCCAAGGGATACGGCCCGTTGCCGACGTACGCAAGAAGGGCCGCACTCGATCAACGAGTGCGGCCCTTCGGCAGTGTGGCGAGAGCAGTTGGGGCGGGTGAGGCGGTACGCAAGAAGGGCCGCACCCGTTTGCCGGGTGCGGCCCTTCCTTTACTGCGGTCCTGACGGGATTTGAACCCGCGGCCTCCACCTTGACAGGGTGGCGAGCACTCCAAACTGCTCCACAGGACCTTGCTCTGCGGCGCTGATTACTGCGTTGCGCTGCGAGACAGGACTCTACAGCAGCTCACGGGCGCTGGTCGAACTCGCTCTGTGTGAGCGGGCCGTCACGGCGCCGCGGCGTCGATCGCCTTCACGATCCGCTTGTCCGAGACGGGGTACGCCGTGCCCAGCGCGTGCGCGAAGTAGCTGACGCGCAGCTCCTCCAGCATCCAGCGGATGTCCAGGACCTCCCGGGGGACGGGACGGCCCTGCGGGAGCTGTTCCAGGAGCCAGGCGTACTCGTCCTGCATCTCGTGGACCTTCTCCATGCGCGAGGTGTCCCGCTGCACGTTCGTCGGCATCTGCTGGAGCCGGCGGTCGGCGGCCACCATGTAGCGCATCAGGTCCCCGAGGCGGCGGATCCCCGTGGCCGTGACGAAGCCGGGGCCGACGAGGGCGTCCAACTGCGTCCGTACGTCCGTGAGGTTGGCCAGAAGCGTCGGGCTCTTCGTCGACTTCAGGCGGCGCTCGCAGGCCTGCCAGGCGGCGATGACCTGCTGGACCTGGCTCACCGTGCGGACCGTCGTGTCGACGATCTCCGCGCGCACCTTCTCGTACAGCTTGCGGTACGACTCCTCGTCCCAGGCGGGACCGCCGAAGTCACCGATCAGCTTGTCCGCCGCCGCCATCGCGCAGTCGGCGAAGAGCGCCTGGATGGAGCCGTGCGGGTTCGCGGACAGGGCGATCTTCTGGGCGTTGGTCAGTTTGTCCGAGGCGAATTTGGCCGGATTCACCGGGATGTTGCGCAGGATCAGGCGACGCGTGCCCTTCCACATCGCCTGCTGCTGCTCGGCCTCGGTGTCGAAGAGGCGTACGGAGACGGTGTTCGCCTCGGAACCGTCGTCCACGAGCGCCGGGTACGCCTTCACCGGCTGGCCCGCGCGCCGGGTCTCGAAGACGCGGCTGAGGGAGCCGAGCGACCAGTCCGTGAGGCCCGTCCGCTCGACCGCGGAGCCACCCGTCCGCTCGGCCGTCGCCGCGGCCGCCTGCGAGAGGGCCTTGCGGGCTTTCGGGCGGAGCTGGAGCTTGAGCGCCTCCAGGTCCTTGTCCTCGGCGAGCTTCTTGCGCCGCTCGTCGGTGATCCGGAAGGTGATCTTCAGGTGGTCCGGTACGCGGGTGAGGTCGAAGTCGTCCGGCGAGACCGGGACGCCGACCATCCGCTGGAGCTCCCGCGCCAGCGTCACGTGCAGCGGCTCCTGGAGCGGGACCGCCCGGTCCAGGAACGCCGTCGCGTAGTTCGGCGCCGGGACGTAATGCCTGCGGACCGGCTTGGGCAGGGAGCGGATCAGCTCGATCACGACCTCCTCGCGCAGGCCGGGGATCTGCCAGTCGAAGCCGTCCGCCGTGACCTGGTTCAGGACCTGGAGCGGGACGTGGACCGTGACGCCGTCCGCGTCCGCGCCCGGCTCGAACTGGTAGGTCACCTTGAACTTGAGCGGCCCCTGGCGCCATGTGTCGGGATAGTCGTCCTTCGACACGTCGCCCGCGCGCTCGTTGATGAGCATCGACCGCTCGAAGTCGAGCAGCTCGGGCTCCTCGCGCTGCTTCTTCTTCCACCAGGAGTCGAAGTGCGCGCCGGACACGACGTCCTCGGGCACCCGCTGGTCGTAGAAGTCGAAGAGCGTCTCGTCGTCGACGAGGATGTCGCGGCGCCTCGCGCGGTGCTCCAGCTCCTCCACCTCGGTCAGGAGGCGGCGGTTGGCGGCGAAGAACTTGTGGTGCGTGCGCCAGTCGCCCTCGACGAGCGCGTTGCGGATGAACAGGTCGCGGGAGACCTCGGGGTCGATGCGGCCGTAGTTCACCTTGCGGTCGGTGACGAGCGGGATGCCGTACAGCGTGACCTTCTCGATCGCCATCACCGCCGCCTGGTCCTTCTCCCAGTGCGGCTCGCTGTACGTGCGCTTCAGGAGGTGCTGGGCGAGCGGCTCGACCCACTCCGGCTCGATGCGCGCGTTGACCCGCGCCCACAGGCGGGAGGTCTCGACCAGCTCGGCGGACATGATGAAGCGCGGGGGCTTCTTGAAGAGCGCGGAGCCGGGGAAGACCGCGAACTTGGCGTTGCGGGCGCCCAGATACTCGCCACGCCCGCCGCGCTGCTTGGGGTCGCTGTCCTTGGACTCCTTCACGTCCTTCATCCCGATGTGGGAGAGGAGCCCGGCCAGGAGCGAGATGTGCACCTGCTGCTCGGGGGCGTCGTCCTCGTTGAGGTGGATCCCCATCTGCTTGGCGACCGTGCGCAGCTGCGTATAGATGTCCTGCCACTCGCGGATCCGCAGGAAGTTGAGGTACTCCGCCTTGCACATCCGGCGGAACGAGGACGAGCCGCGCTCCTTCTGCTGCTCGCGGACGTACCGCCACATGTTGAGGAAGGCGAGGAAGTCGGAGGTCTCGTCCTTGAAGCGCGCGTGCTGCTGGTCCGCCTGCGTCTGCTTCTCGGCGGGGCGCTCGCGCGGGTCCTGGATGGAGAGCGCGGCGGCGATCACCATGACCTCGCGTACGCAGCCGTTCTTGTCGGCCTCCAGGACCATGCGGGCCAGGCGCGGGTCCACCGGGAGCTGGGCCAGCTTGCGGCCCTCCGGGGTGAGGCGCTTCTTCGGGTCCTTCTGCGTCGGGTCCAACGCGCCCAGTTCCTGGAGGAGTTGGACGCCGTCACGGATGTTGCGGTGGTCCGGCGGGTCGATGAAGGGGAACTTCTCGATGTCGCCGAGACCGGCCGCGGTCATCTGCAGGATGACGCTCGCCAGGTTCGTACGGAGGATCTCCGCGTCCGTGAACTCGGGGCGGGCGACGAAGTCGTCCTCCGAGTAGAGGCGGATGCAGATGCCGTCCGACGTACGCCCGCAGCGGCCCTTGCGCTGGTTGGCGCTGGCCTGGCTGATCGCCTCGATGGGCAGCCGCTGCACCTTCGTACGGTGGCTGTAGCGGGAGATGCGGGCCGTGCCCGGGTCGATGACGTACTTGATGCCCGGGACGGTCAGGGAGGTCTCCGCGACGTTCGTCGCGAGGACGATCCGTCTTCCCGTGTGCTGCTGGAAGACGCGGTGCTGCTCGGCGTGCGAGAGGCGGGCGTAGAGGGGGAGGACTTCCGTGAAGCGGTAGTTCTTCTTGTTCAGCGCGTCCGCCGTGTCCCGGATCTCGCGCTCTCCGGAGAGGAAGACGAGGATGTCGCCCTTGCCCTCGCCCTGGAGCTCCTCGACGGCGTCCGTGATGGCGGTGATCTGGTCGCGGTCCGTGTCCTCGGAGTCGTCCTCCAGGAGCGGGCGATAACGCACCTCGACCGGATACGTACGGCCGCTGACCTCGACGATCGGCGCGTCACCGAAGTGCCGCGAGAACCGCTCCGGGTCGATGGTCGCCGACGTGATGACGACCTTCAGGTCCGGGCGCTTGGGCAGGAGCTGGGCGAGGTACCCGAGCAGGAAGTCGATGTTGAGCGACCGCTCGTGGGCCTCGTCGATGATGATCGTGTCGTACGCGCGCAGCTCGCGGTCCGTCTGGATCTCGGCCAGCAGGATGCCGTCCGTCATCAGCTTCACGTACGTGTCGGCGCCCACCTGGTCCGTGAAGCGGACCTTCCAGCCGACGGCCTCGCCGAGCGGGGTGTTCAGCTCGTCGGCCACGCGCTCGGCGACCGTGCGGGCCGCGATGCGGCGGGGCTGCGTATGGCCGATCATGCCGCGCAGGCCGCGGCCGAGCTCCATGCAGATCTTGGGGATCTGCGTGGTCTTGCCGGAGCCCGTCTCGCCCGCCACGATCACGACCTGGTGGTCGCGGATCGCCGCGGCGATGTCGTCCTTCTTCTGGCTGACCGGGAGCTCTTGCGGATACGTGATCTTGGGCAGACGGCTGCCCCGCTCGGCCATCCGCGCCGCTGCCTTGTCGACCTCCGCCGCGAGTTCGGCGATGACGGCGGCCCTGGCATCGGGCTTGCGGATCCGGCGCGCACCCTCGAGCCGGCGGCCGATCCGGTGCTCGTCGCGGAGCGAGAGCTCGGACAGGCGCGGGGCGAGGGTGTCGAGGGTGAGGGCAGGCTGCGTAGACATACGGCGTCCAGGATCTCACCCGCCGCTCGAAGGTGGCGAACCGATTTATCTGGCGGGGCGCCCGGGGACGTACGATTCCGGGCATGTCGTCCCGTGCGCGTCTGTCGTGGTGCCCCTTGCTGGGGGTGCTGCTCGTCGTGCTCGGGGCGTTCTGCGGGCCTGCGGTGGCCGCGGAGCCGACGCCCGCGAAGCCCAAGGTGTCGGTGCAGGCCGAGGTGCCTGCCGAAGCGTCCGCCGAAGCGTCCGCCGAGGTGTCCGCCGGGGTGCCCGGCTGCGGCAAGGGTGGTCAGCAGGACGCCGGTCAGGCTCCCGCCGCCCCGCCGCGCTCCAGTTCCGCGTACGAGCTGCTGCCCGCCCTGCATCAGGCCCACGCCGCGTCCGGTGCGTGGGGCTTCGACCAGACGGTGCCGTCCCTGACGCCGGAGCGCGGGCCGCCGCCGCTCGCGCCGCCCTCGCCTGTCGATCTCTCCATCCTGCGCGTGTAGAGGCCCCCGTCCGGGGCCCCTTCAACGACGTACAGACGTGCAGGAACGAGAGAGAACTCCCTGATGCCCAAGAACAACAACAAAAAGAAGAACATCGCCATCGGAGCGGGCGTGGCCCTCGCCGCCCTGCTGCTCGGCGCCGCTTCCTACAGCGCGACCAAGCCCGACGAGCCCTCATCGGTCACCGCGAAGGAGGAGTCCCCCGCGGACGTCTCCGCCGATCCGCAGGCCGGGGTCTACCCGGAGCTGGCCAAGCTCGCCCGGCGCGACGCCAAGGACCCGCTCGCCCAGGGGCGCGCGGACGCGCCGGTCGTGCTCATCGAGTACGCCGACTTCAAGTGCGGCTACTGCGGCAAGTTCGCCCGCGACACCGAGCCGGACCTGGTGAAGAAGTACGTCGAGGACGGCACCCTGCGCATCGAGTGGCGCAACTTCCCCATCTTCGGCGCGGACTCCGAGTCCGCCGCGCGCGGCGCGTGGGCCGCCGGGCAGCAGGGGCGCTTCTGGCAGTTCCACGCGGCGGCGTACGCCGACGGCTCCAAGGAGAAGGGCTTCGGGGGCGACCGCCTGAAGGAGCTCGCGAAGGAGGCCGGGGTCAAGGACGTCGGCCGCTTCTCGGACGACGCGGGCAGTGCCGAGGCCAAGGCGGCCGTGAAGAAGGACCAGGAGGAGGCGTACGGCCTGGGGGCCACGTCGACTCCGTCCTTCCTGGTCAACGGGCGGCCCATCTCCGGGGCGCAGCCTGACGAGGTCTTCGACCAGGCGATCGAGCAGGCGGCGAAGGCGGCGAAGCCGTCCGGGGCGGGGGACAAGTGACCGCCGATGTGGGGTACTTCGCGGCGTTCCTGGGCGGTCTGCTCGCCCTGGTGAGCCCGTGCAGCGCGCTGCTGCTGCCCGCCTTCTTCGCGTACTCGATCGACTCGACCTCGCGGCTGCTCGCCCGCACCGGCATCTTCTACGCCGGTCTCGCGACGACCCTCGTGCCGCTGGGCGCGGCGGGTTCGGTGGCGGGGCGGTTCTTCTTCGGGCACCGGGACCAGCTGGTGCTCGTCGCCGGATGGCTGATCATCGCGCTCGGTGTCCTTCAGGTCGTCGGGATGGGGTTCGCCTCGCGGAAGATGGCCGAGCTGTCGGGCCGCATCCGGCCGACGACGGCGGTGTCCGTGTACGCGCTTGGCGCGGTGTACGGGCTCGCGGGCTTCTGCGCGGGGCCGATCCTGGGGAGTGTCCTGACGGTGGCGGCGGTGAGCGGGAGCCCTGTCTACGGGGGGCTGCTGCTCGCCGTCTACGCGCTGGGGATGGCTGTGCCGCTGTTCGTCCTCGCGCTGCTCTGGGAGCGCTTTGACCTCGGGCGGCGGCGTTGGCTGCGGGGGCGTTCCTTCCGGATCGGCCGCTTCGAACTGCACACGACCTCGCTCCTGTCGGGCCTCTTCTTCGTGGCCCTCGGTGCGCTCTTCCTCGCGTACGACGGGACCACCGCGCTGCCGGGTCTGCTCGACGTGGACGACTCGTTCGCCGTGGAGCGGTGGGCCGGGGGCGTGGGCCGTGCCGTGCCGGACTCGGTGCTGCTGGTGGGTGTGGTGGCGCTGGTGGGTGCGGGGTTCGGGGTGCGGGCGTGGCGGAGGCGGGGGCGTGGCCCTGTGGAGGCTGAGCCAGCCGAGCAGGGGTAAGTCCGTTATAGGTGGTTTAGCGTATTCGTATGTCTGACCAGTCTGAGGAGCCTGAGCGGCCTGAGCGGCCTGAGCAGGGCGAACGGGAAGAGCGGCCTGAGCGGCCTGAGCAGGGCGAACGGGAAGAGCGGCAGCAGCACGGGGCGCACGGCCGGGTCCTCACCCGGAGCGAGCGCTGGTCGGCGTTCAAGGAGTCGCCCTTCCTGCCGGCGACCGTGCTGGTGTTCATCCTGGCCGCGGCCGCGGGGCTCTTCGCGGGCTCGTACACGTACTCCATGGCGAATCCGACCCCGCACCGCATCCCCACGGCGGTGGTCGGCGCGCAGGACGCTCCGCGGGGCGAGGAGTTCCTCGTCGGCATGGAGAAGGCGCTGAACGCCTCGCTGGAGTTGCACGCGTACGACAGCGTGGCCGCGGCGCGGGTCGGGGTGGAGGAGCAGAAGGTCTTCGCGGTCCTCGCCCAGGCTCCGGGGGACCGGGTCCTGTTCGAGGTCTCGGGGGCTTCGGGGGCATCGGTCGCCCAGGTGCTTGCCGAGACCGCGCCGAAGGTGGGGAAGCAGGTCGGGGTCCCTGTGACGGTGAAGGACATCAAGCCGCTCCAGGAAGGGGACCCGCGGGGGCTCGCGATCTTCTACATCTCGCTGGCGGCGGTGATCATCGGCTTCGTCGGGGCGATCCAGCTGAGCGTGCACGCGCGGGGCCTGAACCCGGCGGAGCGGATCGCCTTCACGGTTCTCTACGCGCTGCTCGGCGGGTTCGTGATCGCGGCGGTGGTGGACTGGTGGCTGGGGGCGGTGGATCTGCCGTTCGTCGAGTCGTGGCTGATCCTGGCGCTGACGATGTTCGCGTCGGGGATGGTCTTCACGATGTTCAACACGATGTTCGGGCGCTGGGCGATGATCCCGACGTGGGGCCTGATGGTGCTGCTCGGCAACCCGTCGTCGGGTGGGGCGGTTTCGTGGCCGCTGCTTCCGTCGGTGCTCGGCCACATCGGGCGCTGGCTGCCTCCGGGGGCGTCGGTGAACGCGCAGCACACGGCGGTGTACTTCGGCGGCCATCAGCACGCGTTTCCGTTCCTGGTGCTTGCGGGGTGGGCGGTGCTGGCCAGCGCGGTGTTCTGGGTGTGGCGCCACCGGCACCCGGGGGGCCGGGAGAGGGCTGCGGCCCATGCGGCTGCGCCTGGGGCGGCCTGAGCGGGGCGGTGCTGGTCTGTTGTGGGTGCGGGGCCGTGCCGGTATGTCCGTCCTCGCTGTCGTCCGGTGGCCGTGCAGTTCCTTCGGCGGGGGAGTGCTGCGAACCGTGCTCCGGGCGGACATACCGCCACGCCCCCTCGCGAGCGCTCCCGACTACCGGGCAACGGGTGGGCGGGCGGGAAAGCTCGTTCGTCCAGGGTCGGATGCGGGGGGTGTCGGGAACGCCGAAGGCCCCGTCCACTGGACGGGGCCTTCGAGGAAGTGGCTGGGGCCGGGATCGAACCGGCGACCTATCGCTTTTCAGGCGATCGCTCGTACCAACTGAGCTACCCAGCCACGCGATTCAAGGAATCGCAAGCGGTCCTGACGGGATTTGAACCCGCGGCCTCCACCTTGACAGGGTGGCGAGCACTCCAAACTGCTCCACAGGACCAAGCGTTGTGCGAGCACTAGTCTCGCACAAGGTGTTGCGTGCCCCCAACGGGATTCGAACCCGTGCTACCGCCTTGAAAGGGCGGCGTCCTGGGCCACTAGACGATGAGGGCTAAGGGCCCACCTGGGCGCTTTGCAGCGCGTCGGGGACGTGAGAAGCATATGGGATGCGGGGAGCTATCGCCAAAACGGTTATCGGGGGGCCGGGGAACCGCTCCCCGGGGAGCGGCCCGCAGGGGGCGGAGACGGTGTCGCGCCGGGCTGGTTCTCCTTGGGCAAGTGGCGGCTGACCTCCGCCTTCGTCAGGCCGAGGCCGCCCAGTTTGATCTCGTCCCAGGCCTGGAGGCGCCGGGTCTCCCGGTCCAGATAGAGGACCGACGCCTCGACCGGGTCCGGGTACTTGCCCTCCACGGCGCGCAGCCCGCTGCCCCCCGTCGAGCCCTCGATGCGCAGACGTGTCCCGTCTTCCATGACCTCCATCTCCTGGCGGTGCACATGCCCCGCCAGGACGAGCGGCACCTCGCCGTCCGTCTCGCGCGCGGCGTCAGGGTTGTGCGCGACCGCGATGTCGACGGGAGTGCCGGCCGCCCGCTGGTCGCGCAGGGCGGAGGCGAGGCCGATGCCCGCCATCTCCTCGACGGGCTTGCCCTCCGCCCGCACGGAGCGGTCCGGGGTGTACTGCGGGTCGCCCGTCCCGGCGAAGCGGAGGCCCGCCACCGACGCCGCCCCGCCCTCGTCCAGGACGTGGACGTTCTTCATGCGTTGCAGATAGCGCTGGGTCGTCAGGGAGTCGTGGTTGCCCCTGACCCACACGTACGGAGCCCCCAAGTCCTCGATCGGGTCGAGGAAGGCGTTCTCGGTGGCGCTCCCGTGGTCCATCGTGTCGCCGGAATCGACGATGACGTTGATGTCGTACTGCTCGACCAGCGAGGCGATGATCTTCCAGCTCGCCGGGTTGAGGTGGATGTCCGAGACGTGCAGGAGCCGGATCGTGGACGGGTCCGGCTGGTACGCGGGGAGCGTCGACGTCACGTCGTACAGCTTCGTCACGTTGGTGACCAGGCGCGCCAACTCCTGTTGGTACACATCGAATTCGCTCACGATGCTGCGCGCGTTGCCGACGACCGACGGCGCGCTGCTGAGCAGGCCCGAGAACTTCGGCTCCAGGACCGACTTCGGGTTCCACGTCGCGTACGCCGCCGCGCCCGACGCGGCGAGCAGGGCCAGGGCGAGGCCGCCCGCCGCCAGGGCCCTGCGCGGGCGGCGGTAGACCGCGAGGCCCAGCGCGGTGGCGCCTGCGACGACGGCGGCGCAGGAGCGTGCGGCCAGATCGAGCGTGCCGTGCCCGACGTCCTGCGTCACCTCGTCCTGGAGGCCCGCGATCCGCTCGGGGTGGTCGACCAGGGCCTGGGAGCGGACCGGGTCCAGGCGGTCCACGTCCACGTCCAGGCGGATGGGGGCGACGTGCGAGCGCAGTTCGAGGGCCCCGAGCGGGGAGACGTCGATCTTCGTGCCGCCCGTCAGCGAGGGGCGCAGCGTCATGCGCGTGTCCATCGGGCCCACCGGCGCGTGCACGCTGCCGACGATCAGCAGGCCGAGCCAGGCGCCGAGTACGACGACCGCCATCAGGCCCGCGGCGCGGCCGTACGGATGGGGAGGGCTGATGAGCTCGCTCACCGGGTGCGGGTGGCGGGAGCGGTAGTGGCGTACGAGGGCGGCGGGCGCACGGAAGTCGCGGGCCATTGGTCCGGTATGCCCATGGGGAGGGGCGGCTATGCGGGGCGGTGGCTGACAATGGGGGTGTGCTGGAGATGACGCGGGAAGAGTTCGAGGAACTGGTCGCCGAGGCGCTTGACCGGATTCCTCCCGAGTTGACGCGGTTGATGGACAACGTGGCGGTGTTCGTGGAGGACGAACCGCCGGCCGAGGATCCCGAGCTGCTCGGGCTCTATGAAGGGACTCCGCTGACGGACCGGGGCGAGTGGTACGCGGGAGTGCTGCCCGACCGGATCACCATCTACCGGGGTCCGACCCTGCGCATGTGCGAGTCGCGCGAGGACGTGGTCGCGGAGACCGAGATCACAGTGGTGCACGAAGTCGCACATCACTTCGGGATCGACGACGAGCGCCTGCACGCCCTGGGATACGGCTGACGGCCGGTGGCGGACGGCGGCCGTCGGCGGTCACGGTCCGTGTCCTCTTGCGGGGCAAGGGAGTTGGGTAGGACGTCCCCGCTTCTCAGCGCCTCGGAGGTGCTCGGCCGTGCGCCAGTTGTACGTTCCTGCTCGGTGGGCCGCGGCGGCAGTGGCCGTCATGGCGACCGCGGGCTGCATGAGCATCGGTGACGACGGGGGCGGCGAGCCCGGCCCCGCGCGGTCCGCGGGCGAGCGCAGCGCGGCCGCGGCCCCGGACGGCGGCAGCGTCACGCCCGGCGCCGGCTCGGCCGGCAAATCGGGTGCCGACCGCGGTGACGCGAAGGGCAAGAAGGGCAAGAAAGGCAAGAAGGGCGGGGGCAAGGGGCGGTCGGGCGCCCACGGGGAGTCCGGTTCCGATGCCGCGCAGGCCTCCGCCTCCGCGACCGGGGGCGGCGACGACCCCGCCCCGCCGACCAAGGACGGACGGCCCACGCCCACGCGTACGAAGCCGGACCCGCCGCGCCCCACGCCGACGCCCGAGCCCCCGAAGCCGACCCCTACGCCGACTCCTGAGCCCACTCCGGAGCCCTCGTCGTCGGCGCACGAGCCCCCGAAGCAGGACGCGCAGCTGGGGGAGCGGTCGGAGGGGCTCAGGTCGCGGGAGCCTTCACCGGAGGCCGGGCCCGCTTAGGCCGGGCTCGCTTGAGGCGGTTTGAGGCGGGTTACGTCGGGTTCCGGCCCTGTCCGAAACCCGCTTCCTCGCAGGTGAGACGAGCTGTGGGGGGTGGAATCCAAGGTGCCCCGGAGGGTGTGGTTTGCCTTCTGGGGGGTTGGGTGCGTATGGTGGTAGATCGTTTGATCCCATTTGCCCGGCGCCGAAAAAGAAGAGCGCCGCGTGGCGCGTACTCTCCCTTGCCGTGGCTGACCGCATAGAGGCGGTCCATTGCGAAATCACGGAGTTGACGGGCGCGTGCCGAGACTCCGGAAGGTTTCGCATTTCGCATGTCCATTTCTCATTCTGACCACGCCGTCCTGCCCGAGAACGAGACGACCGACGAGCTGACGGTCGACGCGGCCGAGGCCGTTGTCGAGACCGCCGAGGCCGTCGAGACCGTCGAGAACGTCCAGGCCACCGACGTCGTGGAGGCCGCCGAGCAGGTCGTCGCCGAGGCCGAAGAGCCCGCGACCGACGCTGCCGCAGAGGCCGACGAAAAGGCCGAGACCGGCCCCAGCTTCAGTGACCTCGGGCTGCCCGAGGGCATCGTCCGCAAGCTCGCCCAGAACGGCGTGACCGCCCCCTTCCCGATCCAGGCCGCGACCATCCCGGACGCCCTGGCCGGCAAGGACATCCTCGGCCGTGGCCGCACCGGCTCCGGCAAGACCCTCTCCTTCGGTCTTCCGCTGCTCGCGACGCTGGCCGGCGGCCGCACCGAGAAGAAGAAGCCCCGCGGCGTCATCCTGACCCCGACCCGTGAGCTCGCGATGCAGGTCGCGGACGCGCTGCAGCCGTACGGCGACGTGCTCGGCCTGAAGATGAAGGTCGTCTGCGGCGGCACGTCCATGGGCAACCAGATCTACGCGCTCGAGCGCGGCGTCGACGTCCTCGTCGCCACCCCGGGCCGTCTGCGCGACATCATCAGCCGCGGCGCCTGCTCGCTCGAGGACACCCAGATCGCGGTCCTCGACGAGGCCGACCAGATGTCCGACCTGGGCTTCCTGCCCGAGGTCACCGAGCTGCTCGACCAGGTTCCCTCGGGCGGCCAGCGGATGCTGTTCTCCGCCACGATGGAGAACGAGATCTCCACGCTGGTCAAGCGCTACCTGACGAACCCGGTCACGCACGAGGTCGACAGCGCCCAGGGCAACGTCACGACCATGACCCACCACATCCTCATCGTGAAGCCCCGCGACAAGGCGCCCGTCACGGCCGCCATCGCCGCGCGCAAGGGCCGCACGATCATCTTCGTCCGCACCCAGCTGGGCGCCGACCGCATCGCCGAGCAGCTCTGCGAGTCCGGTGTGAAGGCCGACGCGCTGCACGGCGGCATGACGCAGGGCGCTCGTACGCGCGTCCTGGAGGACTTCAAGAAGGGCTACGTCAACGCGCTCGTCGCGACCGACGTCGCCGCCCGTGGCATCCACGTCGACGGCATCGACCTGGTCCTGAACGTGGACCCGGCCGGTGACCACAAGGACTACCTGCACCGCTCCGGCCGTACCGCTCGCGCGGGCCGCTCCGGCACGGTCGTCTCGCTGTCCCTGCCGCACCAGCGCCGCCAGATCTTCCGCCTGATGGAGGACGCGGGCGTCGACGCCTCGCGTCACATCATCAACGGCGGCGGCACCTTCGAGCCGGAGGTCGCCGAGATCACCGGCGCCCGTTCGATGACCGAGGTGCAGGCCGACTCCGCGGGCAACGCCGCGACCCAGGCCGAGCGTGAGGTCAAGGACCTCACCAAGGAGCTGGAGCGCGCCACCCGCCGCGCGACGGAGCTGCGCGAGGAGGCCTCGCGCCTCACCGCGCGTGCCGCCCGCGAGCGTGGCGACGACCCGGAGACCGCGGTGGCCGAGGCCGCCGCCGCTGCCGAGGCCGCCGTCGAGGCCGCTGTCTCCGTCCCCGAGCAGCCGGCCGCTCCGGCCGCCCGCGAGGAGCGCCGCCCGCAGCGCGACGACCGCGGCAACTACGAGCGTGAGCGCCGTGACGACCGTGGTGGCCGTTCCTTCGAGCGTCGTGACGACCGCGGTGGCTCCGGCTTCCGTGGTGGCGACCGCCGTGAGGGTGGCGGTGGCTTCAACCGTGACCGCAACGACCGCGGTGGCTCCTCCGGCTTCCGTCGTGACGACAACCGTGGCGGTGGCTCCGGCTTCCGCGGTGGCGACCGTCGCGAGGGTGGCGGTGGCTTCAACCGTGACCGCAACGACCGTGGTGGCTCCTCCGGCTTCCGTCGTGACGACCGTCCCTCGGGCGGCGACCGTGGCGGCTTCCGCCGTGACGACAACCGTGGCGGTGGCTCCGGCTTCCGTCGTGACGACCGTCCCTCCGGCGGCGACCGTGGCGGCTTCCGTGGCGGCGACCGCCGTGACGACAACCGCGGTGGCTCGAGCTTCCGTCGCGACGACCGTCCGACGGGCGGCCACCGTGGCAGCGACCGCCCGTTCAACCGTGACCGCCGTGACGACCGCCCCTCCGGCGGCGCCCGCTCCGGTGGCCACGACCGCCCGGCGTTCAACCGCGACCGCTCCGGCACCGGCACCGGCTCCTTCGGCCGCCGTGACGACAAGCCGCGCTGGAAGCGCAACGGCTGAGGCCTGAGCGACTGAACCACGGCAGCGGGCCCGTCCCTTCGGGGGCGGGCCCGCTGCCGTATGCCAAACGTGACGTGTGTCATGTCCCTGCCGTGGGCAACGCTCGTGCATGAATCCACCACCGGAACCACCAGCCGGACCACCACCCCTACCCACGGCCGGCTCGGACGAGGAACGCCTGGCCCAGCTCGGCTACACGCAGGTCCTGGCCCGCCGCATGTCCGCGTTCTCCAACTACGCGGTCTCGTTCACGATCATCTCGGTCCTGTCCGGCTGCCTCACGATGTACCTGTTCGGCATGAACACCGGCGGGCCCGCCCTGATCACCTGGGGATGGGTCGGGGTCGGCCTGATGACGCTCTTCGTCGGTCTCGCGATGGCGGAGATCTGCTCCGCCTATCCGACCTCCGCCGGGCTCTACTTCTGGGCGCACCGCCTCGCGCCCGCGCGCACGGCCGCGGCCTGGGCGTGGTTCACGGGCTGGTTCAACGTGCTCGGCCAGGTCGCCGTCACCGCGGGCATCGACTTCGGCGCCGCGTCCTTCCTGGGCGCGTATCTGAACCTGCAGTTCGACTTCCAGGTCACCGAGGAGCGCACGATCCTGCTCTTCGCCGCGATCCTCGTACTGCACGGCCTGCTCAACACGTTCGGCGTGCGCATCGTCGGCCTGCTCAACAGCGTGAGCGTCTGGTGGCACGTCTTCGGGGTCGCCGTCATCGTCGGCGCCCTTGCCTTCTCCCCGGACTCGCACCAGTCGGCGTCCTTCGTCTTCACCGAGTTCGTCAACAACACGGGCTGGGGCAGCGGCCTCTACGTGGCGCTGATCGGGCTGCTGATGGCCCAGTACACCTTCACCGGGTACGACGCGTCCGCGCACATGACCGAGGAGACGCACGACGCCTCGACCGCCGGGCCCAAGGGCATCGTCCGCTCCATCTGGACGTCCTGGATAGCGGGCTTCGTCCTGCTCCTCGGCTTCACCTTCGCCATCCAGTCGTACGACGGCGCCCGCGAGTCGGGGACGGGAGCGCCGCCCGCCCAGATCCTCCTGGACGCGCTCGGCGCGACCACGGGCAAGCTGCTCCTGCTCGTCGTCATCGGCGCACAGCTCTTCTGCGGCATGGCGTCCGTGACCGCCAACTCCCGGATGATCTATGCCTTCTCGCGGGACGGAGCGCTGCCGTTCTCGCACATCTGGCACTCGGTCAACCCGCGTACGCGCACGCCCGTCGCCGCGGTCTGGCTCGCGGCCCTGGGCGCGCTCGTCCTCGGCCTGCCGTATCTGATCAACGTCACGGCGTACGCGGCGGTGACGTCGATCGCCGTCATCGGGCTCTACATCGCGTACGTCATCCCGACCCTGCTCCGGCTGCGCAAGGGCGAGGAATTCGAGCGCGGGCCCTGGCACTTGGGCCGCTGGTCACGTCCGATCGGCATCGTGGCGGTGGCCTGGGTGGGCGTGATCACGGTCCTTTTCATGCTGCCGCAGGTCTCACCGGTCACCTGGGAGACCTTCAACTACGCCCCGATCGCGGTCCTCGCCGTCCTCGGCTTCGCCACGACCTGGTGGCTGGCATCGGCCAGGCACTGGTTCCTCAACCCGGACCACGAGCGCACGGCGGCCCGCGAGGCGGCCCGCAAAGGGGCGCCGGAGCCGTCCGATCCCTGACCGCTGCGACGGCGGTCCGGGCCCGCACGCGGCCCGTCGCGGAACGCGCGACGGGCCGAGGAGGCGATACCCGATCGGACGCCTTGCCCTGTCCGGCTATGCTCGGGGGGTGCATCCGCACGGACCGTTAGCTCAATTGGCAGAGCAGTGGACTTTTAATCCATTGGTTGTGGGTTCGAGTCCCACACGGTCTACCACTCAGGCCCAGGTCAGGAACGTTCTGACCTGGGCCTGTGGCGTCGGTCGCCCGAACGGCCCCTCCTCGCCTGCGCCCCCGCGGCCCACGGGCGACGCTGGGCCTGCCAGGTGGCCGATCCGGAGGTACAGCATGGGTTCCGTACGACGGGCTCTCGTGATGGTGCTCGTGCCGTTGCTGGTCGGCGTCTGCGCCGCCTGTGGCGGTTCCGGGAGCGGCACCGACAAGGCCACCGAGCGTGCCCGCCCCGCCGAGCTGGCCTTCGAGCACCCCGGAGTGCTCGTCAGCAAGGCGCAGCTGGACCGCGTGCGCGCCCACGTGGCGGCGCGCGAACAGCCCTGGCTGGGGGCGTTCGAGCAGATGCGGGAGAGCAAGTACGGCGCGGCCGACTACCGGGCCAAGCCGTACGCCGTCGTCGAGTGCCCGCCCGACACCCGCCCCGGACAGGGCTGCGTGGAGGAGCGCGAGGACGCCATCGCCGCGTACACGCAGGCCCTGCTCTGGAACATCACCGGCGACCGCGCGCACGCCAGGAAGGCCGTGCAGATCATGGACGCCTGGTCGCGGGTGATCACCCGGCACACCGAGGCCAACGCGGGTCTCCAGACGGCCTGGGCCGCCTCCTCGTGGGCCCGCGCGGCCGAAGCCGTGCGCTACACCTACGACGGCTGGACCGACGGCGAACTCCTGCGCTTCGAGCGGATGCTGCGCAACGCCTATCTGCCCCAAGTGCGCGAAGGCGCCGCCGACTTCAACGGCAACTGGGACCTCCTGATGGCCGACGCGACCATCAGCATGGCGGTCTTCCTCGACGACCACGAGTCCTTCGAGAAGGCGGTGACGCACTTCAGGACCCGGGTGCCCGCCTACTTCTATCTGAAGTCGGACGGCCCGCTGCCGGTCTCCCCGGCGGGCAGCGACATCAACACCCCGGCGAAGCTCCAGAAGTACTGGTTCGGGCAGAAGACCTTCGCCGACGGGCTCTCCCAGGAGACCTGCCGGAACTTCAAGCACGCCAGCTACTCCCTCGCGGCCACCGCGCACATCGCGGAGACCGCCTGGCACCAGGGCGTCGACCTGTACGGCGAGGTCAAGGAGCGGCTGCGGGCCGCCCTTGAGTTCCACTCCAAGTACCAGCTGGGCGCGAAGGCGCCGGACTGGCTGTGCGGCGGCAAGGTGCAGCGCGACATGGGGCCCGACACCGAGGTCGGCCTCAATCACCTGCGGGACCGGCTGAAGCTGGAGCTTCCGGAAACGGAGAGGTTCACGGACAAGCAGCGGCCCGAGGGGACGGACGACCTGTTCGTGGCCTGGGAGACGCTGACGCACGCCGAGAACGCGTGAGCGGCGGGGCCCGTTCGCCGGTGGTTCTCAACCGGTTCGCTTTCACTCCCCCTGATGGCGTAGAGTTGCATTCAACGGCGCGGGGTGGAGCAGCTCGGTAGCTCGCTGGGCTCATAACCCAGAGGTCGCAGGTTCAAATCCTGTCCCCGCTACTAAAGACCGAAGGCCCGGATCCAGAAATGGATCCGGGCCTTCGGTGTTTTCCCGTTGCTCTCTCGTTGTTCCCCGTCGCTCTCGCGTCACTCTGTCGGCCCACAGCGGTCGCCCCGCGCCGCCGCTTTGGGAACCCTGGTTGAGCGTGGTCATGGATCTGGTCCTGGCCGCGGGATTCGGCAGGAGAAGACCGGTGGGGCTGCGAGGAGGAAGCGGCGGGGGCGAGGCTCCCGATGTCCGGCATGAGCGGGCGCTCGTGCGGGCCCTTCCCCTGCTGCTCATCGTCGCCGGGGTCGTCTACGACATCGCGACCCCGCCCGCGTTCACCGCAGCGCCCCTCTTCACCGCCGCCCCGCTCATCGCGGCCCCCTTCTACTCGCTGCTCAGCACCACCCTCATCGGCGCCGGCTCCTGCGCGGCCGTGCTTGCCCTGCACTTCAAGACCAACACCACGACCGACGTCGAGGCCGTCACCGAACTGATCACGGTGGCGACCGTCGCCGTGCTCGCCGTCCTCATCAACCGCGTCCAGCGCCGCAGCGACAAACAGCTCGCCTCCGCCCGCTCCATCGCCGAGGCCGCCCAGCGCGCCGTACTGCCGCAGCCGGATCCCCGGATCGGCGGTCTCGACATCGCCGCGCGGTACGAGGCCGCGGAGGCCGACGCCTTCATCGGGGGTGATCTGTACGCCGTGCAGGACACCCCGCACGGCGTGCGCGTCATCGTCGGTGACGTACGGGGCAAGGGGATGGGCGCGGTGGCGGCCGTCGCCGTCGTCATCGGGGCGTTCCGGGAGGCTGCCGAGCAGGAGGCCACGCTGGAGGCGGTGGCCCAGCGGCTTGAGCGTGCCCTTGCGCGCGAGGGCACGCGGCGCGACGGGCTCGACGCCTTCGAGGGGTTCACCACCGCCGTCCTCGCGGAGATCTCGCACGGCGACGGCCTGGTGCGCCTCATCAACCGCGGGCACCCGGGACCGCTGCTCCTGCGCGGCGACGGGCGGCTGTGCATGCTGTCCGCGACCGAGCCCGCGCTGCCGCTGGGGATGGGCGACCTGGGCGCCTGGCCGGACCGTGCGGACGAGACGGAGTTCCCGCCGGGGGCGATGCTGCTCCTGTACACCGACGGGCTCTCCGAGGCGCGTGACAGCCGGGGGGAGTTCTACGACGCGGCCACCCGGCTCGGGGGCCGCATCTTCCCCGGACCCAACGGCCCGGACGCCCTGCTCGCCACGCTCACCGAGGAAGTGCGCAGGCACACCGGGGGCGGCACGACCGACGACATGGCGCTGCTCGCGGTGCGGCGGCCGTTGGCGACGGGTGATGCCGGGACCGAGGGCGGGGTCGACGCGGAGATCGATGTCACCGGCCGTGACTGAAGAACACCACTCCGCATAACAACTGACGTACTGTCAAGGAAGTGTGAAGCTCCGGTGTGTGAAGAAGTGGCGTCAACTCGCCCCGTTCCGCACCCCCGTGTCCCGTTAAGTACGGGCCAAAGCCGTTAACGATCAGTCGGAACGGCTTGGAATACGACCCTGCTGTCTATTAACGTTCGATAACGCAGCGCGGTCGTCCCAGCCGTCACTCGAGTCGGCTCCGCGCGCACGCGCCTAATCCCGAAAGGGAGCCGGGGAACCACTAATTGGGGTGAATCGGGCATCTGTGCATCCGTGCCAGATGTTCGTAGGAGACCTTCCTGCTCCGAACCCGTCAGCTAACCCGGTAGGCGAGAAGGAAGGAAAGGAGTGCGCCCCAGTGGCGTCCAACCGCCCTGCCCCCCAAGGCGCGTACGTACCGAATGACGACGACTTCGGTGGGTACGAAGACAGTTCCTGGGAGGAATGGAATCCCACCGAGGAGTCCATTCGCCCCGTCCGCGGCAGGCACCGCGTCCACAAGCGGGGCGGTGGCGGGCTCGCCCGCAGCTCCACTGTTCTCGGCGTAGGCGTCATCGCCGCAGTCGGCGCGGGCGGCATCGCCACCGCGCAGGGCGGCAAGCCGCCGGTCTCCATCGAGATGCCGGACCTGTCGGCCGTCACGGACTCGCTGCCGGAGGCCAAGTCGCTTCCGGGCGTGGGGTCCTTGATATCCGACGACTCCTCCGACTCCGCCGCCGCGGACAACGGCGTGACGGTCGCCGCCGCGCCCCTGAGCGCCGCCGGAGTCAGCACCGCCGACGCCGAGCAGGGCACCACGGACGCCGGAGAGGCACTGCGGGCCCGCATCATGGAGCAGGCGGAGAACCAGCAGGACCAGGCGGACGACGCGGTCCAGAAGGCGGCCGAAGAAGCCGCCGTCAAGCAGGCCGCCGAACAGGCCGCCGCCAAGCAGACCGCGGCCGAGAAGAAGATCGCCGCCGAGAAGGCCGCCGCGAAGAAGAAGGCCGAGGCGGAGGCCAAGGCCAAGGCCGAGGCGGAGCGACTGGCCAAGCTCGCCAAGAGCTACACCCTCCCCGTCGCCTCGTACACGCTCACCGGCACCTTCGGTCAGCCCGGCTCCATGTGGTCCTCCGGCTACCACACCGGCCTGGACTTCGCCGCCCCGACGGGCACGCCCATCAAGGCCATCCACTCCGGCACCATCAAGGAAGCCGGCTGGGCGGGGGCGTACGGCTACCGCACGATCCTCGAACTCGACGACGGCACCGAACTCTGGTTCTGCCACCAGTCCTCGATGAACGTCAGCGCGGGCCAGAAGGTCACCACCGGCGAGACCATCGGCCGCGTCGGCGCGACCGGCAACGTCACCGGCGCGCACCTCCACCTGGAGGTCCACCCGGGCGGCGACTCCACCGGGGTCGACCCGGCGGCGTGGCTGCGCGGCAAGGGCCAGTCCCTCTGACGAAGCCCCAGAACCCCGGCGGTCCTGGCGACAACCCCCCGACGCCAGGGCTGCCGGTCGGGCATGCCCGCTTCAGCCCGTACCCGGATCGCTTTACGGAATTCCGCGGTCCGCAAGGGCGTTGATCCCCGTATGACTTCTCTCCGCAAGCTTGGCTCGTCCGACCTCGAGGTCTTCCCGCTCGCCCTGGGCGGCAACGTCTTCGGCTGGACGGCCGACGAGGCGCAGTCCTTCGCCGTCCTCGACGCCTACACCGCCGCGGGCGGCAACTTCATCGACACCGCCGACGTCTACTCGGCCTGGGTGCCCGGCAACAAGGGCGGTGAGTCCGAGACCGTCATCGGCGACTGGCTCGCCGCGCGCGGCAACCGCTCCGACGTCGTGCTCGCCACCAAGGTCGGCGCCCACCCCGATTACAAGGGCTTGTCGGCGAACACCATCAAGTCCGGTGCCGAGGAGTCGCTGCGCCGTCTGCGCACCGACTACATCGACCTCTACTACACGCACTACGACGACCCGTCCGTCCCGGTCGAGGAGATCATCGGCGCGCTCGACGAGCTGGTCACGTCCGGCAAGGTGCGCGCGATCGCCGCCTCGAACGTGAGCGCCGACCGGCTCCAGGAGTTCCTCGACTTCTCCGACCGCGAGGGCCTCGCGCGCTACTCGGCGCTCCAGCCGCACTACAACCTCGTCTCGCGCGACACGTACGAGGGCACCCTTGAGCAGGTCGCCTCGCGCTCCGGCCTGGCCGCCGTCCCGTACTACGCACTCGCCTCCGGATTCCTGACCGGCAAGTACCGCCCGGGTGCGAAGGTCGACAGCGCGCGCGCCGAGGGCGCGGGCAAGCACCTGGAGACGGAGCGCGGCCCGCGGGTGCTCGCCGCCCTCGACCGGATCGCCCAGGAGCGCGGCGCCGAGATCGCGACCGTGGCCCTCGCGTGGCTCGCGGCGCAGCCGACGGTGGCGGCGCCGATCGCTTCCGCCCGTACGGTCGAGCAGCTGCCCGCGCTGCTCGCGGTGGGCGAGTTCGAGCTGACGGACGCCGAGGTGTCGGCGCTGAGCAAGGCTTCCGCCTAGAGGCCTCAGCCGCGGTAGGGGTTGTACGCGGGGTAGGGCATCGCCGGTTGTGCGTACGGATATCCGTAGGGGGGCTGGTGCTGCTGCGGATAGGGCTGCGCGTACGGCTGCTGCTGGTATCCGTACGGCGGCGGCATCGGCACGAACACCGGTGCCGTCGCGCGTGCCGCGTAGGCCAGGGCGGGCCGTGCCGCCTCGCGGCGCTCCCACAGCGCGTACAGCAACTCCCGCTCCCGTACGACGAAGTCGGCGCCCGCGCGGCCCTTGCGCCCACGGTGGCGAAGGAGCGCGAGAGACGTCGCGTACGTCTCGTACTGGGCGACCGTGCGCGCCGCGGCCTTGCCCTGGGTGTACGAGGCGTAGTCGCGGGCGAGGGTGCGGGCACGCATGGTGCCCAGGGCGTACGGCTCGGGCGCGGTGAGCCAGCCCGCGAGCGCGTACGCGGGCAGTTCGGCCCGCACGATGCGCAGGCCGCGCTGTCTGATCCAGATCACCAGCCAGGTGAGCAGACCGAAGGCGGGCAGCATGAAGACCGCGTACACCGCGAAGAAGCCGTAGTCCCCGAAGGCCGCCGAACCGTTCCACAGGGCGTGCAGGCCCATCGCCAGGAGGAGTCCGCCGACCGGGAGCAGGACGCGGCGCCAGTTCTGGCGCTCCGCGCTGAGCGCGGCGATGCCGAAGCCGATGCCGGTGAGCACGGTGAAGAGCGGGTGCGCGAAGGGCGACATCACGACGCGCACGAAGAAGGTCGCCGCCGTCACGGACGCGAGCCCGGTCCCGCCGTTGATCTGGTCGGTGCCGAAGGCGCTGCCGAGATACAGGATGTTCTCGGTGAACGCGAAGCCGGTGGCGGTCACTCCGGCGATCACCACGCCGTCGACGATTCCGGTGAACTCGCGTCTGCGGAAGAGGAAGACGAGCAGCACGGCCGCGGCCTTCGCGCTCTCCTCGACGATCGGCGCTATGACCGTCGCGCCGAGGGTGTCCGCGCTGGTGGGGTCGGCGGTGGCGGTGGCTATCCAGCGGGTCGCGAAGCTGTTCGCGACGATCGCTATGAGGGCGGCCGCGCAGGCGCCCCAGGCGAAGGCGAAGAGGAGGTTGCGCCAGGGGCCCGGCTGGACCCGTTGCAGCCAGCGGAAGGCGGCCACCAGGAGAGGCACGGGAAGTGTCGCGAGCCCGAGCCCGACCAGGAAGCCTTCGGTGCCGGTCTGTTCCCTGACCAGGGCCAGGATGACCAGGCCGGACAGGGCGAGCAGCGTGACCAGGGCGGCCGCGCGTATCGCCCGGCGCTGCCACCAGCGCGCGTGCCGCAGCCCGGCGGGCCCTGCGGGGGGCATCGGGTGCGGGAGCGGAGAACGGGTGGCCACCCGTTGACCCTAACGAGGGACAGGGGTGGGCCGCGACGGTGTCTCGGGCCCCGTGGCCGGTATCTCAGGCCCCCGAGGCCGGTAGCTCAGGCCTCCTGGCCGGATGTGCGGCGGAACAGCAGGTCATGGACCACGTGTCCCTTGTCCAGGCCCTGGCCCTCGAATCGGGTGAGGGGGCGGAAGGAGGGGCGGGGCGCGTACCCGCCGTCGTCCTGGGTGTTCTCGAAGTCCGGGTGCGCGCTGAGCACCTCCAGCATCTGCTCGGCGTACGGCTCCCAGTCGGTCGCGCAGTGCAGGACGGCGCCGGGCTTGAGGCGGGGCGCGGCGAGGTCGAGGAAGTCGGGCTGGATGATGCGGCGCTTGTGGTGGCGGGCCTTGGGCCAGGGGTCGGGGAAGTAGACGCGGAGGCCGTCGAGGGAGGCGGGCGTGAGCATTTCGCGGAGCAGGATGACGGCGTCGCCGTTCGCCACGCGGATGTTGGTGAGGTCGTTCCGCTCGGCGAGGCCGAGGAGGTTTCCCTGGCCCGGGGTGTGCACGTCGACCGCGAGGATGCCGGTGTCCGGGTCGTCGGCGGCCATCTGGGCGGTGGCCTCGCCCATGCCGAACCCGATCTCGAGTACGACGGGGAGCTCGCCGCCGAACAGCTCCGCGAGGTCGAGGGTGCGCTGCCCGTCGATGTCCAGGCCCCACTTGGGCCAGAGCCGCTGGAGCGCGTCCGCCTGGCCTGTGGTGACGCGGCTGCGCCGGGGCTGGAAGCTGCGGATCCGCCGCTCGAAGTGGGAGCCCGCGGGGTCGGGCGCGGGGCCCTCCGGGAAGCGGGGCTGGCCCTTGGGGCGGGGGGTGTGAGGGCTGCTGGGGGTGGTGGGTGACTCAGACACAGTGGGGGGATTTTATCTTCCCCGACCCCGCCCCTACAGCAGCGCCAGCACTCGCCGGGCCACTTCCCGCCCAATGGGGAGGGAGGCCGTCGCCGCTGGCGAGGGCGCGTTCAGGACGTGCACCGCCCGCACCCCCTCCCGGATGAGGAAGTCGTCCACCAGCGACCCGTCCCGCAGTACGGCCTGCGCCCGCACCCCCGCCGCCGCAGGCACCAGATCATCCGGAGTCACCGCGGGCAGCAGCCTCCGCACCGCCGCGGTGAACGCCCCCTTCGAAAGGGACCGCCGGAACTCCCCCGCCCCATACCGCCAGTGCCGCCCGGCCATCCGCCAGGCCCCCGGCCACCCCAGCGTCCCCGCGACCTCCAGAGGCCGCACCACACCCCATCCGTACCCCTCACGGGCCAGCGCCGGCACCGCGTTCGGACCCACATGGACCCCGCCCCCGATGCCCCGCGTCAGATGCACCCCGAGGAAGGGGAAAGCCGGATCCGGCACCGGATACACCAGGCCCCGCACCAGCTCGGGCCGCACCAGATCGAAGTACTCGCCCCGGAAGGGCACGATCCGCATCCCGGGGTCGTCACCGGCCAGCATCGCCACCCGGTCGCACTGCAGCCCCGCGCAGTTGACCAGGACCTTTCCCCGCACCACCGAGCCGTCGGCCGTGCGGACGGCCACCCCGAGCTCCGCGCGCCGGTCGATGCGGACGACCTCCGCCCCGTAACGGACATCGGCCCCCGAGGCGTCCGCGAGGCGTGCCGCCACCGAGCCGTAGTCACAGATCCCCGTGGTCCCGACCTGGATCGCGGCGAGGCCCCGCACCTCCGGTTCGTACTCCGAGATCTGGGCGGGGCCCAGCTCCCGCACCGGAATGCCGTTCTCCCGGCCGCGCTGGACGAGGGCGTGCAGGCGGGGCAGCTCGTCGCGCTCCGTGGCGACGATCAGCTTGCCGGTGACCTCGTGCGGGATTCCGTACTCCGCGCAGAACTTGATCATCTCGGCGGCGCCCCGCACCGCGTACCGCGCCTTCAGGGAGCCCGGGCGGTAATAGATCCCGCTGTGGATCACCCCGCTGTTGCGTCCCGTCTGGTGCCGGGCGGGGCCCGGCTCCTTCTCCAGGACGGTGACCCGCGTGCCCGGCGCGGCACGCGTGATCGCATACGCCGTCGACAGACCGACGATCCCGCCGCCGATCACCAGCACATCGCAGTCGTACGCCACGGCCCGGACCATCCCGCATCACCTCCCACCCCGATAGTGCACTGCGCCACTGACAACGCCCTCAAACCCGGCGAGGACCGCAGGGTTACAGGGTGCGGAAATGCTGTTGCCGTTCCGGCGGTGCACGGGGGGACGCCCCGGGCCCTGAACCTGAATCCTGGAGATCGCACGAGAGGAATCCCGCTGAACTACGCGGGGGCCACGAGCAGCGGCCGCGCGCGCTCCCTCAGCTCCACCACGCGCGGCTCGTCGCCGTACGGCTCCAGGCGGTGCAGCAGGTCCTTCACGTACTCCGTGGTCCGCGCGGACGAGATGCGTCCGGCGACCTCCAGGGCGCGTGTGCCCTGCTCGCAGGCCGCGTCCAGGTTCCCCGACTCCAGTTCGGCGACCGCCGACACCACGAGCCGTAAGCCGTGCGAGCGCACGAACTCCTCCGTCGGCCGGGAGAGCGCCTGCTCCGTGAAGCGGCGCACCTGGCGGGGCGCCTTCAGGTCGCGATAGCACTCGGCGGCGTCCGCCGCGAAGCGGTCGTATCCGTAGAAACCGAGCCACGACGGGTCGTTGTCGCCGTCCCGGGCCCGCTCGAGCCAGCCCTCGGCCGCCCGCAGCGCCGCTCCCGCCGCCTGCGCGTCACTGGCGCGCGCGTGTGCGCGTGCCTCGACGAGGCGGAAGAAGCTCATCGTGCGCGCGGTGGCCAGGCCGCGGTTGCGCTCCAGGGCCGCCTGCGCGAGGTCGACGCCCTCGTCGCCGAAGCCGCGGTAGGTCGCCTGGAGGGACATGGAGGCGAGGACGTACCCGCCCAGGGGCACGTCGGCCGCCGCGCGGGCCAGGCGCAGGGCCTGGATGTAGTACCGCTGGGCGGCTTCCTGCTGGCCGGTGTCGAAGGCCATCCACCCGGCCAGGCGCGTCAGTTCGGCCGACGCCCCGAAGAGCGAGCGGCCCACCTCGTCCGAGTACGAACCGAGCAGCAGGGGCGCCGCCTCGACCCGCAGGCACTCGGGAACCATCGACGAACGCCAGTCACCGCCGCCGTACTTGGAGTCCCAGCGCCGGGCGTCCTCGGCGGCCTCCCGCAGTTTCAGCACGTCGCTGTGGCCGACCTTCATCGGCTGTCCGCTGTTCGCGCCGTCGTCGAGGTGGCCCGTCTCGCGGGGCTCGTCCAGGGCCACGTCGCGGGCGACCGAGCTGTCGGCCGGGGTTATCAGCCAGCGCGAGGCCGGCGTCGCGTACGCGCTCACCGCGAAGGAGCCGGCGAGCGACTGCCAGATGCCGCCGCTGCCCGCGCGCCTGCCCGCGAGATCGAGGCGGTAGAGCTCGGTCGCAGACTTCACCGCGGCGCCCACGTCGCGCGGGAAGGCCAGGCCCACCTCGGGCGCCGGATCGGCGTCCGCGAGCCCGATCTCGTGCAGCGGAACGGGGCGGCCGAGCTTCTGCCCGATGGCCGCGGCGATGAGGTGCGGGGCGGCGCCCTGCGGCACCATGCCCTTGGACACCCACCGGGCCACCGATGTCTTGTCGTATCGAAGCGTCAACCCGCGTTGTGCGCCGAGGTCGTTGACCCGGCGGGCGAGTCCCGCATTGCTGATTCCCGCGAGGGCGAGAACGGTGCCGAGTTTTTCGTTCGGCCCGCGTTGCTCCCTGGACATGCGCCACCCCTCGACACAGACGGCTGCCGCGATGGCTTGACCGCGCGGCATGCGTGCTGCGTTCCCCCGGGGGCGGCGGCGTCCGCGACTACGAGCCGCCGTGGCCCGGAACCTCGGCCGCAAGAGCATTTGGCCGAGCCCCCAGGTATATGCCTCCGCGAAAACATCAGCACACACAGCGTAGTTCGCCGAATCCCAAGCGTTAAGAGGCGCAGTTCCGTATGGCGAGATTGTTGCCGGTAGGGAAGCGGGGGAGTGCCGGGGCGTGCTCCGGGTGTGTGGCCGTGCGCCTGCGTGTGCGCTCTTCACCGGCCATAAGGGGGGCGCTTCCATTGACGGTGCGTGGGTCGGCCCGCTGCGCTGGAGTCAGCGGGCTGGGGGACACCGCCGCCTCCATCCCCGCGGGCGGCGGACCAGTCCGGGGGGCGGGCAACGCCTCCCGGACTGTGTGTTGCCGTTTACGGTTCCGTCACGCGAGCGCCATCCGCTGATTTGGCCGAAAATCGCCTCTCCGGAGGCCGGTGCAAAGCACCGTCGCGCAAGGAGAAGGGCGTTGTTGCGCCCTTCAAGTACCGCTCCCCCGGGGCAGATTAAGGGGAGCGCGACCACCTCCGTAGCCACTCCTGCGCGCCTCCTTCGTGGCAGCATGGGACCCCAGTTCTCGATGCACTGGTTGTCCACAGCCTGTGGAGGCAACGATGCGGTGGTTGGTGGGGTGGAGCAGCACTGCCGCGAAGCCTTCGGTGGTGGGCTCGGCCGGGGCCACCGGTGAGAACGGCGAGACCGTTCATCCCGTGGGATCCCAACTCCTGTGGGGCGACCCGGATCCGCTGTGGGCGGTGGGCGACTGGCGCGCCGACGAGGTGCGCACGGTCAAGGCCGACGAGCAGACGCGCATCGCGGTCCTCGGCACCTGCGGGGCGAGCGACGAGGAGCTCAGGGTCGGTCTGTTCGCGGCCCGCGGCGGCGCCCTGCGGCACCTGACCGCCTGGTCCGGCAGCTATACGGCGGTCGTCCAGGTCGGCCGCCGCGTCATGGTCGCCGGCGACCTCGCGGGCGCGCGCCCCGTCTTCTACACCCCCTGGGCGTCCGGCACGGCCTTCGCGACGGCCGCGCTGCCCCTCGCCGACCTCATCGAGGCCCACCTGGACATCGGCCACCTCGCGGCGCTGCTCGCCGCCCCCGACGTGCCGGAGGCGCTGCAGGACTCGACGCCCTACCAGGGCGTGCGGCGCGTGCCCCCGGGGCACGCCCTGATCCTGCGCGCGGGCGCACGGGAGATCGCCGGGTACGAACACGTGGCGTCCCTCGCGGTCGCCGCGCCCGCCGCCGACGCGACCACCGCCGTGGACGGCGTCCGTGACGCCCTCGTGGAGGCCGTGCGCGCCCGGCTCGGCGCCCCGCGGCACGTCCCCGGAGCGGACGTCGACCCCGGCCCCGTGCCCGGCATGGGGCCCGCCGAGCGGCGCGCGGCACGTGGCATGCCGGTGCCCGGCATCGGCGCCGACCTCTCCGGAGGGCCCGCTTCCGGCACCCTCGCGCTGCTCGCGGCGGGCCTCCCGGGGATGCCCGGCACGGTCCTCGGCCACGGGACGGGCGCGGGGGAGCGGCTCCTGGCCGTCACCTTCAACGACCTCGCGGTCAACGGCCGCGAGGCCGAGCTGGAGCGGGCGGGCGCCATCGCGGCCAACCCCCGCCTGCACCACGTGGTGGTCGCCGCGGGCGAAGAGGCCCTTCCGTACGCGGACTTGGACGGCCCTCTGACGGACGAACCGAGCTCTTCCCTCGTCATGGCCCAGCGCCACCGCGCGCGGCTCTCCTCGGGCAGCGCGGACCACTTCACGGGGTACGGCGCACGGCAGGTACTCGACGCGCACCCGGCCCGTCTCGCCGACCTCCTGATGGACCGCAGACGGCGCCATCTGGTGCGCCCCGTCGCCGCGTTGGCGAAGGCGGACGGCACGCCCGGCTCCGTCATGGTGCCCGCGCGCGTGTACGGCGCCGCCCGCAAGCTCTCCCGGATGTCCTACCGCGCGGGCGTCGACTCGCTCGCCGACCGCCTCCTCCAGCGCCGCTTCGACGAGCCGGGCGGTGCGGTGGGGGCCTCGATGGCCGCCCTCGCGTGGGCGAGACCGGGGCCCGCGGCGCGGTGGCTGACGGGCGAGGCCCTCGCTGAAGTATCGGTTCGCCTCCAGGACACCACCGGGCGGCCGGGCGCCGGACCCGGCCAGCGCCCCGGTGAGTTCCGCGCCCGCGCCGCCCTCGCCCGGCACGCGGCGGACCTGCGCGTCCTGGAACAGGCCGCCGAGGTCCGCTTCCAGCGCCTGCACGCGCCGTTCCTGGACAACCAGGTGGTCCGCGCCTGCCGCGCGCTCCCCGTCGCCCTGCGCGTCCAGCCGGGGGCTCGTGCGGCGATCCTGCGTACGGTCCTGGAAGGCGCCGGAGTGGCCGAACTGCCGCCCGGCTGGGGCGCTCCGTCCCACGCGTCGTCCGCGGCGGCGGCGCGGACGGGCCTTCGGGTGGCGGTGGACGACCTCCTGGCCCTCTTCGACACGCCCCTGCTCGCGCAGGCGGGCCTGGTGGAGGCCCGTGTGGTCCGCAAGGCACTGCGCGCGGCGGCGGAGGGCGAGCCGCTGCCGCTGGACGGCCTGGCGGACCTGGTCTCCACGGAGCTGTGGCTGCGCCGCCTGCTCTCCCGCCGCGGCACGTGCTGGACCGGCACCCCCGCGCGGCAGCGGGCTGTCCCCACGGGGAGCGTCGTGCCGCAGAGGGGGGCGTTGGGGGCGGGGCGGTAACTGGCTCCGAAGCCTCGCGCGCGGTTGATCACCGGCTTCGCCGAGTTCGTCCTCAAGCGCCGGACGGGCTGGATGCAGCCCGTCCGGCGCTTGAGGACATCTTGTACGGGGTCTGCGGCGGAGCCCCAGGTAGGCCCCCGCGCCGAGCGGGTTTTCGGGAAGGGGCGGGGTCGGGGAAAGAAACCCCCGCGCCCCGACCCGCTCCACCGGCGAGAATGACCCGGTGCGGTACAGAATCCTGGGCGCCACCGAGGCGTACGACGAACAAGGGGCGCCCCTGCCCGTAGGAGGCCGGCGGCTTCGCGCGCTCCTCGCCGCCCTCGCCCTGCGTGCCCACCGCACGGTCCCCCTGGAGACCCTCATCGCCGAGGTATGGGCGCAGGACGAGCCCCCCACCGACGCCCCCGCCGCCCTCCAGGCCCTCATCGGCCGCCTCCGCCGCGCCCTCGGCAAGGACGCCATCGCATCGGAACCCGGCGGCTACCGCCTCACCACCGCCCCCGAAGACATCGACCTGCACCGCTTCGAACGCCTCGTGCGCGAGGGCAAGGCGGCCCTGGACCGCCGCGACCCGGCATCGGCCGCCCGCACGCTGCGCGAAGCGCTCACCCTGTGGCGCGGCCCCGCCCTCGCCGACCTGCCCGACCGCAGCGCGGCCGCCCGCCCCGAAGCGCTGCACGCCGAGGCGACCCGCGCGCGGGTCGAGGCGGACCTGCTCCTGGGCCACGCCTCCGACGTCGTACCGGAACTGAAGGAACTCACCGCCGCCCAGCCGTACGACGAGACGCTGCACGCCCTCCTGATCCGCGCCCTGCGCGACGCGGGCCGCGGCGCCGACGCCCTCGCCGCGTACGAGACCGCGCGCCGCACGCTCGCCGACGGCCTCGGCACGGACCCCGGACCTGAACTCCGTTTCTTGCACGCGGAGTTGCTGGACCCGGCCGCGGCCTGGGAGCCGAGCGCCAAAGGGCCGGAGCGCCCGGAGCGGACAGGTAACCTCCGGCCCCGCCTGACCAGCTTCGTCGGCCGGGAACCCGAACTCGGCGCCATCCGTTCAGACATGAGACGAGCACGCCTGGTCACCCTCACCGGCCCCGGCGGCTCCGGCAAGACCCGCCTCGCCGAGGAAGCCGCCGCCGGGCATCCGCAGGCATGGCTGGCCGAGCTCGCCCCGCTCGACCGCCCCGAGGCGGTCCCGGGAGCCGTCGTCAGCGCGCTCGGTCTGCGCGAGACGGCGCTGATGACCAGCGAGATGACCGTGCCGCAGGACGACCCCATCGCCCTGCTCGTCGAGTACTGCGCCCCGCGCGCTCTGCTCCTGCTCCTCGACAACTGCGAGCACGTCATCGGCGCCGCGGCCGACCTCGCCCAGACCCTCCTCACGCACTGCCCGGATCTCACGGTCATCGCCACCAGCCGCGAACCCCTGGGCGTACCGGGCGAGTTCGTGCGACCCGTCGAGCCCCTGCCGCCCGACCCCGCCCACCGCCTCTTCAGCGAGCGCGCCACGGCCGTGCGCCCGGACTTCGACCCCGAGGAGGACGCCGGGGCCGTCGCCGAGATCTGCCGACGCCTCGACGGCCTCCCGCTCGCCATCGAACTGGCCGCGGCCCGTCTTCGCCTGCTCACGCCCCGGCAGATCGCCGACCGCCTCGACGACCGCTTCCGCCTCCTCACCAGCGGCAGCCGCACGGTCCTGCCCCGCCAGCAGACGCTGCGGGCCGTCGTCGACTGGTCCTGGGACCTGCTCGACGAGCCCGAGCGGACCGTGCTGCGCGAGGTGTCCGTCTTCGCGGGCGGCTGGGACATAGAGGCGGCGGAGGCGGTCTGCACCGGCCCTGCCGCCGACCTCATCGGCGCCCTCGTGGACAAGTCCCTGCTCATCGCCGAACCCACGGCCGGCGGCGGCATGCGCTACCGCATGCTGGAGACCATCCACGAGTACGCGTCCGAGCGGGCCGCAGAGACGCCGGAGCTGCGCACCGCTGCGGGCCGCCGCCACACCGCGTACGTCCGCGCCCTGGTCGAGAAGGCCGAACCCCTGCTGCGCTCGGCCGACCAACTCCCGTGGATCCAGCGCCTGGAGACGGATCTTGACAACATCCGCGCGGCCCTGCAACGCGCCACCGAGTCCGGCGATGGGGAGGATGCGCTGGCCATCGCCCTGGCCGTGGGCTGGTTCTGGTCCATGCGGAACTACCGCAGAGAGGGCGCGAACTGGGTCGCAGGCATCCTGCGCCTCGCACCGCCGATGCCGCCCGACGGTCCCGACGGCATCCCCGAGGACACGGGCGAACCGCTCCACTGGTCCTGGATGAGCCTGCGGCTGCTGCACTTCTTCCTGGTGGCGGAGTCCAGGCCCATGGACGCGCTGGCCGACGAGGACGACCGCGTCTACCTCGGGCGGCTGCGGGACGCCTTCGCGCAACCGGTGCCGGCGGCGGCCCGCTTCCCGGGGATCATCTGGCCGTTCACCGCCTACTTCCTGGACGGCCCCGAGGCGGCCAAACCCGGCCTGGACGACGTGGTCGCCAACTGCCGCAGACACGGCGGCGACTGGGAGATCGGCGTCAGCCTGATGTTCCGCACGCACCAGGCCGTCGACGCCCCGGGCAACCTGTCCGGGGTCGACGAGGATCTCGCGGAGCTGCGCGAGCTGAGCATGCGCGCAGGCGACCGCTGGATGCGCGCCCAGGTGTCGAGCGCGGCGGGCGAGGCCGCGATGGCGCGCTGTCTGCACGAGGAGGCACGCGTCGAGTACGACGAAGCGCTGCGGCTCGCCTACGAAGTGGGCGCCTACGCCGAGACGCCCTTCCTGATCGTCCGCCTCGCCGAGATCGCGTACCGCGAGGGTGACCGCGAACTGGCGGCGAAGGCCCTGCACGAGGCAGGGATCGAGGCCGACCGGTACGGCGTGGGGGACTCGCGCGCGTTCATGCGTCTGGTGCAGGCGCAGATGGCGCTGGACGACGGCGAAGTCGCCAGGACCCGCGCCCTGTTCGAGGAGGCCCGCGCCGACGCCGAGCGCGGCACGCCGCCGCCGCAGTTCATCGCGGCGCTCCATGGCCTGGAGTCCAAGATCGTGGCCGCCGAGTCGGGCCCGGAGCAGGCACTGCCGGTGCTCGCGGACGGACTGCGGATGGCGCTGGACAGCCGGTGCGCGGAGCTGGTCATCGCGGCGCTCGTGGACTGTGGAGCCACCCTGGTGAGCAGGCTCGGCGACCACCCCCGCGCGGCCCGCCTGCTGGCTTTCAGCACCCGGCTGCGGAGCGGCAATCCGCGCCCGATGCCGGAGCTTGCCGACGCCGAGCGGGTCGAGACCGCGGCGCTCGCCGCCCTCGGCGAGCGCCGGTACGAGGCCGAGTGCGCCGCGGGCGACGGACTCACCGCCCCCGACGCCCTCGCGGAACTGAGCTGAACTGAGCTGAGCTGAACGGAGCCCGCAGCCTACGTACAGCGGAAGCGCGACTGCGCCCAGTCCGCGAGCGCGGCCGAGTCGAACGGCGAGTGCGGCTCGACGACCAGGCGGATCGTCTTGCGCCCGGTCAGGTTCACCTGCACGGGCACCGCCGGATCCCCGCCCTTCATCAGCGGTGACTGCCACAGCCGGACGCCGTCCCCGAAGACCGAGAACCGCACCTTGCCCAGGCCCATCGTCATGTCGTCGACGCCGACGACCGCGTCATACGTCGAGCACTGGCGGTTCAGGTCGATGGTGACGGAGGACTGGCCATGGACGGTCACGCCGTGGCCGTACTGCTTGTCCGCGATGGACAGGCCGCCGCGCTGCCAGACCCAGCTGCTCTCGCCGAGCCGCATCTCGGGCTTGGTGCCGTCACCGACGACGCCGTACTGCAGCTCGCTCCACTGGTAGACCGTCGGGGCGGGCGGCGGCGGAGGCGGCGGCTTGGGCTTCGGCTTGGACGGCGTGGGAGTCGGCGTCGGCTTGGGGGCCGGTGGCTCGGGCTTCGGCGTGGGGGTGGGGGTGGGCGTGGGGGTCGGCTTGGGCCTGGGCTTCGGGGGCGGCTCGGGCTTCGGCTCGGCGGCCGCCGCCGCCGGCGGCGCGGGCTCGGGCTTGGGCTTCGGGGGCGGCGGCTTGCTCGGTACGACAGGCTCGACGGCCGGCGGCTTCCCGGCGCTCGGCAGGTCCTTGGGCTTGTCCCCGTCTCCCGCGGTGAGGGCGATCGCCGCAGCCGCGGCCGCGACGACGACCGCCGCCGCGATACCGGCCTTCGCGGGCGCCCCGAGCCCTTCGGCGGCAGCGCCGCCGCCCGCCGCACCACCGGACGAGCCGCCGCTCGCCGCCGCCGCGCCCGCGGCACCGGCGCCCGCGGCACCCGCAGCGCCACCGCCGACGAGGGCGGCCACCTTCGCGTACCCGGCGGCACCGAACCAGCCGATGACCGCGATCGGCACGACCCCGGGAATACCGCTGGCGACTTCCTTGATCTGGCCCGCGGCCAGGCGGCACTTGGCGCACTCCTCCAAGTGCTTGCGCAGGCCGCGCTCGGCCCGGGTGCGCAGACTGCCGCGTGCGTAGGCGCCGAGCCGGTCGGCGTACCGCGCGCACTCCTCGTTGTCGGTGAGGGTGGTGCTCACGTGGGCCTGGAGATACGCCTCCTTGAGACCCTCGCGCGCCCGCTTGGCCAGCACCCGGGTGCCGTTGGCGTCGAGCCCGAAGAGCGTGGCGACGTCACTGGGGGACTCGTCCTCGATCTCCGTGTGCCACAGCACGGCCTGCCAGCGCTCCGGAAGGCTCCGGAACGCCTGCATGGCCATGGACTGCTCGGCCTCGTGCATCGCGCGCACGTCCGCGCCCAGGTCCAGAGTGTCGTCGTCGGAGACCTCGGAGCTGCGCGAGGCCTGCGCCGCGAAGACCGCGAAGTCCTCGACCAGGTGCTCCCGCTTCGCCGACTTCGTCCATCCCGCGGCGACGCGGCGCACCGTGGTGAGCAGATAGGCGCGCACCGCGTGCTCGGGTCCGCTGCCGCCCCGGACCGCCTGGAGCATCCGCGCGAAGACCTCGGCCGTGAGGTCGTCGGCGGTGTGGGCGTCCCGGCAGCAGGTGCGGGCGTACCGGCGGACGGCTTCGGCGTGCCTTCGGTACAGCTCTTCGTACGCCGTGTCGTCGCCCGCCCGCATCCGGGCGATCAAGTCGCTGTCGGCGGACGGTCCTTCCGCGGGGACGAGAGATCCGGGCTCGGCCGGCAGGAGGGGCACCGGGGCCCCGCCCCGGACACCTTCGCGCTGCGGCGGAACGCTGGGATCCGCACCGCCGGGTCCGCCACCGGATCCGGGCCCGCCCTGGTTCGGCACCTGCCGAGGAGGCAGCCCTGCGGCCTCCTCGCCCAAGGCGGAGGACGACTCGTCCCGCCCGTCACCACTCATCGCGGAAGCCCCCGCTTGCACACTCAGACCCGGCCATCCGGGAAAGAGTGCCATACGGGCGTGCTACGGCGGACGGCGATGACGGTCAACCACCCTTCCGAGGTGACTTCCCGTATTCGAGCACTACCGTTCACCCATTCGGGGAAGGCTCAACCACCGCTGATTCAACGGAAGTTGAGCCGAACCCGTGCCTGCCTCGCGCCGAACCCGTGCCTGTCCCGTGCCGCTTCAGACCGAGGGGCGCGAGCGCAGACCCTCGAGCAGGATGTCGAGCAGCCGCGACGAGGCCGCCGCCTGCTGCGCCGCGTCCGGCAGCGAGGGCGCAGCCGTGGCTATCACCAGGAGCACGTCCGACACGGTCACGTCCGCGCGCAGCTCGCCCGCCGCCCGCGCCCGCTCCACGAGGCGTCCGACGACCTCCAGGAGCGCGACCGCCCCCGGGTCGTCCGCCGCCGACTCCTCGGCCGGAGCCGAGCGCTGCTCGACGAGCCGCAGCTCGGGACCGGCCGGAGCCGCCTGCCGCTGCTGCGGCACGCGCGCCTCGTCCTCCCGTGCGCCCGCGACCTCGTCCGCGACGCCCACCCGCAGCACCTGCGGCGGCAGGAGCCGCCCCGCGCCCGATGCGACGGACGTCCGCAGGAAGCGCGAGAGCGCCGACCACGGCTCGTCCTCCTGGCCGAGCGCCGATCGCGCCTGGTCGGTGAGCCGGGAGGTCTCCTCCTCGGCTATGCGCCGCACCAGCACGTCCTTGCTGGGGAAGCGGCGGTAGACCGTGCCCACGCCGACCCGTGCGCGCCGGGCGACGTCTTCCATCGGCGCGCCGTAACCCAGCTCGCCGAAGACCTCGCGCGCCGCGCGAAGAACATGCTCGAGATTGCGCTGTGCGTCCACACGCAGCGGCGTCGAACGCGGTCCGTCCCCCATGTCGCGTCCGTTCCCGCTGGTGGCGACGGCTGAAGCCGACACCATGCTCGAAGTCCAGTGAGATTCCTGAATGCTCATATGCGTTCCCCCGGTAATGGCGTCTCCCCCCGGAGACACTCCCCGCCATTGGCTACCGGAGTGTGAGGAGCAAGCCCGAATCCCGAGCCCCGTAGCTGGACTCGACGAGCGCATCCCCCGACACCCCGACGACACACGAACATAGTTGAGCCAGAGTCAATTCAGAAGAGGCGGGTTCCGCACAGAGCTCCCCCCGATCGGAGTACGCACCGATTCCGACCTGATTGCACCCCCTGGCTTCCTGCCTCTTCCCCCTGCTGACCTGCGTACTTCTCCCACACGGAGCCAAGGCCCGCACGGCGTGCCGCAGGCCATGACCGGTCACACAAATTGCCGAGGCTGTGGACAAACTCCAGAGCTGGGTGCGTCATGGGATGGTGAAGGAACCTGTGCGCATTCTCGTTGTGGGCGGCGGCTACGTCGGCATGTACACCGCACTGCGCCTCCAGCGGAAGCTGAAGCCGGAGCTGAAGCGGGGCGAAGTGGAGATCGTGGTGGTGACGCCCGATCCCTATATGACCTACCAGCCGTTCCTGCCCGAAGCCGCGGCCGGCTCCATCTCGCCCCGGCACGTCGTCGTCCCGCTCCGCCGCGTCCTGGACAGATGCCGGATCGTCATCGGCGAGGTCAAGACGGTCGACCACGCCAAGCGCACGGCGTCCTTCGTCACGCTCGCCACCGAGGACGAGGGCTCGGGCGCCGTCGACATCGCGTACGACGAGATCGTCCTGGCACCCGGCTCCATCTCGCGCACCCTGCCCGTCCCGGGCCTCGCCGAGCACGGCGTCGGCTTCAAGACCGTCGAAGAGGCCATCGGCCTGCGCAACCACGTCATCGAGCAGATGGACATCGCCTCCTCGACGCGTGACCCCGCGGTCCGCGACGCGGCCCTGACCTTCGTCTTCGTGGGCGGCGGGTACGCGGGCGTCGAGGCGCTCGGCGAGCTGGAGGACATGGCCCGCTACGCCTCGCGGTACTACCACAACGTCAAGGCCGAGGACATGAAGTGGATCCTCGTCGAGGCCTCCGGGCGGATCCTCCCCGAGGTCGGCGAGGAGATGGGCAAGTACACGGTCCGTGAGCTGCGGCGCCGCAACATCGACGTACGCCTGGAGACCCGTCTGGACTCGTGCGAGGACCGGGTCGCCGTCCTGAGCGACGGCGCGCGCTTCCCCACCCGCACCGTCGTGTGGACCGCGGGCGTCAAACCGCACCCGGTGCTCGCCGCGACCGACCTGCCGCTGAACGAACGCGGCCGCCTCGACTGCACCGCCCAGCTGGCCGTGAACGGCCACGCGCACGCGTGGGGCGCGGGAGACGCGGCAGCCGTCCCCGACGTCACGGCCGACGAGCCCGGCAAGGAGTGCGCACCCAACGCCCAGCACGCGGTGCGCCAGGCCAGGACGCTCGGCGACAACATCGCCGCGTCCCTGCGCGAACAGCCGCTCAAGGAGTACACGCACACATACGTGGGCTCGGTCGCGTCCCTGGGGCTGCACAAAGGTGTCGCACATGTCTACGGACGGAAGTTGAAGGGCTACCCTGCCTGGTTCATGCACCGCGTCTACCACCTGAGCCGCGTGCCCACCGTCAACCGCAAGTCCCGGGTGCTCGCCGAATGGACCCTGTCAGGCCTGTTCAAACGCGAGATCGTCTCCCTGGGGTCGCTCGAACACCCGCGTGCGGAGTTCGAACTCGCGGCCGGGGGCAGAGGCCCGAAGGAGTCCTCCTGACCGGAGGCAGGAACTCCCCGCGTGACACCGGCGTCTGACGGATGTCAGTCCGGTCGGCCAGACTGTTCGTGTGACCATGGGCGGGCCAGGACCGCCGGAAATCCCCGCCCGATCCAGAAGCGACATCACGAGGCCTACCGCAGTGAACTTCACGCGCTGGAGCGCCCGGCTCCCCGGAACGCAGCGCCGCGCCGCGGCGCGCACCGACCTGGGGATCTCCCCGCCACAGCGAGCCGAAAGCTCCGTCCCTGCGGCCCGCGCCGAGGGCGGCCAGGAGGGCACGACCCTCACCCCGGCCGCCGGCGTCGACGAACTGCCGACGCGCGAGGTGCTCGACCGCATTCCGGCCCTCGTCGCCCTGGTGCACGGCCCCGAGCACCGCATCGCGTACGTCAATGACGCGTACGCCACCGCGTTCGGCGACCGTCCCGTGGGCGAGCCCGCACGTGACGCGCTGCCCGAGCTGGAAGAGCTCGGCCTGCTGCCCCTCCTGGACCAGGTCCTGCGCAGCTCCAAGCCGCGCACGGTCAAGTCCCGCAAGGCGGCGAGCGGCCGGTCGTACACCTTCACCTGCACGCCCGTGACGCTCCCCGTGAGCGGCTCGGCCGCGGGCCTCAAGGACGACGGCGTCCTCGTCTTCGCCGCCGACGTCACCGACCACGCGGAGGCCGCCGAGCGGCTGCGGGCCAGCGAGCGCACCCAGCGCGAGACGGCCGTCACGCTGCAACGTTCACTCCTCCCGCAGGAGTTGGAGCAGCCGGACGACCTGCGCATCGCCGCCACGTACCAACCGGGCGGCACGGAGGCCGCGGTCGGCGGCGACTGGTACGACGTGATCACCCTCGGCGGCGGCCGCACCGCCCTGGTCATCGGCGACGTCATGGGCCGAGGCGTCCGTGCCGCGGCCGTCATGGGCCAGCTCCGCACGGCCGTGCGCGCCTACGCCCGCCTTGACCTGCCCCCGCACGAGGTCCTGCAGCTCCTGGACGGCCTCGCCACCGAGATCGACGCGATGCAGATCGCCACCATGGTCTACGCCGTGCACGACCCGAACGAAGGCAGCCTGACGTACGCCTCCGCCGGGCACCTGCCGATCCTCGTACGGGACGAGGGCGGCACGATCCACCGCGCGGAGGAGCCCACCGGGCCGCCGCTCGGCACCGGCGGCTGGCTGCACACCTCGGGCTCGGTCCCGCTGGGCCCCGGTTCGACCGCCGTCCTCTATACGGACGGCCTGGTCGAGCGGCGCAGCGAGGACATCGACGAAGGCGTCGCCTCCCTGGAGCGCGCACTGGCGGGCGCAACCGGCACACCCCAGGTGGTGTGCGACCGGCTGATCCGCGCCCTGGGGGTGACGGCCGACCACGACGACGACGTGGCGGTCCTGGTCCTCCAGCACCCCGCGCGCAAGGGCCTGGACGCCGAGCTGTTCCGCAACGCCGCCCTGGAGCTGCTCGGTGGCGTGGAAGCGGCGCCACGCGCGCGTGCCTTCGCGACCGGCGTCCTCGCCAGCTGGCGCTTCCCGCCCGAACTGCACGACCTGGGAGTGCTCGCGGCCAGTGAACTGGTCGCCAACTCCCTCCAGCACGGCACGCCACCGATGCGCCTGCGCCTGCGCCGCACGGACCGCCGCCTGATCATCGAGGTGACGGACGGCGACGACCACCTGCCGCGCCGCCGCCGCGCGGAGCCCGCGGACGAGGCGGGACGCGGCATCGCCATCGTCGCCACGATCGCCTCGAACTGGGGCTCACGGCGTACACCGGGCGGCGGCAAAGCGGTCTGGTGCGAGTTCGCGCTCCCGCGCAGTGACTAGGAGTTCGCCGGTACGGGCTCGGGGGTGCCCTGAGCGACGACCCGGCTCTTCGCCACGTACGGCTGGTTCTGCAGCGGAGTGAGCTGCCGCCCCAGACGCACCGCGAGCACCGTGATGCCCAGCGAGAACAGCAGGAACGTCACGATGTACGGCCCGTGCAGCGCGGCCCCCATCGGACCACCGACCGCGGGTCCCACAGCGAGAGCGAGCTGCTTCACCAGGGCGAACGCCGAGTTGTACTGACCGACCATCCCGGCCGGAGCCAGATCGGCGACCAGCGGCGCGACGGTCGGCGACAGCATCGCCTCACCGAGCCCGAAGAGCGCGTACGTCGAGATGAACGCGGCGGTCGCCATGGCCTGGCTGCCGTGGCCCATCCCCGCGTACCCGGCCGCGATCCACGCGACGGCCCAGATGAGACCGACGGCCGCGATCACCCGGGACCGCTTGCGCCGCTCGACGAACTTCAGGACGGCGAACTGCGCGATGACGATCACGGCGGTGTTGGCGGCGAGCGCGATGCCGAGCGTCGACGGCGAGATCCCGGCCGCCTCCACGCCGTACGCGGAGAGACCCGACTCGAACTGGCCGTAGCAGGCGAAGAACAGCACGAAGCCGAGCACGCACAGCTGCACCATCGCCTTGTGCCGCAGCAGCGCCCGCAGACCGCTCTGCGGCGCGGACCCGTCCTTGGGCACGGCGTCCTGGATGGACGGCGCGTGCGGAAGCCGCACGGTGACGACGATCGCGGCGAGCACCAGGAACATCACGGCCTCGATGGAGAACAGCGTGATGAAGCTGCCCGGGTCGTGCTCGTCGACGATCTGGCCGCCGATGAGGCCGCCGATACCGAGGCCCAGGTTCTGCAGAAAGAACTGCATCGCGAAGGCACGCGTGCGCGTGGTGGGCGTCGAGCACCAGACGATCATCGTGGCGAGCGCGGGCTGCATCACGGCCGTACCGGCGCCGAGGAGGGCCGCCGAGACGATCGCGGTCGCCTCACTACTGGCGAACCCGAGCGCGAGAGCACCCACCGATGCGGTCAGCGCGGCTCCCATGAGTACGGGGAGCGGGCCGCGGCGGTCGATGACGCGCCCGGTGATGGGCAGGACGATCAGCGCGGCCATGGCAAAGGCGGCGAGCACGATGCCCGCCGTACTGGCCCCCAGATCCCGCACCTGCGCCACGTACACGTAGAGGAACGGAACCGTGAACCCGACGCCAAACGCGCTCAGCGCGCTGCCTGCCTGAATACGACGCATCGCTGCGCCCATCGCCCTGGTCACTTTCACCTGCCTTAGGAGTTAGCCATGAAGACTTCGAAGCTAAAGTTAGAGTCTAAACAGTACACACAGAAGAACTTCAACGCCAAGTGAGGGCGTGCCATACTGCGGGCCATGGGTGACACTCCCGGCCCCAGTGAGCCGACTCTCGAAGAGCAGATCGCCGCCTACCAGCGGGAGTTTCAGGACCTCGACCCGCAGGTCGAGGAGATCGTCTCGGCCCTCGGCCGCCTCAACCGGCGGATGAGCGTCGCCTACGGGCGGCAGACCGCGACCCTCGGCATCAGCAACGCCGAGTGGGAGGTCCTCAAGGCCCTCGTCCTCTCCGGCGCCCCGTACCAAATGGGCCCCGGCGAGCTCGCCAAAGGCCTCGGCCTCACGCCGGCGGCCATGACGCACCGCATCGACCGCATGGTGACGGAGGGTCTGGTCACCAGGGACCGGGACGAGAACAACCGCGTGCGCGTGATCGTCGAGCTCACCGCGGAGGGCCGCGAGAAGTGGCTGGAGGCGATGCGCCTGGCCACGGTCTTCGAGGAGGACCTTCTCCAGGACCTCTCACAGGAGGAGCGCGGCGCCCTCGGGGAAGTACTGACCCGTCTGCTGCGCAGGGTGGAGCACGCCCAGCCGGACGCGGGCGGACGCCTCACCGACCTGGACTGAGGGCTCCACCTCGTGGTTTGACAGTCATCCACTGGATCCGTAAGGTTCTTCGGGTTGCCACGGAGCCGTAACGGTTCTGCGACAGCACCTCCCGCCGCTGAGACGCGGCAAAACAAACTCTGCACGACATCCCACCGGGAACGATTTCGGCATGCCCGAATTCAATTCCAGGACTCGATTATGAGTAGCCGGGAAGAACCGCTAGAGTTTGAGACGTCGGAACGGCCCAACAGCCGGGAAGACAAGCCCCGCTGACTGGGAATCAGGCCCGAAAGGATCTGATAGAGTCGGAACCGCCGGAAAGGGAAACGCGAAAGCCGAAAGGCAGGAGCGGAAACCTGAAAAGCACCGAGGAAAATCGGACACGAAAGAGTCTGATAGAGTCGGAAACGCAAGAACGAAGAACAAAAAGAAACACCGAAGGGAAGCGCCCGGAGGAA
>NZ_JBEYTL010000010.1:0-284575 GCF_040643025.1 Streptomyces sp. NPDC047525
CTGACACACCCCCGCCGTGCGCGGGCCGGTCCGGGCGCCGGGCCCCTCCACCTGCCCCGCCGGCTCGGGGGTGGGGTGGCGGCCGGCCGCCACGCACCCCGCGGGTCGGTCCACGACCGCTAGGAACCGATCAGCGGATAGTGGTCGGACAGGTTGGTGTACGTGTACTGCTTGCCCCAGCTGGAGACCGTCCAGGGTGCGCTCTGCTCCTTGACCACCTCGTTGTGCCAGCTCGCGGGGCGGGCGTGGCCCTTGCGGTGCAGGACGTAGTCCAGGTCCTCGCGCGGGTCGTCCGGGTAGCGCTCGGCGGCGATGGAGTTGTCCTGGGTGTCGAAGGAGTACGGGTGGCCGGTGCGGCCGTCGGCGGGCGCGAAGCCGCCATCGGCGAGCATGGAGGCGTACTCGTCGCTGTGCGAGTCGACGTTGAAGTCGCCCGCCACGAGGACCTGTTCGCCCGCCGGGATGTTCTTGGCGTCCAGGAAGGCGTCCATCTCCTTGAACTGGGTGGCACGGGTCGCGGCCGCCTCGCCGGAGCCGCAGCCCGGGTCGGTGGACTGGGTGTGGGTGCCGACGACGTGCACCTTCGTGCCGTTGACGTCCAACTGGGCATAGACGAAGCCCTTGTTGGAGTAGGAGTCGGAGCCGCAGGCCTCCTTGTAGACGTACTGCTCCTTGCGCACAATCGGCCACTTGCTCAGGACCGTGACCCCGCCGTCCTCCGGGGACGCCGAGGAGTACGCGCCGCCGGTGGCGTCCCAGCCGTCCTTGCTCCGGCCCATGACCGGGGTCTGGTGCGGATAGCGGTCCGCGGCGTTGGCCATCAGCGCGGCGGACGAGGAGTTGTCGAAGGCCTCCTGGAGGACGACCACGTCCTTGCCCTGGAAGAAGTCCGCGGCCGGGATGGCCTTGGCGCGGTGGTCCTGGCCCCAGTTCGGGTAGAGGTTCTTGCTGAAGAGAAACGCGTTGTACGAGAGCACCTTGAGTGCGGGAGTGTCGACAGAGGCGGCAGGCGCGTCGGCGGTCGCGGACGGGGCGACGGCGGCGAGCGTGGCCGCGGCGAGCACCGTGGTGATCGCGGCGGCTTGAGTCCTGCGCAGCGCTGGGTGCGGCACTGAATCTCCTGGGAGTGGGGGGTTGTTGTGCGGATGCACGTGATGTGACTGATGGGGCGCCGCAATCCAATCAGCCGTGATTACTTCTGGGGATACTTCACGTGAACAAAGAACTCGCGGCGGGAGCGTGACGTTTTTGTGTGTCCCGCCAAGACTGAAACGCGCGGCCCCGGTGGCAGCGGGGCAACGTCCCGCCGGCCCCCGGGGGATCAGAGATCGGCGAGCGTGCTCTCCACCGTGTCGAGCAGCGCCTGCCGGTCGTCCTGGACGCGGGCGATGACGCGAAGGCCGTAGTACGTGCTCTGCACGCGGCGCGCGACGGCCACCGCGTCGGCCGTGGAGCGGAGCTCGCCCGTGCGCCGACCGGTCGTCACGACCGTGCGCAGCTCCTCCTCGACCCGGTCGAAGTTGCGCCGGACCGCGTCCTTGACCTCCGGGTCGAGCCCGCCGATCTCGACGGCCGCGTTGATCGCGAAGCAGCCGCGCCCGTCCGCCTCGTCGAGATCGGCGTCCACGGCGTGGACCATCATGTCCCGCAGCCGCTGCTTCGCCGTTCCTTCGCCCCGCAGGATCTCGATCTGCTCGGCCGTGCTGGTCTCGTAGTAACGCTGCAGGGCGCGCAGATAGAGCTGACGCTTGCCGCCGAAGGTGTTGTAGAGGCTGGAGGGGCCGAGCCCGGTGCTGTCGCACAGCGCGCGCGTCGACGTGCCTTCGTAGCCATGACGCCAGAACGTCTCCATGGCCGCGGTGACGACGCGGTCCTCGTCGAACTCTCGTGGCCTGGCCATGCCCCCCACAGTACGGGTTTTGGAACATGCGTACAAAATGTCGGTGACGAAGACCGTGAGATTCCGGCGGAGGCGTACCAGTCGGGGGCGGCGGTGGCGCGGGGGCGCGCCCCGGTGGATTCGTCGTGCGACTTCGTCATGCGGCCACTCGCGTACGTTCCCGGGGCTCCGTCTGGGCGTCCCGCCCCGCCCGCTGGAGCCGCGCCGCCCAGAGCGCGGCCACCGCTCCGGCCGTGGCGAGCGCGGCGCCGACCCAGGCGACGGAGGCGTAGCCGAGCCCGGCGTCGATCGTCAGACCCCCGAGGAGCGGGGCCAGGGTGTTGCCGACGTTGAACGCGGCCGTATTGGTGGCGCCGACCAGCGTCGGGGCGGCCGGGGCGAGGGTGAACACGCGTGACTGGAGCGCCGGATTGGTCACGTATCCGACCAGGCCGAGCAGGAAGACCAGTGCGATCACGACGACGGTGGAGCGAGCCGTGAGCGCGAGCAGCGCGGAGAAGAGGGCGAGCGCGCCGAGCCCCAGGCCGAGGGTCCGCAGAGGGTGCGATTCCGCCGTGCGTCCGCCGATGACCAGGCCCACCATCCCGCCGGCGCCGAACAGGGCGAGGACCGCGGGCACCCACCCCTCGGACACTCCGCTCACCTCGGTCAGCAGGGGCGCGAGATAGCTGAAGGTGACGATGACCGCGCCGAAGGTGAAGGCCGTGACGGCGTACGAGAGCCAGAGCTGGGGCCGCGCCATGCCGCGCAGCTCGGCCTTCACCGACGTACGCCCGGCTTCGGCCCGGCCGCCGGGGACGACGAGCAGCGTGCACACGAGGCTCACCAGGGTGGCCGCGGCGACCGCCCAGAACGCGGCGCGCCAGCTGGAGTACTGGCTCAGGACGGTGCCCGCCGGTACGCCGACGACCGTGGCCAGTGTGAGCCCGCCCGCCACGACGGCAACCGCCTTCCCCTTGGCCGCCGGCGGCACGAGGGCGACCGCGGTGGCCACGGCCACGCCCCAGTACCCCGCGTAGGCGAGGGCGCTGACCACGCGTGTGACGAAGAGGACCCCGTAGCCGGGGGCGAGCGCGCCGATCACGTGGGCGGCGACGAAGGCCGCCTGGAGCCAGACGAGGGCGGTCCGCCGGGGCCAGCTCAGGGTGGCCACCGCGAGCAGCGGGGCGCCGACGACCATGCCGATCGCGAAGGCCGAGATCAGCAGCCCCGCGTCCGGGATCGACACACCCAGGTCGGCGGCCATGCCCGGCAGGAGGCCGGACAGCATGAACTCCGAGGTTCCTTGGGTGAAGATGCCGAGCCCAACTATGTACACCGCAGGTGGCATTGATGCCTCTCATGATCGCGACTACCTTTTGGAGCGCTCGCTCCAAAACGGACGGTCAGGACGCTAGCACATTCTGAATCGATCGCTTCAGAAGTGGGTATCAGTTATGGGTGGGCCCCCTGGAACCAGTCAGGAATCAGACCTGGCCGCGCACTCCCGGATGCACCCGCCGCCGCACCGGCACGGCACCATCGCCGTCGGCCACGAACAGCTCGGGGTGGCGGGCCTGGATCGTGCCGATGTCGTCGAACACGCCCTGGAGGTGACCGCGCAGCGCCGCCACGGCCGCCGCGTCGTCCCGGTTCTCCAGCGCGTCGACCACCGAGGCGTGCTCCTCGATGAGCGTCTCCACCCGGTGCGGCAGCGGCAGGCTGAGCCGGCGGGCGCGGTCGAGGTGGGCCTTGGCCGTGGTCACGGTGCGCCAGAGCGTGCGATGCCCGCTGGCCTCCATCAGGCGGCGGTGGAAGGCCTCGTCCTGCCCGAAGAACGTGTCCGCGTCGCCCGCCGCACAGGCCTGGCGCTGGAGATCGAGGATCGCGCGCAGGTCGGCGATGTCCTGCGCGTCGGAGCGCTTGACCGCCTCGTGCAGCGCGGCCAACTCGATGGCCTCGCGCACGAACTGAGCCTCCATCACCGCGGGGACGCTGATGCGGGAGACGAACGTGCCCAGCTTCGGGAAGACCTCGACCAGGGCCTCCTCGCCGAGCAGGATCAGCGCCTCGCGCACCGGAGTGCGGCTCACCTGGAGCTCGTTGGCCAGTTCGTTCTCCGAGAGCGGGCTGCCCGGGGGCAGTTCGAGCGAGGTGATCTGGCCGCGCAGGATCCCGTGCACGCGCGTGCGGACCGATTCACGGACGGGCGGTGCGACGCCGTCCCGGGACGGCGATGCGGCGCTTTCCCGGGACGGCGGTGCGGCGTCTTCCCGGACCCGCGGTGCGGCGTCTTCCCGGACCCGCGGTGCGGCGCTTTCGGGCGTGGGCGAGGCGGCGCTGCGGGGCTGTGACGGTCGGCGATCCATGGGGTCAGCTTCTCACCCGCGTCTGGAATTCACTACCATACAAGCCTTGTATGGTAGCTCCGTCGCAGGTAGAAAGGGTGCTGCTCCGGGAGCCGCCCGAGCCGCCCCTGCCCGTCCCTCGTACAAAGGAGTCCGATGACGACGACGCCGGCCACCCCGGGCCTCCAGAAGAAATCCGCAGCCGGAACACCCCAGGAACCGACGGACGACCCCGGCGATGACACCGCGCCGCCCCGCCCGCGCGGCCGGGGGAAGAACGTCCGCTGGGGCATCGTGGCGCTCTGCTTCGGAGGCCTCGCGGTCAACTACCTGGACCGCTCGACGCTGAGCGTGGCGCTGCCCGCCATGTCCAAGGACCTGGACATAGGCCCGGAGATCCAGGGCTTCGTCCTCAGCGCCTTCTTCATCACGTACGCGATCTGCCAGCTGCCCGCGGGCGCCGCCCTGGACAAGTTCGGCGTCAAGCGGGTCTTCGCCATCGGGGCGATCTGGTGGTCCCTCGCCACCGTCGCCATGGGTCTCGTACGCGGAGTCGGCACCCTGATCGGCGCGCGGATGCTGCTCGGGGCCGGTGAGGCCGCCGGGTATCCGGCGCCCGCCAAGGCGGTGTCCCGCTGGTTCCCGCGGCGCGAGCGCACGCTGGCCAACAGCGTCTGGGACAACGGTGCGCGCGTGGGCACGGCCATCGCGCTGCCGCTGGTCACGGCGATCGTCTCCGCCTTCCACTGGCGGGCCGCGTTCATCGTCTGCGGTCTGCTCGGCTTCGTCTGGATCGTCGCCTGGCTGCGCTGGTACCACGAGCCGGAGGACCACCCGAAGCTGACGACGGAGGAACGGGCCTACATCGAGGGCGGGGGCGCGCGCTTCGAGCCGGAGGAATCGGGCGACGCGGCGGAGCAGACGGACGGCGGGGCCAAGTCGCTGCGCTGGCGGGACCTGTTCCGCTACCGCACCGTCTGGGGCATGATGCTGGGCTTCTTCTGCCTCAACTACGTCATCTACTTCTTCATCACCTGGTTCCCCAGCTACCTCGTGGACGAGCGCGGCTTCGACCTCCTGAGCCTCGGCTTCTTCGGCACCATCCCCGGCCTCGTCGCCATCGTCGGCAGCCTGACCGGCGGCTGGACGGCCGACCGGCTGCTCCGCAAGGGCTGGTCCACCACCAAGGTCCGCAAGACCTGCCTGATCTCCGGCACGCTCTGCTCCTCGGTCATCGCCCTCACGGTCGTGGTGCCGACGGCGGCGGGCGCCCTCGCCCTCCTCTCGGTCAGCTACGCCTCACTGACGTTCGCCACGGTGAGCGTCGCCTCGCTGCCCGCCGATGTGGCGCCGACGCCGGGGCACGTCGCCTCGCTGGCCGGCATCCAGAACTTCGCGTCGAACGTCGCGGGCGCGCTCGGTCCGATCGTGACGGGATTCCTGCTGGCCGCCTCCGGGGGCTCGTACGTGGTGCCGCTGCTCGTGTCCGGTGCGCTCTCCGTGGTCGGCGCGCTGACGTACGCGTTCGTGATCCAGCGGGTGGAGCCGCTGCCGATCCGCTGACGCGCCCTCCCGCCGACCGACCGCCCCGCAAGAGAACTCCCGCAAGAGAACTCGTGAATCCGCGCATCCGCACATCCGCGAGAGAAAAGGACGCCTCGTGACCGAGGAGACGAAGAGCCTGCGAGCAGCGATGCCGCACGGGCCCGGGACGCACCGTGCAGCGGTCCTGCACGGGCCGAAGGACCTGCGCGTCGAGGAGCGCCCGGTGCCCGTGCCAGGGCCCGGCGAGGTCCTCGTCCGCATCGCCGCCGTCGGCCTGTGCGGATCGGATCTGCACTACTACGCGCACGGCGAGAACGGCCCGAACGTGCTCCGTGCCCCGACCGTCCTCGGCCACGAGCCGAGCGGTGTCGTCGTGGCCGCGGGACCCGGCGCCGGACACCACGAGCCCGGCACCCCCGTCGCCGTCGAACCCGCCCACCCCTGCGGCCGGTGCGCGCTGTGCCGGGCCGGGCGCTACAACCTCTGCCCGCGCGGGACGTGCTTCGGCTCACCGCCCACCGACGGCGCCCTGACCGAGTACCTCGTCGCCCCGGAGGGCTTCGTGCACCCGCTGCCCGCCTCCATGGACGTACGCCACGGCGCGCTGATCGAGCCGCTGGCCGTCGCCGTGCACGCCGTACGCCGGTCGGGGATCGCACCCGGCGACCGGGTCCTCGTCACCGGCGCGGGGCCCATCGGGCTGCTCGTCCTGCAAGTGGCCCTGGCCTCGGGCGCCGCTTCGGTGACGGTCTCCGACGTGGCCGGTGCCAGGCTGCGCCACGCCGCCGAACTGGGCGCCGGGACCGTCGGCGCGGCGGAGCTGACCCCCGAGCCGGCCAGGGCCACCGCCCTCGCCGACCCGGACGGCTTCGACGTCGCGCTCGACTGCTCCGGCAACGGCGGCGCCCTCGTCGGTGCGATCCGGGCCCTTCGCCCCGGCGGCACCGCGGTCGTCGTCGGCAATCCGTCGGCGCCGGTGACGGAGCTGCCGCTCGCCTGGATGCAGCGCCAGGAGATGTCCCTCGTCACCGCCTTCCGGTACGCGGGTGACTTCCCGGCGGCGATCGCGCTCGCGGGGACGGGGCGGATCCGGCTCGAACCGCTGGTGACGGCGTCGTTCCCGCTCGACCGGGCGGACGCGGCGCTGACGGCAGCGCTCACGGACCGCTCGCAGCTGAAGGTGCTCGTCGAACCCGGGCTCGCGACGGCCTCCGGAGCGCTTTCCGGAACCCGGCAGGAGGGGCAGGATCGTGGCTGACCTCGCCGCTCCGGGCAACGCCCTGCCCCGCCTGGCCCGCAGCCGCCTGCCCGTACCCGGGATCAGGCGTCCGCCGCGTGCCCCCGAGGCAGGCATCGTCCACCTCGGGCTCGGCAACTTCCACCGCGCGCACCAGGCCGTGTACACCGCCGACGCGCTGCGGCACACCGAGGGCCCGTGGGGGATCCGGGGTGTGGCCACCGGACGGGGCCGGAGCGGGGCGCATCCCGTGATCGAGGGCATGTCCCAACAGGACGATCTCTACACGGTGCTGACGCTGAGCCAGGGCAGTGGACCTGCCGCCCAGGTGCCGGGCGTCCACCACCGCGGCCTTGTCGCCGCGCACCAGACGCCCGAAGTCGTCGCGGCCATCGGCTCCGACGCCACGCGCATCGTCTCGCTGACCGTCACGGAGAAGGGCTACTCCCTCACGGCTGAAGGCAGTTCGCTCGACCTCGACGATCCGGCGGTCCGCGCGGACCTCTCCGGGCGGGGCGATCCGATGACCGCGATCGGGCTCCTGGTCCGCGGCCTGCAGCACCGGCTGCGCGGCCACGCTGGACCGGTCACCCTGCTGAGCTGCGACAACCTCATGGACAACGGCGGGCGCCTGCGTGCGCTGCTCGACACGTTCATCGAGGCTCTGCCCATGCCCGAACGCCACGACCTCCAGGCCTACTTGGCCGCATCGGCGTCCACACCGAGCACCATGGTGGACCGCATCGTGCCCGCGACGACGGACGAGCACCGCGCGCTGGCGGCCCGCTGCTTCGGCGTGCGCGACACCGTGCCGGTGGTCGCGGAGCCGTACCGCCTGTGGGTCCTGGAGGACGACTTCCGGGCGTCGCGTCCCGCGTGGGAGGAGGCCGGTGCCGTCTTCACGGCGGATGTGGCCCCGTACGAACTGATGAAGCTGCGCCTGCTCAACGGCGCCCATTCGCTCCTCGCCTACTTCGGGCTGCTGCGCGGCCTGGCACGGATGGATCAGGCGGTGGCCGACGAGCCGGTGGGCGCGGCCGTGCGCGCCGCGATGACCGACGAGATCCTTCCCACCTTGACCCTGCCGGAAGGCGTCAACGGCCGTGCGTACGTGGAGGAGTTGCTGCAGCGCTTCGCGAATCCCGCCCTGGGGCACCGCACCGCACAGGTCGGTTCCGACGGCTCGTTGAAGATCCCGGTGCGCTGGGCGAGCGCCGTCGAGGAGAACCTCGCGGCGGGGCGCGTCCCACCGGTCCTCGCGCTCGGGGTCGCGGCGTACATCAGGGTGGTGACCGGCGGCCCCGACGCGTACGACGAGGCGGCGCTCGGCGCGGTTGCCGACCCGGCGACCGCGCGGCTGCGACAGCTCGCGGCGCGTGCGGGTGGCCCGGCGGAGGCGGCGCGGATCCTGATCGAGTCGGGTGGCCTTCTGCCCGAACAGGTCACCGGGCACGCGGAGTTCACCTCGCTCGTCGCCGAGTACGCGACGGCGCTGGGCTCGCCGCGCGGCATCGACGCGGCACTGAGAGAAGTGCTGCGTACCGCCCGCTGACCCCCTCCGCCCTTCTCCCCCCTCCCGCACGTCCTTCACTTCCCCCGATCGAAAGGGAGTCCAGGCATGGCCACCATCGTCGCCGCCGAGGTCTTCGTCACCTGCCCCGGCCGCAACTACGTCACCCTGAAGCTCACCACGTCCGACGGTGTGACCGGCATCGGCGACGCCACCCTCAACGGCCGTGAACTGTCCGTGGCCTCCTACCTGAGCGACCACGTGTGCCCCGTCCTCATAGGGCAGGACGCGGACCGCATCGAGCACATCTGGCAGTACCTGTACAAGGGCGCCTACTGGCGGCGCGGTCCCGTCACGATGACCGCGATCGCCGCCGTCGACGTCGCGCTGTGGGACATCAAGGGCAAGGTGGCCGGGCTCCCCGTCTACCAGCTCCTGGGCGGCGCGGCACGCGACGGCGTCACCGTCTACGGCCACGCGAGCGGCGACACCGTCCCCCAACTCCTTGACGACGTACAGCGGTTCCTCGACCGCGGATTCCGTGCGGTGCGCGCCCAGGCCGCGGTGCCGGGCCTGGAGCGGGTCTACGGCATGCGCAAGGGCGACGGCGTCACCTATGAGCCCGCCGACGGCGCGCTGCCCTCCGAGGAGGACTGGGACACCGGCGCCTACCTGGACTTCGTCCCCACCTACATGGCCGCGGTCCGCGAGCGGTTCGGCTATGGCTTCCAGCTCCTGCACGACGCGCACCACCGTCTCTCCCCGATCGAGGCGGGCCGGCTCGGCAAGTCCCTCGAGCCGTACCGCATGTTCTGGATCGAGGACCCGACCCCGGCCGAGGACCAGGAGGCCTTCCGCCTGATCCGGCAGCACACCACGACGCCTCTGGCCGTCGGCGAGATCTTCAACTCCGTCTGGGACTGCCAGTATCTGATCACCAACCGGCTCATCGACTACATCCGTACGTCGGTCTCGCACGCGGGCGGCATCAGCCATCTGCGCAAGATCTTCTCGCTGGCCGAGCTGTACGGGGTGCGCACGGGCTCGCACGGCGCGGGCGACCTCTCCCCCGCGTCCTTCGCCGCCGCGCTCCACGTCGACCTGTCCGTGCCCAACTTCGGCATGCAGGAGTACATGGAGCACCTGCCGGGGTACGAGGAGGTCTTCACGACGTCCTGGCGGTTCGAGGACGGCTTGATGCACCCGGGTGAACAGCCGGGCATCGGCGTCGAGTTCGACGAGAAGGCGGCGGCGCGCTTCCCGTACGAACGCAAGTACCTGCCGGTGAACCGGCTGCGGGACGGGTCCGTGCACGACTGGTGAGCGGCACCCTCACGCCGGTCGAGAGTTCCGGTGCCGCCTGCCGCGCAGGCGTCGTCCGCGGCCGGGGCGTTGTCAGTGGTGGGTGTCATGGTGAACGCCATGAACCCGCTTGCCCAGGCCTCCGCGAATCCCCTGACCCTGACCGGCCTCCACGCGGCACTGCGCGCCGCGTGGTCAGCCGACACCTGCTCCCCCGACGACGTCGCCCGCGCCCCGTGGACCACCGACAACCCCGCCTGGGGGCACTGCGACATCACCGCGCTCGTCGTGCACGACCTGTTCGGCGGCCAGTTGCTCGTCGGCGAGGTGTGGTCGGCCGACGGCGAGCAGCAGGGGCATCACTGGTGGAACCGCCTCCCGAGCGGGGTCGAACTGGACCTGACCCGGGAGCAGTTCATGCTGGGCCAGCGGATCACGGCCCCGCGCGCCGTGGAACGACCGCCGGGGCGGCTGCCGCGCCGCCATGCGGAGTACGAACTGCTGCGGCAGCGGTTCGCCGATGCGGCGTCGCTCGCGCTGCCGGGGGCCGGGGCGATGGTCGGCGCGGGGTGACCCTGCGGGCGTGCCTCATCCGGCCGGGCGGCGGCTGGACTCCCTCGCCTCGATGTGTGCCGTCGAACGCCGGTGCACCGCGGGCGGTGTCTCCGGCTCGCGGATGAGGCGGTCGACCAGGGCGGCCACATCGGCGGGCGGGGGGAGTTCGATGCGTACGCTGGTCAGCGTCGGCCGCAGCAGCCTGCCGAGCAGCAGGTCGTCGGCGCCGACCACGGCGACATCTCCGGGGATGTCGATCCCGGAGTCCTGGAGGGCCCGCATCAGGAGCATCGCGTACTCGTCGTTGTAGGCGAACACCGCATCCAGGCCCAAGTCGCGCCACCGGGCGGCCAGTTCGGCCGCCGACTCCTCGGTGTAAGCCAGCCCGACCGGCTCCACTCGCGCGCCGGGACACGTGGCCGCCACGGCCCGAACACCCTTGAGGCGCGGCTCGCTGAACAGGCCGAGGCCGTGCTCGACCGGGACGACGACGCCGATGTCGCGCCGCCCGCCCGCGAGGAGGTGGGCGGCGGCCACGGCGCCGACCTCCTCCTGGTCCATGGCGATGCCGTGCGCGCCGGGCGCCGGGGGCGGCCCGTAGGAGACGACGGCGGAAGTGCCCGAGCGCTTCAGGATCTCCACGGAGGCCTCGTCGAGCGGTGCGCCGATCATGGCGATGACGGCGGCGGGCCTCAGCTCCGCCCAGGCGCGGACAGCGGCCTGCGGAGTGTCCCCCGCGCTCGCGCCGTGCAGGACTCCGGTGTGTCCGTACGCCTGCAACTCCGCCTGGAACGCGGCGATGAAGCCCGTGAACAGGGGCCCGAAGGCGGGCACCGTGTCGGCGGGCACGGCGATCAGGACGAGCCCGCTGCTGCCGGACCGCAGGGACCGCGCGGCGGCGTGCGGAACGTATCCGAGCTCCTCGGCGGCCTCACGGACCTTCTCCTGCGTGGCGGGGCTGACGCGTCCCGCGGCCAGGCCGTTCAGGACGTAGCTGACGGTCGCGCGCGAGACTCCGGCGTACCGGGCGACGGAGGTGCTGGTCGGGGGCACGGGTCCGGCGCCCTCGCGCTCTGTACCGGCGCCCTCGCGCCCTGAGCTGTCGTTCATCCTGCTGCGCATCCTTTCCCGCCGCGGCTCTGGTGCGGGCATGAGACGAGTGCTAGAAAGTGCACTTACACGTGTCAAGTTACACGTGTCACGAACCGTTCGGTCATCGCGACCGACCTTCTGAGGAGGAGGGCAACGTGGCCCTTTCCGCTCACCAGGACCACACGCCCCCGGAGGACCGGACTCCGCCGGACGCCGCCACCCGGGCCCCGCGCGGCCTCATGCCCCTCCTGGCCTTGGCCAACACCGCGATGTACACGCTCTACGTCGGCGTGGGCAGCGTGCTGCTGCCGCTTCAGATCGAGCACATCGACAAAGCCGACAAGGTCGCCATGCTCGGCCTCGTCAGCGGTGTCAGCGCCGTCTTCGCCACCGTCTTCAACCCCATGGCGGGCGCACTCTCCGACCGCAGCGGCCGCCGAAATCCCTGGATACTCGGCGGCGGCGTCGCGGCCGTCGGCGCGATGGCGCTGCTCGGCGGGGTCCGGACGGTACTGCTCGTGACGATCGCCTGGTGTCTGGGCCAGGCCGTGATGAACGTCTTCCAGGCCGCGCTCACCTCGGTCGTCCCCGACCGCGTACCGCTCGCCTCCCGCGGCAAGGCGTCCGCTGCCGTCGGCATCGGACTGCCGATCGGCGCGACCCTGGGCGCACTGATCGGCTCGGCGTTCGCCGACCACCTCAGGACCGGATATCTGGTGCTCGGCCTGTTCGTCGCGCTCTCGGCGGCTCTGTTCACCGCCTTGGCACGCGAGAAACCGAAGCGGACGGCGCACACGCACGGGCCGGCCCCGGTGAAGAACCAGTTCGCCGCGTTCCTCGGCGCCCTGCGCCACCACGACTTCCGCTGGGCGTTCATCGGGCGCGCGCTGCTGGTGCTGGGCTACTTCTGCGTCTTCGGCTACCAGCTCTACATCCTCCAGGACCACATAGACCTGCCGTCCGGCATCGAGCCCGAGGACGCCGTCGCCATCATCGCGCCCGTGAACGCGGTCGCGATGGCCGTGTCCACCGTCGTCGGCGGCGTGCTCTCCGACCGGATGGACCGGCGCAAGCTGTTCGTCGCCGCATCCGCCGCGATCTCCGCGGTCGCCCTCGTCATCCCGGCCGTCTCGCCGACCTGGACCGCGATGATCGTCTTCGCTGCTCTCAACGGCCTGGGCTTCGGCTGCTTCATGGCCGTCGACAACGCGCTGGTGTCCATGATCCTGCCGAGCGCCGACGACGCCGCCCGCGATCTGGGCGTCCTGAACATGGCGCAGGCGGGCCCGCAGATCCTGGCCCCCTTCGTCGCGTCCGTCATCGTCTCGCTCTGCGGGGGCAGTGACGGCGGCGGCTACACGGCCCTGTTCGTCACGGGCGCCGCCCTGTCCGTCCTCGGCGCGCTGGCGGTCCGCCCGATCCGCGGAGTGCGCTGAGGAATCGGCGGCAGGGGTGAGGTGGTTCACGTACAACAGTCCACGCACAGCGTGCACCCACGCCTGTCCACGCACGCCAGTCCACGCACAACTGCGCGCGGGCACGCACAAGTTCACGTACGAGAAGCAAGAAAGCAGGCCATCACGATGAAGCTGCACACCCGCGAATGGGGCAGCGGCGACCGCGTCGCCCTCCTGGTCCACGGCATCATGTCGGACCACCGCACCTGGCGCCGTGTGGGTCCGGCCCTCGCCGACAAGGGCTACCGGGTGATCGGCGTCGACCTGCGGGGGCACGGTGCGAGCGGGCGCGGCGCGTACAGCGCTGAGCTCTTCGCGGACGACCTGGTCGAGACGCTGCCGAGCGGGGCCGAGCTCGCGATCGGGCACTCGCTGGGCGGCCTGACGCTCGCTCTCGCGGCGGAGCGGCTGGCCCCGGCACGGGCCGTCTACTCCGACCCGGCGTGGGTGCTCGGCGCGGCCGGGTCGGTGGACCCGGCGGTGTTCGTCGAGTTCCGGAACGCGACCCGGACGGCGATCGCGACCTTGAACCCGCGCTGGGAGGAGGCCGACATCGACATCGAGGTCGCCACGCTGGCCGCCTGGGACCCGGACACCGCACTCGGCCTCTCCGGCCCGAACGCCCTCGACCGCACACCCGCAACGCCGACGGTCCCGTCCCTGGTACAGGTCGCGGACCCCAGTTTCCTCATCTCCGATGAACTGAAGGGGGAGTTGGAGCGACGCGGATTCGAGGTACGGACGGTCAAGGGCGCCGGACACACCATTCACCGCGACGACTTCGATGCGTTCATGGGGTCGCTGGACGGGTGGGTCTAGAGAGCCGGTCGAGCGGCCGGGGGAACCGGTCGAGCGGAGCGTGGGCCGTCTTGCCCGCACTGTTCGCTACTTCGGCGGCGACACCAAGGACCACTCACCGAGGGGGTTCCGCCGTGCCTCATGTCGGCTGCCTCGCCCGATGCCCGGCGAGTCAGTCGGCGGGCACTCCGGGTGGCGTACGCCCGTGAGCGCGCCGACGGCCCCGTGGAGCGCACCAACGACCCTGCGGAGCTGACAGCGGTTCCGCCGTCCGGGGCAGTGCGGCTTACTCTTCGTCCTTTCATCCTTTTTGTGCCGATATGTTCGCCAGATGATCACCCCCACACGAAGACTCACCACCGCCTCCACCCTGACCGTCCTCACCCTCACCCTCAGCGCGCTCGCCTCTCTCACCGCCTGCGGCACAGGCCCCGCGCCGGGCAGCCGCGACCAGGCCGCACGCCCCTCGGCAAGTGCTCCGCCCCGCCCGCCGACCCTCGCCCCCGGCCCCGCCGGCCTCACCCCCGTCTTCAAGAACGCTCCCCGCACCCCGGCGTCCGCCGCCCCCACCGTCGCCCTCACCTTCGACGCCGACATGACCGCCGACCAGGGGCCCCGCGCCGCGGCCGGTGAGCGGTTCGACAATCCGGCGCTCGTGGCGACGCTGCGCAGGCTGAAGGTTCCGGCGACGTTCTTCATGACCGGGCGGTGGGCCGAGGAGTACCCGGCGCAGGCCAAGGGCATCGGGCGGGACCCGCTCTTCGAGGTCGCCAACCACTCGTACAGCCATTACGCCTTCACCGGCCGCTGCTACGGCCTGCCGACCGTCCCCGCCTCCCGTATGCGCGCCGACATGGAGCGCGCCTTCGCCGCCTTCCGCAAGGCGGGCGTCGAGCATCAGGTGCCCTACTTCCGCTTCCCCGGCGGCTGTTACGACAAGCGGGCGCTGCGCGCGCTGGCTCCGGGCGGTGTCACGGCCGTTCAGTGGGACGTGGTGAGCGGCGACGCCTTCGCGACGGACGCCGACGCGGTGGCCCGGCAGGTGCTCGACGGGGTGCGGCCCGGCTCCGTCGTCGTCATGCACTGCACCCGCAGCGCGGCTCCCACGACGGAGCGCGCCCTGCGGACGATCGTCCCGAAGCTGCGCGAGCGCGGCTTCCGGTTCGTCCGGGTGTCGGAGCAGATCCGGGCGGCCGGGGAGGGAAGGGCAGCCAAAGCAGGTAGGGCGACTGAAGGGCGAGAGGCGACCGGTACGCGCGGATAGTCTGGGCCGCATGGACGACACCGCCGAGGGCCCGTTCGCCGAGTGCGTGCTGTGCCGCGAGCCCACCGAGTACCCGGAGACGCACAAGGGCGTGACGCTGTGCCCCGTGTGCGAGTGGCACGAGGCGCAGCGCACGGCCTGCTCGGGCTGAGCCGACTCCGCCCTCCTCCAGGCACTCAGCCCCTGCGCGAAGCCGTCCCGCAGGCCGCCCCCACCGCCGCCACCGCAAGCACCGCCGCTCCCGCGACCGGCAGCAGCGGCACCGGCACCATCCCGTCACGCGACCCCGTGACGAGTGCGGTCATGACCGCCTTCGCGGGGGAACCCGTGGTCACCAGGGCGAGCAGCGAGGCGAGCAGCATCACCGGGATCGCCCGCCCCGGCGAGCGCATCAGGGGCCGACTGGTGACGGCGCCGACGGCGGTGCCCGTCAGTGCGCTCACCAGCATCGCGAGCAGCCCCGCACCGCTCGCCGCGAGCCGGTTCACGGCCGTCCGGTGATCGGTGCTCGCCGGGTCGCTGATCACGGCCACGACGAGGGTGGCGACGGCACCGAGCAGGGCCGTCGCGAGGAACGCGGAGAGCAGACAGGCCAGTTGCGCCCGCCAGGGACCGGCAGCAGCGGCCGCACAACTGCGGGCCGCGGGCGGCTCGTTGGTGGCGCAGATCCGCACGAGCCAGGCGGCGACGGGCAGCAGCGCGGCGGCCGCGTACGCGAGGGAGTCGAGGATCGGCTGCCCGCTCTGTACGCCGACGGCGAGGAACGCGGCGTACAGGATGACGGGGGCGAGCCAGCGCTGGGAGCGCAGGAGGAGTGCGGACTGGTAGTGGAGCAGGGCGTTCATCGGTCGCGCACCTCGCTCGTGCTCGCACTCGTGCTCGTACTCGTACTCGTACTGGTACTCGTGCTCGTCGTCGGCGCGGACGCGGGAGCTGCGGACACGGCGGGCGTGGCGGACACCGACACCACGTGCCACGGCGGACGCGCCGTCAGCAGCGCGCGCAGCGCGACATCCGAGTGCGTCGCCGCCACCGTCAGCCGCAGCACCCCCTCAGGCGAGTGCCCGGTGACGGCACCCGGCACGGAGGGCGGCTCGGCGCCCGGAGGCCCCTGCGCCTCGATCACGACCGAAGGGCCATCCGAAGGGCTGTCCGAAGCGCCGCCCTCCGGTGAAGTGCCTTCCGGCGTACGGAGGTTCACCGCCGAGCCGACCACCGCGTACGCCGCGTCGACCGTCCCCGCGAGCCGCCGCGGGTCGTGGTCCACGAAGACCACGGCGCCGCCGTCCGCGACCCGTTCGGCCACGGCCCGGTCGAGTTCGTCGCGGGCCGCGGCGTCCAGGCCCGTCCACGCCTCGTCGAGGACGAGAAGCTCGGGTCCCGCGAGGAGCGCCTGGGCCACGGCGACCTTCTGGCTGCTGCCCTTGGACAGTTCCGACAGGGGCGTACGCGCGTAACTCCCGGCCCCGAAGCGCTCGAGCCACTCCTCCGCCGCCCGCGCGGCCACCCCCTTCGCCAGGCCGTGGATGCGACCCAGGTGCGTGAGGTACCCGGCGGCCGTGAACGGCAGCGCCGCCGGGAAGCGTTCGGGGACGTACGCCGTGCGCGGCCGTCCGACGACGCGGCCCTCGGTCGGGGCGTCGATCCCGGCGAGCAGCCTCAGCAGGGTCGACTTGCCGGTGCCGTTCGCGCCCTCGATCCGCACCAGCGTGCCCGCGCGTACGCCGAAGCCGACACCGCGCAGGATCCACGGCCCGCCCATGGCATAGCGCCGCCCCACCCCGTCGAGCCGCAGCGCGGCCCCCGCAAGATCACTGTCCATGCGGCCATCCTCGCGCAGGGGTCCGGTGGCGGGGCAAGAGGCAAAGCCCCTGACCGGCCCGATCTTCCGCCTGGCAGACTGGACGCGTGAGCAGCGACCAGTCCGCCGGGAACCCCCAGCCGCAGGACATCCAAGACCCCCAGGACAGCCCGTTCCGCGTGGAGCGGACGACACGCGACGAGGCACCGCAGTTCGTGCTGCCGCTGGTGGCGCGCATCGAGCGCGCCGAGCCTCCGCACCGTACGGACGCCCTGGAGACCGCGGCCCGAGCGGTGCTCGTGATGCTCGACGACGAGCGGTCCCTGGGGGACGGCGAGTGGGCCCAGGCCATGCGGGACTGGCAGGACGCCCGGATCCGCAAGGTGGTGCGGCGGGCCCGCGGCGCCGAGTGGCGGCGGGCCGAGGCGCTCCCCGGCATCACCGTCACGGGCAAGTCGGCGGAGGTCCGCGTCTTCCCGCCGGTGCCGCTGGACGGCTGGCCCAAGGACCTGGCGCGGCTCCAGGTCTCCGGCACGGACCTGGACGACCCGGAGCCGGTGCCGCCGGCGGACGCGACCGCGCCGGTCCTGTGGATGAACCCCGATGTCGACATGTCGGCCGGCAAGGCGATGGCGCAGGCGGGGCACGGCGCCCAACTGGCCTGGTGGGAGCTGTCGGACGAGGAGCGCGCGGCCTGGCGCGACGCCGGATTCGCGCTCTCCGTCCGCACCCCGGACGCCTCACTCTGGCGCGAACTCGTGGCGAGCGGCCTGCCGGTGGTGCGGGACGCGGGCTTCACGGAGATCGCGCCCGGTTCCTGCACGGTGGTCGCCGACCACCCGGCCTTGCGCTGAGCCTGCCGCCCCAGCCCGCGGCGAGCGCCTGCCGCCCCACCCCGCGCTCAGGTACTGATGGTGGCCACGGGTTCGAGGCCGTACGTACGGGCGTAGCCGTTCTCGGCGCCGACGAGGAGGTCGACGACCTCGAAGTAGCGGTCCCAGAACGGGGTTTCGCGCAAGGCGTCGATGAGGAGCTGGTAGGCCTCGTGGTCGTCGGCCTCCCAGACCCAGACGTCGGTGACGCGGGTGGAGTAGAACTCCGTGTCGTAGAAGCGTGACCGGACTCCGGTGGTCTTGGCCTTGATCGCGGGGATCACCTGGGTGGTGAAGGCGTTCACCCGTTCCTGCGGGGTCATGGCGAGCCACTCGGGCTGGGTCTTGATGAGCATGAACGCGGTGACCGGCGGTGCGGTTGTCTCAGTGGTCATGACGAGTGCCTCCGTAGTGTGTTCAGTTCCGGGTGTTCGGTTCCGCGCGTTCAGGAGATGACGGCGGGCCTGAGGGTCTTCGCGCACCACTCCTCAAAGGTGGTGGCGGGGGATGCCGCGCCCGGAACGCGAGCCACGCCCGCGTCGAGGCCCTCGTTCTTGGCCCGCTTCATGTCGACGACGCCCTGGACGAACGCCTCGTTGAGGCCGTAGCCGAGAAGAGTGGCGCGCAGCTCGTCGAGCGGCTGGCGTTCGTAGCGGACGGGTCGGCCGAGCTGCTCGGTCATGATGCGGGCCAGGTCGTCGGGGGAGAGGTCCTGCGGCCCGAGCACCGGGACGCTGTCGCTGCCGGTCCACGAGCGGTCGAGGAGCAGGCCCGCGGCGACGGCCGCGATGTCGGCGACGGAGACGAGGGGAGCCCTGCGGTCGGCGTCGACGGCGTCGGTGAAGACGCCCTTCTCGCGGATCGATCCGGCCTCCTCCAGGAGGTTCTCGAAGAAGGACGGGTTGGCCAGGGCCCGGTACGCGACGCCGGTGCCTGCGATGAGGTCGTCCAGGGCGAGCGAAGCGGTGACGAGTCCCGCGCTGTCGGCGACCGGGGTGCCGCGGCCGAGCGCCGAGACGCCGACGACGTGGCCGACGCCGTGCGCGGCGAGGGCCTTCACGGCGGGGCCCGTGAAGCCGGAGTAGGCGTCCTCGGGGGTCAGGGAGGCGTCCGGCGGGACGAGCCAGAACACGGCGTCCGCGCCCTCGAAGGCCCGGTCGACTACCGCGGCGTCGCCGTGCGAGCCGGTGATCACCTCGGCGCGTTCGCGCACCGCGTCGGGAAGCCGTGCGGGGTCGCGCACGATCACGCGCAGTTCCTCGTCGCGGGCGGGGGCGGACTCCAGGAGCAGGGGCAGCAGGTGGCGGCCGATGTTCCCGGTGGGAGCAGTGATGACGATCATGAAAACCTCGTGGGTCGTGCCGGATCGGTACGTCCCTCATCCTGCGGAGGCCGGGGATATTGCCACAATGGGAACTTCAGCACGCAATCATTGCCTGAAATGGAATTACCCACATGACCTGCGGTCCAGAGCCTGTAGTCGACGCCAATCTCGCCGTCGCGCTGGACGCCCTGCTCACCGAGCAGAGCGTCACCCGCGCCGCCGCACGCCTGCGCACGTCCCCCGCCGCCATGAGCCGCACACTCGCCCGCCTCCGGCGCGTCCTCCAGGACCCGCTCCTGGTCCGGGCCGGCCAGACCATGGTCCCCACCCCGCGCGCCGAGGCCCTGCGCGAGGAGGTCGCCGCGGTGGTGCACCGCCTCGGGGCGCTGCTCGCCCCCGGCACCGGCGTCGACCCCGCCGACCTGCGACGGACCTTCACCCTCCAGGCGGCCGACCTGGTCGGCGCGGCACTGGCTCCCGGGCTGCTCGAGCTGGCCGGGCAGGAGGCGCCGGGGGTCTCCCTGCGGGTCAGGGCCGAGGAGCTGGAAGCCGGTCCCGCCCTGCGCGAGGGCCGGATCGACCTGGAGGTCGGGTCCATCGACCACATCGACCCCGAGACCCGGGTCGAGGAGCTGGTCACCCTCCGGATGGCGGCGGCTGTCCGGCCCGGCCACCCCCTCACCGACGGGCCCTTGACCCCGGCCCTGCTCGCCGCAGCCGAGCACGTCGTGGTGAGCCGCCGCGGCCGGTTCACCGGCCCCCTGGACGCCGCACTGGCCGAGCAGAACCTTCGGCGGCGGGTCGCCGTCGTCCTGCCCAGCCACCTGGCCGCGATGACCCTCGCCGCCCGCAGCGATGTCGTCTGCCTCGTCCCCACAGCGCTCCCCGGCGCCACCCCCTCTCCCCTGACCGACCCGGCCACCGCCCTCGGCCTGCGCGTCCTCGACATCCCCGTACCCCTGCCGCTCCTGACCATCGGCATGGCATGGCACCCCCGCCACGCGGCCGACGCGGGACACCACTGGCTCCGCGACGCCGTACGCCGGACACTTCGCGCACCCGGAGGCCCGGCCGCCTGACTCTTCGCGCACCCCGGAGGCCCGGCCGCCTGACCACCACTGCCGTCTGGCCATCCCTGCTCGACGCCCCCGAGCACCGCATATTCTGTGGTCGCATGTGGTCGCACCCGGTTCCCGCACCGTGGCCGCCGACCACCCCGCCCCCGCGCCGAGGAGACCGAGATGGGCACCAGAGCCGACGGCACGGTCGACACCAAGCTCGACGGCCGCGTCGAGCGCGGCAACCAGACCCGGCGTCTGGTCCTGCGCCGCACGGTCGACATCGCCTCGGTCGAGGGCCTGGACGCGCTGTCGGTCGGGCGGATCGCCACCGAGCTGAAACTCAGCAAGAGCGGGGTCTTCGCGCTCTTCGGCTCCAAGGAGGAGCTACAGCTCGCGACCGTCCGCGCGGCGGGACGCATCTTCCTGGACAACGTGGTGGACCCGGCCCACCAGTCACCGCCCGGCCTCGGCCGCGTGTGGCAGCTGTGCGCGCGCTGGCTCGACTACTCGGAGCAGCGGATCTTCCCCGGCGGCTGCTTCTTCTACGGGGTGATCGCCGAGTTCGACGCCCGCGAGGGGGCCGTGCACGACGCGCTGGTCCGCGCCAACCGCGACTGGACCGGCCAGGTGGAGCGCTGCCTCACCGAGGCCCGCGACACCGGCGAACTGCACCCGGACACCGATGTCCCCCAGCTCGCCTTCGAGTTCATCGCCCTCATGGAGACGGCGAACGCGCACTCGGTCCTGCACGACGAACCGGACGCCTACCGCAGGGCGGCCGTCGCCATCACGGCCCGGCTGCGCGCTGCGGCGACGGACCCTTCGCTGGCACCTCGACTCCCCTGACCGTCCGGCCGGTTCGGCGGTGGAACCGACTTCGGCAAACAAGTAGCACGACCGTTCGTTTAGATTTATGCTCGCCGCATGCTTCCATCGATTCTGCGTGCGCCATGGCAAGCGGGCCCCGAAGCGTCCACGCCGGGCCCGGTCCTGGTGAGCGTCACGGAGTTCACCGCCGACCGTCACGACCGGGGCCTCCCGATCGCCCTGTCGGGGCTGCGGCTGCGCCGGAGCTGGCCGAGGACTCCCGGCGCGGTCGGCATGTGGCTCTGGCTCGACCCGTGGCGCAAGCGCTCGGGTTCCGTCTCGGTCTGGACCGACGAGCGATCGCTGTACGGGTTCGTCGGGCGCCCCGACCATCTGCGGATCGTCCGCGCGTACCGGAACCGGGGCACGGCACGCGCCACCACCTGGACGGCGGACCGGCTCGACCCCGATGCCTCCTGGACCGCCGCGCACGCCTTGATCCGCGACCCGACTCCCTGGCCGGACAAGGCCGTTCACACCTCGGATCACACCTCGGAAGGACCGTGAGGACCCCATGACCGACCTCATCGCACTCGACCGCACCGCCGTCCAGGAATCGCTCCGCGTCCTGCGCGCCGCCCGCGACGGCGACTGGGAACGGCCCTCGCCCTGCGCCGGCTGGACGCTGCGCGACCTCGTGGCGCACATGACCGCGCAGCACCACGGATTCGCGGCGGCGGCACGCGGCTCGGGCGCCGACCGTACGTACTGGATCGAGCAGGATCCCGGACGCGACCCGTTCAAGGTCTACGACGAGTCGGTGCGTCATGTCCTTGCCGCGTTCGCCGAAGAGGGCGTCGTGGAGCGGGGGTTCACCCTTCCCGAGATCGGCGGGACCTTCACGGGGCGGATCGCCGTCGGCTTCCACTTCCTGGACTACATGGTGCACTCCTGGGACGTGGCGACGACCCTGGACGTCGCCATCGACCTCCCCCTGCCGGTTGTCGAGGCCGCACTCGACATCGCCCGCCGGGTGCCGAAGGACCCCGAACGCCGGGGCCCCGGGGCCGCGTTCGCACCGGCCCTGCCCACGCCGGAGGACGCGTCCCCGCTGGAGGAGATGCTGGCTCTCCTGGGACGGGAGCCCGCGTTCTCACACCGGTGAGGCGAAGCGTTGAACATCACGCACGCCTCTTCCGTATCTCCCGGTACCAGGAAGTAGCTTGCCTCCACGGCAGGTTCACGGGCAGGGAGGCACGGCACATTGCGGCGCATCAACGGCACGGCTCTGATCATCGCGGCACTCGTGGTCACACTGGGCGCACTGGCGTTCCCCATGTGGTCCTACGCCGACCGTTCGGGCACGGGGCCCGCCAACCTGGCCGCCGGGTCGGTGGCCACACAGTGGGGTCCGCTCTCGGCGGCCGACCGCGATCTGCTGGTGAAGGTGCGGCTCGCGGGACTGTGGGAGCTGCCCGCGGGCCAGCAGGCCGTCGAACGCGCGCCGACCGAGGCGATCAAGGAGGCGGGTGACCACCTGATCGTCGGCCACACGGACCTCGACAAGCGGGCCCGTTCGGTCGCGGCGCAGCTCGGCGTCGAGCTGCCGAACCAGCCCACCGCCCAACAGCAGGGCTGGCTCCAGGAGTTGACCGAGGCCAGCGGCGAGACGTACCAGCGGAAGTTCGTGAATCTGCTGCGCGCCGCGCACGGCAAGGTGTTCAGCGTGATCGCGCAGATCCGGGACAGCACCCGCAACACGCTGATACGGCAGCTCGCAAGCGACTCCAACCAGACGGTCCTCGACCACATCACGATGCTGGAGGCGACCGGACTCGTCGATTTCGACGACATTGCGAACGGCGGCGCCGCCACCGCCACGACCAGCCCCACCGGGCCTCCGCCGCCCTCCGGCGTCGCTCCCCCGGAGCCGCCTCCCGCCGGGCCGACGGGCGATGTGTCCACGACGTCACGGCCTTCACCGGCCCCGCCCGGAGAGGTCAACACGGACCGGCCGGAACCTCAAATGTAGCTCTGAACGTCCCTCCTCAGGGGTTCGGCGGCGTGTGCGGGGGCCATGACCCCTGCACACGTTCACAAGACACGGGCACGACGCGGGGTCTTGGCGGAGGAGGGGGAACATGAAACATCTGGGGACCGGAATCGGGTGGCGTCCGGAGATCGCGGACGCCGTGGAGAAGATGCCCGGCATCGACTGGGTCGAGGCCGTCGCGGAGAACCTGTGCCCGGGGCACATCCCCGACTCCCTCCTGCGGCTGCGCGAGCGCGGCGTCACGGTGGTGCCGCACGGCGTCTCGCTCGGCCTCGGCGGCGCCGACCGCCCCGACGAGACCCGCCTCGCGGCGCTCGCCGAGCGCGCTCAGGCCCTCGGCTCCCCGCTCGTCACGGAGCACATCGCGTTCGTACGCGCCGGGGGCCCGCTGACCGCTTCGCAGCCGCTGGAGGCGGGCCATCTGCTCCCGGTGCCGCGCACCCGCGACGCCCTCGACGTGCTGTGCGAGAACGTACGCATCGCACAGGACGCCCTGCCGGTGCCGCTCGCGGTGGAGAACATCGCGGCGCTGATCTCCTGGCCCGGCGAGGAGATGACGGAGGGGCAGTTCCTGTACGAGCTCGTCGAGCGCACGGGCGTACGCCTCCTCATCGATGTCGCCAACCTCCACACGAACCACGTCAACCGCGGCGAGGACCCGGCCAAGGCCCTGGACGAGCTGCCCGTCGAGGCCATCGCGTACGTCCATGTCGCGGGCGGCTTCGAGCGGGACGGCGTCTGGCACGACAGCCACGCCCACCCGGTCCCCGAGCCGGTCCTCGCGATCCTGGCGGACCTGGCGTCACGGGTGACCCCGCCGGGCGTCCTCCTGGAGCGGGACGAGAACTTCCCCGCGCCGCAGGAGCTCGAGCGGGAGCTGGACGCGATACGGGAGACGGTGCGGACCCGGGCGCCGGCCTCCGGTGAGTGCGCGACCGGCACGGCACCGGCCGCGCGTCCCGCGGACGTCCCGGCCTCCACCCGCCAGCGTCTCGCCCTCGCCCAGACCGCGCTTCTCTCCGCGCTCGTCGCGGGGACGCCCGCGCCCGAGGGGTTCGACCGGGCCCGGCTTGCCGTGCAGAGCCGGGCGCTGACCGGCAAGCGGGCGGATGTCGTGGCGAAGGTGGCGCCCGAGCTGCCGGAGATTCTCGGCAAGACCTATCGCGCCGAGTTCTCCGCCTATGCCCAGGCACGGCCGATGTCCGGCGGGTACCGCCGTGACGCACTGGACTTCGCCGAGCGGCTGCTGCTCGCCGGGCAGCCCGAGGACGCGCGGACGCGCGGCGAGCTGACCCAGTGGTGGCTGGAGCGGTCCGGGCCCGCGCCGCTGGACGCGCGGCCGGTGACGCGGTGGCTGCGGGCGGCGCGGTTCGCGCTGCGACGGGGATAGACAGCTGTATACGGGGGATAGGGAAATACCGTGGAAGTTCTGACGATCTGTTACTTCGTGCTGGTCATGGCCTCGTCGACGGTGCTCGCCGTCGGCCTGTCCACGGCGCTGCACGCCGATGTCCGGCAGCCCGACGCCCAGCACCAAGCCGTGTTCGACCCCCTGGAGGCCGCGTTCCTCGCGGGCGGGCCCGGCAGGGTCACCGATGCCGTGATCACGGCCATGCACGAGGACGGCCGACTGGCCATCGCCGGACCCGGCATCGTCGGCATCCAGCGGTCCGAAGCCCGCAACCCGGTGGAGGGCGCCCTGCTCCAGGTGCACGCCGCCGCGCCGAGCGGCGCCCTGCACTGGCTGCGGATCGGCGTGATGCGCAGCCCCGCCGTGCAGGCACTGGGCGACGCGCTGGCCTGGCGCGGCCTGATGGTACGACCCGAGGCCCTGGCCCGCTGGCGGGTCAAGTCGAGGCTGCACAACGTCGTGACCTTCGCGGGGTTCTTCGTCGTCTGCATCCTCGGCTTCGCGGGCGCCGGCGACGGGCCGTCGGGCGGCTCCGTGACCGGCCCGATGGTCCTGCTGTTCGTCGGGGTCTTCATCGGGGGCCTCACGGGCTCGCTCTGCGCCAAGTCCGCCGACAGCCGGGTCAGCACCGCGGGACGGACCGCGCTCGACCAGTACCGCGCCGCCAACGCCCATGCGTACGACGCGATGAACCGAGTGGCCATCGGCGGCCTGAACGGCGTGCTCGACCCCGAGCTGCTGGCACAGCTGACCGCCGCGTACGGGATCCGGCCCAGGCGTCCGGCGGCCCCCCATCTGCTGTCGCATTCGAGCGGCTCGGGGTACGTGTGCTCGTCGAGCAGCCCCTCGTGGTGCGGCGGGGGCGGCGGCTCGGCCTGCGGGGGCGGCGGCTGCGGAAGTTCCGGCGGAGGCGGCGGGTCATCCTGCGGAAGCTCCGGCGGCGGAGGCGGGTCATCCTGCGGAAGTTCCGGCGGCGGAGGCGGGTCATCCTGCGGAAGTTCCGGCGGCGGAGGTGGGGGCGGCTGCGGGGGTGGCGGCGGAGGCGGAGGCGGCGGTTCCTGACCGCTCCGCCATGGGCACGGGCCCACCCGCACGCAATACCCCTCACCCGTACGGAAGTTGACGTAATCCGGGCGGTAACCCGCGGACGCCTCCCCGCCGCGCACTAACGTGCGGCGGTGCAACAGGAGGCGTCATGCGATCCATCAACGGCACCGGCCTCATCGTCGCGGGGCTCGTCGCGACGCTGGCCGCGCTGCTCTTCCCGCTCTGGTCGTACGAGGACAGGTCGGGCACCGCCCTGGACAGACTCGACGCGGAGACCGTCTCGACGGAGTTCGGCCCGCTCTCCGCGCTCGACCGCGACTTCATCACCAAGGTGCGGCTCGCGGGCCTCTGGGAGCTCCCGGCCGGACAGCAGGCCGAGGCACGCGGCACCACCAAGGCCGTCCAGACCGCGGGCGAGCACCTCGTCGAGGGCCATACGTTCCTGGACGCGCGGGTGCGCGAGGTGGCGACGCAGCTCAATCTCGAGCTGCCCAATCAGCCGACCTCGCAGCAGCGGGGCTGGCTCGACGAGATGAGCGACGCGCACGGCGCCGCGTACGACGAGAAGTTCGCCAACATCCTGCGCGCCGCCCACGGCAAGGTCTTCTCGGTGGTCGCCGAGGTCCGCGCGACCACCCGCAACTCGCTGGTGCGCACGCTCGCCGACGACGCCAACACGACGGTCCTCGACCACATCACGGTCCTGGAGGGCACGGGCCTCGTCGACTTCGACGACCTGGCGCGCGACGCGGCGTCGGGGGCCCCCGCCCCGGTGACCCGCTCCCCCGCGCCGCCTGGCCCGACCGCGTCCCCGGATCCGGCGACCCCGGTCTCCCCCTCCCCCACATTCCCGCTGCCCCCGCCGGCGTCCCGCCCCAAGCCCACGGAGACGGAGTCGGAGTCGGCGCAGCCCAAGGAGGACAGGGCGGACAAGAGGGATGAGGAGAGCGAGGGGAAGGAAAAGGAGAACGACAAAGAGAAGGACAAAGAGAAGGACAAGCCCCGCAGCAAAGCGGAACGTTACGTACCCGCGATCCCCCGTCCGCATGCTGAATAACCCATGGCGCTGCCCCCGCTCCCTCGCATAAAACACCGGCATGTTCTGGCTTCCGCTCCTTCTCGTGGCCTGGGTCGCGACGGGCCTTTCCTGCGCGCGGCTGTGCCTCACGGCGTACCGCACCGCCCCGCACGGGGCGGTCCCGGGGCACCGCCATGAACTGACGCTCTACGAAGCCGCGTTCCTCTCCGGCGGCCCCGCGCGCGTCACCGACCTCACCCTGGTGTCGATGGCCCGCACCCGGCGGCTGCTGCTCGCGCACACCGGCTGGGCGACCGTCGTCGACCCGGTGTGCGGCGACGACATGGAGCGCTCCGTGCTCGGCGCGATAGGTCCCGACGGACAGTCGCCGATAGCGCCGGTGCGCCGGGCCGCGGCGGGCACCGACGCGATGCGCGCCCTCGCGGACCGCCTGGTCGCCGCGGGCCTCGCCCTGCCGGACGGCGTCTGGTCGGGCGTCGCGGGAGCGGTCCGGCAGGTGCGGGCGGCCACCGTGGCGGTGGTCGCGCTGGGGGCCGTCGCCCTGCTGATGCCCGTCCAGGAGCCGCCGGGAGAGGTGCCCGTGGCGCTCTGGTTCGCGCTGCCCCTGGTCCTGAACGCGAGCTGCCTCGCCGTCGCCCGCTTCGAGATCCACCCCTACCCCCGATGGGCGTCGCCCGCGGGCCAGCTCCTCCTGAGCGCGCTCCCGGCGCGCGGCGGCTCCGACCTCACCGCCGTGGCCGTACGCGGCACGCGCGCGCTCGCCGACCCGGAGCTGCGTGCGGCGTTCGCACACCGGGACGCGGCGCATCGGGGTCATTGAGCCCGACACGCCCGACACCGGCAGGGCGGTGCTTTACTTCGCCATTTACCGAACGAATCATCCCTTTATTCGAGCAATGCACGGCCGAATGAAGGATGAAGAGCGATGAGAGCAGCAGCCGCCCTCTACGGAACCGCCGGATCCCTGGTCCTGACCGCACTCGTCGCCGCCCCCACGGGAAGCGCGTCCGCGGCCGACACCTCCCCCTACCCGGAGGCGCACGGCACCCTCGTCGCCGCCCAGCGCGCCACGGCGGCCGGTGTCCGCTTCGGCGCCTGCCCCGCCGCGGAGAACCTTCCCCCCTCGATCAGGTGCGGCACCGTCACGGTGCCGCTCGACTACGCCCGCCCGGACGGCAAGCAGATCAAGCTGACCGTCAGCCGCACCAAGGCCACGAGGAAGGCCGAGCCGCGACGGGGCAAGGCCGTCAAGCGCCAGGGCGCCCTCGTGTTCAACCCGGGCGGTCCCGGCGGGTCCGGCATGTACTTCCCGATGGTCGGCATGCTCCCCGAGTGGAAGCGCATCGCGGCGGCGTACGACCTCGTGGGCTATGCCCCGCGCGGGGTCGGCCGCTCGGCCCCGATCTCCTGCCAGGACCCCAAGAAGTTCGCCAAGGCGCCCACGCAGTCGCCGACCCACCCCGACGCCGCGTACAAGCTGAAGCGCATCAAGCAGGCGAAGGCGTACGCGGAGGGCTGCGTCGAGCGCTCCGGGAAGGCCGTGCAGCACTACTCGACCTTGAACAACGCCCGTGACCTGGATGTGCTGCGGGCGGCGCTCGGCGAGAAGAAGCTGACCTTCATGGGCGCCTCGTACGGCACCTACTTCGGCGCCGTGTACGCCTCGCTCTTCCCCTCCCACGTACGCCGCATGGTGTTCGACTCGGCGGTCAACCCCGACCCCGCGCAGATCTGGTACCGCAACAACCTCGACCAGTCCGCGGCCTTCGAGCACCGCTGGGGCGACTTCCGCACGTGGGTGGCCAAGCACGACAAGACGTACCACCTGGGCAAGACACCCGAAGCGGTCCTGCGCAGCTACGAGAAGGTGCGCGACAAGCTGGCGGCCAAGCCCGCGGGCGGCAAGGTCGGCCCCGGCCAGCTCCAGTCGGCGTACCTCCAGGCCGGGTACTACGACGACTACTGGCCGACGCGCGCCTCGGCGCTCTCCGCGTACCTGAAGGGCAATCCGAAGCCGCTGATCGAGCAGGCCGCGCCCGAGCCGAAGGCAGCCAAGGAGCAGGAGAACGGCAACGCGGTCTACACCGCGGTCGAGTGCAACGACGCGCCCTGGCCGACGGACTTCGGGACCTGGAACCGCGACAACTCGCGCCTGGCGCGCAGCGCTCCCTTCGAGACCTGGGACAACGCCTGGATGAACCTGCCGTGCGCCTACTGGCCCGCGCCCCGGCAGCGTCCCGTCGACGTCGGCACCGACAAGGGCGAGCTGCCCCCGACGCTGATCCTGGCCGCCGAGCGTGACGCGGCGACCCCGTACACGGGCGCCATGGAGCTGCACCGGAGGCTGGGTGACTCGGTCCTGGTGACCGAGCGGGACGCGGGCACGCACGGCATCGGCGGCGGCCCCAACAAGTGCGTCAACGGCCACATGGAGGCCTACCTCCTGGAGGGCAGGCTCCCCGTGCGGCGCGCGGCGTGCGCACCGCACAAGGAGCCCGAGCCGCTGTCCGGCACGCGGGCGGCGGCTCTCCCCAAGGAGCACTAGCTACAAGGCGGACAGCCGCTCCAGCGGGAACGGCGGCTGGGCCAGCGGGCGCACCGCGAGCCGCGTCAGCGGCAGGGCGTTGTCGTCGCCCGCCGTGCGGTTGGCGTGCAGGACGCCGCAGTGGGTGCAGCGGTGGACGAGGACCCACTCGCCGTCTCCGCGTACGGAGATGGCGAGGGGTTCCATCCGGGCTCCGCAGTCCGCGTCCCGGTCGCCCGGGGTGTCGTCGAGGTGACGGCTCCACAGGCAGTTGGGACAGTGGTTGCGGTGGTCGGTGCCGGGGGCGGTCATCGAGACGTCGAGACCGCACTGGAGGCAGCGGAAGGACTGGGCGCGCGCTTCAGTGCGGGCCCGCCGTGAGGTGTTGCGGGACATGGTGAGGATGACTCCTGAGCTGTGCGGAAGGGGATGACTCCGAGCTGTTCCGCAGGGCCCTGGGCATACATTCACCGTCTCTCTGTCCTTGGCTTCGACCTCTCGATGAAACCCGCACCGGACGGACGCGGCAACCGAATTAACTAGGCGAGGCCCGCCACGAGGTCGGCCACGGACTTGCGGCGGCCGGTGTAGAACGGCACCTCTTCGCGGACGTGCATGCGGGCCTCGGAGGCGCGCAGGTGCCGCATGAGGTCGACGATGCGGTAGAGCTCGTCGGCCTCGAAGGCAAGGAGCCACTCGTAGTCGCCGAGCGAGAACGAGGCGACCGTGTTGGCGCGCACGTCGGGGTAGCCGCGGGCCATCATGCCGTGGTCCTTGAGCATGCGGCGACGGTCCTCGTCGGGCAGCAGGTACCAGTCGTAGGAGCGCACGAAGGGGTAGACGCTGATGTAGTTGCGCGGCGTCTCGTCGGCCAGGAAGGCCGGGATGTGCGACTTGTTGAACTCGGCGGGGCGGTGCAGCGCCATGTTCGACCAGACCGGCTCCAGGGCGCGGCCCAGCTTGGTGCGGCGGAAGAGGTTGTAGGCCTCCTGCAGCTCGTCGGCCGTCTCGGCGTGCCACCAGATCATGACGTCGGCGTCGGCGCGCAGCCCCGACACGTCGTACGTGCCGCGGACGGTGATGTCCTTGGCGGCGAGCTGGTCGAAGAGCTCCTGGACCTCGTCGGCGTAGCCGGCGCGGTCCTCGGGGAGCAGGTCGCGCAGCTTGAAGACGGACCACAGCGTGTAGCGGATGACCTCGTTGAGGTCCTTGGCCTTCTTGCCCGCGTTCGGGCTCTTGGCGGGGGCGTCGTCACTCATGGCCCTATTCTCCTCCGCCGCCGTGCAGGCTCTGCACCGGGTTGGCGGTGAGCTCCTGCACACCGGCCAGGTCGCCGCCCAGCTGGTCGACGGCGGCGTAGGCGCTCGCGATGCACGCGGGGATGCCCACGCCGTCGTACGCGGCTCCGCACACGGCGAGGCCGGGCAGCTTGCTCACGTGCTCGCGGACGCGGGCCACGCGCGCGTGGTGGCCGACGGGGTACTGCGGCAGGCCGTCGTGCCAGCGGGTGACGCGGGTGGCGACGGGCTCGGCCTCCAGTCCGGTGGCCGCGCGCAGGTCGCGCCGGGACAGCGCGATGAGGTCGGCGTCCTCGCGCCTCAGGACCGCGGTTTCGCCGTACCGTCCCACCGAGGTGCGCAGGACCAGCAGGTCGGGGTCCTCCTCGGCGATCCAGCCCCACTTGCGGGAGGCGAACGTGGACGCCTTGATGGTGTGTCCGTCGACGGGCGGCACGAGGAAACCGCTGCCTTCGGGGAGGTCGGTCTCGCTGCGGCGGTAGGCGAGGGTCATCAGGGCCATGGAGGCGTACTCGACGCCTGCGAGCTCGGCCGCCGCGGCGGGCGCCTCGACGCCGAGCAGCGCGGCGGCGGCGTACGCAGGCACGGCGACGACGACGGCCTCGGCGTCGATGGTCTGCTCCGCGGTGCTCACCTGCCAGCCCTCCGGGGTGCGCCGCAGCTCGGTGACGGGCGCCCCGGTGCGGATCTCACCGCCACGCGCGCGTACCGAATCGGCAACGGCGAGCGGGAGTTGGCCGACGCCGCCCTCGATGCCCATGAAGACGGGGCCGGTCTGCTGGTTCTTCGCGGCGCGGGCCTGGATGGCGCGTACGCCCTCGGTGAGCGAGGTGTGCGCGCGGGCGGCCTCGAAGAGCTGCGGGACCGCCGAGCGCATCGAGATGCGGTAGGCGTCCCCCGCGTACACCCCGCCCAGGAGCGGCTCCACGAGGCGGTCGACGACCTCGCGGCCCAGGCGCGCCGCGACGTACTCACCGACCGCGACGTCGTCCCCGACCTCGGTGGGCGGCAGTTCACGGTCCTGCTCGATGCGGTGGAGCCCCTCGTCGGAGAGCACTCCGGAGAGGGCCGACGCGTCGCCGGGTACGCCCATGACGTGCCCCTTGGGCATCGGCCGCAGGGCCCCGCGGGTCCAGATCGCGGCGGTCGCGGTGGCGGGTGGCTGCAACCGGTCGGCGAGGCCCACCTCGCGGGCGAGGGCGACGGCTTCCGGGCGGCGGGCCAGCATCGACTCGGCGCCGAGGTCGACGCGGACGCCCTCGATCTCGCCGGAGAGCAGCTTGCCGCCGAGCCGGTCGGAGGCCTCCAGGACGGTCACGCGGGACCCGGTGTCGAGCAATCGGTGGGCGGCGGCCAGCCCGGCGATCCCGCCACCGATGACAACGACATGACCCGTACGTGTGTCCGTTTCGCGCATGCCTCCACTCTACGAGGCGGCCACTTCGCGTCGGACGAGTCCCGACCGTGACCCCATCGGGACCGGTCGGCAACCACCGTTTCGCCTCTCCCCGGCGTCAAAGGAGCAGACAACGGAGCACCAGTCACCACGATCCTCGGGGGGTACGTCGAGATGCACGCGTCCAGCACGTCCAGGCACCGCACCGTCCAGGCACTCTCGGCCGTCCTGCTCGCGGTCGCCCTCGCGCTCACCGGGTGCAGCGCGGGCGGCGACAGCGGCGACAGCGGCGGTGACAGCGACAAGGCCGCGGCCGGCAGCAAGGACGACAAGGGGATGGGCGGCGGCAGCCGGGCGGATCAGTCCGGCAAGAAGAAGCCCCCCGAGCTCACCGGTACGCACATCATCCGCACCGCCACCCTGACCGTCCGCGTCAAGGACGTGCCGAAGGCCCTGGACGAGGCGCGCGCGGCGGCCACCGACGCGGGCGGCGTCGTCGGCGACGAGACCACGGACCGCGACGGCCGCGGCCACGAGCGCTCCCGCATCGTGCTGCGCGTCCCGCAGGACCGGTACGACGAGGTCCTCACGTCCCTGGAGGGCACGGGCAAGCTGATCGAGCGGAAGGCCAAGGCGCAGGACGTCACCGACCAGGTCGTCGACGTGGAGAGCCGCATCAAGTCGCAGCGGGCGAGCGTGGCGCGCGTGCGGGAGCTGATGGACAAGGCGACGAAGCTGAGCGATGTCGTCACCCTGGAAGGGGAGTTGAGCAGCCGTCAGTCCGAACTGGAGGCGCTGCTCGCGCGGCAGTCCTCGCTCAAGGACCGTACGAGCATGTCGACGATCACGCTCTCGCTGAGCGAGACGGCCGTGAAGAAGGCGGCCGCGGACGACGACGACCCGACGTTCGTGGACGCGCTGTCCGGCGGCTGGAACGCGTTCGTGACGATGCTGCGGTGGCTCGCGGTCGCCATCGGCGCGATCCTGCCGTTCGCGGCGGTGGCGGTGCTGCTGTTCCTGCTGTGGCGGCGCCTCGTGCGGACCCGGCTGCCGCGCAGGCCCTCGGTGGCGACGGCCCCCGCGGTGCCTGCGGCGCCGACGGCCGCGCAGGCACCGGCGCGCGAGGGCGACGACGACTAGCGGTCCGTCAACTGCCGCCGCGTCGTAGCGTGTCCGTATGAGTAGCGCGAGAGAGCGACTGGTGGTCATCGGGGGTGACGCGGCGGGCATGTCCGCCGCGTCACAGGCACGCAGGCTCAAGGGCCCGGACGAGCTGGAGATCGTCGCGTTCGAACGCGGCCACTTCACCTCGTACTCGGCCTGCGGCATCCCCTACTGGGTCGGCGGCGACGTCCCTTCGCGGGACGAGCTGATCGCGCGTACGCCCGAGGAGCACCGGGAGCGCGACATCGACCTCCGGATGCGTACGGAGGTCGAGGAGATCGACGTCGAGGGCGGCCGGGTCCGCACCCGGGACCTGGAGTCGGGGGCCGAGGGCTGGACGTCGTACGACAAGCTCGTGATCGGCACCGGGGCCCGTCCTGTCCGCCCGTCCCTGCCCGGCATCGACGCCCCCGGCGTGCACGGCGTGCAGACCCTGGACGACGGCCAGGCGCTCCTGGACACGCTGGCCCGCACGCCGGGCCGCAGGGCGGTCGTCATCGGCGCGGGCTACATCGGCGTCGAGATGGCCGAGGCGCTGATCCAGCGCCGCTACGAGGTCACGGTGGTCAACCGCGGCACGGAGCCGATGTCGACGCTCGACCCGGACATGGGCCGCCTCGTCCATGACGCGATGTCCGGCATGGGCATCGAGATGGTCAACGGCGCCGAGGTCACCAAGATCCTCACCGGTGACGACGGCCGGGTCAGGGCGGTGGCCACCGAGGACGCGGAGTATCCGGCGGACGTGGTGGTGCTCGGCATCGGCGTGCGCCCCGAGACAGGTCTCGCGGAGGCCGCGGGGCTGCCGCTGGGCAAGCACGGCGGGCTGCTCACGGATCTCGCGATGCGGGTGCGGGGGCACGAGAACATCTGGGCGGGCGGTGACTGCGTCGAGGTCCTCGACCTGGTCTCGGGGCGCGAGCGCCACATCGCGCTCGGCACCCACGCCAACAAGCACGGCCAGGTCATCGGCTCGAACGTGGGCGGGAGTTACGCGACGTTCCCCGGTGTCGTCGGCACGGCCGTCAGCAAGGTCTGCGACCTGGAGATCGCCCGTACGGGCCTGCGCGAGAAGGAGGCACGGGCGGCAGGGCTTCAGTACACGACGGTGACCATTGAGTCGACGAGCCGTGCCGGCTATTACCCCGGCGCGGCCGTGATGACCGTGAAGATGCTCGCCGAGCGCCTCACGGGACGGCTGCTCGGCGTGCAGATCGTCGGCCGCGAGGGCGCGGCCAAGCGCGTCGACATCGCGGCCGTGGCCCTGACGGCCCGGATGACGGTGGACCAGATGACCGCGCTCGACCTCGGCTACGCACCGCCGTTCTCACCGGTGTGGGACCCGGTTCTGGTGGCGGCGCGCAAGGCGGTCGCGGCGGTGCGGAGCACTCCGTAGGCATCGCGGTGATGGATCTGCGGGCCGGTGGGGGCCGGTCGCGCAGCTCCCCGCGCCCCTTACGGGGCGGGACCCTCGCGAGACCTGCTCCTCTCCCTCGCCTCACGCGTCACATTCAGGCGAGATTTTCAGCCAACTACGAACGGGTTGCGCACCGGTTGCGAACCGGCTCCGTCAGCGCGCGGTCCGCGTGTGGACGTGCTCCACGAGACGCGTCAGCGCCTCGGGGTCCGTGGACGGCAGGACACCGTGGCCGAGGTTGAAGATGTGCCCTTCGAGCCCGGCCGCGGCGTCCAGGACCTCGTCCGTCTTGGCCTCGATCGCCTCCCGCGTGGAGAAGAGGACGGCCGGGTCGAGATTGCCCTGGAGCGCCTTGCCGGGACCGACCCTGCGGACCGCCTCGTCCATCGGGACCCGCCAGTCGACGCCCATCACGTCGGCGCCCGCCTCGCCCATCAGACCGAGCAGTTCGCCCGTGCCGACACCGAAGTGGATGCGCGGCACGCCGTACGAGGCCACGGCGTCGAAGACCTTCTGCGACGCGGGCATCACGGAGCGCCGGTAGTCGGCGGGGGCCAGCGCGCCCACCCACGAGTCGAAGAGCTGCACGGCGCTCGCGCCCGCCTCGATCTGCACCTTCAGGAAGGCGCCGGTGATCTCCGCGAGCCGGTCGAGCAGATCGGCCCACAGCTGCGGGTCGCCGTACATGAGCGCCTTGGTGTGCTCGTGATTACGGCTCGGACCGCCCTCGACCAGGTAACTCGCGAGAGTGAAAGGCGCACCGGCGAATCCGATGAGCGGGGTCGACCCCAGCTCGGCCGTCAGCATGCCGATCGCCTGCGTCACGTAGCTCACGTCGTCCGGCGTCAGGTCCCGCAGCTGGGCGAGGTCGGCGCGCGAGCGGATGGGGTTGGCGACGACCGGACCGATGCCCGGCTTGATGTCGAGGTCGATGCCAATGGCCTTGAGGGGCACGACGATGTCGCTGAAGTAGATCGCGGCGTCGACCTTGTGGCGGCGCACGGGCTGCAGCGTGATCTCCGTGACCAGCTCAGGCATCATGCAGGACTCCAGCATGGCCGTGCCCTCGCGCACCTTGCGGTACTCGGGCAGTGAGCGCCCCGCCTGCCGCATGAACCAGACCGGCGTGTGCGGCACGGGCTCGCGCCTGCAGGCCTTCATGAAAGCGGAGTCGTACGTCGCTGGGTTCTGGCCCGCAGGGCTGTTGTTGGCACTCACGCGGAAAGTCTCGCACGGGCCGGTGCGCCCCCTGTCCTGAGGGACACCCTGCCTTGACCGGGGTGCCTCTCACGGGTGTCTCTCCCTGCGCGAAGCCGCCGTTCCCCTTAATCTTCCCCGCATGGCTGCGGCTCAAGGACAACGGTCGGACGGCGCTGGCGAGATGGAAAGTACGGAGGGGAAGGTGGCGGAATCGACTCCGTTGCCCTTTCGCGCGGCGGTCGACGCGCTGCGCGGGGCACGGCTTCGGCCCGAGATCGAGATCGACCCGACGCGGGCTCCGCAGCGGCTGGCCCCCTATGCGTACGCGCTGGAAGCGGCGGTGGTCGAGGGCGACGAGGACCTCGCGGACGGGCGCCTGGTCCTGCTGCACGATCCGGACGGGCACGACGCGTGGCAGGGCACCTTCCGCCTCGTCACGCTCGTCCGCGCGGAGCTGGAGCCGGAGATGGCGGCGGACCCGCTGCTTCCGGAGGTCTGCTGGTCCTGGCTGACGGGCGCCCTCCAGGCGCGCGGCCTGGCCTGCGGGGAGCCGAGCGGCACCGTCACGCGCGCGGGTTCGCACTACTTCGGTGGGCTCTCCGAGCGGCCGCCCGCGTCGCAGATCGAGATCCGGGCGTCGTGGACGCCGCGCGAGGGGCGCGGCGGGGTGCCGGACACGGCGGCGCATCTCGCGGCGTGGTGCGATCTGCTCTGCCAGATCGCGGGGCTGCCGCCGGTGAACCAGGGGCACGGCGAAGGGCCAGGGGCCGGGTCCGGGTCCGTGGTGTCGCTGCCGCAGCGACGGGGGCCGCAGACGCCGTGACCGACGGCGGGACCGGACGGGAACGGACGAGACCGGACGGGGCGTCGACGGAGCGTTGACGGGACCGAACGGTCATGCGGATGAGCGATTCTGAACGACTCCGATTCGGGTCGATCTTCGGATGATCGATCACATGTCCGAATGGTCCGAATTGTTACTCACCAAATCGTGATCATTCTCTAAAGGCGGGCGGGTTTGGTGCCGAAGAGGTTGGTGACCTTGAAAGCACGGTTCGTCCCGGCTTCATCCCCGAGCCGGTTCAGTCCCGCACCCCAGGAGGCCTAGGTGTCCGTTCTCCTCGAGCAGCCCGCAAGCCTGGTCGCCTACCGCCCGAACAAGCCGACCGCCATGGTCGTCGTGGCCGACCCCCGCGTACGCTCCACCGTCACCCGCCACCTGTGGGCCCTCGGTGTACGCGATGTGATCGAGGCCTCGTCGATCGCGGAGGCTCGTCCCCGCATCGGCAACCCCCGTGACATCTGCGTCGCAGATGTCCACCTCCCCGACGGCTCCGGCCTGACGCTCCTCTCAGAAACCCGCGCGGCGGGCTGGCCGAACGGCCTCGCCCTCTCCGCCGCCGATGACATCGGCGCCGTACGCAACGCCCTCGCGGGCGGCGTCAAGGGCTACGTCGTCACCGGCACCCGCAACAATGTCGGTCTCCCCACCCGTCCCGGCGCCGCGCCCATCGGCTCGGCCGCCGCCCGAATGCACCGCCGCCCGCCCGGCGCCCCGAGCCACCCCGGTGGCTACCGCGAGCTCTCCGGCCGCGAGGTGGAGGTTCTCCGCCTGGTCGCGGAGGGCCAGTCGAACAAGGCCATCGGCGTCTCGATGGGGCTCTCGGCACTGACCGTGAAGAGCCACCTCGCCCGGATCGCACGCAAGCTCGGCACGGGTGACCGGGCCGGGATGGTAGCGGTGGCCCTGCGCACCGGAATCATCCACTGACTCATTTACACCCCTCGTGCGCCCGTCGACGGAACGTTCCGTCGACGGGCGCTGTGCATACACAGATACCCTTGACAGGTGACCGACGCCCAAGAGACCGCAGCAGACAGCTCACTGCGAACCACCGGAGGCGGCCCTCCGGACGACGTCGAAACGGCGCCGATCCCTTTGGACGAGCCGCGTGATGGCATTCCTCCGGTGGTCGCCGACGAGACCGCCCTCGCAGAGGTGATCGCCGCTTTCGCGGCAGGCAGTGGCCCCGTGGCCGTGGACGCCGAACGTGCGTCCGGCTATCGGTACGGCCAGCGCGCCTATCTCGTGCAGCTGCGCCGTGAAGGCGCGGGCAGCACCTTGATCGACCCCGTGGCCTGCCCCGACCTGTCGGGGCTCGGCGAGGCGATCGCCGGCGCGGAGTGGGTGCTGCACGCCGCCACGCAGGACCTGCCCTGCCTCCGCGAAATAGGCATGATCCCCACCAGCATCTTCGACACCGAACTCGCCGGGCGCCTCGCCGGTTTCCCCCGGGTCGGCCTCGGCGCGATGGTCGAGGGCGTACTCGGCTTCGTCCTGGAGAAGGGCCACTCGGCGGTCGACTGGTCGACGCGCCCACTGCCCGACCCCTGGCTTCGCTACGCGGCGCTCGACGTCGAGCTGCTCGTGGACCTGCGGGACGCCCTGGAGAAGGAGCTCGACCGGCAGGGCAAGCTGGAGTGGGCCCGCGAGGAGTTCGACGCGATCTCCTCCGCTCCGCCGGCTCCGCCGCGCAAGGACCCCTGGCGGCGCACGTCCGGCATGCACAAGGTGCGGCGCCGTCGTCAGATGGCGGTCGTACGTGAGCTGTGGACCGCCCGTGACAAGGTGGCCCAGCGGCGTGACGTGTCGCCGGGCAAGGTCCTCAGTGACGGCGCGATCGTGGAGGCGGCGCTGGGGCTGCCCCCGAACGTGCACGCGCTCGCCGGGCTCACCGGCTTCGGGCATCGCATGGGCCGCCGTCAGCTTGAGCAGTGGCAGGCCGCGGTGGACCGGGCCAAGGCCCTGCCCGACTCCGAGCTTCCGCAGCCGGGGGCGGCCGTGTCGGGGCCCCCGCCGCCCCGCTCCTGGGCGGACCGCGACCCGGCCGCCGCGGCGCGCCTCTCCGCGGCGCGGGCGGCTGTCTCGGCGCTGGCCGAGGAGCTGAACATGCCTCAGGAGAACCTGATCACTCCGGACACGGTACGGAGGGTGTGCTGGGAGCCGCCGGCTCAGGTGGACGCGGATTCTGTGGCGGGAGCGTTGGCCGCGCACGGTGCGCGGCGGTGGCAGATCTCCCAGGTAACGCCGGCCCTGGTCACGGCCCTGACGGCCTCACCCGAGTAACGCCCCTCGCCTGACGGCCCCTCTCCCACCCACCCGTTCACCCCGCAGTGCGGGGCGAGGGGGCGGGTGGGTGATTCACACGGCGGGGCAAGTGGGCGCCCCGCCGCTCCGCGACGAACGCCTCCCACCCACCCACCCGATCACCCCGCAGCACAGGGGCAACGGAGCAAGCGGGCAACTCCCACTGCAGGCAAGTGGGGCGGCTCCTGTCCCGCCGCTTCGCGACGGATGTCTCCCTCCCACCCACCCGATTACCCCGCAGTGCGGGGTGAGTGAGTAGGTACGTGGGTGCGCCCCCTACGGTCCCCGGCGGGTGCCGGGCCATCGGGTGGGTGGGAGGGAAATAACCGCCGCGGAAGCGGACCACCGAGCAGCGCAGAACACACCGGCTCACGCCCCCGGGCGGATGCCGGGTGATCGGGTGGGTGGGCGGGGAAGCATTCGCCGCGCAGCGGCGGCACAGCAGGCGCCCCACCGACCAGCAGGGGTACACGCACCGGTGGTCCCCGGCAGCTGCCGGGTGATCGGGCGGGTGGGTGGGAGGCATCCGCCGCGCAGCGGTGGGACAGGAGGCGCCCCCACCGGCCAGCAGGAGCGCACGCACCGGTTCCAGTCCTACGGTCCCGGACGGATGCCGGGCGATCGGGCGGGTGGGTGGGGAAGCATCCGCCGCGCAGCGGCGGGACAAGTGGCGCCCCCACCGGCCGAGTGGGGCCACCGCACCGGCCCCGCCCCACCCCAGGCGCCCCCGCCCGAACAATGTGACCTTCGCCTCCCCGAGCCGGGACTGGGCAGCATAGTTACCGGCAAGTAGCATGGAACCCGGAAGCGCGCCGGCAGGCGCACCCGCACCCTGGAGGAGAGCCATCGTGCCTCGTACCGTCAGGGACGTCGTCTTCGTTGATGGCGTCCGCACCCCGTTCGGCAAGGCGGGCCCGAAGGGCATCTACCACGAGACCCGTGCGGATGACCTCATCGTGAAGGCCATCCGGGAGCTGCTCCGCCGCAACCCGGCCCTCGACCCCGCCAAGATCGACGAGGTCGCCATCGCCGCGACCACGCAGATCGGCGACCAGGGCCTGACGCTGGGCCGCACCGCCGGGATCCTGGCGGGCCTGCCCCAGTCCGTGCCCGGGTACTCCATCGACCGCATGTGTGCGGGCGCCCTGACCGCCGTGACGGCGACCGCGGGCTCCATCGCGTTCGGCGCGTACGACGCCGTCATCGCCGGTGGTGTCGAGCACATGGGCCGCCACCCCATGGGCGAGGGCGTCGACCCGAACCCGCGGTTCGTGAGCGAGAAGCTCGTCGACGAGTCCGCCCTCTTCATGGGCATGACCGCCGAGAACCTGCACGACCGGTATCCCACGATCACCAAGCAGCGTGCCGACGAGTACGCCGTGCGCTCGCAGGAGAAGGCCGCCAAGGCTTACTCCAACGGCAAGATCCAGCAGGACCTCGTGCCCGTCTCCGTACGGCGGACGAACGAGGAGGCCGGTGAGACCGGCTGGGGCCTCGCCACCGCCGACGAGCCGATGCGTCCGGGGACCACCCTGGAGAGCCTCGCCGGGCTGAAGACGCCGTTCCGTACGCACGGTCGCGTCACCGCAGGCAACGCCGCGGGCCTCAACGACGGCGCCACGGCGTCGATCATCGCCTCCGAGGACTTCGCCCGCGAGAACAACCTGCCGGTCAAGATGCGGCTCGTCTCGTACTCCTTCGCCGGTGTCGAGCCCGAGGTCATGGGCTACGGGCCCATCCCCGCCACGGAGAAGGCGCTCGCCCAGGCGGGCCTGTCCATCTCCGACATCGGTCTCTTCGAGATCAATGAGGCCTTCGCCGTGCAGGTGCTCGCCTTCCTGGAGCACTACGGCATCGCGGACGACGACACCCGCGTGAACCAGTACGGCGGCGCCATCGCCTACGGCCACCCCCTCGCCTCCTCCGGCGTGCGTCTGATGACGCAGCTGGCGCGGCAGTTCGAGGAGCAGCCGGACGTCCGCTACGGCCTGACGACGATGTGCGTCGGCTTCGGCATGGGCGCCACCGTCATCTGGGAGAACCCGAACCACAAGGACGCCGGAGGCGACAAGTGAGCAGCTCCACCAGCTCCACCACCGAGCTTCTGAAGGGTGCGGCCGAGCTGTTCCCCGACGAGGTCGTGACGCAGGCGCACGTACGCCACCTCGACCTGCCCGCGGGCGCCGGGCGCTTCGCGCTCATCACGCTCGACAACGGCTTCGACCACACCAAGCCGACCACCTTCGGCCCCGGCTCGCTCGCGAACCTGAACGCCGCGATCGACCAGGTCGAGAAGGAGGCGGCCGAGGGCACGATCGTCGGTGTCGGTGTCACCGGCAAGCCGTTCATCTTCGCCGTCGGCGCCGACCTCAAGGGCGTCGAGATCCTGAAGCGGCATGAAGACGCGCTCGCCATCGGCAAGGGCGGCCACGAGGTCTTCAAGCGGCTCTCCGGGCTCGCCGTGCCGACCTTCGCGTACTACAACGGCGCTGCCATGGGCGGCGGTGTCGAGGTCGGTCTGCACTGCTCGTACCGCACCGTCTCCAAGGCGCTTCCGGCCTTCTCGCTGCCCGAGGTCTTCCTCGGTCTCGTACCGGGCTGGGGCGGCTGCGCGCTGCTTCCGAACCTGATCGGCGCCGACAAGGCCGTCTCGGTCATCATCGAGAACTCGCTCAACCAGAACCGCCAGCTCAAGGGCAAGCAGGTCTTCGAGCTCGGCATCGCCGACGCGCTCTTCGAGGGCGCGGACTTCCTGGAGCAGTCGCTGATCTGGACGGCCTCCGTCCTGAACGGCTCGCTCACGGTCGAGCGCCCCGAGATCGACCGCGGCGAGGCCTGGGACGCCGCCGTGGCGCGTGGCCGTGGCATCGCCGACTCCAAGGTGCACGGTGCGGCCCCGGCCGCCTACCGCGCCCTGGAGATCATCGCGGCCGCCAAGGACGGCGACCTGCAGAAGGGCTTCGACGCCGAGGACACGGCGCTCGCCGACCTCATCATGGGCGGCGAACTGCGCAGCGGCATCTACGCGTTCAACCTCGTCCAGAAGCGCGCCAAGCGCCCGGCGGGTGCCCCGGACAAGAACCTGGCGCGCCCGGTCACCAAGGTCGGCGTCGTCGGCGCCGGTCTGATGGCCTCGCAGCTCGCGCTGCTCTTCCTGCGCCGCCTCGAGGTGCCGGTCGTCCTGACCGACATCGACCAGGCGCGCGTCGACAAGGGTGTGGGCTACGTCCACGAGGAGATCGACAAGCTCCTCCTCAAGGGCCGCGTCAACCAGGACAAGGCGAACCGCCTCAAGGGCCTGGTCTCCGGTGTCCTGGACAAGGCCGAGGGCTTCTCCGACGCCGACTTCATCATCGAGGCCGTCTTCGAGGAGATCGGCGTCAAGCAGCAGGTGTTCGCCGAGGTCGAGGCCGTCGCTCCGGCGCACGCGATCTTCGCCACGAACACCTCCTCGCTCTCGGTCTCCGAGATGGCGTCGAAGCTGAAGCACCCCGAGCGGGTCGTCGGCTTCCACTTCTTCAACCCCGTCGCGATCCTCCCGCTCCTGGAGATCGTGCGCGGCGAGCAGACGGACGACGCCTCGCTGGCCACGGCCTTCGGTGTCGCCAAGAAGCTGAAGAAGACCGCGGTCCTGGTGAAGGACGCCCCGGCGTTCGTCGTGAACCGCATCCTCACCCGCTTCATGGGCGAGATCCAGAACGTCATCGACGAGGGCACCCCGGTCGCCGTCGCCGAGAAGGCCGTCGAGCCGCTCGGCCTGCCGATGTCGCCGCTGGTGCTCCTCGAGCTGGTCGGTCCCGCCATCGGTCTGCACGTGTCGGAGACCCTGAACCGCGCCTTCCCGGAGCGCTTCACGGTGTCGCCGAACCTCGCCGCCGTCGTCAAGGCCGGCAAGCGCGGCTTCTACGTCTACGACTCCGGCAAGCCGGAGCTGGACCCCGAGGTCGCCGCGCTCCTCAAGCAGGGCGACACCGTCCTGACCGAGGAGCAGACCCGCGACCGCGTCCTGGACGCGGTGGCGCAGGAGATCGGCCTGATGCTCGACGAGGGCGTCGTCGCCGAGGCGCAGGACATCGACCTGTGCCTGATCACGGGCGCCGGCTGGCCCTTCCACCTGGGCGGCGTCACACCGTACCTGGACCGTGCCGGTGTCAGCGAGCGCGTCAACGGCAAGCGGTTCCTGGCGCCGGGCGTGGCCAGCGTTCCCGCGTAGCACCTCCGCATACGGGCGATGCCCGGCCGGCCTCCTGGCCTGCCGGGCATCGCCCGTTTCGCACGCTTGCCGCCCAGGCCCGCTACACCCGCGTCCACGCGTCAAGGGCGAGGCCCGACTCCGCCTTCTGGCGCGCGAGCCGCAGCGTCCCGTCGAGGCCGATCGTCGCCATGACCACGCGGCCCTGTGCGTCCAGCGCCAGCGCCGGGGAACCCAGACAGGGGTCGCCCGTCCCCGCCCACCAGACGCCCGCCTTCTCGTCCTCCGTCGGGTGGGCCGCTATCACCGGGCGCCCGTCCTGGCCCCGGTGGGCGAGGACCGTGCAGTCGTGGCCCTCTATCGTCGCGCGCAGGGCGGCCGTGGGGCCCGCCTCGGGGGTTCCGCCGAGGGGCCGCAGGTCCTCGTCGTCGCCGCGGTGGGCCAGGACTCCCTTGCCGCGGGCGTCGGCGGCGTAGTACGTGAGGCGGTCAGGGGCCGTCTCCAGGGCCGTGCCCGAGCCGGTGGCCGGGGGCAGCGGGATGTCGTCGGTGCGCTGGAACTCGGCGCCCTGCTTGTCCTGGGTCCAGTGCAGCGTCTTGTTCTCCGCCGGGCCGAAGACCTCGATGCGGCCCGTGGAGGTGGCGACCGCCGTGATGCCGTCGAGGACCTCGCGGACCTTGAGGTCCTTCCACCCCTCCCACTTGCCGCCCTTGCCCTCGCGCCGCAGCCGGACGCTGTTCACCGCGTCCCGTACGAAGACGTGGACCGTCCCTGCGGCGTCCACCGCGGCGGTCGGCGCACCCAGGTGCGGGGCGCGCTCGACGAGCTTGGTGTGCGGATTGCCGAGCGAGCGCCAGTCCATGAGCGGCCTGCCCGACTGGTACTGAACGGCGTGCACGACGTCGACCTCCGTGCCGCCGCCCTCCTTGGGAAGCTTCCGCAGCGCGACGAAGTGCACGTACCCGTCGGCCCCCTGGGCCAGGGTCAGGTGGGTCAGGTGCGGCGCCTCGAAGAGCTCGGGGCCCGTCCAGTCCGGGCCGCCGGGGCGGGTCTCCGTCCAGCGCAGCAGGCCGTCCGCCGAGCGGGCGTACGCGGTGAGCCTGTCGTCCTTGCCGCGCAGCAGCCAGCGGCCGGTGGCGAGGGTGCCGGTCGCGACGTGGCCGGCGGCGGCGGCCGTCGGGCGGGACGGCTCCCGCTCGGGCCTGGGGGCGGACCTCAGCGGCATGACTCTGCGCCGACCTTCCTACGAGCGTGCGTCTTCTCCGGCCCACCAAGTCTACGTTTGGCGCACAGCTCTCCCGTCCGGGCCTCGGCCCCGGTGTGCCAGGGTGACGCCATGAGAACTCTCCTCGTCGTCGACGCCGCCAATGTCGTCGGCTCGGTCCCCGACGGCTGGTGGCGCGACCGGCACGGGGCGGCCGAGCGGCTGCGGGACCGGCTCGTCCCGTACGCCGACGCGGGTCTCCCGGGCCTTCCGGGGCCGCTCGACGTCACCCTCGTGGTCGAGGGCGCGGCCCGCGGCGTGGAGTCCGTCGAAGGGGTACGCGTGGTCTCCGCGCCCGGCAGCGGGGACGACCGCATCGTGGAGCTGGTCGCCGAGGCCGCGCCGCAGCCGTGCGTCGTCGTCACCGCCGACCGCGAACTGCGCCGCCGCGTCGGCGAGTTGAACGCCGAGTGCCTGGGGCCGCGCTCCGTGCGTCAGCCCGGGGCCGAGCGCGAGTAGATCACCGCGCCCTCCACCGTGCCCACCGGCTGGTACCCCGCGGCGAGGATCCGCCGCAGCGAGGGGACCCGCTGCGGCGCGAAGGGCTTGCCCCGGGAGTCGTCCACGATCAGCGCGGGCGGACCGGCCGCGAGCTCGCCGCGGAAGACCGGCCAGGCTCCGTCCACCGCGTACTTCTCCCCCACCTGAGGCCCGTCGCGGCCCCCGCTGTAGTTGGTCAGGAGCCCCGCCGTGAGGTAGCGGCTCGCGGGGGCGCGGTCGGCGAGCCAGTACGTCTCGGGGTGCATGCCCCACACCAGCACGCGGTCCCCGGGTGACGTGCGGGCCCTGACCTCCCCCGCGATCCGCTCCGCGTGCGCCAGTTCGGGGCGCGGTGCGAGCATCCCCCAGGCCAGGAACAGCGCGCACGCCCCGGCCGAGACCGACACCGCCGTCAGGGTGCGCTCCCGGGGCAGGATCTGGAGTGCGGCGGCGCCCAACAGGGCCAGGGGCGGCGTCAGTTGGAGGTAGTAGTGCCCGAAGAAGTGGAAGCCGACGAGGACCGCGCCCGCCGATGAGGCGAGCCAGAGCCACAGCTCCGTCGCACCGGTGCGGGCGATGCGCAGGACCCGTACGACCGGCGGGATGATCCCCGCGCAGGCCGCCGCGAGGATCGCCGCGTTGGTCAACCCCCGCGACAGCACGTGGAGTTCGGACCCGGTGAAGGAGGCGTACGCGCCCGATCCCGTCACCGTCCAGAACAGGAATCCCGCCGGATTCGTGACCGCGGCCACCACGAGGACCGGCCCGAAGAGTCCGACTCCCAGGCGCAGTACGTCCCTTCGGGAGCCGCCCGCCTGCCACAGCAGCCACGCCACCGGCACCAGGACCGCTCCCCCGGTCTGCTTGGCCAGGAAGGCGCAGGCCACCGCGGCGCCCGCCGCCCTCCAGCGGCGGCGGTCCGCGCACCATATGGCGGCCGCCGTGCAGGGCAGCATGAAGACCTCGAAGGTGGCCGCCTGGGCGTCCTCGGGGTTCAGGCCGACCGAGACGAGGAGGTACAGCACGCCCGCCGTACGGCCCGCGCCGTCGCCCCAGCGGCGCCGGGCGACGCACACGAGGAGGACGGCGGTCAGGAGCTGGGCCGCCACCGCGAGCACCTTCAGCGGGAGCAGCGTCGCATCGCCGAAGAGCGCGAACGCCCCCTCGTACAGCCAGGGGACGAGCGGCGGCTTGCGGTCGACGACCGTCTCGTAGAGCTCTCCCCCGTCCGCCAGCATCCGTGCCTGGACGGCGAGATACCCCTCGTCCGGGCTCCACAGCGGCCACCGGAAGGAGGGGATCCGGGTGACGCAGGCCAGGGCCGCGAGGAGGGGGAGCAGGCGCGGCCAGTACCGCGCGGAGGGCGCCGGGGCCTGTTCCGTACGCGGGCGCGGCGGCCCGAGCGTGCGTACGGAGCGTAGTGATGCGGAGGGCTCGGCGAGCATGGGGAGCACGCTATCCGGCCCCGCAGTCCCCCATTGATCGGGACATACGGGGCCGGATGATTGGCCGGAAGTGACCGATTCAGCTACTCGGTGTCACCGGTCGGGGTCGCCTGCTTCTCTCGCCGGCCCAGCAGGCTGTGCGAACGCCCGTAGACGAAGTAGACGACGAAGCCGAGCGCCATCCAGACGCCGAACCGCAGCCAGGTCTCGGCCGGCAGGTTCAGCATCAGCCACACCGAGGCCGCCACCGACAGGATCGGCACCAGCGGCACCAGCGGGGTGCGGAAGGCGCGGGGCAGGTCCGGGCGGGTGCGGCGCAGGATGATGACGCTCAGGGCGACCACGACGAAGGCGAAGAGCGTGCCGATGTTCACCAGCTCGGCGAGTTCGTCGAGGCTGGTGAAGCCCGCGAGGATCGCGATGAGGACACCGAGCAGGATGGTCGGCCGGTGCGGCGTCCGGTACTTCGGGTGGACGTGGGAGAAGAACCGGGGCAGCAGTCCGTCGCGGCTCATCGCGAAGAAGACGCGGGTCTGGCCGAGCAGCAGGATCATGCAGACGGTGGTGAGGCCGACGGCGGCGCCGAAGCTGATGATGCCCCCGTAGAAGGGATGCCCGGTGGCCTTGAAGGCGTCGGCGAGCGGGGCGTCCACGGACAGCTCGCTGTAGTGCTGCATGCCCGTGACCACGATCGACACGGCGACGTACAGGACCGTGCAGATGAGGAGCGAGCCGAGGATGCCGCGCGGCATGTCCCGCTGCGGCATCTTGGTCTCCTCGGCCGCGGTGGCCACGATGTCGAAGCCGATGAAGGCGAAGAAGACGATGGAGGCGGCGGTGAAGATGCCGAGGACGCCGAAGTTGGTGGGCGCGTACCCGAACATCAGCTGGATGAGCGGGGAATCGATGCTGTTGCCCGCGGTCACCTCCTCCGCCTTCGGGATGAACGGCTTGTAGTTGTCGGAGTCGATGAAGAAGGAGCCCGCGATGATGACGATGAGGACGACGGCCACCTTGATGGCGACGATGACCGTGGTGACGCGGGCCGAGAGCTTCATGCCGAGGACGAGGACGACCGTGAGGACAAGGACCAGGGCCGTGGCGAGGATGTCGAAGCTGAAGCCCTCTGCGGCATCGGGCCCGGAGAGCGATTCGGGCAGATGCCAGCCCGCGTTGTCCATCAGCGAGCGGACGTAGCCGGACCAGCCGACGGCGACCACCGCCGTGCCGAGGGCGAATTCCAGGACCAGGTCCCAGCCGATGGTCCAGGCGGGCAGCTCGCCGAGGGAGGCGTACGAGAAGGTGTACGCCGATCCGGCCACCGGCACGGTGGAGGCGAACTCCGCGTAGCAGAGCGCCGCGAGGGCGCAGACGACGCCGGCGACGGCGAAGGCGATCGCGGTGGCGGGCCCCGCGGTCTCCTTGGCCACCGCTCCGGTCAGCACGAAGATGCCGGTGCCGATGACGACGCCGACGCCGAAGACCGTGAGATCGAGGGCGGACAGCGACTTCTTGAGCGCGTGCTCGGGCTCCTCGGTGTCCTGGATGGACTGCTCGATGCTCTTCGTTCTGAAAAGACTGCTTGCCACGGACCTACCTCCACGCTTGTCGTCCCCGACATGATCGAGAGGGCGAGTACCCCGTAGGCCCCGGCGCGAGCCTATTCACGCGAATGGGCCGGTTCCACCACCCGTACAGGGTGCTGAAACCGGCCCATCGGCGGTGCATGTTGACTCAGTCGCGCGCGGGCTCCCCCGCCTCGACGGAGTCCACGGCCGCCGTGCGCTCGAACCGGCCGTCCAGCTTGGCGACCAGGCCGGTCACCTGACGGGCGATGTCCGGGGCCGTCAGGCCGATCTCGGCCATGATCTCCTTGCGCGACGCGTGGTCGAGGAAGCGCGGCGGGATGCCGAAGTCGCGCAGCGGCACGTCGACACCCGCGTCGCGCAGGGCCTGGGCGACGGCCGACCCGACGCCGCCGGCGCGGGAGTTGTCCTCGACGGTGACGACCACGCGGTGCTGCTCGGCGAGCGGGGCGAGGGCCTCGTCGACGGGCTTGACCCAGCGGGGGTCGACGACCGTCGTCGTGATGCCCTGCTTGTTCAGGAGGTCCGCGATCTCCAGGCACATGGGCGCGAGCGCGCCCACGGAGACCAGGAGCACGTCGGGGCGGTTCGTGCCCGCCTTGCGCAGGACGTCCATGCCGCCGACCTTGCCGACGGCCTTGACCGCCGGGCCGACCGCGCCCTTCGAGTAGCGCACGACGGTCGGGGCGTCCGTGACCTCGACGGCCTCGCGCAGCTGGAGGCGGACCTGGTCGGCGTCGCGCGGGGCGGCGATCCGCAGGGTCGGCACGCACTGGAGGATCGACATGTCCCACATGCCGTTGTGCGAGGCGCCGTCCGTGCCGGTGACGCCGGCGCGGTCCAGGACGAAGGTGACGCCGCACTTGTGCAGGGCCACGTCCATCAGGAGCTGGTCGAAGGCGCGGTTGAGGAACGTCGCGTACACGGCGAAGACGGGGTGCAGGCCGCCGGTGGCCAGGCCCGCCGCCGACACGGCCGCGTGCTGCTCGGCGATGCCCACGTCGTAGACCCGGTCGGGGAACTCCTCGGCGAACTTCTTCAGGCCCACCGGCTGGAGCATGGCGGCGGTGATCGCGACGATGTCCTCGCGCTCCCGGCCGAGCTTGACCATCTCCTCGCCGAAGACGGACGTCCAGTCCATGCCGGAGGCGGCGATGGGCAGGCCCGTGTCGGGGTGGATCGGGCCGATGCCGTGGAAGTGGTCCGCCTCGTCCTGCTCGGCGGGCTTGTAGCCGCGGCCCTTCTCGGTGATGCAGTGCACGATGACCGGGCCGCCGAAGCGCTTGGCGCGCACCAGGGCGGACTCCAGGGCCTCGATGTCGTGGCCGTCGATCGGGCCGACGTACTTCAGGCCGAGGTCCTCGAACATGCCCTGCGGGGCGATGAAGTCCTTCAGGCCCTTCTTCGCGCCGTGCAGCGTCTCGTAGAGGGGCTTGCCGACGACCGGGGTGCGCTCCAGGAGGTCCTTGCCGCGGGCCAGGAAGCGCTCGTAGCCGTCGGTGGTGCGCAGGGTCGCCAGGTGGTTCGCGAGGCCGCCGATGGTCGGGGCGTACGAACGCTCGTTGTCGTTGACGACGATCACCAGGGGGCGGTCCTTGGCGGCGGCGATGTTGTTCAGCGCCTCCCAGGCCATGCCGCCGGTGAGCGCGCCGTCACCGATGACGGCGACGACGTGGTCGTCCTTGCCCTGCACCTCGTTGGCCTTGGCGAGGCCGTCGGCCCAGCCGAGGACCGTCGACGCGTGCGAGTTCTCGATCACGTCGTGCTCGGACTCGGCGCGCGCGGGGTAGCCGGAGAGGCCGCCCTTGGTGCGCAGCTTGGCGAAGTCCTGGCGGCCGGTGAGCAGCTTGTGCACGTAGCTCTGGTGGCCGGTGTCGAAGAGCACCTTGTCCTGCGGGGACTCGAAGACGCGGTGCATGGCGATCGTGAGCTCGACCACGCCGAGGTTGGGGCCGAGGTGGCCGCCTGTCTTGGACACTGCGTCGACGAGGAAGGCGCGGATCTCGCCGGCCAGCTGGTTCAGCTCCTCCAGGCTGAGCCGGTCCAGATCGCGCGGTCCCCTGATGCGGGTCAGCAGCGGCACCCGTGCCTCCTTGCAGTAGAGCTGTTCAAGCGTTGACCGGATTGTTGCCGGGCCTGTTGAGTCTAATGTTCCGTCGCTGAGGACGGCGTCCGGGCCGGATGTTCCGTGTCACGCGAACGGGCGTACATCGGAGGCGGACAGAGAGCTGCCCGGCACCGCTCCATTGCGGTTCCGGGCAGCTCTGCTCTGGGTTCTTCCAGGTCAGGCGCGTCCTGCCGCCTTCTGGCTCCTGCGGGAAACGGAGTCGAGCACAACAGCGGCAAGGAGTACGGCACCCGTGATCATCGACTGCACCGCCTTGCTGGAACTGCCCGACATGTACAGGCCCGTCATGATCGACTGAATGACCAGGATGCCGAGCAGGGCCGACCAGGGGGTGCCCCGGCCGCCGAAGAGGCTGGTGCCGCCGATGACCGCCGCGGCGATCGCCAGCATCAGGGTGTCGCCGCCGCCCAGGTTCGAGTCGGCGACGCCGGACTGGGAGGCGATGAAGAGGCCGCCCAGGCCGCCGAGGAAGCCGGAGATCGTGAACACGGAGATCCGGATCCATACGACGTTGATGCCGGCCCTGCGGGCCGCCTCGACGCCACCGCCGACCGCGAAGACCTGGCGCCCGTAGTTGGTGCGGCGCAGCACGAAGCTGGCGAGGACCACCACGGCGACGAAGACGGTCAGGCCGAGCGGCAGGCCGTCCTCCTGGTTCAGGACGAAGGCCACGACGTAGGCGAGGACAGCGACGACCCCGGTGCGCAGGGCCAGCTCGCTGACCGGGCGGTGCGGCAGGTCGGCGGCCTTGCGGCGCAGACGCTGGCTCCACTGGGAGTAGCCGTACGCGAGGACCGCGACGGTCGCGAGGCCGTAGGCGGCGGCGACATCGCTGAAGTAGTAGTTGTTCAGGTTGTAGATGATGCCGTCGGAGAGGTTGTTCAGGCTCAGGGTGTTGCCGAGGACGTACAGCTGCAGTCCGCTCCACCCCAGGAAGCCCGCCAGTGTCACGACGAAGGCCGGGACCCCGATCTTGGCGAAGAAGAAGCCGTGCAGTGCGCCGATCGCGGCGGCGGCGGCCAGGCCGACGATGACGGCGAGGCCTTCGTTCACGTCCTGCTTGATCGCGAGGACCGAGCTGACCGCGGCGGTGAGACCGGCGACCGAGCCGACCGACAGGTCGATCTCGCCGAGCAGCAGGACGAAGACGATGCCGGTCGCGATGAGACCGGGGCCGACGATGTACTGCGCGATGTTGCTGAGGTTGGACGGGTCGAGGAATCGACCCGTCGTTATCTCGAAGATCGTCCAGATCACGATCAGACCGGTGACGACCGGTATGGAACCGAGCTCGCCGCCCTTGATCTTGCGCTTGAACTCGCCGAGGTATCCGGCGAAGCCCTGCTCACGGACGAGCAGGCGCGGGTCGACGACCGGGATGGCGGCGGCGGCCGGGGCCTGAGCGTCCACCTTCTGCGGTGGGGTGTTCACGGTCTCACTCACTTCGCGGCCTCCGCGTTGCGCGCCTTGCGCCGGGTCACGGCGTTCTCCGTGGCTCCGGTGATCGCGGCGATGATCTCTTCGTTGCTGGTGTCCTTGACGTCGAAGACACCGTTGTTGCGGCCGAGGCGCAGGACGGCCACGTCGTCGGCGACAGCCTTGACGTCGGCCATGTTGTGGCTGATGAGGAGCACCGCGAGGCCGCGCTCGCGCAGCCGCTCGACCAGGTCGAGGACCTGTGCGGTCTGCTCGACGCCGAGCGCCGCGGTGGGCTCGTCGAGGATCACCAGCTTGGGGTTGCCGACCAGGGCACGGGCGATCGCGACGACCTGGCGCTGACCGCCGGAGAGCGAGGCGATCGGGATGCGCACGCTCGGGATGCGGATGGAGAGGGTGTCAAGGAGCTCCTTGGCACGCTTCTCCATCGCCACCTCGTCGAGGACCTTGGCGCGGCCGAGCTCACGGCCGAGGAACAGGTTGGCCACGACGTCCAGGTTGTCGCAGAGTGCGAGGTCCTGGTAGACGGTCGCGACACCGAGTCCCTGGGCGTCGTGCGGGCGCGAGATGGAGACGGGCTTGCCGTCCCACTCGATGGTGCCCTCGTCGATCGGGTGGACCCCGGCGATCGTCTTGACCAGGGTCGACTTACCGGCTCCGTTGTCGCCGACCAGGGCGACCACTTGACCTGCGTGTACTTCCAGTTCGACATCGGTGAGCGCCTGAACGGCACCGAAGCGCTTGGAGACTCCGCGCAACGCCAGCACGGGCGGAGCGGACATGCAAACCATCTCCTTCGTCCGCCGAGGGGTGCGGCGGAGGCCGTACGGACATGGCGTACGGCGGGATGTGATGTGTGGGCTAAGGGGGGATGAGGCAGGAAGGCGAGCAGACGTACGGCGTCTTGGCCCCCGACAGCGGGGCAAGCGTGACGGGGACCGAGACGCCGTACGAGTCCGTTGCCTGCAACGCGGCTACTTGATGCCGGCGTCCGCGCAGGCCTTGGCGAAGTCCGGGGTGCAGATCTCGCTCGTCTTGTAGAACTTGTCCTTGACCACGGTGTCCTTGATGTCGTCCTTGGTGACGACGAAGGCCTGGACGAGGGCCGACGGGATGGCCTTGTCGCTGGGGCTGTCGAGCTTGGCCGTCACCAGCGAGTCGATCTTCTCGCCCTTGAGGAGCTTGACCGCGACCTCGGCGGTCTTCTCGGCCTCGGGCTTGTAGGGCTTGTAGATCGTGAAGGCCTGCGTGCCCTTCAGGATCCGCTGGATGCCCGCGAGTTCGGCGTCCTGGCCGCCGACCGGGATCCCCTTGACCTTGGCCGACTGGAGCGCCGCGACGATGCCGCCCGCCATGCCGTCGTTGGCCGAGTAGACGGCGTCGAAGCCGTCCTTGCCCAGGGAGGTGATGGCGGTGCCCATCTTCTCGCCCGCGATCTTCGGGTCCCACTCACCGGTCTGCTCGTAGACGACCTTCTTGACCTTGCCGTCGAGGACCGAGTGCGCGCCCTTCTTGAAGAGGGCGGCGTTCGGGTCGGACTCCTTGCCGTTGATCATGACGACATTGGAGTCCTTGGCCTTGTCCCCCAGGGCGTTGAGGATGCCCTGGCCCTGGAGCTTGCCGATCTTCTCGTTGTCGAAGGAGACATACGCGGAGACCGGACCCTCGGCGAGACGGTCGTACGCCACGACCTTGATGTCCTTCTTCTTCGCCTCCTGCACCCACGCCTTGGTGGCACCGGAGTCGACCGCGTCCAGGACGATGACCTTGACGCCGGAGTCGACGAGGTCGTCGAACTGCTGCTTCTGGGTCGAGACGTTCTCGGACGCGTTCTTGTAATTGACCTTGCAGTCGGAGCAGAGCTCCTGGACCTTCGCCTTGATCAGCGGGTAGTCGAAGGACTCGTAACGCGTGGTCTTGCTCTCGGGCAGCAACAGACCGATGGTCTTGTTGTCCCCGTCTCCCTTGTCACCGCCACCAGCCTCGCCACAAGCGGCAAGGGAAACGGCCATCGCGGTAGCGGTCATGGCTATCGCGGCACGACGCAGATGGGTGTTCACTGTCCAACCTCCCTGACGTGGCCGCGTCGTTGCGGCCGAGGTGGCTCGAAGTCAACTCGGCCGCCACACCAGCGTCAAGGAGTAAATCCTTAACGAGATGACAACGGTGCCATGCGTTATCTAAGTGAAGGCAGGTGCGGTCGCGGGCAGCGAGCCGTCCAAAAGGGTCGAATCGCCCATTTCGCTGAGTGCGAGAGCCAGTGCGCCCAGGACTTCGGCGCGGCCTCCGAGAGCCCCTGGAAGGACGGAGAGCTGGCGCGCCGCGCTGGGGATCGCATAGCGCCCCACGGACTCCCTGATGGGCCCCAGGACCAGCTCACCGGCCTCCGCCAGGTCACCGCCGAGGACGACACGGCTGGGGTTCAGGAGGTTGCAGAGGTTCGCCACGCCGCTGCCGATGTGCCGGCCGACGTCCGCGATCACCCGGCGGCAGCCCGGGTCGCCCTCACGCGCGAGGGCGACCACGCGCTCCATGGTCAGCTCGGTGCCGTGGCTCGACTGGAGCAGGGGCAGCACATAGCGGGCCGCGGTGAAGGTCTCCAGGCAGCCGCGGTTGCCGCAGCGGCAGACCGGGCCCGACTCGTCCAGGGTGATGTGCCCGATCTCCCCGGCGGTGCCGCCGGGGCCGCGGTAGATCCGTCCGCTGATCACCAGACCGGCGCCGACACCGCTGGCGACCTTGATGTACGCGAGGTCCTTGACCCCGCGGCCGCTCCCCCAGACCAGCTCGCCGAGCGCGCCGAGGTTGGCGTCGTTGTCGACATGCACGGGGACGCCGAGGCGGTCCTTGAGCTCCTCCGCGGGCTTGGTGCCCGTCCAGCCCGGCAGGATCGAGGTCGAGCCGAGCGTGCCCGACTCCACGTCGATGGGGCCCGGCACGCCGAGGCCGATGCCCGCGATCTTCGTTCGGTCCACGCCGGTCACCGCGATCAGCCTGCTGACCAGCTGCTCGGCGCGGTCGAAGCCCTGCGCGGCCGACGCGTCCACGTCCAGCGGCTCGGCCTCCTCGGCGAGCACCTGGTGGGCGAGGTTCCCCACGGCCACGCGCAGGTGCGTGTGGCCGAAGTCGACGCCGATGACGATGCCCGCGTCGCCGCTGAGCGAGACGCTGCGGGCCCTGCGGCCGCCTGCCGAGGTGGGCGTGACCTCGACCGTTCCGCCGTCCTTGAGCTCCCGGACGATGTTGGAGACCGTGGCCGCGGACAGACCCGTCGTCCTGGCGATCTCCGCTTGAGTGAGCGACCCGGCGAGCCGTACGGCACGTACGACCCGCTCGAGATTGGCCCGGTGCAGCGACGACTGCGACCCCGGAGTCTCCATTGACTCAGCCACCCTTTTCCGTCTGACGTAACGGCATCGTCGCCGCCCGTACAAGTTGTGAACTCCAAGCTCTGCTGAACGGGTTGGCGCAGTCAAGTCCTTGACGTAAATCGGCGCTCCTGAACAGCGGACAGGCCGGGTCCAAGCGGCGAGGATGCACCCCAAACCACCCAGACCCGGCCTGAGAGGGCCGATCCGTTACTTGACCGATCCCGCGGTGAGACCCGAGACCACGTGCCGCTCGATGAAGGCGAACAGCACGATGACCGGCACGATCGCCACCACGGAGGCCGCGAAGAGGTAGTTCCACTCCACGGTGTAGGCGCCGATGAAGTTGTTGATGCCAACGGTCAGCGGCTGCTTGTCGGGCTCGGTGGTGAGCGTGAGGCCCATCACGAACTCGTTCCACGAGGTGATGAAAGTGAAGATCACCGCGGTGACCACACCCGGCAGCGCGAGCGGCAGGGTCACCTTCACCATCGCGCCGAAGCGGCTCGTGCCGTCCACCATGGCCGCCTCTTCCAGCTCCGGTGGGATGGAGCTGATGTAGGCCGTCAGGATCCACACCGCGAACGCGAGGTTGAACGCCGCGTTGGTGATGATCAGCGTCCAGACCGAGTTGAGCATGTCCAGCTGGTGGAACTCGCGGTAGAGACCGACCAGCAGGGCGGTGGGCTGGAACATCTGGGTGATCAGGACGAGGAGCAGGAAGGCCTTGCGTCCGCGGTAGCGCATGCGCGCCGTGTAGTACGCGGCGGGCAGCGAGACCAGGAGCACCAGGAGCGTCGCCCCGCCCGCGACCAGCAGGGTCACCTGGAGGTTCTGGCCGAGCTCCGACTCCTTCCAGACCTCGATGAAGTTCGACCACTCCAGGTCCTGCGGCAGGTAGGTCCGGTCGCGCAGCTCGCTCTTGGGGCGGAGCGCGGTGATCACCATCTCCAGGTACGGAGCGAGGAAGATCGCCGCGAGCGCCCAGGCGACCACCGTGATGACCAGGGTGCGCGGCCGGAACGTGCGCTTGGGCCTGGGCTTGTGCTCGGGCGCGGGGCCCTTCGGGGACCCCGCCCGGGGAGCCGTCGCGGTGGCCATCAGTCCTCCTCGTTCCACCGGCTGACCTTCAGGAAGATCAGCACGAGCACGACGACCATCGCGAAGTTGACCACGGACATGGCGGCGGATTCGCCGATGTCGGTCTCCTTCAGCTTGTACATGAACACCATGGTCGTGGAGGTGTCATAGCCGGGACCGCCCTGCGTCATGGCCCAGATGATCGGGAAGGAGTTGAAGACGTTGATGAGGTTGATGACCACGCCGACGAGGAACGCGGGCCGCAGCATCGGCAGCGTGATGTGCCGGTACGTCTGCCAGCCGCCCGCCCCGTCGATCCGCGACGCCTCGTAGACCTCGTGCGGGATGGTCTGCAGCCCGGCTAGCAGGGTGTACGTGGTGAAGGGCAGCGACACGAAGATCGCGACGGCCATCATCCACGGCCAGGCCGTCTCCGGCTTGCCGAGCCAGTCCTTGGACTTGTCGATCAGGCCGAGGTCCAGCATCAGCGTGTTGAGCACGCCCGCGGTCTGGTTGAGCATCCACTTGAAGCCGATGGCGGTCATCAGGACGGATGCAGCCCAGGGTGCGATGAGCGCCCAGCGGGTGACGGTGCGGCCGGGGAACTTCTGGTTGAACAGCTGGGCGAGGGCCAGCGAGAGCAGCATCGTCACGGTCACGACGACGACGGTCCACACGACCGTCCAGAGCAGGACCGCCCCGAAGTCGGTCTCGTCGAAGAGCTTCTTGTACTTGTCGGTCCCCGCGCTGCCGCGCACGATCCCGGCGATGGAGATGTTGAGGAACGAGGTGCGGACCAGCTCGACGACCGGCCAGATGACCACGGCGAGGATCAGCAGGATGACGGGCGCTATCCAGGGCAGCGGGCCGAGTCGGGCGATGCCGCTGCGACGGCTCACCGGCCTGGGTGCGCGCCCGCTCCGTCCCCGGCCGGTGTCGGCCGGGGGCGGAGGGGCCTTCAGTGACACAAGGTCTCCTAGCGAACGGGACGTACGAGAGGTACGGGACGAAGGGGAGCCGTCTGAGCGCTACTTGCTCGCGGCAGCCGCGTCCTCCGCCTTCTTCTGGAGGTCACCGAGGACCGACTTCGGGTCGTCGCTCGCGGCCTTGCCACCGGTCTTCTTCATCTCCGCGGAGATGACGTCCCACGAGGTGTCGCCCAGCGGGTAGAACTTGGCGTTCGGCAGGACCTCGAAGAACGGCTCCAGGTCCTTGTGCTTGCCGTTGGTCTGCATCTCCTTGAGCGTGTCCTGGGTGACAGGCATCAGGTTGTACATCTCGTCGAACTCCAGCATCTTCTTGGAGTACGTGAAGTCCAGGAACTTCTTGACGCCTTCCTTCTCCGCGCCGCCGTCCTTGAACGCCATCATCCAGTCGGCGACACCGAGGGTGGACTCCAGCGGGCCCGCCTTGCCGGGGATCGGCGCGACGCCGTAGTCGACCTTGCCGTCCTTGGCCATCTGGATCAGGCTCGGGTGGCCGTTCAGCATGCCGACCTTGCCGGCCGCGAAGTCCGCGAAGGCCGTCTTGCGGTCGGTGGAGGCCGGGTTGGAGTACGTGAGGCCGGGCTTGACCAGGTTCTTCTGCAGCCAGTCGAAGGTCTCGACGTTCTTGGCGCTGTCGAGCGTGTACTTGCCGCTCGCGTCGGTGTAGCCACCGCCGTTGCCGAGCTCCCACATCATCGTCTCGCCCTGGGTCTCCTCGGGGCCGAGCGGCAGGGCGTACGGGGTGTCGGCGGCCTTGGAGGACTTGATCTTCTTTGCGGCGGCGGCGAGTTCGTCCCAGGTCTTGGGCGGCGTCTTCACGCCCGCCTTCTTCAGGACGGCCTTGTTGTAGAACATCACGCGGCTGGAGGAGACCCACGGGATGCCGTACTGGGTGCCGTCGACCTCGCCGGCCTTGGCGAAGGTGGGGATGAGGTTCTCCCGCGTCTTGGGCGAAAGGACCTCGTCCGCCTTGTAGAGCAGGTCGTCGGCGACCTTGTCGGCGTAGCCGCCGGTCTGGAGCAGGTCGGGCTGGTTGCCCGCCTGGATCATGTTCTTGACGGACTTGTCGATCTCGTTCCAGTTGATGACCTGGACGTCGACCTTGTAGCCCTTGTTCTCCGCCTCGAAGTCCTTCTTCACGCCGTCCCAGTACTTCTTGGAGGCGTTGGAGGCCTTGTCGCCGTAGTCGGCGGCGACGAGCTTGATGGTCTTGCTGTCGCCGCTGTCGCTGTCACCGCCGCACGCGGTAAGTCCCATGGCCATCGCGAGCGTTGCCGCACCGGTGGCGATTACCCGATTCCTCATGCTGTTCAACCCTTCGACATCGGTGTCGACTTGAACGCGGGCAAAAGGTTCCCCCCGCGGCGCCGTGGGGCCGACATTACTCACGGCCGGAATTGACGCAACAGGCCTAGACCACTTTCGTGGCCAAGCTGAAATCACTGGCGGTCAGGGTCACTTGAGAGCCCCAGCGGTGAGCCCTGCCTGCACCTGACGCTGGAAGACCGCGTACACGACGAGCACCGGAAGCATCGCGATCGTCAGGCCCGCGAAGAGCGCTCCCCAGTCGCCCCGGTAACCCTGCGAGACCGCCAGCGTGGCGAGCCCCTGGGGCAGCACGTACCTGCTCTCCTCCTCGTTGTTGAGCAGCAGCGGGAGCAGGTACTGGTTCCACTGGCCGAGGAAGTTGAAGATGCCGATGCTCACCAGGCCCGGCTTGGCCATCGGCAGCATGATCTGGAAGAACGTCCGCGTGTGCGAGGCCCCGTCGACCATCGCCGCCTCCTGGACGCCGGTCGGCAGCGTACGGAAGAAGGACGTGAGGAAGAAGACGGTGAAGGGCAGCGAGTACGCGATGTACGCGATCATCAGGCCCGGCCTGGTGTCCAGGAGGCCGAAGTTCTCCATCACCGCGAAGAGCGGGACGAGGGCGAGGATGACCGGGAACATCATGCCGCCCGCGAAGAGCATGAAGATGAACCGGTTGCCCGGGAAGGTGAAGCGGGCGATCACGTACGCCGCCATCGAACCGAGCAGCATGGTGCCCGTCAGTGAACCCGCCAGGATGATCACCGAGTTGATGGCGTACTGACCGATGTTCGCCTCGGTCCACGCGTTGGTGAAGTTCTCCCAGTGGAAGGAGGTCGGCCAGCCCATCGGATCGCTGAGGATCTCCACCGAAGGGCGGAACGCGGTCAGGGCGACCCAGATCAGCGGGCCCGCCGCGAGGACCACCCACAGGACGAGGAAGGCGTGCGAGAAGACGTTCAGGGTCGCGCCGCTCGCCGAATCGCCCTCTCGGCGGGATGTGTCGGCGGACTCGGCGCGGGGCGCGGTGGTCGTGGTCATGATGCAGTGCTCCCGCGGTCTTTAGTATTCGATCCGGTCGCGGTTCCCGATCCTCATGACGATCAGCGAGAACGCCATGCTGAGGACAAGGAGGACGACGCCGATGGACGTGGCATAGCCGTATTGACCGTCACGGAACCGTTCGTAGAGGAAGACCGGAGTGACCTTCAGAACGTGCTCGGGCACCATGACAAGGACGATCGCGAACGAGTCGAGTGCCTGGATTCCCATGTAGATCCAGCCGGTCCGCACGGTGTCCCAGATCAGCGGGAGCGTCACGCTGAAGAAGGTCCGTCCCCGACCTGCGCCGTCGAGCAGCGCGGCCTCGTAGATGTCCTTGGGGATCGCGCCCATGGCGGCCGAGAACAGCACCACGTAGAAGCCGACGAAGCTCCAGGAGAGCACGATCATCACCGCGATGAGCGCGAGTGAGCGGTCGCCGCCCAGCCAGGCGGGGCCGTCGAACCCCACCTTGTCGAGCCCGCCGTTGATCAGGCCGCTGTTGGTGTTGAAGACGCGGCCCCAGACCACGGCGATGATGGCGACGGACAGGACCTGCGGGAAGAAGTAGACGACCTTGTAGACCGACGAGCCCGCGACACCGGCGATGGCCTGGCCCTTACGGTGCCTGCCGCCCGACGTGATCATGTACGCGAAGAACATGCCGAGCACGAGCGTGATCAGCGGGGCGACGACCGCCAGGATGACGCTCACTTCCAGGGAGTCCCAGAAGCGCTCGTCGTTCCACATCTTGGTGAAGTTGTCGAAGCCGATGAAGTTCGCCACCGGTCCGCCGGACCAGTCGGTGAACGAGTAATAGATCGCCTGGACGAAGGGTGAGATGACGAACAGGGCGTAGAACGCGAGCGGCAGCACCAGGAAGCCCGCGATGAAGCGGTACTTGTCGAGCGTCCGGTAGCGCCGGTCGTAGCGCACGCTCTGCGGGGTGAAGCGGGGCGGCAGCAGTACTGCCAGGAGGAACAGCAGCCCGTTCGGCGACTTGGGCCGGCCTGTCGGGTCCGGTGCGTTCTTCGAGGGTGGGGAACCGTCCACCCGGGTGTCAGTCTTCACGCCACTCCGCCCCGCCTCGTTCACGTGCCCGCGTTCTCGGTCGATCCGCCGCTGATCAGGACTTCTTGACCTTGACGACGTCAGGGTCCTTGAGGATCCGGGCCCCGGCCTTCTCCATGGTGTCCATGGCCTGCTTGGTACCGATCTGGCCCAGCATGAACTTGGCGATCATGTTGTTGAAGTCCTCACGGAACAGCTCGTTGTACCAGTCCATGTGCTTCGCGATGACGACGTTGTCGCCGGCGGCCTCGATCGCCTTCTGCACGCTGGCCACACCCGACGGCAGCTTCTGGCCGTCGATGGCTCCCTTGACCACCGGGAGGGCGGAGAGCTCCTTGAAGTTGTTCAGGGCGGCCTCCTTGCTGTACATCGCCCGCAGCCACTCCAGGCCGCCCTGCCGGTTCTGCGCCTTCTCGGGGACGACGTAGAACTCACCGGCCGGCGCGTTGATCGTGCCGAACGGCATCTTGTCGCCCGAGTCGAGTGACGGGCTCGGGCCGAACGACATCCCGAAGTCCTTCGGGGTGGTGTCCTTGGCCTCGTTCTCCACCCAGGAGCCGTTGGGCACGAAGACGCACTTGCCCTCCTTGGTCCAGGCGGTCTGCATCTCCGTGTGCGCCTCGGTGCCGTCGAAGCCGGTCAGCACGTACTTCTTGGCGACCAGTTCCTCCCACGCCTCGAAGACGTCCTTGACCGCGTCGTTCTTCCAGGCGCCCGGCTCCAGGTAGTCCATGGCCGTGGCGATCTCGCGCCCGCCCCGCTGCGCGAACATCGTGTACATGCTGAAGAACATGTACCGGGGGTGGCCGCCCGGGTAGCTCCAGCCGTGGATTCCCTTGGCCTTGGCCTTCTTGCAGACGGCCAGCATCTCGTCCCACGTCTTCGGGTACGCGGAGTCCAGGCCCTCCTCAAGGAGCTTCTTGGAGTAGAAGGTGCCGTAGACCGTCAGCGAGATGCCGGCCTGGAAGGTGCCCGAGCCACCGAAATTGCCGCTCGCCGCGACGGCCGGGACGAGGATGTCGCGCACCTTGACGCTCGGGTCGTCCCACGACGGCGCGTCGAGCAGCTCGGTGAGGTCCGCCACCTGCTTGTTGGAGACCAGTTTGCCGGGGTTCATCTGGTCGGCGCCGGAGTTGTTGATGACGTCGGCCGTCGGCTTGCCGCGCACGATCTTCGGCTGCACCTGAGTGGCGATCTTCGTCGTCGACTTCTGGCCCGCGTCCGAGTCCGGGTACCGCTTCTTGTACATGTCGGTCACGAACTGGGCGTACTTGTCGCCGTAACCGCCGTTGAAGACGACCACGGCGAGCCCGGCGTCCTGCTTCACGCCGAGCGGATTCTTCTTGGACTTCTCGCCCTTCTCCGCCTTGTTCTCTTCGCCGCCACCGCTCGCGCAGGAACTCAGGGCGCCCACGGCCGGTACTGCCAGAAGGCTGGTGGCCGCCGCCCTCTTCATCACGTCACGACGGTTGATGCTGGTGGATCCCATGCTCAAGTCCTCGCCTTCCAGGACTCAGGCGGCGTACGGGGCTCCCGACAGCTCGCCGAAGGCGAAGGGCCCGACACCGCGGGTCAGTTGAAGCTTTGGTGGTGCGATACGTGCGACAACTACATGGCAAGGGCTCGCACCCGCCACTCAGGGTGCCGATAGGTATAGTCCACTCATCGGCAGCAGAGCAAGATCGAATGCAGCTTCGGCCAGCAGTCTTTCCCTAGTTGAGACCTCGCGGAGATGTGGACTGGTTCGTTCACGGCGTGAGCAAATTCGACCCGAGGTATCGACGGCGTTTCCTTGAGGTTTGCGGGTGTTTGGACCCCGTCGCCTCGCCCACGATCTTGCCTCTCCCCGCCACGCTCCTCGTTGGACTTTCCCCTCGCTCCCCTTGGACTTTCCCCCTGGTCCCGCGGCCCGATCCGTTCCCCTCCGGCTCCCGCCGACCCTTCCAACAGCCTTGACACCACCGGCAACTTGACGCACTACTGGACCTTGCGCAGCGATGTGACAACGTTGTCCAACTCGCAGGGAGGGGCTCGGGGATGCCGCACAGATCACGCAGACCTCGCTTCAGACACCACCGTTCGGCCGCGATCCTGGGAGCGGCCGCGTTCACGCTCGTCGCGACAGCGCAGGGCGCCGCCGTCGCCAAGCCGGAGGAACCGCCCAAAGCGGCCAAGGAGTTCGTCTCCTCGTTCGAAGAGGGCGACGCCCAGCCCGACTGGCTGAACACCGTCGAGACCGGCCCCGACGGCAAGAAGCGGACCGCCGGCGTCAACGGCGCGTTCAGTTCGGGGATCCCCGGCAGTGTGAACGACCACGTGACCGAGGTCCGCGCCAGCGCCGAGAACGCGGGCGGCGGCGAGGTCAAGGAGAACCTCGTCGACGGGGAGCCCACCAGCAAGTGGCTCTCCTTCGAGCCGACCGGATGGGCGGAGTTCGACCTGGACGAACCCGCCAAGGTCGTGACATACGCACTCACGTCGGCCAACGACCACGACGAGCGCGACCCCAAGGACTGGACCCTTCAGGGCTCCACGGACGGCAAGGACTGGAAGGTCCTCGACACCCGCAAGGGTGAGGCGTTCGACAAGCGCCACCAGACGAAGAAGTACGACTTCCAGAACGACACGGCGTACGCGCACTTCCGTCTGGACATCACCGCCAACAACGGCGCGTCCGACGCCCTCCAGCTCGCCGACGTCCAGCTCTCCGTCGGCGGCAGCGAGGCGCCGGTCCCCGAGGACATGCTCTCCCTCGTGGACCGCGGCCCCAGCGGCTCCCCGACCGCGAAGTCGGGCGCCGGGTTCACCGGCAAGCACGCGATGCGTTACGCGGGCACCCACAAGGCGGACGCCCGCGGCTACTCGTACAACAAGGTCTTCGACGTGAACGTCGCGGTGCGGCGTGACACCGAGCTGTCGTACCGGGTCTTCCCGTCCATGGCGGAGGGCGACCTCGACTACGACGCCACGAACGTGTCCATGGACCTGGCCTTCACCGACGGCACCTATCTGAGTGACCTCAAGGCCATGGACCAGCACGGCTTCCCGCTGAATCCGCAGGGCCAGGGCGCCGCGAAGGGCCTCTACGTCAACCAGTGGAACAACGTGGCCTCGCGGATCGGGCAGGTCGCGAGCGGCAAGACCGTGGACCGGGTGCTCCTCGCGTACGACTCCCCCAAGGGCCCGGCGAAGTTCCGTGGCTGGGTGGACGACGTGTCCCTGAAGGAGAAGGCCCCGGCGAAGCCGAAGGCCCACCCTTCGGACTACGCGGACACCACCCGCGGCACCAACTCCAGCGGCGGCTTCTCGCGCGGCAACACCTTCCCGGCGACGGCCGTGCCGCACGGCTTCAACTTCTGGACGCCGGTGACCAACGCGGGCTCCCTGAGCTGGCTCTACGACTACGCGCGCGGCAACAACTCGGACAACCTGCCGACGATCCAGGCGTTCAGCGCCAGCCACGAGCCGAGCCCGTGGATGGGCGACCGGCAGACCTTCCAGATGATGCCGTCGGTCGACAAGGACACCCCGTCGGCGTCCCGCACCAAGCGCGCGCTGCCGTTCAGGCACGAGAAGGAGACGGCGCGCCCGCACTACTACGGCGTGACGTTCGAGAACGGTCTGAAGGCCGAGATGGCCCCGACCGATCACGCGGCGATGATGAAGTTCACCTATCCCGGTGACGACGCGAGCGTCATCTTCGACAACGTCTCGGAGAAGGGCGGCCTCACCCTCGACGAGGAGAAGGGGATCGTCAGCGGATTCTCGGACGTCAAGTCCGGGCTCTCCACCGGCGCCACACGCCTCTTCGTGTACGGCACCTTCGACTCGCCCGTCACCGCGGGCGGCAAGCTCGAAGGCGGTGGCGGCGGTGACGTCACCGGCTATCTGCGCTTCAAGCCGGGCAAGGACCGCACGGTCAACCTGCGCCTGGCCACCTCGCTCATCAGCCTCGACCAGGCCAAGGCCAACCTCGACCGCGAGATCCCGTCCGGCACCTCCTTCGACCGCGTGAAGAACGGCGCGCAGAAGAGCTGGGACGACATCCTCGGCAAGGTGGAGGTCCAGGGCGCGAGCGAGGGCCAGCGGACCACGCTCTACTCCAGCCTGTACCGCCTCTACCTATACCCCAACTCGGGCTTCGAGAAGGTCACTTCGGGCGGCAAGTCGAAGTACCAGTACGCCTCTCCCTTCTCGCCGCAGACGGGTCCCGACACCCCGACCCACACGGGCGCGAAGATCGTCGACGGGAAGCCGTACGTCAACAACGGCTTCTGGGACACGTATCGGACGACCTGGCCCGCCTACTCGCTCCTCACGCCGAAGAAGGCCGGTGAGCTGGTCGACGGCTTCGTCCAGCAGTACAAGGACGGCGGCTGGACGTCGCGTTGGTCCTCGCCCGGCTACGCGGACCTGATGACGGGCACCTCCTCGGACGTCGCGTTCGCCGACGCGTACGTCAAGGGCGTGGACTTCGACGCCAAGGACGCGTACGACGCGGCCCTGAAGAACGCGACGGTGGTACCGCCGAGCAAGGGCGTCGGCCGCAAGGGGATGGAGACATCGCCCTTCCTCGGCTACACCCCCAGCGAGACCCACGAGGGCCTGTCCTGGGCCCTGGAGGGTTACGTCAACGACTACGGCATCTCGCGCATGGGCCAGGCCCTCTACAAGAAGACGGGCGAGAAGCACTACAAGGAGGAGTCGGATTACTTCCTCAACCGCGCCCGGGACTACGTGCACCTCTTCGACGGCAAGGCGGCGGGAGGAGGCACCGCGCCCGGCTTCTTCCAGGGCAAGGACAAGAAGGGCGACTGGCGCGTCCCGTCGGACAAGTTCGACCCGCGCGTGTGGGGCTACGACTACACGGAGACCAACGCCTGGGGCTACGCCTTCACCGCCCCGCAGGACTCGCGCGGTCTGGCGAACCTGTACGGCGGCCGCAAGGGCCTCGGCGACAAGCTCGACAAGTACTTCGCCACTCCGGAGACCGGCTCCGCCGAGTTCGCGGGCTCCTACGGAGGTGTCATCCACGAGATGACCGAGGCACGCGACGTACGCATGGGCATGTACGGGCACTCCAACCAGGTCGCCCACCACGCCGCCTACATGTACGACGCGGCCGGTGAGCCGTCCAAGACGCAGGAGAAGGTCCGCGAGGTCCTCTCCCGTCTCTACACCGGCAGCGAGATCGGGCAGGGCTACCACGGCGACGAGGACAACGGCGAGCAGTCGGCCTGGTACCTCTTCTCCTCGCTCGGCTTCTATCCGCTGGTCATGGGCAGCGGCGAATACGCCATCGGCTCACCGCAGTTCACCAAGATGACCGTGCACCTGGACGGCGGACGCGACCTGGTCGTCAAGGCGCCGAAGAACAGCGCGAAGAACGTGTACGTCCAGGGCCTGAAGGTCAACGGCAAGAAGTGGACCTCAACTGCCCTGCCCCACAAGGAGATCGCGAAGGGCGGTGTCCTGGAGTTCGACATGGGCCCCAGGCCGTCGGCGTGGGGCACGGGCAAGAACGCCCAGCCGACGTCGGTCACGCAGGACGACAAGGTGCCGTCGCCGCGCGGTGACGCCATCAAGGGTGACGGCGCGCTCTTCGACAACACGTCGGACACGGACGCCACTTCGGCGGACGCCGTGGACCTGCCGGTCACCAAGGAGACCAAGGCGGTGCAGTACACGCTGACCTCGTCCGCCGACAAGGCGAAGGCGCCGCGCGGCTGGGTCCTCCAGGGCTCCGCCGACGGCGAGAAGTGGAAGGAGCTGGACAAGCGGTCCGGCGAGTCCTTCGCCTGGGACAAGCAGACCCGGGTGTTCACGGTCGACAAGCCGGGGACGTACGCGCACTACCGGCTCGTGCCGGACGGCTCGGCGACGCTCGCGGAGGTCGAGCTCCTGAGCTGATCCATCGGAAGGATCCGCACAACGCGGGGGCGGGAGTGGCGAGTTCACTCCCGCCCCCGTTCGCATGCGCCCACTGAGGCCGCTGGGACCGTTGGCCGGAACACCCCTGTCCTCACTCCCCCCAGGGATACAGACTCACCTTGTAACACACCATTTGTCATGATCGCGCCATCGATGGGAGATCATTTCGTGTTACGAAGATCAGCCAGACCCCCGGCCTCACGGCGAAGAAGACCCGGCGCCCGCTCCAAGGCCGTCGCCGTCATCGGCGCCCTCGCCATCGGCGCACCGCTCACCGTCCTCGGCCCCGCGTCCGCCGCCCCCACCGCAGCCGACAAGGCCCCCAAAGGCAGCTGTACGGCGCCCGCCGACTGGTCCAGCTGTGTGCGGGTGACCACGCACCTGGACCGGGCCCCCTCCGTGGGACAGCAGGCCCGCCTCGACATCACCGTCGACACCCGGGTCGACCTCTCCGGAGCCCGCGTCCAGGCCGACCTCCCCGCCGCCGTCGACTGGGCGTCCGCGCCCGCCGGATGGCAGTTCAAGGACCTCGGCCAGCTGCTTCCCGAGGACGGCGGCTCGGTGCACCGCGCCCAGCGCACCATCGACCTGGCGGCAGGGAAGACCCTGCGCTTCTCGCTCCCGGTCAAGGGAGTCAAGGCCGCCGCCACCTCCGTGCGCGCCCGCGTCGACGGCCCCGCCGCCAAGCCCGCCGACCGCGACGAGCACCTCCAGCTCCTCACGGTCGGCGCCACTCCCGCCGCCTCACACCTCGGCTTCGACCAGCGCCGCAACTCCACCGCGCTGCGGCAGCTCCCGGACGACGTCGCGCTGACCCCCGCCAAGCCGGACCGGCCGTTCGAGCCGGTGGCCGGGCGGACGAAGCTGCCCGAGCCGCACAGCGACGACGCCCCCTCCACCGACCCGTCCGTGAAGGCGCTCTCCTGTGTCACCGGCACGGTCGGCTACACCGAGCCGGGCGGCGCGCACCCCTCGCCGAACATCCAGGTCGAGGCCTGGGACGACGACTCCTTCGGCGCCGACGACCTCCTGGACTCCGCGCTGACCGACGGCAGCGGCGGCTTCCGGATGTGCTTCGACAACAACGACACCTCCGGCGGCCAGGACGTGTACGTCAAGGTCCGCACCGAGAGCGGCCTGTGGCGGATCGTCGAGGACAACTTCTTCGGCCGTGACGTCTATGAGTTCCGCTCCGGCCAGCGCGACGACATCGGCGACGGCCGCACGGTGGACTTCGGCCGCATCGCCCCCGGCGACCAGACGATGAACCGGGTCTTCCACGCGTACGACCTGGCGAACCAGGCCAAGAACTGGACACCGGGCGAGTGCTGGGACTCCCGCGACACCGGCGACTGCCGCCGCATGGAGATCGTCTATCCCGACGACGACGCGGGCGACGGCAGCCGCTACCAGTGGGGCGACAAGAGCGTCTGGCTGGAGGCCGCGGCGCCGGACGACCGTACCGACACCGTGCACGAGTACGGCCATGCGGTGATGGCCGACGTGTACGAGGACAACAGGCCCCCCGCCATCGACAACTGCAGTCCGCACGCGATGGACACCCGCAGTTCGAAGGGGTGCGCCTGGGTCGAGGGCTTCGCCAACTTCTATCCGATGGCGATCTTCAACAATGACGAGTACCGGGGCTGGCACGTCGAGGACACCGCGTCGTACGACAGCGGTGACGACACCGAGGGCCGGGTCACCGGATCCCTGTGGGACCTCATGGACCCGTCCGGCGAGCGCTACTGGGACTACCACCAGGAGTCCGCGAAGAACGCCATCTGGGACACCCTGCTCGACCGCCGGTCGAACACCTTCCAGGAGTTCTGGACCCACCGCGGCCAGGAGGGCCACGACGTGGGCTCTGGCCCCGGCGGCGCGCTCTACCAGAACGGCATCGACTACGGCTTCCGCAACCAGCTCACCGACGGACAGTCCAAGACGCTGCCCACACCGGACCCACAGCACAACTACCGCTACGACACCACCTTCCGCTTCTGGTCGGTCGTGGCGCTGCGGCCCCCGGCGGGCGTCGACTACGACCTCGACCTGTACGACGACCAGGCGCTCCAGCAGCGGCTCGACGTCAGCCTGGCCACCGGGGACACGGTCGACTTCATCGCCGTGGACTCCAACGCGCGGGGGCCAGGCGACTACTACCCGGTCGTCAAGCGTCCGCTCGGCGGCACGGGTACAGGTGACTACCGCATCGAGGTCGCCGACAGCGGCAAGCTGCTCATCGGGTCCGACACCAAGGTGATGAACGGCGCCGACGACGTGACGGCCGTCTGGGACACCTGCCCGGCCGCAGGGACCGAGGTCACCGTCACGGCGACACCGTCCGACGCGAGCCAGGACGCGGAGCTGTTCCTGATGGATTCCGACCCGGCAAGCCCCAACACGGCGGTCCGCGGCCGCTACGCGGCGACCGCGTCGGGGACCGCGAACGGTCCCGGCCAGGCCGAGTCGTTCAAGTTCACCTCGCAGGGCGGCTGTTACGGAGTCGTCCTCGTCAACAAGGCCGGGTCCGGCACGTACACCGTGACCGAGTCCTAGCCTCGTGGTCGGCAGGGAGCCGTGCATGCGAGTGGAACCGGCGGGGACACCCCCTCGTCCCACCCGCATGCGCGGCCCCCTGCTTCCGCTGCTCCTGCTCCTGCTCGTGGCGGTGACCGCCTGCGGCTCCGAGGCCGGGGACCCACCGGCGCCCGCCCCAGCGACGAACCCCAGGACGCTCGTCCTGCGTGTCCAGGAACTGCACAGCTCGCCGCGCCCCTGGGAGCGCGGCGACCTGCCCCGCTTCTCCCTCTACGGAGGCGGCCACGTGATCGCCCCAGCCCGGACCTCGGGCGCACTGCGTACGGCCGTCAAGTACCGCCTTTCGCCCGCCCGTTACCGCGAACTCACCGACGCGGCCCACGCGGCGGGCCTCGCTCACGCCCGCCGCCACGAGGACACCACGTCCACGGACGCCTCCCTCCTGACGGTCACCCACCGCACCCCGGACGGCCTTCGCAGCACGCGCGTCACCGCGCCCGAAGCAGGGGGCGACGGCGACCGGGGCCGCGTCCTGGACTTCGTACGCACCCGGGTCCCGCCCGCGCCTTCGGACACTCCCCCGCCGGGGGCCACCGCCTACCGCCCGGCCGCGCTGGCGATTCTCGCCACCGGCGGGGTCGGCGCCGACGACAGCACGGCGCGACCGTGGCCACTGCGGCCGATTGCCGGCCGGTGCGAGGTGGTGACGGGCGAGGATCTCGTACGCGCCCGTCAACTCGCCCTGGGGGCACGGCAGAACACCCGCTGGAGCAGCGGAGGAATGCTGTACGCGGTCGCGTTCAGGCCCCTGCTCCCCGACGAGCACACATGCCGGGACCTCGACCGCCCCTAGGGTTTGCCCGCCGCCCCTAGGGCTTGTCCGCCGAGAAGAGCCACGTCTCGAACAGGTCTGACAGATCCTTCCCCGACTTCTTCTCGCACAGCGCGATGAACTGCTCGGTGTCGGCGTTCCCGTGCCGGTGCTCGCGCGTCCAGGTCCGCAGGATGGCGAAGAAGGTACGGTCACCCACCTTCTTGCGCAGCTGGTGCAGCGTCATGGCGCCCCTGCCGTACACCGGTGAGTCGGAGACCCGCGTCGCGCTCGGCGGGTCGGCTGCCGGGAAGTCCCAGATGCCCTCGCTCTCCGGGTGCGAGCCGTCGTAGAAGGCGTCGAAGGTCTCCTGGGCGGTGCGGTGTCCGTGCTCCTCGTCCCACAGCCACTCGGCATAGGTGGCGAAGCCCTCGTTCAGCCACATGTCCTGCCAGGCCCGGGGCGTGACGGAGTTCCCGAACCACTGGTGGGCCAGTTCGTGGACGACCAGACGGGTGTCCGGTGCCTCCTGGAAGTACGGCTTGGTCTGCGTCTCCAGGGCGTAGCCGAGATCGGGGAGGTGGTCGACGACGGCGCCGGTCGAGGAGAAGGGGTAGGGGCCGAAGCGGTCGGCGGCCCAGTCGACGACCTCGGGCACCACGTCGTGGACGTCGACTGGCCCGTCCGCCTCGTCGGGGTCGACGGCCGTGTAGACGGGCAGGCCGTCGTCCGTCCTGCCCGTGGAGATGTCGAAGACGCCGGTGACGACGGTCGCGGCATGGCTCGCCATGGGCTCGGGGTTGCGCCAGCGGAAGGTGGTGCGCTTCCCCCGCTGCCGGGTCTCTCGCAGGGTTCCGTTGCTGACCGCGGTGTATTCGGACGGCACGGTGACGTCGATGTCGTACGTCGCTTTGTCGGACGGGTGGTGGTTGCCGGGGAACCAGGTCATGGATCCGGTGGGCTCGCCGAGCGCCGCCACGCCGTCGTCCGTCTCGATCCAGCCCTCGTCGCCGCCGTCGTCCGCCGTAATCATCTTGGGCGTCCCGCCGTACCGGACAGTGGTCTTGAAGGTCTCCCCCTTGCCGATGCGCTGGTCGGGAGTGAGCGTCAGCTTGTTCTTCTTCCGGCTGAAGCGGGCGCCGGTGCCGTCGATGTCGGCATGGCGCACGCGCAGGCCCGCGAAGTCCAGGGTGAAGCGGGGCAGGTCCTGGGTGGCCCGTGCGGTGATCACAGCGGTGCCCGTCAGGTGGTTGCCGTCCGGGGTGTAGTCGAGGGTCAGGGCGTAGTGCGTGACGTCGTAGCCGGTGTTGCCGAGCGCCGGGAACAGGTGGTCGTCGACGCGGTTCCCGCGTGCGTCGAGCATGACGAGGTCGCGCACGGTGCCGTCGCCGTCGTCGCCGTCCCACCAGGTGCGGAAGAGCTTGGCGAGCGTCTTGGCCTCGGCCGATTTCGCGGAGAGGTCGGTCTGCACCTCGACGTCGTAGGAATCCGAATCGGAGTTGGTGAGCTCGACCGTGTACACGGCCTGCGCGTGGCGTGCGGTGCGGGACTCGCCGGTGTCACGGGCCCAGGAGCGGAACTGCTCCAGGAGGCGATGGTGGGACTCCCGTACGGAGGTGTCCGCGTCGCCCTGGGGCTTGGCGTCGCACGCCGACAGGGCGAGGCAGACGGCTGCCGCGCACACGAGTGCGGCGGGGCGGTTCATGGTGTGGTCTCCATCCGGTCGTCCGCAGGGGAAGTCCGCAAGGGAAGTCCTCAGGGGAAGAGGGGCGGAGGCACCCGGAGGTTGCCGCCGCCCCTCACCCAGGAGGGCTCTACCTGCGGTTACGCGGGCGCCACGAGCTGGTTCTCCGAGCCGATGCCGGAGGCGTTGCCGTCGGCGTAGAGGGTCAGTTCGCCGTCCGACCAGCGCACGATGGTGTCGTCGGCCCAGGGGTTGTCGGTGAAGTCACCGCCGCTCACGAGCAGGGCGTGCTTCCACAGGCCGTTCGGGGCCTGCCACTTGTGCTCGCCCCAGGAGGAGCCGGTGCCGGTGAAGTCCTGGTACTGGGTCAGCTCACCGTCGGACCAGCGCACGACCAGGTCCCAGGTGTCGTCGCCCGAGTAGTCGCCCGCGGTGATCTGGGTGGCGTGCTTCCACGTACCGGCCTCCGACGTGCCCGGCGAGACGACCTTGATCTCCTTGCCGAGCTTCTTGTTGTCGCCGGTGTTCTGGTAGAGCGTGACTTCGCCGTCCGACCAGCGCACGACGAGGTCGTCCTGCCACTTGTTGCCGCCGAAGCGGCCCGAGGTGATCGCCTCGGCGTGCTTCCAGGTGCCGTTCGCGGCGGCCAGCTGGTACTCGCCGTGGAAGCCCTGCTCGTCGACCGACGGGTAGAGCGTCACCTCGCCGTCCGACCAGCGGACGATGAGGTCGGAGCCGTTGTCACCGGTGAAGTCGCCCGCGACGACCTGCTTGGCGTGGTCGCGCCACAGGGCGTTGGGGCCCTGGACCTTGAACTCCTTGTCGAAGTGGTTCTTGGCCTTGCCCGCGCCGCGGTAGATGCTCAGCTCGCCGTCCGACCACATGACGAACATGTCCATCCGGTCGTCGGAGACCGGCCCGTCGAGAGCGAAGTAGCCGTTGGCCATGGCATTGGCGTGCTTCCACGTGCCGGCGCCGGGCAGGACCGGATCGGCCATCGGCGGCGGGTTGATGCTCGCCGGCTGCTTGCCCGCCTTCGCGGCGTCGTAGATCCGCTTCACGTCGCCGTCGAAGTACGAGGAGTACGAGGTGTTGGCGCTGTGGCCGCCGGTCAGCCAGCCGCCGGTGACGCCGATCAGCTTGGCCGACTCGCCGCCCGCGGTGATGAAGGGGCCGCCGGAGGTGCCGCCGACGTAGCCGTCGCAGTGGATCTCGGTGAAGGTGCCGCCGCGCCAGAGCCTGCCGTCCTTGTCCTTCGCGTTGCCGCTGGTGTACTTCTTCGTCGGCGTGGTGCAGCTGAGCGGGTCCTGCTTCGGCTTGTAGTTGCCGCCTCCGTACAGGTACGGGTAGCCGATGGCGTGCGCGGTGTGGCTGAAGCCGGTGTTGAAGCCCATCGGGATGGCCCCGACGACGCTCTCGACCTCCTTGCCGTCACTGCGCGGCTCGGTGGCGAGGAACGCGACGTCGACGTCCGTGAAGTCTTCCTCGCTCTTCTTGGACCCGGTGTAGCCGGGGTCCTTGAAGATGTGGCCCTTCTTGATGGGGTACATGCCGTGCGGCATCGGGCTCTTCGCGCTGTGCTGCGGCACGAAGACCAGGTTCGACTTCTGGTCGTTGCTGTCGAAGCAGTGCGCCGCGGATGCGACCAGGTTCTTGCCCGGGGACGGGACGACGGTGCCGCCGCAGAAGCGGTAGTCGTAGCGGTCCGGGTAGTCGTTGCCCGCCTTCTGCGCCCAGTAGAAGGTGCCGACTTCCTTGATGCCCTTGAAGGTGTGCGAGGGCGAGCGCAGCATGCCGTCGCCCCCGCGCGGCGCGGCATCCTCCTCGTCCCCCTGGGAGTCCCCCCGGGAGTCCCTCTTGGCGTCCTCGGCCGCCGCGGCCTCGCGGACCTGCTGCTCCTCGACCGGCTTGGCCTCGGCCATGCGATCGGGCGTCCAGAACTTCTCCAGCTCGCGGGCCAGGGCCTGGTCAGGGTCCTGGGAGGGCGACTTCGAGGTCGGCTGCGAGGTCGGCGTCGGGCTCGGCTGCGGAGTGGACTTCGACGGAGTCGGGGTCGCCGACGGGGTCGAGGTCGGCGTTGGCATCGGTGTCGGTGTGGCTGCGCTCGGCGTAGGCGCCGGGTCCGGGGCGGACCAGGCCGGTCCCGCGGCGGCAAGGATCGCTGCCGCCGCGGCCATCGCAGTCAGGCTGCGTTTCATTCTCACTGTTGTGTTCCCCCACAAAAACGGACCCCGGTCACCCGGGGCCCGATTGGTACAGATCAATCGAGAAGGTACGTTACGCACACATCGAACGATGTGTCGATTGGGGCGGAACTTGCGACTTGCCCCGTAATTGTTGTATTGCACCAGCTGGTTGATCGGAGAAGGCAGTGGGGAAGGCGGGGCGATTCACTCGAACCGGGACGCGTGCGGGGGTGTTCGCGGCGGGGGCACTGCTCCTGACGGTGGGGTGCTCCGGGGGCGACGCGCAGGAACACCCGGACAACCCCAACCTGCTGCTCGGGTTCCGCACGTGGCTGAAGACGAATGACTCGGAGCGCGACGACGACCTGGCGGGCCACGCCCTGAACGTCAGCCTCGACTACCGGTCCGGCGACCGCGACGGGGTGGTCAAGATCCTCACCGACTACGGCCCCTGGGGCGAGGCAGAGGACCAAGTCGGCTCACTGGCAAAGGCGTTCACGGAATGGTGGGACGAGGACCCGTCGGCCGGGAGCGCGCACTTCCTCGGGCAGGGTGGAAAGACGGCGAAGAAGACCACGCTGTACGAGGGTGACGCCCCGTCGAACCTCCTCAAGGATTCCCGCTCCTGGACCGCCAAGAACTCCCCGAGCTGCGAACGCCTCACCCCGCACATCACCGCACTCACCATCGGATACGGGACGAAGGGATCCGGCGCGGTCACGGTCTCGACCGACTACGCCACGCACGAGGACAACAAGACCCAGAAGAACGTCGACGCCCTCAGCAAGGCATTCGCCGACTGGTGGGACGGCGACGAGGGCGCGAAGTCCGTCACGGTGACCAGCGAGGACCAAGGCAGCCACGCCGAGAGGGACTTGACCGCTACGTAAGGCGCTCGGCGTCAGCCTGAACGAACTCGCACCAGACGGCCTTCCCGGGATCGCGCTCCACGACCCCCCACTTGTCGGCCAGGGCGGCCACGAGCAGCAGCCCGCGCCCCGACTCGGCGTCACCTTCACCACTGATACCGAGCCGGGGCCATCCGTCGCCGCTGTCGTGCACTTCCACGCGGAGTACGTCACCCTCGCGGCGGAGGTGGAGCCGGAATCCGCGTCCGGGCGGGACGCCGTGCAGCAAGGCGTTGGTCGCCAACTCGCTTACGCAGAGCGTGATGTCGTCCGCGCGTTCGCGGATTCCCCAGCCAAGGAGCGCGGCGCGCGTGAAGGCGCGGGCGGCGGGTACGGACTGGCGTTCGCGCCGGTAGAAGCGCTCGCGGGGGTCCCGCCGGGACGGGAGTGGAGTTTCGTCATTCACGTGACGAGAGTCACACTCCGTGGTCATCATGAAGCAGTAGGTGAACCCGTACAGCCGGGCTGTACGGGTTCGCTGCGTGAACGTACGGCGCTTGATGGGGAGTTGGACCGTATGAACAGCCCAAAACGACGGTCACGGAGGAATGCCTCGGCGATGCGGATGGTGGGCGCGCTGCTCGCCGTCCACCGCGAGGCGGCCGGGTACACACAGAAGTCGCTGGCCGAGCGGTTCGTGGTCGGCGAGGAACACATTGCCTCTATCGAGCAGGGGCGGCGGCCCCTGAAGATGGACCTGGCGGTGCAGCTGGACGAACTCCTGGGCACCAACCGGACGTTGGAGACCGCGGTCGACAATATGCCGGAGGTGGATCTGGTTCCCCGGTGGGCCGAGGAGTACATGGACCTGGAGCGTGAGGCGCTCGCACTGTCCTGGTACGACAACCAGGTCCTGCCTGGGCTGCTCCAGACGCCGGACTACGCACGGGGCGTGTTCCAGAACGACGTTCCGGCACTCACCGAGGATGAGATCGAGCTACGTGTGGCAGCCCGAATGGAGCGCCAAGAGATCCTCCATCGCAAGGAGCCTCCGACGATCTGCTTCATCATCTCCGAGGTGACCCTGATGGACCGCCTCGGTGGTGACGATGTGTACGTCGAGCAGCTGCGCCGCCTGTGCGAGTTGGCCGCTCTTCCCGGCGTCACTCTCCAGGTCATGCCGGTCGGTCGCAGCTTCCACGCCGGGCTGTCCGGCCCGTTCATCTTGATCGAGACCCCGGATCACCAGCGTCTCGGCTACACCGAGGCCCAGCGAGGTAGCCAGTTGATCACCAACCCGGATGAGGTGTCCATCCTGGAGCGCAAATGTGCGATGCTGCGGACACAGGCTCTCAACCCCCACGAGACCAAGGGCCTGTTGGACCGATTGCTAGGAGAGCAATGAGCGGCAGCACCGCGCTTGAGTGGTTCAAGTCCAGCTACAGCAGTGAACAGGGCGGCGCCTGCCTCGAAGTCGCCTACGCCTGGCGGAAGTCGAGCCACAGCGGCAGCGAAGGCGGCGCCTGCCTAGAAATCGCCGCCCACCCCACCGCCGTACACATCCGCGACTCCAAGAACCCGGAAGACGGCCCCCACCTCACCGTGGCCCCGGAAGCCTGGACCGCCTTCCTGGCCCTTCCCGAATAACCAGGTGCACTCCGGCGGACGCGGCAGTTAGCCTCACCCCCGTGTCCGTGACCAAGTAACTCCAGGTGCCCCACCCGCCCCGCGGGTCCGGCACGGAAGCGTCCTGTCTTCCTCCGCCCCCGCCGCTCGACGGCCCGGGGCCGACCTGGAGTGCCCGTTCCGTGAACACCTTTCCCCGGCGCACGCTCACGCTTGCCCTGCTCTCCCTTCTCCAGTTCCTCATCGCCATCGACGTCACCGTCGTGAACGTCGCGCTCCCCGCCATCGGCGCGCGCTTCGACGCGGGCCCCGCCGCCCTCTCCTGGGTCGTCACCGGCTACACCCTCGTCGGCGGCGGCCTGTTGCTGCTCGGTGGGCGGCTGACCGATCTGCTCGGCAGGCGGCGGATGTTCCTGCTCGGCGCCGCGCTCTTCGCTCTCGCCTCGCTCGCCGCGGGACTCGCGCCGAACCTGGAGACGCTGGTCGCCGCCCGCTTCGCGCAGGGCGCGGGCGAGGCCCTCGCCTCACCCGCCGCGATGTCACTGATCGCGCTGCTCTACCCCGGACCCGAGGAGCGCGCCAAGGCGCTCGGCGTCTGGGGAGCCATCTCGGCGGGCGGTCTCGTCGTCGGCGTACTGCTCTCCGGCGTGATCGTCCAACTCCTCGACTGGCGCTGGATCTTCGGCATCAATGTGCCGCTCGCGGCGGCCGTCATCGCGATCACGCCCGCGCTGGTGCGGCCCGACGGGCCGCGTGCTGCGGGCCATCGGCTGGACCTGCCGGGTGCCGCGCTCCTGACGGCCGGTCCCCTCACCCTCGTCCACGGCATCCTGCGCGGATCAGTGGCGACGATGCTCGCCGGAGCGGTGCTCCTCGGCGCGTTCGTGCTCGTCGAGGCGCGTACGAAGAGTCCGCTCGTGCCGCTCTCGTTCTTCGCGCACCGCACCCGCGCGGTCGCGAACGCGGCGACGGTCCCGCTCAGCGCGGGCCTCTCCACGAGCTTCTTCCTGCTCACCCTCTACATGCAGGATGTCGTCGAACTCTCGCCCCTCCAGGCCGGGTTGGCGTATCTGCCGTTCTGCGCCGCGCTCCTGGCAGCGATCTTCCTGACGTCCCGGTTGATCGGGGCGTTCGGCACGAAGCGCACCGCGCTGCTCGGTCTCGTCGTCACGGCGGCGGGGCTCGGCTGGCTGGCCCGGCTGCCCGACCGGGGCGGGCTGTGGGTGGACGTGCTGCCCGGCATGATCGGCGTCGCCGCCGGGATGGGCGTCGGGCTGCTCGCCCTCCAGAACGCCGCGCTCTCGGACGTCACCGAGGACGACGCGGGCACGGCTTCCGGTGTGCAGCGCTCCGTGGACCAGCTCGGCGGCTCGCTCGGTCTCGCGGTGCTCGTGGGAGCCGTGGTCGGCGGCGGCAGCGCTCAAGCGGCCGACTACCGGGCGGCGTTCGGGTGGGCGGCGGTCGGCGTGCTCGTCGCGGCGGCGGGCGTGGCGCTCACCGCCCGCAGCCGCCCTCGCCGGGGCCCTGCCTGACCGCTCATCCGGTCCCGCATCCGGTCCCGCCCAGCGCGAGCCGCAGGGCGTCCCGCGTCGCCGCCCCCTCCGCGAAGGCCGCCGCGAAGGCCCGCTCGCCGAGGGCGCGGCGCACGAGGCGCTCGGTCTCGGCATGGGCCTCGTGGAGCGGCCGCAGGCCCGTCAGTGCGACGCCCGTCGTCCGCAGGAGCCGGCACGCCGCTCCTATCAGCCGGGCGGCGCGGCCATGGTCTCCGGTGGCGGCGACGGCCCAGGCCATGGCTTCCATGCCCCACACGGTCCCCCAGCGGTCACCGATGGCCCGCTGGCGGCGCAGGGAGTCACGGAACAGGGCCACCGCCCGGTGCGGGTCGCCGTGCCGGAGCTCCGCGAGCCCCATGCCCCACAGCCCCCAGGAGTGCGCCCAGCCCGCGCCGTGGGTGTCGGCCTCGGTCACGTACTCACGCCCGGCCTCCAGCGCGAGCTCCCGCTCGCCGAGGAAAGCCGCCGCCATGGCCCAGAGCATGGTCGCCATGTGGGCGTCGCCCACCTGGCCGCCCGCCCGGAAGCACTCCCTGGCCCGGCGCAGGAGCGCGATGGACCGTGCGTCCGCGTGGACGAGGAAGGCGAAGGCGCCCTCCATGTACGTGAGCACCGCCAGCGCTTCGCCGTCCCCGCTGTCCTGGCCGAGCCGCACGGCATCGGCAAGGAAGCGTTCGGCGGCGGACTGGTCCCCCTGGCACAGCGCGATCCAGGCGGCCAGCGCCAGACAGCCGACGCGCAGCGGGGCGGGCGCCGTCGGGGCGAGGTCGAGGGCGCGGGTCAGCCAGTGGCGGCCTTCCCCGAGCGAGCTGCTGAAGAACCAGTACCGGGTGCGGGTGAGGTTCGCGGCGATGCCGAGGCCGACCGTGGCATCGCCCTCCCCCGTGACACAGAAGTCCAGGGCCGCCCGCAGGTTCGGCGACTCCAGGCGCAGGCGGGACAGCCAGGCGACCTCGTCGGGACCGCACCACCGCTCCGCCGCCCGCGCGGTCATCTCCGCGTAGTACGCGCAGTGGCGCCGCCGCAGCGGGACGTCCCCGCCGAGCTCCTGGAGCCTGCACTGCCCGTACTGGCGCAGGGTCTCCAGCATTCTGTACCGGGCCCGGGGGCCGGTCGTGTCGACGGTGAGCACCGACTTGTGCGCCAGGGCGGCGAGGACGTCCACGATGTCCTCGCGGGTGGTGTCCTCGCCCGGACACACCGCCTCGGCCGCCGCGAGGTCGAAGCCGCCGGAGAACACCGACACCCCTGCCCACAGCCTCTTCTCGCGTTCGTCGCACAGGTCGTGGCTCCAGTCGACGACGCCGCGCAGGGTGCGCTGGTGCCGGGGTCCTGTGGGCTTCCCGGTGTCGGAGAGGAGCCGGAACCGGTCGTCGAGGCGCTCCAGGATCTCCTCGGCCGAGAGCGCGCCAAGACGCACGGCGGCCAGCTCGATCGCCAGCGGAATGCCGTCCAGGCGGCGGCACAGGCGGCCCACGGCTTCTTCGTTGCGTCCCGTGATCCGGAAGTGCGGGGCGCAGGCCTCGGCACGGTCGGCGAGAAGCCGCACGGCTTCACAGCGCCCAGGCTCCGGTGGTGCGCCCCGGTCCTGGGGGACGACCAGCGGCGGCACGGGCAGCAGATACTCGCCGGGGACGCGCAGCCCCTGGCGGCTGGTGGCCAGCACGCGCAGGCCTGGGGCCGCCGCCAGGAGCGTACTCAGGAGCTGGCCGGCCGCCTCGGCGACGTGCTCGCAGTTGTCGAGCACAAGGAGCAACTGCCGTTCCCTCAGGTGCTCGACGAGCACCTCCGTGCCGGGGCGCAGTGACTGGTCGGGGATGCCGAGCGCCTCGGCGACCGCGCGGTCCAGGAGCTGCGGCTCGGTCAGCGGCGCGAGGTCGGCGAGCCATGCCCCGTGCGGGAAGGCCCAGGAGGCCTCGGCCGCCGCGCGCAGCGCGAGGCGCGTCTTGCCGACTCCGCCGGGCCCGGTGAGCGTGACGAGGCGGGCGTTCTCCAGGAGCTTCCGCGTCCTGCGGAGCATGCTCTCCCGGCCGATGAACGTCGTCGTCTCGGCGGGCAGGTTCCCCTCGGTCCGCGGGCCCTCCGGCGACGTGGGTGTGGTCAGGGAGGGGTCCGCGGTGAGCACCCGCTGATGCAGTTGCCACAGCTCCGGGCCCGGGTTGACGCCCAACTCCTCCCTCAGGAGCCCGCTGACGGTCCGATAGCAGTCCAGGGCCTCGCCCTGTCGGCCCGAGCGGTAGAGGGCCAGCATGCGCTGCGCCCAGAAGCGCTCCTGCAGCGGGTGGGCGTCGGTGAGTTCGCGCAGGCGCGGCAGTACGTCCGTGTGGCGCCCGAGCCGGAAGTCGGCGTCGGTGCGCAACTCCAGGGCGCCTAGGCGGCGTTCGTTCAGCGCGGGGGCGACGTCGAGGCGCAGCCGCTCCGACGGAACGTCCGAGAACGGCTCTCCGCGCCACAGCGCAAGCGCCTCGCCGAGGAGCGCCGAAGCCCTCTCCGCCGCCTGCGCCGCCGCGGCGGACCGGGCGCGGGTGACCAGGGCATCGAACCGGTGCAGGTCCAGGGCGCCTTCGGGCACGTCGACGAGATAGCCGTCCGCGCAGGTGCGGATCGGTCCGCCGGACGGACCGCTGAGGGTGCGGCGCAGCCGGAGCACGTAATTCTGCAGGGCGTTGCGGGCGCCGTCCGGCGGTTCGTCCTCCCACAGTCTGGCGATCAGGGTGTCGGTGGGAACGACCTTGTTGGCGTCCACCAGGAGTGACGCCAGAAGGGCCCGCTGCTTGGCCGCCCGCATCTCCACGGGCCTGCCGCCGGACAGCACTTCAAGCGGCCCCAGAAGCCTGTACTCGAACTCCGTGATCCTCACCCCCGTAACCCAGAGTCATCATTCCAGCACGAGGGGTGAGTGTCGAGTGACCATCGAGTGACCGGCACGAGAGGGCTCCTCGCAAACATCGCAGCAGTGGAAGAAGCGGCGCACGTCCGGTGCACCGCCACGGAAATCCCGAAGGAGACCCACCCATGAACAGCAACAAGCCTCGACGCCTCACCGGGCTCGCCCTCAAGCTCGCGGCGGTGGCGGCCGCCGTACTGCCGGTGTTCGCCGTCGCGCCGGGCGCGGCGGCGGCACAGCAGGAACCGGCCGCGGCGGCCAATGTCCTCAGCTGCACCACGGACACCGACGGTTACTGGGGTCACGCGCACTGCACCAACAACACCGGTGTCGTGACGGCCTTCCGTGTCACGGTGGTCTGCGGGGAATGGCCGGACACCGCCGGAGACTGGAAGACGCTGAACCCGGGCGCGTCCGACGTGTCGAGTGCCCGCTGCATCGCCGGCACGGGTGTCGGCAGTGTCGGCTGGGAAGAAGGGTGACAGCGCGAGGTCGCCGTGGCTAAGATCGACGGCGACATCGCGTGTCGGTCACCGGCTGGGTGAGGCATGGAGGTGTCAGGAGATGCCTTCTGGAGGCATTCCTTGTCGGTCGAACTGAACCACACGATCATCCACGCCCGGGACAACCGGGAGTCCGCCGAGTTCTTCTCGGATCTTCTGGGGCTCGAAATCGCCTCGGAGTGGGGCCCGTTCATCGCGGTGCAACTGAGCAACTCCGTCACCCTGGACTTCGCCACCATCCCCGCGGACAAGATCACCCCGCAGCACTACGCCTTCCTCGTCTCCGAGGAGGAGTTCGAAGCGGCGTACGCGAAGATCTCGGAACGCGGCATCGAACACTGGGCGGACCCGCAGCAGAAGCAGCCGGGTGAGATCAACACCAACGACGGCGGACGCGGGGTCTACTTCCTGGACCCGTCGAAGCACGCCATGGAACTGATCACGGTCCCGTACGGCGGCTAGAGGCGCCCCTTTAAGGGGCGCGGGGAACTGCGCGACAAGCCCCCACCGGGCCGCAGACAAAAAGCACGAGGGCCGCACCCCCGCCAAAACGGGGGTGCGGCCCTCAACTACTGCGTACGCAAAGCCTACTTACGGATCAGGCTGCGCAGCACGTACTGCATGATGCCGCCGTTGCGGTAGTAGTCCGCCTCACCGGGGGTGTCGATGCGGACGACCGCGTCGAACTCCACACCGGTGTCGGTGGTGACCTTCACGGTCCGCGGCGTAGAGCCATCGTTCAGCTCGGTCACGCCGGTGAAGGAGAAGGTCTCCTCGCCGGTCAGGCCGAGGGAGTCGGCGGACTGGCCCTCGGGGAACTGGAGCGGCAGGACGCCCATGCCGATGAGGTTCGAGCGGTGGATGCGCTCGTACGACTCGGTGATGACGGCCTTGACGCCGAGCAGCGCGGTGCCCTTGGCGGCCCAGTCGCGGGACGAGCCGGAGCCGTACTCCTTGCCGCCCAGGATGACGAGCGGGGTGCCCTGCTCGATGTAGTTGCGCGAGGCGTCGTAGATGAACGACACCGGTCCGTCAGCCTGGGTGAAGTCGCGCGTGAAGCCGCCCTCGGTGCCCGGCGCGAGCTGGTTGCGCAGGCGGATGTTGGCGAACGTGCCGCGGATCATGACCTCGTGGTTGCCACGGCGCGAGCCGTAGGAGTTGAAGTCGCGACGCTCGACGCCGTGCTCCGTGAGGTACTTGCCGGCCGGGGTGTCGGCCTTGATCGCACCGGCCGGGGAGATGTGGTCGGTGGTGACCGAGTCGCCCAGCTTGGCCAGGACGCGGGCGCCCGTGATGTCGGAGACCGGGGTGGTCTCCATCGTCATGCCCTCGAAGTAAGGGGGCTTACGGACGTAGGTCGACTGCGGGTCCCACTCGAAGGTGTTGCCGGTCGGGATCGAGAGCGCCTGCCACTGGGCGTCGCCCGCGAAGACGTCCTGGTAGGACTTGTTGAACATGTCCTCGCCGATGGAGTTGGCGACGACGTCGTTCACCTCGGCCTCGGTCGGCCAGATGTCCGCGAGGAAGACGGGCTTGCCTTCCTGGTCGACACCGAGCGCGTCCTTGGTGATGTCCACCTTCATCGAACCCGCGAGGGCGTACGCGACGACCAGCGGCGGGGACGCCAGGTAGTTCATCTTGACGTCGGGGTTGATGCGGCCCTCGAAGTTCCGGTTGCCGGAGAGGACCGAGGTCACGGCCAGGTCGTGCTCGTTGACCGCCTTGGAGACCTCCTCGGGCAGCGGGCCCGAGTTGCCGATGCAGGTGGTGCAGCCGTAGCCGACGAGGTTGAAGCCGACCTTGTCGAGGTAGGGGGTGAGCCCCGCCTTGTCGAAGTAGTCGGTGACGACCTTGGAACCCGGGGCGAGGGTGGTCTTGACCCACGGCTTGCGGGTCAGGCCCTTCTCCACGGCCTTCTTCGCGACGAGCGCGGCGGCGACCATCACGTACGGGTTCGAGGTGTTGGTGCAGGAGGTGATCGCGGCGACGGTGACGGCGCCGTGGTCGATCTCGTACGTCGAGCCGTCGGGGGCCGTGACGGTGGTCGGACGCGAGGGAACGCCGTTCGAGGAGGCCGGGGCGTCGGAGGCCGGGAAGGACTCCTTGCCCGCCTCGTCGTCGTCCTCGACGTAGTTGCGCACGTCGAGCGCGAACTGCTGCGAGGCGTTGGCGAGGACGATGCGGTCCTGCGGGCGCTTGGGACCGGCGATGGAGGGGACGACCGTGGAGAGGTCGAGCTCCAGCTTCTCGGAGAAGTCGGGCTCGGCGGCCGGGTCGAGCCAGAGGCCCTGCTCCTTGGCGTACGCCTCGACGAGCGCGACCTGCTGCGCGTCACGGCCGGTCAGACGGAGGTACTTCAGCGTCTCGTCGTCGATCGGGAAGATCGCGGCGGTGGAGCCGAACTCCGGCGACATGTTGCCGATGGTGGCGCGGTTGGCGAGGCTCGTGGCCGCCACACCCTCGCCGTAGAACTCGACGAACTTGCCGACGACGCCGTGCTTGCGCAGCATCTCGGTGATCGTGAGGACGAGGTCCGTCGCGGTGGTGCCGGCGGGCAGCTCACCGGTCAGCTTGAAGCCGACGACGCGCGGGATGAGCATGGAGACCGGCTGGCCGAGCATCGCGGCCTCGGCCTCGATGCCGCCGACGCCCCAGCCGAGCACACCGAGGCCGTTGACCATCGTGGTGTGCGAGTCGGTGCCGACCAGGGTGTCGGGGTAGGCCTGACCGTTACGGGTCATGACCGTACGGGCCAGCTTCTCGATGTTCACCTGGTGGACGATGCCGGTGCCCGGGGGGACGACCTTGAAGTCGTCGAAGGCGGTCTGGCCCCAGCGCAGGAACTGGTAGCGCTCCTTGTTGCGGCCGTACTCCAGCTCCACGTTCTGGCCGAAGGCGTCCGCCGTGCCGAACTTGTCGGCGATGACGGAGTGGTCGATGACCAGCTCGGCCGGGGAGAGCGGGTTGACCTTGTCCGCGTCGCCGCCGAGCTCCTTGACGGCCTCACGCATGGTGGCGAGGTCGACGACACAGGGCACGCCGGTGAAGTCCTGCATGATCACGCGGGCCGGCGTGAACTGGATCTCCTGCGAGGGCTGGGCCTGGGAGTCCCAGCCACCGATCGCACGGATGTGGTCGGCGGTGATGTTCGCGCCGTCCTCGGTGCGGAGCAGGTTCTCCAGCAGCACCTTCAAGCTGTAAGGGAGGCGCGCGGAGCCCTCGACCTTGTCCAGCTTGAAGATCTCGTACGACTCGTCGCCCACGCGCAGCGTGCTGCGGGCGTCGAAGCTGTTCGCCGACACGACAGTCTCCTTCATATATGTGCGCGTTTCCGTCACATCCTGCCGCCACGACTCCTCGTCGATCCGCTAAGGTAAGGCTTAGTTAGGTAACCCTTACCGGGTGGCGGCTACTGGTGCGCCTCGGCAGATATCTCGATGTCGAGATAACTCTAGTACATCACCCGGCGTCGCGACGAGGTGCGCTGCCTCACGCCCGCCGGGACCATGACCGGCCGGGGCGTATCGGGCTGCCCTTTTTCGATCAGGTCGACCAGGAGCGCCACCGCCGTGCGGGCCGTGCGCTCCGGGTCGAGCGTCACCGTGGTGACGGGCGGCTCGGTCTCCGCGTACCCCGGATCCTCGCTCGCACATACGAGCAGCAGATCGTCCGGGACACGCAGGCCGTGCCGGGCCGCCGCGGCGAGGAGCTGGCGGCCGCCGGGGTCGTAGACGGCGTGGACGGCGTCGATCCGTCCGAGCGCCTTCCCTCCGGGCACCTCCCCTCCGAGCACCTCGTCGAAGGCGTGACCTTCATCGTCGTACGCAATGAAGGGGACCACCAGCGGGGACACCGCGTGCTCGGCGCACCAAGCGATGTACGTCTCGGCCACCACGCGCGCGTAGTGCTCGTCGCCGTCGCCTGACTGGAGCGCGATGCGGGTCGCGCCGGATGCCGTGAGGTGGTCGAGGACCTCGCGGGTGGTCGCCACGTGGTCGTTGTCCACCCAGTGGTCCCCGGGGCGTACGTCGCCGGGGACGCCGTCGAAGACGAGCGGGATGCCGCGGGCACGCAGGGCACGGACCATGGGGTCGCCCCGCGGGCTGTCCATGACGAGCATTCCGTCCACGGCGATGCTGTGCCAGGTGTCCTCCGTCACGCGGTCCGCGGGGAGGATGGTGAGGGCGTAGCCGCGGGCGTGGGCCGTGGCGGTGGCGGCGGTGATGGCCCGGGAGAAGTAGGCGACTTCCGTGTAGTCCCAGGCTCGGGGGTACGTGGTGACGGCCACCCCGAGGGTTCTCGTCCGCGTGGGCGCGCCGTAGCCGAGGGCGGTGGCGGTTTCCCTCACCCTGCGGCGGGTGGCCTCGCTCAGGCGACCAGTTCCGTTCAGGGCGTGCGAGACCGTTGCGCTTGATACCTCTGCTGCGCGGGCTATGTCGGTGAGGGTGGGCCCTGGCACGGCGGTCATCCTACGGATTCCCTGTGCCAGAGGGCGATGCCTCCACGGAATCCGTCGTGGGAGGCGGCTTCTGGTTAAGGGGTTACTCGCGGAGGGTTCGTGGTCCGCCGCGGGTGTGCGGGGTCCATGCCGCCGCTTCGCGGCGGATCTTTCCCACCCACCCAACCGCCCACCCACCCGATCACCCCGCGACACATCGCGTACGTCCGGGGCCGGGCTGCCCTCAGGAGTCCCTCATGCCTTCCCCGCACCTCACTCCCCTCTCCCGGCGCGGACTGCTCGCCTCCGCCGGGGCCGCCGGGCTGCTCACCGCCATGGGTGCGCCCGGCGCCACCGCCTCGCCCCGCCGCTCCGCCTCCCTCGTCGTGCACAACGCCCGTGTCTTCACCGGCACTCGGGGGCACGCCCGCGCGGAAGCCGTCGCCGTGGGGCGGGACGGGCGGATTCTCGCCGTCGGGAGCGACGGTGCGCTCAAGCGGTTCATCGGGCGCGACACCGAAGTCGTCGACTCGCGTGGCGGGACCCTCATGAGCGGGATCCACGACGGGCACGCCCACCCGATGGACGCCGCGAGCCGCTCCCTGAAGCCGTCCCTCGCCGGTGCCGAACAGACCGTCGCCGACCTGCAGAAGACCCTGACGGGATTCCTGAAGGACTCCGCCGATCAGGAGCCCGACGGGTGGCTGGTCGTGGAGGACTGGAACCCCGTGGGGCTGCTGCCGCAAGGGACCGCCCCGCACCACTCCATGCTCGATGCCGTGGCGACCCGGCGCCCCATCGCCCTGCGCGGCGGCGACGGGCACAACATCTGGGTCAACCGGCGCGCCCTCGACATCGCGGGCATCACCGCATCGACTCCCGACCCGGTCGGCGGCAAGATCGTCAAGGGCTCGGACGGCAAGCCGACCGGCGTGCTCAAGGACGACGCCCAGCCGCTCGTCACCCGGCACATCCCCGAGCCCGACCAGGAGCAGCTCGTCGCCGCCGCCGCGAAGACCCTCGCGGAGGCCGCCGCGTCGGGGATCACCACCTTCATGGAAGCCGTCGTCGGCAAGGGCGAGTTGGCCCTCTACAAGGCGCTCTCCGAGAGCGGGAAGCTGCCGCAGCGCATCGTGCCCGCCCTGCGCATCGACACCGACAAGACCAAGGACCCGGCCGCGGCCCTCGCCTTCGCGCGCGGGCTGCGTGACACGTTCGGCGGCGTGCGCGGGCTCCGGTTCGGCACGGTGAAGGTCTTCCTCGACGGGGTCATCGAGTACCCCGCCCAGACCGCCGCGCTGCTCAAGCCCTATCTGGACGAGGACGGCAAGCCGACCGACCACCGCGGTGAGCTGTATGTGTCCGCCGCGGACTACGGCAGGCTCACGGCCGCCTTCAACAAGGACGGCTGGCAGATGCACGCGCACGCCATCGGCGACCGCGCGGTCCGCACCTCACTCGACGGGTACGCGTACGCCCTGCGCACGACCGGAGCGCGCGGCCTGCGCAACACCACGGCCCATCTCCAACTCGTCGACCCCGCTGACCTCCCCCGCTTCGCGCAGCTCGGCGTCATCCCCTGCATGCAGCTCCAGTGGGCCACCCGCAACACCTGGACCATGGACGCCCTGCTGCCCTACATCGGTGCCGGGCGCCACCGTTGGCAGTACCCGGCGCGCAGCCTTCAGCGGCACGGGGCGCGGCTCTCCGGTGGCTCGGACTGGCCCGTCGATCCGCTCCAGGTGTGGAACCAGGTGCGTACCGCCGTCGACCGGTTCGGAGCCGAGGGAGAAGAGGCGGAAGGTGACCTGTATCGCGAGCAGGAGGGGCTCAGCCGGTCGTCCGCCCTGCTCATGCACACCCTCGGCACGGCGCGTCAACTCCGTATGGACCATCTCACCGGGACCGTCGAACGGGGCAAGTCGGCCGATCTGGTGCTGCTCGACCGCGATGTGACGCGGTGTCCGGTGGCCGATATCAGCTCTGCCGAAGTGCGTCTGACGTTGACCGGAGGCACAGTGGTGCATGACGCCGAATCGTCGGCCGGGCGCGCGGCAGCCGCCCGGGTGACGCGCGCGGCGGCCGGGCCCCGGCCCACGGCGCAGGCCGCGGTGCACGGTGGGCGGCACGCCTCGTGCGGATGCGGCTGACCCGGTACGGGCAACTGGCGTACGGAAACGACGTACGGGAACTTCCGTACTGAATCGGACGTTTCACGTATGGCCTACCCCGACTCGTGCGTCATCTCATATCTGAGATAACCTGCGGAACATGGCAGACGATTACCTCGTACGTATCGGCAAGCTCATCCGCGACGCCCGGCAGCACAGGGGTTGGACGCAGTCGCAGCTTGCCGAGGCGCTCAGCACAAGTCAGAGCGCCGTGAACCGCATCGAGCGCGGCAACCAGAACATCAGCCTTGAGATGATCGCCCGTATTGGCGAGGCTCTCGACAGTGAAATCGTCTCGCTCGGGTACGCGGGTCCCATGCATCTGCGAGTGGTCGGCAATCGTCGGCTCTCCGGCTCCATCGACGTCAAGACGAGCAAGAACGCCTGCGTGGCGCTGCTCTGCGCCTCCCTGCTCAACAAGGGACGCACGGTGCTGCGCCGCGTGGCGCGCATCGAGGAGGTCTACCGCCTCCTCGAAGTGCTCGGCTCCATCGGCGTCCGGACCCGTTGGATCAACGACGGGGTCGACCTGGAGATCGTGCCGCCCGCCAAGCTCGACATGGAGGCGATCGACGCGGAGGCCGCCATCCGGACCCGCTCGATCATCATGTTCCTGGGCCCGCTGCTGCACCGCATGGACCGCTTCAAGCTGCCGTACGCGGGCGGTTGCGACCTCGGCACCCGCACGATCGAGCCGCACATGATCGCGCTGCGCCGCTTCGGGCTCGACATCGCCGCGACCGAGGGGCTCTATCACGCCGAGGTCGCGCGTGACGTCGTACCGGACCGCCCGATCGTGCTGACCGAGCGCGGCGACACCGTGACCGAGAACGCCCTGCTCGCCGCGGCGCGCAGCGACTGCACGACCGTCATCCGCAACGCCTCGTCGAACTACATGGTCCAGGACCTGTGCTTCTTCCTGGAGGCGCTCGGCGTGAAGGTCGAGGGCATCGGCACGACGACCCTCACCGTGCACGGCGTCCCGAACATCGACGTCGACGTGGACTACTCGCCCTCCGAGGACCCGGTCGAGGCGATGAGCCTGCTCGCCGCGGCGGTCGTCACGGAGTCCGAGCTGACGGTCAAGCGCGTCCCGATCGAGTTCCTGGAGATCGAGCTCGCGGTCCTGGAGGAGATGGGACTCGACCACGACCGCACGCCGGAGTACTTCGCGGACAACGGCCGTACGCGCCTGATCGACCTCACCGTCCGGCCCTCCAAGCTGGAGGCGCCGATCGACAAGATCCACCCGATGCCGTTCCCCGGCCTGAACATCGACAACGTCCCCTTCTTCGCGGCCATCGCGGCGGCGGCGCAGGGCAAGACGCTGATCCACGACTGGGTCTACGACAACCGCGCGATCTATCTGACGGACCTGAACCGCCTCGGCGGGCGGCTCCAACTCCTCGACCCGCACCGGGTGTTGGTGGAGGGCCCGACCCGCTGGCGCGCCGCCGAGATGATGTGCCCGCCCGCGCTGCGGCCGGCCGTGGTCGTGCTGCTCGCGATGATGGCCGCCGAGGGCACGTCCGTCCTGCGCAATGTGTACGTGATCAATCGCGGGTACGAGGAGCTGGCCGAGCGCCTCAACTCCGTGGGCGCGCAGATCGAGACGTTCCGGGACATCTAGAGCGGGTCCCGCCGCACGGCTCTCCCGCTACGACTGGGCAACGATCACCGGTCGTCCCTGGAGGTGCACGAGGGCGCGGTGCTGGGGTGGGTGCATGGCAGATCGCACCCTTGTTCCCGGCACACGCGCCCTCGTCGTGTTCTGTGCCTCGCTTGCTCTGCTCGCGGCAGGGTGTGGAGAGAAGGGCGACACCGGGAAGTCGTCGTCCAAGGGGGGCGGCAACCCCGTGTCGACCCCGGCGGCGTCCCGTCCGGTGCCCTCCGGCGGGAAGGGCTCCAAGGACCCGGACGACATCAACGGCGACGGACACCGCGATCTGCTGGTGCCGCTGGCCCCGCGCAGCGAGAACGGGGACGGCGCGACCGGCGTCGTCTTCGGCTCCGCCAAGGGGCTCGATCCCTCGACGCACGCCGTGTACGACTACGCCCCCGGCACCGTCACCACCGCCGATCTGGACGGGGACGGCTATCCCGACTTCGTCACCACCGAAGGCTCCATGGAGCAGGAGTCGCCGACCGTGGACTGGGGAAGCCCGGGTGGACCGAAGGCCGGTGCGGAGGCAACCCGGATCCAGGTGCCGGGCGAGGGTCTGTCCGGGCCGGTGCGGGGCGACTTCGACGGGGACGGGCACCACGACATCGCGGCGCTCCGGCAGGACGGGTCCGTGGTCCTGCTGTACGGCCCCTTCGCCCGCTCGGGGGCTCCGGCCCGCACCGACACCCGGCCCGGCGGGGGCAGCTGGCTGGCCGCCGACGACATCGCCCCCTCGGGCAAGCCGCACGCGACCGGTCTCCTCGTCCACGAGGGCGACGACGGCGAGCAGACGGGCGGGGTCCTCTATCCGGCGCGCGACGGAAGCGGCCTCTCCCGCACCTCCGTCGAGCTGCGCAAGGGCAACGCGGCGGCGTTCGGTGACTACGACGGCGACGGCGCCCGGGATCTGGCCATCGGCGACGACGGCAGCCGCAACGACGAGCCGGACACGGAGGAGGATCCGGAGACGGTCTCCTCGCTCGCGGTCTACCCCGGCAAGGGCGGCGACCCGGTCACGTACAAGATCCCGGAGAGCCGCAACTCCGACTACGGGCCCGGCGGTTACACGTCCGGGGACCCGGACGGCGACGGCAAGGACGCCCTCGTCGTCTCGACGGACGAGGGCGCGCTCCTGATCGAGGGCGAGAAGCGGACGAAGATCCTTCGGGAGGGACCCGCCCGCGAGAACGGCAAGAAGACCCCGGCCCGATGGCGCCACGCGCGCCCGTACGCCGCCGCCGACTTCGACGCCGACGGCAAGGAGGAGCTGATCTTGAACTGGGGTGGCACGGACACGCTCTTCGGCCTGTACGGCGAGCAGCCGACGCACTGGTGGATCACGGACGGCACGACGTCACGGGACAAGGCGGCGTTCGCCACGACGGGGTTCGCGGGGCGGGGCTGAGGCGCCGGTCGCTCTGCCGCTCAGGTGCTCGCCACGAACTCGCGGATCGCCGCCGCCAGGCCGTCCGGGCGATCCAGCGGGATCAGAGTGCGGCAGTCGTCCAGTTCCACCAGGCGGCTCTTGGGGAGCAACTCGGCGAGTCTGCGGCCGTGTTCCGGAGGCATCATCTTGTCCTGCCTGCCCCAGACGACGAGGGCGGGCCTGTCGTACGTGCGCAGGCCCTCCGCCGCTTCCGCCATCTCCGCCTTGCGCGCGGAGCGCAGATAGCGGACCAGGACGGCGCGGGCCTCGGGTTCGGTGAGCAGGGGTTCGAGCCAGCGGTCGATCAGGTCGTGCGGGACCGGGCGGTGCGCCATGACCGCGAACCCCGTGCCCGGGACGCGGCGCAGGGCGCGCACGGAGAGGATGCGGACCAGGAGCGCGATGCCGCCGGGGATGCGTGCGGCGGCGTCCATCATCTTGCCGCCCGCGCGCGGCGGGTAGTTGTCGAAGGCCTCGCAGCCCGCGACGACCATCCGGCCCACGCGGTCGGGGCGCTCGGCCGCCAGCTGCTGGAGCCGTCCGGCGTCGTTCTCGACGAAGACCGCGTCGTCGCCGAGCTCCAGCGCGTCGGCGAACTCGCCGATCAGCCGGGCCATGGCCGGGGGCGTCAGCTCGGCGCCCGGTTTCAGCGGCACGCGATGGCTGCCGTACGGGAGGGTCGGCACCAGGCAGCGGAACTCCTCGCCCAGCTCCTCGACGACATGGCGCCATACGCTGCCGTCCTGGACGAGGCCGTGCAGGAGGACGAGCGGTGTGCCCGTGCCCCCCGTGTCCTCGTACTCGACCGGTCCCGCGCTGAGTTCGATCCTTGCCATGGCCGCCCCGTTTCCCCGTGGTTCCGCGTGCTTGCCTGTGCTTCCCCGTAGATCGTCGGGTCGACGCTATGCGGCTCAGTCGAGTACCGCCACCCCGTCCAGCTCCACGAGGCACTCCTCGTCCCAGAGGCGTACCGCGCCGATCACCGCCATGGCGGGGTAGTCGCGGCCCGCCAACTTCTTCCAGATCCTGCCGAGTTGATGCGCCTGCGTGCGGTAGTCGGCGACGTCCGTGGCATAGACGGTGACGCGGGCGAGGTCGGCGGGGGTGCCGCCCGCGTGGCGCAGGGCGGTGAGGAGATTGGTCAGCGCCAGCTCGAACTGCTCCGGCAGGGTGGTGCCGTTGACCTTTCCTTCGGCGTCGAGCGCGGTCTGGCCCGCGAGGAAGACGAGACGGCCGCCGGTCGCGGTGACGGCGTGCGAGAAGCCGGTGGGCGGGGAGAGTTCGACGGGGTTGACGCGTTCGAGGCTCATGCGGAGGGCTCCTCACGGGTGGTGGACTGCGGGGCGGAGGCGGGTTGCGGGGCGGACGGCGCCGCCGACTGCTCTGCGTACAACTCCTTGGCGATGATGGTGCGTTGGACCTCGCTCGCCCCCTCGTAGATGCGGGGCGCCCGCACCTCACGGTAGAGGTGCTCCAGCAGGTGGCCGCGCTGCAACGCCCGGGCCCCGTGCAGCTGGACCGCGGCGTCCACGACGTACTGCGCCGTCTCCGTGGCGATCAGCTTGGCCATGGCGGCGCGTCGGGCGATGTCCGGTTCGCCGCGGTCGTACGCCGCCGCTGCCGCGTGCACCATGAGGCGGGCCGCCTCGGTGCGCGTGGCCATCTCCGCGACCTGGTGGGCCACGGCCTGCAGATCCTTCAACTTGCCGCCGAACGCGTCCCGTTCGGCGGAATGCGCGAGCGTCGCGTCGAGCGCCGCGGCCGCCATGCCGACCGCGAAGGCGCCGACGCTGGGGCGGAAGCGGTTGAGGGTGGTCATGGCGACGCGGAAGCCGCGGTCGACCTCGCCGAGCACGTCGTCGCCCGTGACGGTCACGCCGTCGAAGGCGAGGGCGCCGATCGGGTGCGGGGAGAGCATGTCCAGGGGGGTGCCGGTGAGGCCCGCGCGGTCGGCGGGGACGAGGAAGGCGGTGACGCCGCGGGCGCCCGCGCCGGGGGTCGTCCGGGCGAAGACGGTGTAGAAGTCGGCCTCGGGGGCGTTCGAGATCCAGCACTTCTCACCGGTGAGCCGCCAGGAGGAAGGGCCGTCCGGTGCGGCGCTCAGGGCCAGGGCGGCGGCGTCCGAACCCGCGCCGGGCTCGGAGAGCGCGAAGGCGGCGACGGCGTGCCCTGCGCGGGCGGGGGCCAGCCACTGCTCGCGCTGGCGCGTGGAGCCGAACGCGGCGACGGGGTGCGCCCCGAGCCCCTGGAGGGCCAGCGCGGTCTCGGCCTCGGTGCAGGCGTAGGCGAGGGACTCGCGCAGGAGACAGAGGCCGAGGGCGCCCGATGTGGCGTGCGGGGCCCGTGAGGGGGAGGACGGGCCGGATGCACCCTCCCCCTCCCCCGCGAACAGGCGGTCAAGGAGGCCCAGTTCCCCCAGTGCCTCCACCAGCGGGCGGTTCACCCGGCCCGGCTCACCCTTCTCCGCCAGCGGACGCAGCCGCTCGCCGGCGAGGGTGCGTAGCTCCGCACACCAGGCGGTTTGTTCCGGATTGAGCGAGAATGCCGTCATGCCGGGCCCCTCCTCTATCGCGCACCGTTGACTGTCGTCACCATCACGATACGCTCGTCGTGCGAGCTCACCACAAGCCCGAACGGCAAGGGGGCGACCCGCTGTGGACGCCAAGAGTGCACTCCGACTCCACCCGTCAGCTCACGTCGACACCTTCGCCCGGGAGCATCTCCCGCCGCCGGAGCAGTGGCCGGCGCTGGTCCGCGACCGGCCCGAACTGCATTACGCCGACCGCCTCAACTGCGGCGCCGAGCTCCTCGACCGGACGGTGGAGCGGCTCGGCGCCGACAGGCCCGCCTTCCGTGCGGGCTCCGGCGACGTGTGGACGTACGGCGAGCTGCAGCGGCACGTCAACCGGATCGCGCACGTCCTGACCGGCGAACTCGACGTCCAGCCCGGCCAGCGCGTCCTGCTGCGCGGCCCGACCACACCCTGGCTCGCGGCCTGCTGGCTCGCGGTGATGAAGGCGGGCGCGGTCGCGGTCACCGTCCTGGCCCAACAGCGCTCGCACGAGCTGGCCACCATGTGCGAGATCGCGGAGGTCGGCCACGCGCTGTGCGACGCCCGCGTGGTGGACGACCTGGTCAAGGCCGGGATCCCGGGGCTCGCCGTCACCACCTTCGGCGGGGACGGGGACGACGACCTGCTGGCCCGCGCCGCCCGTCAGCCGGATGTGTACGAGGCCGTCGACACCGCCGCTGACGACGTGGCCCTCATCGCCTTCACCTCCGGCACCACCGGGCGCCCCAAGGGCTGCATGCACTTCCACAGCGATGTGCTCGCCATCGCCGACACCTTCGGGCGCCACGTCCTGCAGCCGGGGCCCGACGACGTGTTCGCGGGCAGCCCTCCGCTCGGCTTCACCTTCGGGCTCGGCGGGCTCGTCATCTTCCCGCTGCGGTTCGGCGCCTCGTCGCTCCTGCTCGAACAGGCGGGCCCCAAGCAGCTGTTGCCCGCGATCGCCGAGCACGGCGTGACGGTGCTCTTCACGGCGCCGACCGCCTATCGCGTCATGCTCGACGAGCTGCGCGAGCCGGACGCCCACGACGTCTCCACGCTGCGACGGTGCGTCTCCGCGGGCGAGAACCTGCCCGCCGCCACCTGGCAGGCCTGGCACGAGCGCACCGCTCTGCGCATCATCAACGGCATCGGCGCGACCGAGCTCCTGCACATCTTCATCTCCGCGGCGGACGAGGCGATCCGGCCCGGCACCACGGGCCGCCCCGTTCCGGGCTGGCACGCGCGCGTGGTCGACGACTCGGGGGCCCCGGTGCCGGACGGGGAGCCGGGCCTGCTCGCCGTGCGCGGTCCGGTCGGCTGCCGGTATCTGGGCGACGACCGGCAGCTTCAGTACGTACGCCACGGCTGGAACGTCACCGGCGACACCTACGTCCGTGACGCCGACGGCTACTTCACCTACGTGGCCCGCGCGGACGACATGATCATCTCGGCCGGGTACAACATCGCGGGCCCGGAGGTCGAGGAGGCGCTCCTGCGCCACCCCGACGTCCTGGAGACGGCCGTGGTGGGGCGCCCGGACGAGCTGCGCGGGCAGACGGTCGTCGCCTACGTCGTCCCGCGCGCGGGAACGGAGCGGGACCCGGACCGGCTGCGCGAGTTCGTGAAGGGCGAGCTGGTGCCGTACAAGTGCCCGCGCGAGATCGTCTACCTGGACGCGCTGCCGCGCACCGCGACAGGCAAGCTGCAACGGTTCCGGCTGCGGGAGCCGGGCCCCGTAGAGTGATCACGTGTCCGAGCAGCACACTCCACGGTCCCTGATCGTCACCTTCTACGGCGCCTACGGGCGTGCGGCCCCCGGCCCGGTGCCCGTCGCCGAGCTGGTCAGGCTCCTCGCCCCCCTCGGCGTGGACGCCCCCTCCGTGCGCTCGTCCGTGTCCCGGCTCAAGCGGCGCGAGCTGCTCGTCCCGGGGCGGACGGCGGCGGGCGCGGCGGGGTACGCCCTGTCGCCGGACGCGCGGCAGCTCCTGGAGGACGGCGACCGGCGCATCTACGCCACTCCCCCGTCCGCGCGCCAGGACGGCGGCTGGGTGCTCGCCGTCTTCTCCGTGCCGGAGTCCGAACGCCAGAAGCGGCACGTGCTCCGCTCCCGCCTGGCCGGGCTCGGCTTCGGAACGGCCGCTCCCGGGGTGTGGATCGCCCCGGCGCACCTCTACGAAGAGACCCGGCACACCCTGGAGCGCCTCCAGCTCGCCTCGTACGTCGATCTGTTCCGGGGCGAGCACCTGGGCTTCGCGGCGACGGCTGACGCGGTGGCCCGCTGGTGGGACCTCTCCTCGATCGCCAAGGAGCACGAGGCGTTCCTCGACCGGCACGAGCCGGTGCTCAGGGCCTGGCAGACACGGACGGACACCCCGCCGGAAGAGGCGTACCGCGACTACCTCCTGGCCCTGGACTCCTGGCGCCGGCTGCCGTACGCGGATCCGGGGCTGCCCGGGGAACTCCTCCCGGACGGGTGGCCCGGGGACAGGTCGGCCGAGGTGTTCGCGGCGCTCGACGGGCGGCTGCGCGACGCGGGGGCGCGCTTCGTGACGCCGGGCGACGCCTAGAGCGTCAACTCCCCAGCTTCAGGCGGGGCTTGGGCGCGTCCGTGCGTCCCGTCTGCGGTCGGCGGCTGCCCGCCCCGTACTGCTGCGGCCAGCTGACTCCCGGCCCCGCGTACCCCTGCTCGGCCGCCGCGTGCAGCGTCCAGTGCGGGTCGTACAGATGCGGGCGCGCGAGCGCGCACAGGTCCGTACGGCCCGCCAGGATCAGCGAGTTGACGTCGTCCCAAGAGGAGATGGCGCCGACCGTGAGGACGGGGATGCCGGTTTCGTTGCGGATGCGGTCGGCGAACGGGGTCTGGTAGGAGCGGCCGTAGGCAGGGCGTTCGTCGGAGACGACCTGGCCCGTCGAGACGTCGATCGCGTCGGCTCCGTGCGCGGCGAAGGCGCGGGCGATCCCGACGGCGTCGTCCGCGGTGGTGCCGCCTTCGGCCCAGTCGGTGGCCGAGATGCGGACGGTCATGGGTTTGCCGTCCGGCCACAACTCCCGGATCGTGTCGAAGACTTCGAGGGGGAAGCGCAGCCGGTTCTCCGGCGAGCCGCCGTACTCGTCCGTCCGGTGGTTGGTCAGCGGCGAGAGGAACCCGGACAGCAGATAGCCGTGCGCGCAGTGCAGTTCGAGGAGGTCGAATCCGCTGCTCTCGGCCCGCCGGGCCGCCGCGGCGAACTCCTCGCGGATCTCGGCGAGTCCGGCCCGGTCCAGCTCGTGCGGGCGCTGGCTGTTCGCCTTGTACGGGAGGGGCGAGGGGGCCACGAGCGGCCAGTTCCCCTCGTCCAGGGGCTCGTCGATGCCCTCCCACATCAGCTTCGTCGAGCCCTTGCGGCCCGAGTGCCCGAGCTGGACGCCGATCGCGGTGCCGGGCGCCTGCGCGTGCGCGAAGTCGGTGATCCGGCGCCAGGCTTCGGCCTGTCCTTCGGTATAGAGCCCGGCGCAGCCCGGCGTGATGCGGCCCCGCTCGCTGACGCACACCATCTCGGTCATGACCAGGCCCGCGCCGCCGAGTGCCCGCGCGCCCAGGTGGACGAGATGGAAGTCGCCGGGGACGCCGTCCACGGCGGAGTACATGTCCATGGGGGACACGACCACGCGGTTGCGCAGGGTGAGGTCGCGCAGGGTGAAGGGGGTGAACATCGGCGGTGTGCCCTCCGGGCAGCCGAAGTCGCGCTCGACGGACTCGGTGAAGTGGGCGTCGCGCAGCCGGAGGTTGTCGTGGGTGACGCGGCGGCTGCGGGTGAGCAGGTTGAACGCGAACTGGCGCGGCGGCTGGCCGAGATAGTCCGGGAGCCGCTCGAACCACTCCAGGCTCGCGCGGGCCGCGCGCTGCGTGGACTCGACGACGGGGCGGCGCTCCGTCTCGTACGCGGCGAGGGCTTCGGGGATGCCGGGCCGCTCCTCCAGGCAGGCGGCGAGCGCGAGCGCGTCCTCGACGGCGAGCTTCGTGCCGGAGCCGATGGAGAAGTGCGCGGTGTGGGCGGCGTCGCCGAGGAGGACCGTGTTGCCGTGCGACCAGCGCTTGTTGACGACCGTGCGGAAGTTGATCCAGGCGGACTTGTTGCCGCGCAGGGGCCGGCCGCCGAGGGCGTCGGCGAAGATCTTGGCGCAGCGCTCGGTCGAATCCCGCTCGTCGAGCTCCGCGAACCCGGCCGCCTCCCACACCTCTTCGCGCATCTCGACGATGACCGTGGACTCGCCGGTCCCCGCCGTGGAGAAGGGATAGCCGTGCAGCTGCATCACGCCGTGCTCGGTCTCGGCGATCTCGAAGCGGAAGGCGTCGAAGGCAAAGTCGGCCGCCAGCCAGATGTACCGGCAGCGGTGCGTCTCGACGCTCGGCCCGAAGGCTTCGGCGTGCGCCTCGCGCGTGAGGCTGTGCACGCCGTCCGCCGCGATCACCAGGTCGTACGCGGTGGCAAGCTCGGCGGCGGGCGGCGCCTCGGCACGGAAGCGCAGGTCGACGCCGAGTTCCTGGCACCGCTCGTGCAGGATGCCGAGCAGTCTGCGGCGCCCGAGCGCCGCGAAGCCGTGCCCGCCCGAGGTGTGGCGGCTCCCCCGGTGCACGATGTCGATGTCGTCCCAGCGCACGAACTCCGCCTGGAGCGCGGCGTAGACGACGGGGTCGGCGTGCTCGATGCCGCCGAGCGTCTCGTCCGAGAGGACGACGCCGAAGCCGAACGTGTCGTCCGGTGCGTTGCGCTCCCAGACGGTGACCTCGCGCCGCGGGTCGAGCCGCTTGAGGAGGGCCGCGGCGTAGAGACCGCCGGGGCCGCCTCCGATGACGGCGATGCGGTGCGCGGCGCCTTGCGCGGTGGCCGTCATCGTCAGCGCCCCTGCCACTTGGGCGGACGCTTGTCCGTGAACGCCGCGTGGAATTCCTTGTAGTCCTCGCCGGTCATGAGGAGCGCCTGCGTCGCGGCGTCCATCTCCACGGCTGCGGCCAGGGGCATGTCGAGCTCGGAGGTCAGCAGGGCCTTGGTCTGCGCGTACGCGAGGGCGGGTCCGTCGGCGAGGCGGCGCGCCAGGGTCTGTGCGGCCTCCGCCGCCTTGCCCTCGTCGGTCAACTCGCTGATCAGGCCGATCCGTTCGGCCTCGGGGGCGCGCACCGGATCGCCCAGCATCAGGATCCGGGTGGCGTGGCCGAGGCCGACGACGCGGGGCAGGAGGTACGCGGCCCCCATGTCACCGCCCGACAGGCCGACCCGGGTGAAGAGGAAGGAGAACCGCGCCGAGGGGTCGGCCACCCGGAAGTCGGCAGCGAGGGCGAGCACGGCTCCGGCGCCCGCGGCCACCCCGTGCACGGCGGCGATCACCGGGAAGGGGCACTCGCGGACGGCTCGTACGACCTGTCCCGTCATGCGGTTGAAGTCGAGCAGCTGCGCGGTGTCCATGCCGAGGGTCGCGCCGATGATCTCGTCGACGTCACCGCCCGAGCAGAAGCCGCGTCCCTCGCCGCCGAGCACCAGGGCGCGCACGGACTTGTCGCGGGACAGCTCGGCCAGGAGGTCGCGCAGGTCGGCGTAGGCGCCGAAGGTGAGCGCGTTCAGTTTGTCGGGGCGGTCCAGGGTGACCGTGGCGACCCCGTCGTCCACCTCGAAGCGGAGGTGCTGCCAGTCGGGGGTGCGGGGGGCGGAGCCGGTGAAGGGACTCATGACGACGTGCGGCCTCCTCGGTCGGGGCGGCGGCGGTCTACCTCTCGAAGTTATCACCTGTCCGTGACTGTCGTCACGAGTGCGCGATACGAGCGGCCTCTCCCGCAGATCCCCACGGGCCCCACAAGCCCCTTGTGGGAACTGAAATCCCGAAATGCACGTCTTTTCACCTGGAGCACCCAAGGGCCGGACGTCCCGGACATGCCCGACCGTCGGCCCTGTCGACATAGCGCTTAAGATTCGTACGGTTGAAAGCAGGACCTCCTGCTGCCCTGAACGGACCCGCCTTGCACGAACCTCCCGCTCCCGCCTCGTGGCGCATCGCGCTGCCGCACACCGCTGCGGCCGTACCGATCGCCCGTGCGCTGGTGCGTACCGCGCTCACGGAGATCGAGTCGTCCGCCGACAGCGACACCGCTGAGCTCCTTACGGCCGAGCTGGTGGCGAACGCGGTGGAGCACACCTCGGGGCACGACCCGATAGAGCTCGTCATCGAGCTCCTGCCGACCGGCTGCCAGGTCGAGGTCCACGACTCGAACCCGCTGCCGCCCGGCGACCTCACCGACCCGTCGCCGCTCGGTGAGCCGGACCCCTGGCAGGAGCACGGGCGCGGACTGCTCCTGATCCGCACCCTCAGCTCCTCCTGCGGTCACCGCCCCACCGACTCCGGCAAGGCGGTCTGGTTCACACTCCCTGCGGCGTAGGCGCGTCCGCGTCGGCTTCGGCCGCCTGACCGAGCCGCGAGTGACGGCGCCCGTACAGCGCGTACACCAGGGTGCCCACGACGAGGAACACGGTGAACTGCACCCACGTCGTCCAGCCCGTGCCCCAGATCAGGTAGAGGCAGAAGCCCACGCCCAGGACCGGGGTCACGGGGTAGAGCGGCACCCGGAAACTGCGCTTCAGCTCCGGGGCCGAGCGGCGCAGCGCGAGCACCGCGACGTTCACGGCGACCATGATCGCCAGCGTGCCGATCGTCGTCAGGTTGACCACCACGTCCAGCGACGAGAAGGCGGCGGGGACGGCGAAGACCGCCGCGACGATCCAGGTGTTGGCCACCGGCGTCGAGGTCTTCGGCGAGACGCGCTCGAAGACGCGCGGGATGAGCCCGTCGCGGGACATCGACATCAGGATGCGGGTCTGCCCGTACATCACGGCGAGCACGACGGAGGCGATGGCCACGACCGCGCCGAAGGCGATGATGCCGCCGCCGACCGTCGAGTCGGTGACCTGGTTGACGACCAGCGAGAGCGCGGCGGGCTTGTCGGCGACCGCGTCCGCGCCCAGCGCGCCGATCGCTCCGAGGGCGACGGCGACGTACAGGAGCGTGGCGACGCCGATGCAGATCAGGATGGCGATCGGGATGTTCCGGCGGGGGTTCTTGACCTCTTCGCCCGCCGTGGTGATCGCGTCGAAGCCGATGAAGGAGAAGAAGGCGAGCGAGGCGCCCGCGGTGATCCCGGAGGCTCCGGCGCCCGCGAAGGGGGTGAGGTTGCCGGCCTTGAACGCGGTGAACGCGATGGCCAGGAAGAGCAGCAGGATCCCGATCTTGAGGACGGCCATGGCGGCCGTCGCCCGCGCGCTCTCGCGGATGCCGCGCACGAGCAGCACCGCGGCGAGCAGGATCACGACGACGGCGGGCAGATTCACGACACCGCCCTCGCCGGGCCCCGAAGAGAGCGCGTCGGGCAGGTGCCAGCCGGTGAGGCTTTCGAGCAGCTCGTTCAGGTACTGGCTCCAGCCGACCGCCACGGCGGACACGGAGACGCCGTACTCCAGGAGGAGGCACCACCCGACGAGGAACGCGGTGCGCTCGCCGAGCGAGGCGTACGCGAAGGAGTACGAGCTGCCGGAGACCGGGATCGCCCCGCCCAGCTCGGCGAACGAGAAGGCGGTGAAGATGCAGGTGACGGCGGCCAGGAAGTACGAGACGGCGACCGCGGGGCCCGCCTCGGCGACGCTGTCGGAGAGGCCGACGAAGATGCCGGTGCCGACGATCGCGCCGACGCCGAAGCAGACCAGCTGGAACAGGCCCATGGTGCGCTTCAGGCCGTGGCCTTCGAGGTCGGCGCCCGATTCGGCGACGAGGAGTTCGGGGGACTTGATGCGGAGTCCTGCCGGACCGGTCGAGCGCATGCGGTGGTTCTCATTTCGGTGGTGCTGGGTGCGACGGGGGTGGGCCGCAAAAAAGCGAGGCCGGGGGATGGTGTTCCCCGGCCCCACCAGTGTGAGCGTGCTGTAACGCGTTCAGGGTTCAGGCGAGCGTGGCGACGAGGATCGCCTTGATCGTGTGGAGCCGGTTCTCCGCCTCGTCGAAGACGACGGAGTGCGCCGACTCGAAGACCTCGTCGGTGACCTCGAGAGAGCTTAGACCGTGCCGCGCGTGGATCTCACGCCCGACCTTCGTGCCCAGGTCGTGGAAGGCCGGGAGGCAGTGCAGGAACTTCACGTCGGCGTTGCCCGTCGCGCGCAGGACGTCCATCGTCACGGCGTACGGCGCGAGCGCCGCTATGCGCTCGTCCCAGACCTCCTTGGGCTCGCCCATGGAGACCCAGACGTCGGTCACGACGAAGTCGGCGCCCGCGACGCCCTCGGCCACGTCCTCGCTGAGCGTGATCCGCGCACCGCTGGTCTCGGCGAGCTTGCGCGCCTGGGCCACGATCGCGTCGGCGGGCCAATAGGCCTTGGGCGCGACGATGCGGACGTCCATGCCGAGCAGCGCGGCGGTGATCAGGTACGAGTTGCCCATGTTGAACCGGGCGTCGCCGAGGTAGGCGAAGGTGATCCCGGTGAGGGGCTTCGTGCTGTGCTCGGTCATCGTGAGCACGTCGGCGAGCATCTGGGTGGGGTGCCAGTCGTCGGTCAGGCCGTTGTAGACGGGCACGCCCGCGTGGGCGGCGAGCTCCTCGACCGTCGCCTGGGCGTCGCCGCGGAACTCGATGGCGTCGAACATCCGGCCGAGCACCCGGGCGGTGTCCTTCGGGGACTCCTTGGAGCCGATGTGGGATCCGGCCGGGTCGATGTACGTCGTCGACGCACCCTGGTCCGCCGCCGCGACCTCGAAGGAGCAGCGCGTGCGCGTGGAGGACTTCTCGAAGATCAGCGCGATGTTCCTGCCCCGCAGCGACTGCGTCTCGGTCCCCGCCTTCTTGGCCGCCTTCAGCTCGGCGGCAAGCTCGATCAGGCCGCGGAACTCCTCGGCGGTGAAGTCCAGCTCCTTGAGGAAGTGGCGGCCGGTGAGGTCGATGGCCATGATGGCGCTCCAGAGGCGTGTACGGGGACAAGGAATGCTGGAAGTCTATACGACGCTCCACATTTCTATTCAGTCGACGGCATCCCGCTGCACCGGACAGCTCATGCACCGCGGACCGCCCCGGCCGCGCCCCAGCTCGCTCCCGCGGATCTCGATCACCTCGATGCCCTCCTTGCGCAGATGCGTGTTCGTGGTCGAGTTCCTTTCGTACGCCACGACGACACCCGGCTCGACCGCCAGCACGTTGCACCCGTCGTCCCACTGCTCGCGCTCGGCGGCGTGCACGTCCTGGGTGGCCGTGAGGACCCGGATCCCGTTCAGGCCGAGGGCCGCCGCGATCGCCCGGTGCATGTGCTCGGGCGGATGGTCGGTGACCTTCAGCTCCCGCCCGTCGACGCCCGGCTCGATCGTGTACGAACGGAGCATGCCGAGGCCCGCGTACTGCGTGAAGGTGTCGGCGTCGACCATCGTCATGACCGTGTCGAGGTGCATGAACGCGCGTCTCTTCGGCATGTCCAGGGCCACGATCGTCTGCGCGGAGCCCGCCGCGAAGAGCTTGTGCGCGAGCATCTCGACGGCCTGCGGCGTGGTGCGCTCGCTCATGCCGATGAGGACCGCGCCCCGGCCGATCACCAGGACGTCGCCGCCCTCGATGGTCGAGGGGTAGTCCGACTGCCCCTGGGACCAGACGTGGAAGTCCTCGGCCCGGAAGAGCGGGTGGTGCCGGTAGATCGCCTCGAAGTGCACGGTCTCGCGCTGCCGCGCGGGCCAGCGCATCGCGTTGATGGAGACACCGTCGTATATCCACGCCGAGGTGTCGCGCGTGAAGAGGTGGTTGGGCAGCGGGCCGAGCAGGAAGTCGTCCAGGTCCATGCAGTGGAAGCGCACGGACGTCGGCTCGGGGTGGTGCTCCAGGAACTCCCGCTTCGTCATCCCGCCGATCAGCGCGTCGGCCAGCTCGGCGGACGGCATCGTCTCGAACGCGGCCCGCAGATGGTCCGTCGCCAGCGGCCCGTACTCCTTCTCGTCGAAGACGCGGTCCAGGACGAGGAGGCGCGCGCCCGGCACGTCCATGGCCTCGGTGAGCAGGTCGCCGAAGAGGTGGACGGCCACCCCGCGGTCGCGCAGCACATCGGCGAACCCGTCGTGTTCCTGGCGGGCCCGGCGGACCCACAGGACATCGTCGAAGAGCAACGCGTCCTTGTTGGTCGGCGTGAGCCGCTTGAGCTCCAGATCAGGACGGTGCAGGATCACGCGGCGCAGCCGCCCGGCCTCGGAGTCGACATGGAATCCCATGGAGTCCATCTTTCCCCTGCCGGGCGGCCGACGCCCGCTGTTGCCTAAAGCCGCGGGTCCACCGGCTCCGACTCCAGGGCCAGGACCGCGAACACCGCCTCGTGGACCCGCCACAGCGGCTCGCCCGCCGCGAGGCGGTCCAGGGCCTCGAGCCCGAGCGCGTACTCACGGATCGCGAGCGAGCGCTTGTGGCCGAGGAAGCGGCCGCGCAGCTTGTCGAGGTGGTCGGGGCGGGTGTACTCCGGGCCGTAGATGATCCGGAGGTACTCCCGGCCGCGGCACTTGATGCCGGGCTGCACGATCCGGCCCTTCGCGTCGCGGACCAGCGCCTCGACCGGCTTGACGACCATGCCCTCGCCGCCCCGGCTGGTCATCTCCAGCCACCAGTCGACGCCTGCCTGGACCGAGGCCTCGTCGCCGGTCTCGACATACAGCCTGCGGGTGGTCTGCAGCAGGCCGGTGCCGTCGTGCTCCACCATGCGGTCGATCAGGGCGAGCTGTTCGTCATGCGGGAGCGCGGCGAGGCTGCGGCCCTGGACGGCCAGGATCTGGAACGGCGCGAGACGCACGCCCTCAAGTCCTTCGGTCGGCCAGCAGTAGCGGCGGTAGGCGTCCGTGAACGCCGCCGCGTCCACGGCGCGTTCGCGCTGCTTGGCCAGGAGTCCTCCGGTGTCCACGCCCCGTGCCGTCGCCGCTTCCAGGGCGGCGATCGCTCCGGGGAAGACGGCTCCGGAGGCGGCGCCCACGGCCGCGTACTGCGTGCGGAGCAGTCCGGACGCCTTCAGCGACCAGGGCATCAACTCCGCGTCGAGCAACAGCCAGTCCGTGTCGAGCTCCTGCCACAGGCCCGCCTCGGTGACGGCGGTGCGCACGCGGCCGAGTATCTCCTCGGTGACTTCCGCGTCGCCGAAGAACGGACGGCCCGTGCGGGTGCAGAGCGAGCCGGTCGGCCCGTCCACGCCGAAGCGCTCGCGGGCCACGTCCGCGTCGCGGCACACCAGGGCCACGGCGCGCGAACCCATGTGCTTCTCCTCGCACACGACCCGCGCGACACCGTCCTGGGCGTACGACGCGAAGGCCTCGGCCGGGTGCTCCAGGTAGCCCTCGCGCTGTGAGGTCGCGGTCGGCGCCATCGTCGGCGGGAGGTACGGAAGGAGCCGCGGGTCGACGGCGAAGCGGCTCATGACCTCAAGGGCCGCCGCCGCGTTCTCCTCGCGCACGGCGACGCGTCCCGCGTGCCCGGTCTCCACGGCGCGGCGGCCGTGCACGTCCTTCAGGTCGAGCGGCCGCCCGTCGTGACCGCCGGGCGCCTCCGTGCGCAACGGCCTGGCCGGTTCGTACCAGACCTGCTCCGCCGGTACGTCGACGAGCTCGCGCTCCGGCCAGCGCAGCGCGGTGAGCCTGCCGCCGAAGACGGCGCCGGTGTCCAGGCAGATGGTGTTGTTCAGCCAGCTCGCGGTGGGCACGGGGGTGTGGCCGTAGACCACGGCGGCGCTGCCGCGGTAGTCCTCCGCCCAGGGGTAGCGCACGGGCAGGCCGAACTCGTCGGTCTCGCCGGTCGTGTCGCCGTACAGCGCGTGCGAGCGGACGCGGCCCGACGTACGCCCGTGGTACTTCTCGGGCAGACCCGCGTGGCAGACGACGAGCCTGCCGCCGTCGAGCACATAGTGCGAGACGAGCCCGTCCACGAACTCCCTTACGGTGGCGCGGAATTCCTCGCTCTCCGTCTCCAGCTGCTCGATCGTCTCGGCGAGCCCGTGGGTGTGCTGGACGTTGCGGCCCTTGAGATAGCGGCCGAGCTTGTTCTCGTGATTGCCCGGTACGCACAGGGCGTTGCCGTCGCCGACCATCGACATCACGCGGCGCAGCACGCCCGGGGAGTCCGGGCCGCGGTCGACGAGGTCGCCCACGAAGACGGCCGTACGCCCTTCGGGGTGCGCGCCGTCGACGTAACCGAGCTTGCCCAGCAGGGTGTCCAGCTCGGCGGCGCAGCCGTGGATGTCGCCGATGATGTCGAAGGGGCCCGTGAGGTGCGAGAGGTCGTTGTAGCGCTTCTCGGTGACGATGGTGGCGCCGTCGATCTCCTCCACGCCCTTGAGGACGTGGACCTTCCTGAATCCCTCGCGCTCCAGGTGCTTGAGCGAACGGCGCAGTTCGCGCTGGTGGCGCTGGATGACGCGGCGGGGCATGCCGGCCCGGTCGGCGCGCTCGGCGTTGCGTGCGGCGCAGACCTCCTCGGGCACGTCAAGGACGATGGCGATGGGCAGCACGTCATGCTGCCTGGCAAGGTCGATCAGCTGCTTACGGCTCTCGCTCTGCACGTTGGTCGCGTCGACGACGGTGCGGCGGCCCGCGGCGAGGCGCTTGCCCGCGATGTAGTGCAGCACGTCGAAGGCGTCACCGCTCGCGCCCTGGTCGTTCTCGTCGTCGGCGACGAGGCCGCGGCAGAAGTCGCTGGAGAGCACCTCGGTGGGCTTGAAGTGCCTGCGCCCGAAGGTGGACTTGCCGGATCCGGTGGCGCCGACGAGGACGACGAGGGAGAGGTCGGTGACGGGCAGCACGCGTCCGCGGGGGCGCACGTCGCCCTCCGGCCCGCTCGCGCGGTCGTACTCGGTGAGCTCGGTGTGCTCGGTGCGCTCGCTGTTCGGGTCGTTCTTCGTCATGCCGCCTTCACTCCCTTCGCCTTCTCGTCGTTGCCGTTCTGCGTGAACACGGCCATCTGGGTCGGCGGCCCCACCTCGGGGTCGTCGTCCCCGACGGGTACGAACTCCACGTCATAGCCGTGCCGTTCGGCCACCTGGCGGGCCCAGCCACTGAACTCCTCGCGCGTCCACTCGAACCGGTGGTCGCCGTGCCGGACATGCCCGGCGGGGAGCGTCTCCCAGCGGACGTTGTACTCGACGTTCGGCGTCGTCACGAGCACGGTGCGCGGCCGCGCCGAGCCGAACACCGCGTACTCCAGGGCGGGCAGCCGCTCCTCGTCGAGGTGCTCGATGACCTCGCTGAGCACGGCGGCGTCGTACCCCTTGAGCCGCTTGTCGGTGTAGGCGAGCGAGCCCTGGAAGAGCTTGACGCGATCAGCCTGCCGCTCGCCCATGCGGTCGAGCTTCAGCCGCCGCGAGGCGATGGTCAGCGCCCGCATCGACACGTCGACACCGGCTATCTCGGTGAACCGCGTGTCCTTGAGCAGCGCCTGCACCAACTGACCCTGCCCGCACCCGAGATCGAGCACGCGCCCGGCCCCGGCGCCGGTCAGCGCCGCGAGGATCGCCTCACGCCGCAGCACGGCGAGCGGTACGGACTTGTCCGGGCCCTCATCGGATTCGGCATCGTCGCTCTCCTCGCCGACCGCGTTGTCGATGTCGTCGACATCCGTGTCGTCCGCGTCGGCGAGCCGCACCAGTTCGAGCCGCTGCATGGCCTCCTGGGTCAGCGACCAGCGCCGCGCGAGATAGCGGCTGGTGATGAGCTTCTGCTCCGGGTGGTCCGCGAGCCAGCCCTCACCGGCGCGCAGCAGCTTGTCGACCTCGTCCGGCGAGACCCAGTAGTGCTTGGCGTCGTCGAGCACGGGGAGCAGGACATAGAGGTGCCGGAGTGCCTCACCCAGGGTCAACTTCCCGTCCGGCACGTCGAGTACGAGATGGACGTACCGCGAGTCGCCCCATTCCGGGAACTGCTCGTCCAGCGGGATCCGTGTCACCGTGACCGTCCAGCCCAGCGGCTCGAACAGCTTGCGCACGAGATCGGCGCCGCCGCGCGCGGGCAGCGCGGGCACCTCGATCCGCAGCGGCAGCGGCTGCCCCGCACGCTCGGGCCGCGCGGTGCACACGTCGCGCATCGCGCTGGAGAACACCGCGCTCAGCGCCACGGCGAGCAGTGACGACGCCGCGTAGGGCCGGTCGTTCACGTACTGCGCGAGGGCCGCGTCGGGCGCCCCGCCCCGCCCCTTGCCCTTGCCCCGCTTCACCAGCGCCACGGGATCCACCTCGAGCAGCAGCGCGGCGGTGCAGCGCTCCACGGACGCCTCGGGGTAGAGGACGTGCGCGGTGCCGTAGGAGGTGGAGAACGCCTGCGCCTTCTCGGGATGCTTGTGCAGCAGGAACCCGAGGTCGGTCGCGGGGCTCTCAGGGGTACCGGAGGTACTGATCGTCAGGAACACGGGTATGCCTCGAAACGCAATCTGAACTGCGGAAACTTACGGTTGCGGCTCCAGCGCGCCTCTAGACCGTACAGCGAACATCACGGACGCACTCAGGGGTTTTTCCCGCTCCCCCGAAGCCCCCGTGCCGTCCCTCAGCCCTCCACCCAGCCGTGGCTCCTGCCGTGCTGCACCAGGTGTTCGCGAAGCTGCGTGATCTGCTCACCGGTCATCCACCCGGCCGCGGCGAGCAGCAGCTCGGTCACCTCGAACGAGTACTCCGCGACGCTGAGCACATCGCAGGTGGGCTCGTCGCCGTCGTCGAACCCGGCGGCGGACCCCTGGATCGACGGCGGCACCTGGGCCCGTCCTGCGAACGGCGGTGCCGTCGGTGCCTGTGCCCCCTGGGGAAGACGGACGGACGACGCCTTGGGTCCGCGCTCGCCCTCCTCGATCTCGAACTCGACCCGCGCGCCCGTGTGCACCAAGGGCTCCGGGATCAGCAGGTCGTTGGCGTGCAGGAACACGTCTTCCCCACCTGTCTCCGGGGCGATGAACCCATAACCCCGCGCGCCGTCGAACCGCACAACCCTGCCAGCGACCATCTCGACCCCAACCCCAACACCGTCTCCGGGCCCCTCGCCCGGACAGCCAGTGCCGAAGCCTAACCCCCGGACCGGGGCGTCGTGGGGGTGAGTTGCTCATCGCGTCCCGCGGGCGGGCGCCTGCAACACGGCCTGTGCGGGACTGAAAGTGGATCCGGCATCCGGGCAAGATGGCTGCATGGACCTTCGAATCTTCACCGAACCGCAGCAGGGCGCGACCTACGAGACGCTCCTGCGCGTCGCCAAGGCCACCGAGGACCTCGGCTACTCCGCCTTCTTCCGCTCCGACCACTATCTCGTCATGGGCTCCTCCGACGGTCTCCCCGGACCCACGGACGCCTGGATCACCCTCGCGGGACTGGCCCGTGAGACCCGGCGGATCCGGCTCGGCACCCTGATGACCGCGGGCACGTTCCGGCTGCCCGGCGTCCTGGCGATCCAGGTCGCGCAGGTCGACCAGATGTCGGGCGGCCGCATCGAGCTCGGGCTCGGCTCCGGGTGGTACGAGGCGGAGCACTCCGCGTACGGAATTCCCTTCCCGAAGGAGAAGTTCGGACGCCTGGAGGAGCAGCTCGCCATTGTCACGGGCCTGTGGGAGACCCCGGTCGGGGAACACTTCACCTTCGACGGCACCTACTACCAGCTCTCCGAATCCCCCGCCCTTCCCAAGCCCGCGCAGTCCAAGGTGCCCGTCCTCATCGGCGGCCACGGCGCCAAGCGGACGCCCGCCCTGGCGGCCCGCTACGCCAGCGAGTTCAACATTCCCTTTGCCTCTCTTTCCGATACCGAGCAGCAGTTCAAGCGCGTGCGCGCCGCCGCCGACGAGCACGGCCGCAAGGCGGACGACCTCACTTACTCCAACGCCCTGGTGGCCTGCGTCGGCAAGACGGACGCCGAGGTGAAGCGCCGCGCCGACGCGATCGGGCGCGAGGTGGAGGACCTGAAGGCGAACGGGCTCGCCGGCTCCCCCGCGGAGGTCGTCGAGCGGATCGCCGCCTACCAGGCCGTCGGCTCGCAGCGCATGTACCTCCAGATCCTCGATCTGGACGACCTGGACCACCTGGAACTGATCTCCTCGCAGGTCATGCCGCAGCTGACCTGACGGCAACGCGACCGCCGCCGCGGCCGGTGGAGTCGACCCCGAGCGCACTCCCGTCAACTCCGCCGGTCCCGCCGGTCCCGCGCGGCCCCGGCCGGGTGAACTTCCGTCAACCCGGCACCCGGCACGGCTCCGCCCCAGTGACCCGCCGCCGCAAGTGATCGTTGGCTCGGGCGGAGCCGGACCGCCCGGCACCCGCACCGGCGGCCCCTGCTGGTGCGTCGCTTGCATCAGCTGCCCTCCACCACCGGGAGGGCGAGGGCCGAGGAGGCCGTCATGTCCCAGGAAGCCGTACCCGAGCAGGAGGCCGCGCGCGAAACGTCCGTGCCCGAGCAGGGCCCGCCAGGCCTGCTCCAGCAGATGGAGGAGCTGATGGCCGCGCTGAACGCGGATCTGACCCAGCTCGACGCGGACCTGCAGCAGTCCACGTCGGCCGGCGACACCACGCACCCCGCCCCTCGTCCCCCCGCAGGCGACGAGCCCACCCGCTCCTGACGGCACCGGCACTCCCCCGGCACCTGTGCCACCCGGCCGTCCGCGGCCCCCGGCACGACGCCGGATCATGGCGACCCCGCCGCCGAGTCGGGCTCGGGCAGGCTCTGTTCGCGCACCGCGAGTCTGCGCAGCATCTCGAGCACCCGGTCTCTCGACTCGTCGGCGGCGTCGATCCCTTCCATGCACTGCCAGTACACCCCCTCGTCGTCCGCGCCCATGGCCACGCCGACGAGCGCGATGCCCACCTCGCCGAGCAGCTCATCGAGCCCCCGCAGCACCTCGCGCGCCTGGCCGATGCCCGTCAGCCGTGCCGCCCGGATGCCCTCCGTCCCCAGGCCCGGGGTGGCGCCGATGACCCCGCAGCCCCTGCCGCCGACCTCGCTCAGACCGAGCGCCTCACCCCGCAACTCCGGCGGCCCCGCGATCGCGAGCCGACTGCCGATCGCCTGCGCGAGGGCCTGGGACTGCCACACCTCGGCCACGATGTGCGACGGTTCCTGGCTCCGCGCCAGAGCGTGTCTGCTCGCTTCGATGAGCCGCAACGCCTCCATGCGCACCCCCACCCATCCCGCGCGCATCCGCCGCACGTTCGCCCGAACTCCCTGACCCACTACCCAGAGTGAGTGCCAGTCGGACGAAAAGCCAGAGCAACTCGGAAATCTGTGGACAAGTTATCGACTGTGGACAACGCGTCCACTCCGGAGAGTGACGGATCTACGAGGGGAGGACCGTCAGCGGAAGGGAGCACGGTCAACTACGCACTGGCGATGACTACTTCGGCGGAAAGCGCCGCTCGTTCCGGTCGATCTTCGCGGCGAGCGCCGCGAGCGCGTCGATGCCGAGCACCTCGCAGAACTGGAGCAGATAAGCGAGCACGTCGGCGACCTCGTCCGTCACGCGGTGCGCCGATTCCGGGTCGTCCATCACCCGTGCCGACTGGTCGGGCGTCAGCCACTGGAAGATCTCGACCAGTTCGGAGGCCTCCACACTGAGCGCGGCGGCCAGGTTCTTGGGCGTGTGGTACTGCTCCCAGTCCCGCTCCGCCGCGAAGTCGGCCAGTCGCTGCTGCAGTCCCGCCACATCAAGTTCAGTCACGGCCCCAGGTCTACCACCGCGGCGCCGCCCACTTCAGCGGCCCACGAGGCGTCACTCACCGTCCCGACGAGGCGGATGTGCCCGCGCTCGCAGGTGTGCGCCGCCAGTTCGGCGATCGCGCGCTTCTGCCGCGGGTCCAGGAAGTCGTCGAGGCCGTCGGCGAGCACGGTGAGGTTCTGGTAGGCCGACGGCACCTCGGCCACCGGGTCCACCTCAAGGACGCCGGGACCGGTGAGCAGCACCAGGGCGAGCGCCAGATACCTCAGCTCGCCGTCCCCGAGCCGCCCGACGGGTGACCTGATCCCGCCGCCCCGGTCGATGACCGCCTGGACCGACCCGTCGTCGGCCACCTCCGCGAGCACGTCGGCGACCGGCCCCGCGCACCCGGCCCGCACCGCGGCCACCAGCCGCTCATGACGCTTGCCGCACTCCTCCCTCGTACGGAGAAGGACCTCGGCGAGGTTGTCGCAACTGCTCAACAGGCGGCCCGAGCCGATCAGTCCAGGGGGTACGGGCAGCCGCATGAGGCCGGGGCGTGGCGCGCACGGGAACACCGAGCGCAGCGCGACCACCACCTGCTCGGCCGCCGCGAGCACCAGGCGCTGCCCCTCGGTCTTGCCCGCGACACGCAGCGGGAGCAGCGCCGTACCGAGCCGGTCGTCCGGCAGGGGGCCGCGCGTCACCGGCGTCATGCCCGCCGTGTGCCAGGCCGCCTGCACCGCGCGCCGCCCCGGATCGCGCAGCGCCGTCTCGAGCAGGGTGAGCCCGCCCCAGGTCAGCCGCTCGCCCACGACGCGCAGTTCGGGCTCTGCCTGTACGGCGACGTCGAGCCGCACCGTCCCGACGGGACCGTCCACCGTGCAGCCGATCCGGAAGCCGCGCCGCTGCTGGCCGTCGCCCCGTGCGAGCTCGGGCACGCAGGCCACGGGGTCGGCGAAGACATCGACGAGTTCCTCGCCCGACCCGAGCCGCGCCAGCGCCTCGTACGCGGCGAGCGCGGTGGACTTGCCGCTTCCGCTCGGCCCCGTGAGGAGGGTCAGCGGACCGAGCGGGAACACGGAGCCCCGGTGGGCGGCGTAAGCCGAGAGCCGCAGCTCGGTGACGCGGCTCCGGTCCGGGCCCGACGGCGGCTCGGCGACCGCCTCCGGGAGGTGCACAGTCATGCCCGGACGTTAGGCGTCCACGCATCTGGTGAACCGTTCCGCCCGAGTGACCTTCCTACGAATGAGGGATTCCCCGCGAAGACTCGCCTACGACTGAGCCGCCTCCACGAGCCCCTGCACCTCGGTGCCGGGCGGTGCGAGCAGGAAGACGTTCTTGTCGACCCGGTGCATCCCGCAGCCGAGTCCGAGGACCACGCCGCTGCTGAAGTCCAGGACGCGCTTGGCGACTTCCGTCTCAGCCCCCGTCAGGTCGAGCAGGACCGGAATCTGCGCCATCACGGTCTCGGCGACCTCGCGGGCGTCCGCGAAGATGTTCACCCGCATCACCACAAAACGCCGCCGCGCCTCGGTCTCCGCGTCGGGCATCGCGCGGTGTCCGGGCCACGACGGCCATTCGTTGCGGCTGCGCAGCGGTACGACCTGGGCGAGCCCTTCCCACTGTTCATCGGTGACGTCGTGGCTGTTCAACGCTCCACCCCGTCCTGGCTCGCACTCGATATCTGCACTGGCTCATTCTTACGCGACCTCACCCGTTCGGCCCAACAGCGACACGGGGCGGGCGGACCAGTGTGCCAGGGCCGGCGGGTCAGTGTCCCAGAAGCCCCACAAGCCCTTCGGTCAGGCTGCCACGCCAACAGGCCCAGTCATGACCGCCGTTGTACTCGCCCAGGGTCACCGGACAGCCGCGCGAGCGCAGGGTCTCGTACAGATCGCGGTGGTGATCAAGAATTGCGTCCTCGCGCAGTCCGACGTCCAGGCGCACGGTGACGGGCAGGGACGGGCCGACGTGGAGGCGTGGGACGGGCGCGGACTGGGCCAGGACGCTGCCGAACCGCTCCGGCCGCAGGAACCCCGCGTACAAGGAGGTCAGTCCGGCAAGGCCCTGGCCCGCGACGAGCGTGCGCGCGGGGTCGGTGGCAAGCGGCCAGCGGCCCGCGGCCCAGGGCAGCAGTTCGTCGGCGAGGAAGCCCACATGGCGCTCGTGCGCGTCCATCTCCCGGCGGCGGGTGTCCCTGTCGACGGCGTCCGGGGCGAGGACGGCGAGCGGCGGCAGGGCGCCGTCGGCGACGAGGGCGTCCAGTGTGTCCTGGAAGGCGAGCCGCCCGAACCACATGTCGCCGTCGCACAGGACGAGCACCGGCAGTTCGCCCACCCGGCCGCCGGGCGGGAGATACGTCCACACGTCCCGCTCGGCGCCGAGCACCCCCGCGGGCAGCCGGTGCCGCTCGACCCTCCCCCGGGGCACCCCGGCCCGCCGCTCGGTCCACGCCCGCGCGGGCGCCTGCGGGAGCTCGAAGACGGAGGTGGCGCGGTCCAGCCAGCGGCCGGGCATCCGGCGGTGGTTGAGCGGGTCGGGCGCGGCGTGCGCGGACAGGGAGAGCAGGCGTTGCTGGAGGAGCGCGGCGGACGCGGGCGGTTCGCCGGGCGAGATGTCGGCGGCCATGCGGTACGAGCCGCGGTGGTCGGCGCGCAGCCGGTAGCTGAGGTGCCAGATGTCCGTGCCGGGCAGCGGGCTCAGCCGGGACGCGGCGAGGTCGGCGCGGTCCGCGATGCCCTCGGCGAGGAGCAGGACCTGCCGCGTGGCGCGGTGGCCGCGCCACAGGAACGTCGCGGTGCAGTGGTCCGGGTCGCCGTCGACGGCCTCGATCAGGGGGGTGCCGCGGCGCGCTGCATCCGCCCAGAAGTCCTCAAGGACGGCGGCCCGTTCAGGTTCGGCGGCGCCGGCGACGCGGGCCGCGACGCGTTCGACGCAGGGCGCGGCGCCCGGGAGCCTGCGGGGCGCCGCGTCGGCCGCGAGCACCCCCGTGGTCACACTCACCCGCACACGAAGAGGACCCGCATCGTTCCCCGCCTTCCTGGTCCAACCCACGACAATATCAACTTAGCTTAGCCTAACCTAAGTCAATACGGATCGCGGGGAGGCCCCTGCGCGGCGCGCCGCCGGATCAGCTCCTCAGCGGCCGGAAGAACGTCCGCAGCTCCTGAGCCACCTGCTCCGGCTCCTCGTGCGCCATGAAGTGGCCGCCCCGCTTCGGGGTGCTCCAGTGGCGCAGGTCGGTGAAGGTCCGCTCGGCCATGCTCCTGGGGAAGTCCGCGAACGCCGGTTCATTGCTCAGGGTGACGGCGCCGGGGACGGTGACGGGCGGCACCGGCTTGTTCCGGGGGTAGTCGTAGTACTGCCGGAAGGACGAGCCGATGCTGCCGGTGGCCCAGTACAGGGTCGCGACGGTGAGCAGGGTGTCCTTGTCCCAGCGGGTCTCCAGATCGCCGCCGCAGTCGCTCCAGTCGCGGTACTTGTCGGCGATCCAGGCGACGAGCCCGGCCGGGGAGTCCATCAGGGCGGCCGCGATGGTGTCCGGGCGGCTGCACATGATCTCGCTGTAGCCCTGGTCGTCCACGTCGTACGCGGCCAGCGCGTCGAGGAACGTCCGCTCATCGGGGGTCGGCGGCGCGTCGTCGAACTGTTCCGTGATCACCGCGGAGGTGACGTGCACCCCGGCCACGTCCTGCGGATAGAGGGCCCCGAGCCACTGCGTCACTCCGCCGCCGATGTCCCCGCCGAAGGCGCCGAAGCGCTCGTAGCCCAGGGTCCGGGTCATCAGCTCGTGCCAGATCTCGGCGACGCCCCTGCGCGTGAACGGCTCGCGCGGCAGCTCGGAGTGGACGAAGCCGGGCAGCGAGGGGATCACCACGTCGAAGGCGTCGGCCGGGTCGCCGCCGTGCGCGGCCGGGTCGGCGAGGCGCCCGGCGACCCGCAGCATCTCCACGAAACTGCTCGGCCAGCCATGGCTCAGGACCAGCGGCAGCGGCGCGGGCGCGCCTTCGGGGCGCCGGCCCCGCAGATGGACGAAGTGCACGCGCCGTCCGGCGACTTCGGCGACGTACTGAGGAAAGGCGTTGAGCGCGGCCTCGGCGGCGCGCCAGTCGAAGCCTTCGGCCCAGTGGGCGACCAGCTCGCGCAGATAGCCGGGGTCGACGCCCGCCGCCCAGTACACGGAGTCGGATGGCTGGGTGAAGAGGGTGCGCTTGAGGCGCGTACGCAGGTCGTTCAGCACGTCGTCGGACACGGAGGTCCGGAAAGGAGCGGGCTCGGCGGTCATGGTTCCTTCGGTGCAGGAGACAGGGGGCGCCGCGGCGCCGGGTCGGCGTCGATGCGGCGGGCAGGGCCCATGATGCGCGACGCGCAAGAATCTGCCCATGGATTTTGATCAGACGGATGCCTACCTCCGCCGCATCGGCGCCGAGCGCCCCTCCGCGCCCACCACACGGGCCCTGCACGATCTGCAGCTCGCGCACCTGCGTGCCGTGCCCTTCGAGAATCTCTCCATCCACCTCGACGAGGACATCGAACTCACCGACGACTCCTTGGTCGCGAAGGTCGTCGGCGCCCGCCGCGGCGGCTTCTGCTACGAGCTCAACGGCGCGTTCGCCGCGCTGCTCACCGCCCTCGGCTTCGAGGTCACCCTCTTGCAGGCCCGTGTGTACGACGACTCCGGGAAGCCCGGGATCCCCTACGACCACCTGGCGCTGCGGGTGCGCACCTCCGACGGCGGCGACTGGCTCACGGACGTCGGCTTCGGCACCCACAGCCACTTCCCGCTGGCCTACGGCGAGCGCGGCGACCAGCCGGACCCCGGCGGCACCTTCCGCGTCACCGAGACCCCCGAAGGCGATCTGGACGTCAGCAGGGACGGCAAGGCGCAGTACGTGGTCGACCAACGCCCGCGCGCCCTGGGTGACTTCACGTCCGGCGCCTGGTGGCACCGCACCTCGCCCCGGTCCCACTTCACGCGGTCACTGGTCTGCTCGCTGCTCACCGAGACCGGCCGGATCACTCTCAGCGGCCGCACCCTCACCACGACGACTGCCGGTGAGCGCCACACCGTCGAGCTGGCCACGGACGCCGACGTGCTCGACGCGTACGCCACGCACTTCGGCATCGCGCTGAAGCAGGTGCCGCACGTGAAGGAGACCGTCTCCCCCGGAGGTCATGCAGCCTCTTGACCTTTCCTCCAAGGAGGGTGGCATCTGCCATGGACATTCGCCCATACGTGTTGTAGATGCCAGGTCAGGCGGCTTATCGTGTCGCGCATGCAGTCCTACACGATCGGACAGGCGGCGCGTCTGCTCGGCGTCAGCCCCGACACCGCTCGTCGGTGGGCGGACGCCGGACGGGTCACGACCCATCGCGACGAGGGCGGCCGTCGGCTCATCGACGGCCGCGATCTCGCCGCGTTCTCCGTCGAGGTCGCGCAGGGGCAGGCGCAAGGGGGCAACGGCGAGGACGACGTCCCCTACACCTCCGCCCGCAACGCCTTCCCGGGCATCGTCACCGCCGTGAAGCTCGGCGACGTCGCGGCCCAGGTCGAGATCCAGGCAGGTCCGCACCGGCTCGTCTCGCTCCTGACCCGGGAGGCCGTGGAGGAGCTGGGCCTGGAGGTCGGCATGCAGGCGACCGCCCGCGTGAAGTCCACCAGCGTGCACATCGACCGCACCTGACCCCTGGTCCGCACCCCAGGGTCCGCAACCACGGGCCGGACCGCGCCGCCGGCCTCGCCTCCAAGGAGTTCCACGCCCATGTCCCTCGCTCTCACCCCCGCCCGGCGCCGCACCGCCGCCGTCCTGACGGCCGCCCTGCTCGTCCCGCTCGCCGCCTGCGGCAACGACGACGACAAGAGCGGCAGCGGCAAGAAGCCCGCGGGCGCCGCCGCGCCCAAGGCCGACCTGACGGTGCTCGCCGCCTCCTCGCTCACCGACGTCTTCGAGACCGCGGGCGCCGCGTACGAGAAGGAGAACCCGGGGACGAAGGTCAACTTCTCCTTCGCCGGTTCCCAGGAACTGGCCGCCCAGGTCAAGCAGGGCGCCCCGGCCGACGCCCTGGTCACCGCGGACACCAAGACCATGGACGGCCTGAAGGCCGACACCGGCACCCCGTCCGTCATCGCCAAGAACCGCCTGGTCATCGCGGTCGGCGAGGGCAACCCCAAGAAGGTCGCCGCGCTGAAGGACCTCTCCGACAGCAAGCTGAAGGTCGTCCTCGCCGCGTCCGAGGTGCCGGTCGGCCGCTACAGCAAGCAGATCCTGGACGACCAGAAGCTCGACGTGAAGCCGGTCTCGCAGGAGCCCAACGTCCGCGCGGTCCTGAGCAAGGTCGAGCTGGGCGAGGCGGATGCCGGGCTCGTCTACAAGACCGACGCCGCGACCGCCCCCAAGAAGGTCGACGCGGTCAAGATCCCCGACGGCGAGAACGCGATCGCCGAGTACCCCGCGGCCACGCTGAAGACCTCGAAGCACGAGGAGGCGGCGACGGCGTTCGTGAAGTGGCTGTCCACGCCCGCCGCGCAGAAGATCCTCCAGGACGCGGGCTTCGAGAAGCCGTAGCCACGGCTCGTCGTCCACCGTCCGTCGCTTCGCCCAAGCCGAGGTGAGGGAGCCGACCGCCTCCCCGGTCGGGGTGTTCCGGGCCGTCCCCCGGAACACCCCGTACGCTCCCTCACCTCGCGACACCACCCCGAGCGCACCCCAGGGACCACGATGAAACGCCTGCGCGGCCGCACCCCTGGCCCCCGCACCCCGATCGCCCTGGCGATCCCCGCGCTGCTGGCCATCGCGTTCCTGATGCTGCCGCTGATCGGGATCCTCGTCCGTACGGAGTGGGGTGAGCTGGGCGCCCATCTGACCACTGAGGGAACCACGCAGGCTCTGCGGCTTTCCCTGGTCGTCTCCTTCTGGGCGCTGGGGCTTTCGCTGCTGCTCGGGGTGCCGCTCGCCTGGCTGCTCGCCCGTGTCGACTTTCCCGGCAAGGCGGTCGTACGTTCCCTCGTCCTGCTCCCGATGGTGCTTCCGCCCACCGTGGGCGGCGTCGCCCTGCTCCTCGCCTTCGGGCGGCGCGGACTGCTCGGCCCGTGGCTCGAGGACACGTTCGGGATCACCCTGCCGTTCCACACGTCCGGCGCGGTGATCGCCGCGACCTTCGTCGCGATGCCGTTCCTCGTCATCAGCCTCGAAGGCGCGCTCGGCGGACTCCGCCCCCGCTACGAGGAGACGGCGGCGTCCCTGGGCGCATCGCCGGTACGGGTGTTCTGCACCGTCACGCTGCCCATGGTCGCCCCCGGGCTCATCGCCGGAGCCGCCCTGACCTGGGCACGGGCCCTCGGCGAGTTCGGCGCGACCATCACCTTCGCGGGCAACCTGCCCGGCACCACGCAGACCCTGCCCCTTCAGGTGTACCTGCTGCTCCAGGACTCCCCCGAGGCCGCGACGTCCGTGTCGCTGCTGCTGCTCGCCATCGCCATGGCGGTGCTCGTCGCGCTGCGCGGGCGGTGGATGAGCACTCCGGGCGACCGCAGGGGTGACCGGTCCGGGCGGCTGCCGGACGACGCGCCCGCGCCCGCGCCGCCGGAGTCCGTCGCGGCCGAGTCCGCGGCGGAGCCCCAGGAGCGCTGGTCCCTGCACGCCGAGGTCAGCGGCTTCAACCGCCTGACCCTGGACGCCGAGCCGGGCACCACCATCGCCGTCGTCGGGCCCAACGGCGCGGGCAAGACCACGCTGCTGCGCGCCCTGCTCGGCCTCACCCCGCGCGCCCACGCCGAACTCCGCCTCGGCGACACCGACGTCACGGGCCTTCCGCCGCACCGCAGGCACGTCGCCTGGGTCCCGCAGGACGGCGCCCTGTTCCCGCACATGAGCGCGCTGGCCAACACGGCGTACGGGCCGCGCGCCCTCGGTGTCCCGCGCGCCGAGGCCCGGCGCCGCGCGCAGGAGTGGCTCGACCGGCTCGGCGTCGGCCACCTCGCGCACCGCAGGCCTGCCCAGGTCTCCGGCGGTCAGGCCCAACGGGTGGCGCTGGCACGGGCGTTGGCGGCGCGCCCCCGGCTGCTCCTGCTCGACGAACCGCTCGCCGCGCTCGACCAGACGACCCGGGCCCACGTGCGCCACACCCTGCGTACGCACCTCGAGACCTTCGGCGGTGTCTGCCTGATCGTCACGCACGACCCCGTCGAGGCGGTGTCCCTCGCCGACCGGGTTCTCGTGCTCGACCAGGGGCTCGCCCTCCAGGACGAGGCGCCCGCCGAGGTGACCCGGCACCCGCGCTCCCCGTGGGTGGCCAGGATGCTGGGCCGCAACGCCTGGCCCGGCACCGCGGGACCCGAGGGCCTTGCCCTGCCCGGCGGGGGAACGCTCGTGATCGCGGACCCGCTGCCGCCGGGCACCGAGGCCCTGGCGATCATCGCCCCGGAGGCGGTCTCCGTGCACCGCGACAAGCCCGGCGGCAGCCCCCGCAACGTGTGGCCCGGCACCATCCGTGAGATCACCACGAGCGGCAGCCGCCTGCGCCTCCTGATCACCTCCCCGCAGGCCCCCGACCTCGTCGCCGAGATCACCCCGCAGGCCGCCGCCGAACTCGGCCTCGCCGACGGGACGCCGGTGTGGACCAGCGTGAAGGCGACGGAGGCGACGGTCGTGCCCACGTAGGACGCAGGCGTGGGACGCGGGCGTGGTGCGCGGGCGTGGTGCGCGGTGTCAGCCGAAGAGCTCGTGGTCGGCCAGGACCTCGGCGATCAAGTGCCGGTCGACGGCCGCACGCTCCGGATCGGTGTCGATGTACCCGCTCAGGGTCAGCAGGCACTTCCACAGGAGCCAGCCGCGGGCGCGCGCCCAGGTGCCCTCGTCCTGGCCCACCGCGCGCCGGAACACCTCCCGGCTCTCACCCGAGAACATCCCCCACGCGCACACCAGGTCGCACGCCGGGTCGCCGACGCCCGACGTGCCGAAGTCGATGACGGCGGTCAGCTTGCCGTCGGCGACCAGGAGGTTGCCGGGGGCGATGTCGCCGTGGAACCACACGGGCGTCCCGCGCCACTCGGCGGCGAGCGCGGCGTCCCACACGACCGCGGCCCTGTCCGTGTCGACGCGGCCCTTGAGGGCGGCGAGGCACCGCCGGGTCTCCTCGTCGTAGTACGCCGGGGACGCGCCGCGGTACCAGCTGTGCTCGCCGGCGAGCGGGCCCCCGGTGGTGTCGCAGCGCTGGAGGGCGAAGATGAACCCGGCCACGGAGTCCGCGAACTGCGCCCTGTCGCCGATGCGTTCAGGAGCCGCCGTCTCGCCGTCGAGCCAGCCGCGGACGGACCACGGGTAGGGATACCCCTCGCCCGGGACACCCTCGCCCCGGATCGGCGGGACGGCGTACGGCAGGGACGGCGCGAGCCGGGGCAGCCATTCGTTCTCCTTGGCGACCGCGGGGACATAGCCGGTGGCGGTGGGCAGCCGGGCCGTCAGGGTGTCGCCGATTCGGTACGTCCGGTTGTCCCAGCCGTCGACCTCCACCGGTCTGACGGGCAGGTCGCTCCACTGCGGGAACTGCGCGGCGACCAGACGTTTCACCAGGGCGGCGTCGATGCCGGCGCGCCCGTCGGGAGGTGTCGGAACCATGCGGGGATCATCGCCTCCGGCGATCGCGCCGCGCAACGAATTATCGAGTTGTCGAGCGATTGGAACGACTTCAGTCAACAGTGATCACCACCGCCGTGGCGCCTCGCGCGGACCCTAAGGTCTGCCCCATGGATTCCAGTTCTGTGACCAGGACGGTCTCCGTCACCCGTATGAACTCCGGGGACCACGCCTGCCTCGGATTCGACGACGACGAAACCCGCTGGGAACTCCGCGCCGCGTACGCCGACATCGGCCTCTCGCGCGGCGAGCAGGTGATCTTCTTCACCGATCGGGCGACCACTCCCGCCCTCGCGGCCGAGCAGCTGAGTTCCAGCGGCTTCCCGCTGGGCCCCGCACTCATGGACGGACGTCTCGCCGTGGTCAACGAAGTCCCCGGCTACGACCCGGCCAACGGTTTCGACCCGGCCGAACGGGCCCAGACCTGGGTGGAGCTGACCGACAAGGCCCGCCACGACGGCTTCTCCGGGATCCGCGTGGTCGGCGACATGGGCTGGGCCGCCGAACCGGGCGTCGACCAGGACCTCCTGGTCGACTACGAAGCCGGGCTCTCGCCGCTCTTCGCGGAGATCGGGTTCACGGCCATCTGCGAGTACGACCGGCGCAGGTTCGGCAAGAGCCTCCTGGGCCGGATCCGCGACGCGCACCCCAAACGGGTCCTGCGGCGCCTCGGCGCCCTGGACGTCACACGGACCGGCACCGAGCTGCGGGTCGCCGGAGACGTCGACCTCGCCACACGCGAGGAGTTCGACTCCGCGCTCGCACACGCGTTGGCCGACCCCGGCCGCTCCGACGGCTCCGACCGCTCCGACCGCCCCGGCGTGCTCGACCTGACCGAGCTGTGCTTCATGGACGTGCACGGCGCGTCGACGCTGGTGCGGCTCGCGGGCAGGCTCCCCCTCGGCCACCTCCTCACGGTGCGCTGCCGACCCGAGCAGGACAAATTGATACGGCTCTGCGGAGCCGCCGTAGTGCCACAACTCGTCCTGGGCGAAGGGTGATCCGCGCAGTGATCCTCAACCGCGGCATCGGCAACGACGACAACGGCGGTGACCCGGCCCCACACCGGGAGCACCTCCACAGCACCCTCGCCCCCGCACCGGGCAGGAACACACTCCTCGAACTCCCCTTCACCATGGCCGACTTGGCACGCCTGCGGCTCCAGGTCATCCGGCGCGCGGAGGACGCGGGCCTCTGCGAACCCCGGCTCAGCGACTTCGTGCTCGCCGTGCACGAGGTCGCGAGCAACGCCGTCGTGCACGGCGGCGGCAAGGGCCGCCTCCATCTCGCGCACACGGACGAGGGGTTGCGGTGCGTCATCACGGACAGCGGCCTCGGACCGAACCGGCCGAAGCCGTGCGAGTCCGCCACGCTGCCCGAGGCGGACGAGGCCGAGAACGGCCGGGGCCTGTGGCTGGCCCAGGCCCTCACGGACCACTTCGACGTCACGGCCTGCGCGGCCGGGACCAGGGTCACACTGGTGGCGCTGCTGTCCTGAGCGGCAGGGCCCGACGGCCACCGCCACCCCCACCGCTCACGCCGAAGCCCGCTCGACCAGCGTCGGGCGGAACACCGTCGAGAGCGGCGAGTCCCCCGGCTGCTTGATCCTCCCCAGCAGCAGCCGGGCCATCTCGGCGGCCATCTCCTCCACCGGCTGCCGGACCGTGGTGAGCGCGGGCTCGCAGGCGCGGGCGGCCTCGCTGTCGTCGAAGCCGACCACCGCCACGTCCTGCGGCAGCCGCCGGCCCGCCCGCAGGAGGGTCTGCAGCGCGCCCTGCGCCATCAGGTCCGATGCGACGAACACGCCGTCCAGGTCGGGGTGTTCGGACAGGAGCCGCCGGGTCGCGTCGGCGCCGCCCACCCGCGTGAAGTCCGCCTCCGCCCAGGGCGCGCCGGTGATGCCGTGTGCGGCCAGCGCGTCGCGGAAGCCCTCCAGGCGCTCCTGGGCGGCCGGCATGTCCTGCGGCCCTGCGATGGTGCCGATCCTGCGGCGCCCCTCGGAGACCAGCCGGTCGACGGCCATGCGCGCCCCGGCCCGCTGGTCCACCTCCACGTACGGCAGCGGGACCGTCCCGGCCGGACGCCCGGCGAGCACGGCGGGCAGGCCGGTCTCCGCGAGCAGCCGGGGCAGCGGATCGGAGGCGTGCGAGGAGACGAGCACCGTGCCGTCCACATGGCCCTGCCGCAGATACGACAGGAACTGCCGGCGCGAGGTGTCGTCGTCCACCAGCATCAGGACCATCTGGACCCCGGCCGGGCGCAGCACGTCCAGGAGCCCGCCGACGACCCGCCCGAAGTGGGGGTCGGTGAACATCCGGCCGACGAAGGGGGCCTCGACCGGCCGCCGCTCGCGCTCGGACACCACCAGGGCTATGGAGTCGGTCCGCTGGGTCACCAGGGAGCGGGCGGCCTGGTTGGGGACGTAGCCGGTGGCCTCGACGGCCTCCTCCACCTTGCGGCGCAGCACCGGGTCGACGGTGGGCGCGCCGTTCACGACCCGGGAGACGGTGGCGCGCGACACCCCCGCGGTGCGGGCCACGTCCTCCAGGGTCACCGGGCGGGCGGGGCGCAGGGCGTCGGCAGTCACGGGGTCTTTATAGCAACCGCGTGGGCCGGGCGTTCGGGTCTCTGCCCCTGATGTCGCGTCAACTGTCTTCGCAGACCAGGCCGTTGTCACCCCGCACACCCCACGGGGACATATCGCCCACGTGCGAGCGATTGTCGCCAACTCTCCCACAGAGTCACCTAGTTGACTTCTCTCCACCGAGTCGGTGCGACATCGTGCGCACCCCCTTGACGCGCCTTGTCACAGACACAACTATCCAACGCGAGAGAGCGCTCTCTCAGCGATCACCGTTCATGTTCTGAACTCAAACCGAACGCCTGCGGCACCGCTCTGCCCCAACTCACTCCGGAGCGGTGCCGCCCCCACCACCAGCACCTCGGCGAACCAACCGCCCAGCTATCAGGGAGACTTGCCATGTCTGAGCACCTGCCCGCGCCCGCCTCGAGATCCACCCTCTCCCGCCGCACCGCCCTGGCCGCCGCCCTGGCGGTCCCGGCCACCGGTCTGCTCGCGTCCCAAGCGGTCGCCGCTCCCGACGCGCCCTCGTCGCAGGCGCCCGCAGCCCGCCGCCCGCAGCCCGCGAACGCCGCCGCTCCCGACTTCGGCCCGAACGTCATCGTCTTCGACCCGTCCACCGGGGGCATACAGGCGAAACTGGACGAGATCTTCAAGAAGCAGGAGTCGGCGCAGTTCGGCTCGGCCCGCTACGCCCTGCTGTTCAAGCCCGGCACGTACAGCGGCCTCAACGCCCAGATCGGCTTCTACACCTCGATCATGGGCCTGGGCCTGACCCCCGACAACACGCACATCAACGGCGACGTCACCGTCGACGCGGGCTGGTTCAACGGCAACGCCACGCAGAACTTCTGGCGTTCGGCGGAGAACCTCTCCCTCTCCCCGGTCAGCGGCGCCAACCGCTGGGCGGTCTCCCAGGCCGCCCCGTTCCGCCGCATGCACGTGCGCGGCGACCTGAACCTCGCCCCCAACGGCTACGGCTGGGCCAGCGGCGGCTACATCGCCGACAGCCGGATCGACGGCACCGTCCAGCCGTACTCCCAGCAGCAGTGGTACACCCGTGACAGCTCGATCGGCAGCATGCTCAACGCGGTGTGGAACATGGTCTTCTCCGGCGTGGAGGGCGCTCCTGGCGACTCGTTCCCGAACCCGCCCTACACCACCCTGAACAACACCCCGTACTCCCGCGAGAAGCCCTTCCTCTACCTCGACGGCGGGGAGTACAAGGTCTTCCTTCCCGCCCTGCGCACCAACGCCCGCGGCACCAGCTGGGGCAGCGGCACCCCGCAGGGGCAGTCCCTCTCCCTCTCCGCCTTCTACGTCGCCAAGGCGGGGGACAGCGCGGCCACTCTCAACGCCGCCCTCGACCAGGGGCTCCACCTCCTGCTCACGCCCGGCATCTACCACCTCGACCGGCCGATCGAGGTCAAGAAGGCCAACACCGTGGTCCTCGGCATCGGTTACGCCACCCTCATCCCGGACGGCGGGGTCACCGCGGTGAAGACCTCCGACGTGGACGGGGTGCGCCTGGCGGGCTTCCTGGTCGACGCCGGACCGCAGAACTCCGCGACGCTCGTCGAGGTCGGCCCGAAGGGCGCGAGCGCCTCGCACGTCGGCAACCCGACCACCGTCCAGGACGTGTTCGTCCGCATCGGCGGGGCGGGCGCGGGCAAGGCCACCACCAGCCTGGTGGTCAACAGCCGCCACACCATCGTCGACCACACCTGGGTCTGGCGCGCCGACCACGGCGAGGGCGTCGGATGGGAGACCAACCGGGCCGACTACGGAGTGGTCGTCAACGGCGCCGACGTGCTGGCCACCGGCCTGTTCGTGGAGCACTTCAACAAGTACGACGTGCAGTGGAACGGCGAGCGCGGGCGCACGATCTTCTACCAGAACGAGAAGGCGTACGACGCCCCCAACCAGGCCGCGATCCAGAACGGCAGCATCAAGGGCTTCGCCGCGTACAAGGTCGCCGACTCCGTCACCACCCACGAGGGCTGGGGCCTCGGCAGCTACTGCTACTACAACGTCGACCCGAGCATCGTGCAGGAGCACGGCTTCGCCGCCCCGAGCAAGCCGGGCGTGAAGTTCCACCACCTGCTCGTCGTCTCGCTCGGCGGCAAGGGTCAGTACGCGCACGTCATCAACGGGATCGGTGCTCCCACTTCGGGCTCCGACACGGTGCCGTCCACGGTGGTCTCCTTCCCCTGAACCGCCGGACGCCCCCCACCAGTTGCCCGCCACCCGCAAGGAGAGCAGCATGCGCTCCGGCACCTCACGAAGAAGCTCCGGCACCTCCCGGAGAAAGAGACTCACCCCGCTCGTCGCGCTCGCCGCGGCCTGCGCCCTGACCCTGCTGCCAGGTGTCGCCTCCGCCGCTCCGGCCGACCCGCCGGGCGCGGTCGCCGCCGCGGCCTGGGACACCGACCGCGCCGCCGAGGCGTACACCACGGACCCGGCATCGGCGACCGCGTCCGGCAACGAGGCCGGCACCCCCGGCCCCGGCGCCGCCTTCGACGGCAACGCCTCGACCCGCTGGTCCAGCCAGTTCGCCGACAACGCGTGGATACGCGTGGACCTCGGCGCCACCCTCCGCGTCGACCGCGTCGTACTGGACTGGGAAGCCGCCTACGGCAAGAAGTACGTCCTGGAGGCGTCGAAGAACGGCACCGACTGGACCCCCTTCTACACCGAGACGGCGGGCACGGGCGGCTCCTTCACCGCCCACACCTACCCCCAGGAAGTGACGGGCCGCTACGTCAGGATGCGCGGCGTCGAACGCGCCACGCCCTACGGCTACTCACTGCACGCCTTCAAGGTCTACGGCGGCGAACCCGCACCGGCGTCGACGACCCGCTCGAACCTCGCCCTGAACCACCCCGCCCGCTCCAACCGCTATCAGCACGCGGGCAATTCACCGGCCTTCGTGACCGACGGCGGCTGGCCCGACGGCCTCAAGGCTGATCAGACCCGCTGGTCGAGCGACTGGAACGCCAACCGCTGGGTCTCGGTCGACCTGGGCGCGCGCTCCACCATCGACACCGTGGACCTGTACTGGGAGGCGGCCTACGCGGTCGACTACGAACTCCAGGTCTCCGACGACGACCAGACCTGGCGCACGGTCCACAAGCCCTCCGCCGCGGAGGTCGCCGAGCGCCGGGCCGACGTCAAGTCGCCCGGCGACGCCGTGGGCCGGCACGACAGCGTGCGGCTCTCGCAGCCCGCGACCGGCCGCTATGTGCGGATGCTCGGCAAGGAACGCCGGTCGTTCTACAACCCGGCCCCGGCCACCGCCCAATTCGGCTACTCCCTCTACGAGTTCCAGGTGTGGGGCACGGGCGGCAGCGCGTCCGCCGCGTATCCCGCGCTGCCGGGCGAGCAGTCGGGGGCGTACAGGACGACGTTCTTCGACGACTTCACCGGCGCGAGCCTGGACCGCTCCAAGTGGCGCGTCGTCAGAACCGGGCAGGAGATGGGGTCGGTCAACGGCGAGTCGCAGGCCTACGTCGACTCCACGAACAACATCCGTACGGAGAACGGCAGTCTGGTCCTCGAGGCCGACTACTGCGACAACTGCACCAGCGCGGGCGGCGGCACCTACGACTTCACCTCGGGCCGCGTCGACACCAACACCAAGTTCGACTTCACGTACGGCAAGGTCAGCGCCCGCATGAAGCTGCCGGTCGGCGACGGGTTCTGGCCCGCCTTCTGGATGCTGGGCAGCGACGTGGACGACCCGGACGTCTCATGGCCCGCCTCCGGCGAGACCGACATCATGGAGAACATCGGCTACGCGGACTGGACGAGCTCCGCGCTGCACGGCCCCGGATACTCGGCGGACGGCAACATCGGCGCCCGCCAGACCTATCCGAACGGCGGCACCGCCGACCAGTGGCACACGTACGCGGTGGAGTGGACGCCGACGACGATGCGCTTCTCCGTCGACGACCGCATCGTCCAGGAGACGACGCGCAACAAACTGGAGTCCACCCGCGGCGAGTGGGTCTTCGACCACAACCAGTACGTCATCCTCAACCTCGCCCTGGGCGGCGCCTACCCGGCCGGCTGGAACAAGGTCACCCAGCCGTACTGGGGCCTGCCGCAGTCCAGCGTCGACAAGATCGCGGCGGGCGGGGTAAAGGCGGAGATCGACTGGGTGCGGGCGGAGCAGAAGGGCTGACCCCTCCTCCGCTCTCCCCTCCCTCGCCCTCCTCCCTCTTTCTCACTTCGAACCGATCGGAGCCCCCGTGACCAGACACCCCGCTCCCCCGAAGCCGGAACCACCCCGTCACCGCCGTCGCCGACTGCCCATGGCCTTGCTGGCGTTGGTCCTGCCGCTGCTCGGCGTCACGCTCCCCGAGAGCGGCGCGCAGGCGGCGGCCGCACCCAAGGCGGACGTCGTGCGCGTGGCCGAGTTCCTGGCCGAGTGTCCCGCGAGCCACCGCGCGCCCGACGACCCGATCATCTTCCCCGGACTGCCCGGCGCCTCCCACATGCACAGCTTCTTCGGCAACACCTCGACCGACGCCCACTCCGACCTGGACAGCCTGGACGGCTCCGCCAGCACCTGCGCGCCCGACACCGACCTCTCCGCCTACTGGGTGCCGACCCTGTACGAGGGCAACACCCCGGTCGAGCCGACCGGGACCACTTTCTACTACCTCGGCGAGGGGGTGCGGGACGACATCATCGCCAAGACCCGGCCCATACCCCGCGGCCTTCGCATCGTGGCCGGGAACGCCAAGGCCACCGGGCCCGACGACAACACGATCTCCCGCTGGTCCTGCCTGCACCACGGCGAGGTCGGCTCGTCGCCCGACTTCGTCAACTGCCCCGCCGGATCGATGCTGGAGTCCTACCTCGACTTCCCGCAGTGCTGGAACGGCAAGGATCTCGACTCCGCGGACCACAAAAGCCACATGTCCTACCCGGTGAACGGCGCCTGCCCCGCCACTCACCCGGTTCCCGTGCCCAAACTCCGTCAGGTCCTGCGCTACCCCGTCAACGGCGACCCGTCGGACCTTCGCCTCGCCTCGGGAGCGGGGTACACGATGCACGGCGACTTCATCAACGTATGGCCCGAGGAGGAGATGGAACGCCGGGTGCGTGACTGCATCAATCCCATCGTCAAGTGCGGTGCCGACGGGCGTCCCTCCTGACCGACGCGCCCCCTCGGCGTCTCGGCCCTTCAACTGCGCATCTCCTCAAGCCCCGTGCCCGGCCGGACTCCCCTCCGGCCGGGCACGGGCCCCCGCCCACCGGAAGCCCTCATGAAGCCGGCACCCGCCCTCCTCGCGTCTTCACTCGTCCCTTCCCTGGCCCTGTCCCTCTCCTTGCTGCTCGCCGGATGCTCGGAACCTGCCACCCCGCCGGCGGCCCCCACCACCTCCGCAAGCCCCTCCCTCTCCGGGGCCACCGCCACCGACTCGGGCTGGATCCAGCTGGTGATCCCGATGGACGACCAGGCCGAACAGCTTCTCGCGCTCGCCGCCGACCGTGCGTCGGCGGCGGATCTGGCTGGCTGGGCGGCAGCCACGACCAAGGAGCACCGCGCTGAACTCGCGCTCCTGAAGCCCCTGTTGCACCGCATGGGCCTGCCCGACACCAATGTGCACCAGGGCCACGACATGCCCGGCATGGTCACCGAGCCCGACCTCGCCCGTGGCCGTCGGCTGACCGGCGCGGCCTTCGACCGCTTCGTCCGCCAAGAGCTCCGTGACCACCTCAGCCACTCGGGGCGCGTCTCGCGCTCCGCCGCACGCTCGGCCGGCAGCGCTGAGGTCCGGCGCCTCGCCGCCCGCATCGCCGACACCCGCGCCGACCAGCTGAAGGCACTGCCCGGTTAGCGATGCCCACAGGGTGCAACGGTTCGTACCAACTCCGCACTTGTGTGCGGACGGTGAAGGGAAGTCGGAGTAACGTCACGCCTGTGCGATTGGAGCGGCTGTTTGAAGGCGGCCGTCGCGCACTGGGTGGCGACGGCCGCCCGGGGCGCGAGGAACGAGGCTCCCCCTCGTCGCTTCCTCGCGCAGTGCCCTCCATGGGTGAGATGCGGGAATTCCCACCACGAAGGGCTCTGGCAGGAGCCGCTTCGTCGGTGATGCGGCTCCTGCTGGCCCGCAGGGAGGGTCCACTCGGCGCCGCGTGGAAAGGGGTAGGACGGCTACCGGTGTGACCACGGAGCTGCGTCCTAACTCCATTGCCGAGGATAAGACTTCCGCTCGCATGATCGGAACGGCTGCGAACAGCCTCTTTGTCACGGCCTCCCGCCTGGGGCAACCGTCAGAGCGGACGGGGTCTCAGCCCCGGCGGGTCGGGAGGCGCGTTTCCGGTGAGGCGCGCGATCAGGTCGACGCACAGCTCACGCAGCTTGACGTTGCGGTTCTGGGAGGCCTTGCGCAGGATCGCGAACGCCTGCCCGGCCGAGCAGCCCTGCTGGGCGATGACGACGCCGATGGCCTGGTCGATGACCCCGCGGTGGTGCAGGGCCTGCTGGACGTCGTCCGTGAACTGCTTGGAGTCGGTCATGCGCCGGGCCAGGGCGATGGCGCCGGTGGCCTGCGCGGCCAAGGCGCGCAGCGCGGTCAGGTCGATGTCCTCGAAGCCGTACGGCTGGGGCGAGTAGAGGTTGAGGGCGCCCGCGGTGCCGGTGCGCGCGGCGATGGGGAAGGACAGGGAGGAGCGGGCGCCGCAGGCCATGGCGTGCGCGGGGTACGGGGCCCAGCGGCGTTCTTCCTTCATGTCGACGATGCGGATCTCCGTGCCGGTGCGCAGGGCCTCCAGGCACGGGCCCCGGTCGAGTCCGTACTGCTTCTCGTCCAGGGCGGGGGCGTTGGTGCCCGCGCTGGACACGGTGAGGAACCGGCCCTCGGACCGCAGGGTGATCCCGCAGCCGTTGGCCTTCGGGGCGTGCGTCATCGCCGCGACGGCCAGGGCGTGCAGGAAGCCGTCGAGGGTCTCGGTGTTCAGGAGCAGGTCGACGATGCGGGCGCTCTGCTGGGCAGGGTCGCCGGGGTCGGCGGTCATCGGGAGGTCCGTCCCGCGGGTGGCACCCGGCGTCGGACGAAACCGTGGGAATGCGCCGCCCTGTCCACCCTCCTCCTGCGGCTTTGCGTCCACAAGGCTGCGTCGGCAGAGGAGACGGCACGGTGGTGAGTGCCCGGTGGTTCCGGCCGGGCGGAAATTGCCGGGCGGACGTCACCGCCCCCTGCTAGCGTGCCCGGCATGAAGCGCGCTGCGATGACGACGACGCCGGAGAGTGTCCCGGCGCGCTGACCGATGTCCTAGTCGAAGCCCCGGGGCGAGTGCCCCGGGGCTTCGCCGTGCGGTCACTCGCCCGATGTATCGACGTATCGATGTATCGACGTACGCGAGGAGACCACCATGCACGACCACCGCAAACTCGGCCGCGAGCTCGACCTGTTCGACACCGATCCGCTGATCGGCGCGGGCCTTCCGTACTGGCTGCCCGACGGCGCGGCCGTGCGGCACACCCTGGAGGAGTACATCCGCACCGCCGAGCGAAGGGCGGGATACCGGCACGTGTACTCGCCGGTGCTCGGCAAGCGGGAGCTGTACGAGATCTCGGGGCACTGGTCGCACTACAGCGAGGACATGTACCCACCGATGGACCTCGGCGGCGAGCAGGTCGTCCTGCGGCCGAGCCTGTGCCCCCACCACGCGGTGATCTACCGCTCGCGCTCCCACAGCTACCGCGAACTGCCGCTCCGCATGGCCGAGTTGGGCGGCATGTACCGCTCCGAGCTCTCGGGCGTGCTCGGCGGCCTCACCCGCGTCCGGGCCATCCAGCTGAACGACGCGCACATCTTCTGCGCCCCGGACCAGGTCGCCGACGAGGCATGGTCCGCCCTGGAGATGATCCGCCGGGCGTACGCGGCGCTCGGCATCACCCCGGCCCGCTACCGGCTCTCCCTGCCGGGCCCCGGCGGGAAGTACGTCGCCGCCCCGGAGATGTGGCGGCGCTCCACCGCCCTGCTGACCGAGGTCCTGGACCGCTCCGGCCTTCCCTACGAAGCGGCCGAAGGAGAGGCCGCGTTCTACGGCCCCAAGATCGACGTCCAGTTCACCGACGCCGCGGGCCGGGAATCCACCCTGTCCACCGTGCAGATCGACTTCCATCAACCGGACCGCTTCAACCTGCACTACATCGGCGCGGACGGCGCGAAACACCGCCCGGTGATGATCCACCGCAGCATCATCGGCAGCGTGGAGCGAGCCGTCGCTCACCTCGTCGAGCAGCACGGAGGCGCCTTCCCCGCCTGGCTTGCCCCCACCCAGCTGGCCGTCCTGCCCATCTCCGAGGCCGAGTTGCCGAACGCCGAGGCGCTCGCACGGCGCTGCGGGGAGATCGGGCTGCGGGCCGAGATCGCCGGGCCCGAGCGCGGCACCCTGGGCGCCCGCGTCAGAGAGGCCCGCCTGGTGCCCTACCAGGCCGTCATCGGCGCCAAGGAGGCCGCCGACGACCACGTCGCCCTGCGCCTGCGCGACGGCCGCCGCATCGACCCGCAACCGGCCGACGCTCTGCTCGCCCGCATCAGCGCACTCGTCGAGGCCCACAGCACCGCCCTGTGGGACACCCCGCCCGCCTGAGGCACCTGCGGCAACGGCGGATGCCTGACGGAACTCTGGGGCGGACGAGACCGAAGCTGCGGGTCAGCGGCCCTTGTCCGCAGGCTCCCGGCGCAGGCCGCGTACCGCGAGCCGTACGCACAGCAGAGCCAGCGGCACCTCTACGCAGACCGCCATCACCAGGGCGGTCACGGTCTCGGCACCCGGCGCCGCGGTCAAGGTGTCGAACCAGGCGTCCACCAGGAGCAGCGCGGCCACCGCGGCGGCGGTCAGCACATGGCGGGGGTCGCGCCGCGCCCGCAGCAGCCCCGTCGCCGCCAGGCCCGCCGCGAGCGCCGCGTCCAGGCCCGCCCAGGCCAGCGGCCAGTGGTGTGCCTCGGCCGTGGAGGGAAGCGTCACCGCGAGTACGGCCAGCCACGGGACCAGCGCCGCGCCCGCGACGACGAGGGCGGTCGACAGCGACGGCCTCCGCGGCCGGAACGTACGGAGCGTACGGAGGGACGTGCTGGAGGGGGGCGGTGCGACGGCGGTCATGGAACCGGAACTCCTTCCGACCCGGGTCTCGGGTACGTGCTCAAGCCTGGTCGTCCGGCCGCCCGAAATCAGTAACGCAAGGATCCGTCTCATGGTGGTGCCAGCTTCACCATCGGCTCGGGCACTGCGTTGATGGCCCGCCCCGACCAGGCCCTCTACCGTTTCGTGCCATGGCAAAGTCGATTCCGTCCCGGCCGGGGGTGCCTCTCGCGCTGTCCGTGGCGGCCACCGCCCTCCTCCTCACGGTGCTCAGCGGTGCGCTGCCGGGCCCGCGCCGCAGCCGTAACCGCACCCGGGAGCTGCAGCGGCGCGTCCACGACCTGGCGGCGAGCAGGGCCGGGGCCCTGGACGCGGCCGACACCGAGCGCCGCCGTCTCGAACGAGAGCTGCACGACGGAGCCCAGCAGCGGCTGATCTCCCTTGCCATGAACCTGGGCCTGGCCCGCGCCGTCCTCACCGATCTGCCGCCCGGCGCCAAGGACGCCATCGACCAGGCGCACCGCGAGGCGAAGGAGGCCGTCGAGGAGCTCAACAGCCTGGTGCGGGGGCTGCATCCGGCGGTCCTCGACGACCGGGGCCTGGACGCGGCGCTCTCCGGGATCGCCGCCCTCGCACCGCTCCCGGTGACCCTCACGGTGGACATCTGCGAACGGCCCGCGCCCACCGTGGAAGCGGTGGCGTACTTCGTGGTCTCCGAGGCCCTCGCCAACGCCGTCCGGCACGCCCGCGCCACGCACGTCGCGATACGTCTGCGACGCCACGACGACCTGCTGCGGATCAGCGTCGCCGACGACGGCGTCGGCGGCGCGGACCCCGAGCGGGGCGCCGGGCTTGCCGCGCTCGCGCGGCGAGTAGGGTCGGCCGACGGAACCACCCTGATCAACAGCCCCCTCGGGGGCCCGACAACCATCGCTGTGGAGTTGCCGTGCGGGCTGTAATCGCGGAGGACTCGGTCCTGCTGAGGATCGGACTCGTCAAGGTCCTCGAAATGGCGGGCTTCGAGGTCGCCGCCGAAACCGGCGACGCCCAGGCCCTGTTGGCGGCGGTCGACAAGCACCGGCCCGAGCTCGCACTCGTCGACGTACGGATGCCGCCCGGCTTCACCGACGAGGGCGTGAAGGCCGCCCTTGCGATCCGAAGCCAATGGCCGGACACCGCGGTCCTGTTGCTGTCCCAGTACGTGGAGGAGCGCTACGCCGCCGATCTCCTGACCACCCAGGCGGGCAGCTTCGGCTACCTGCTCAAGCAACGGGTCGCCGACGTCGAGGAGTTCATCGACGCGCTGCGCCGCGTCGCGGCCGGCGGCACGGCCCTCGACCCGCAGGTGGTAGCCCAACTGCTCCTGCGACGCGGCGGCAACGACCCGCTGGAGCGGCTGACCCCCCGCGAACGCGAGGTGCTTTCACTGATGGCGGAGGGGCGTTCCAACACCGGTATCGCCGAGCGTCTCGTGGTCGGCGAGAGCGCTGTCGCCAAGCACATCAACAACATCCTCGCCAAACTGGACCTCGGGCAGGCCGAGGGCGACCACCGCCGCGTCCTCGCGGTACTGCGCTTCCTGGAAGGCGCTTGACGGCAGGTCAGCTGAGCACCGGACCGCCGTCGGCGCGGTGGACGCGGGTACGGCGGTGGTCCAGGTGGACGAAGGTGCGGTGCAGCCAGCGGTCACGGCCGTCGTAGCGGGGCGTGAACGCCGTCCGCCCGTGGATGGCCACGCGGTTGTCCACGAACGCCATCTCCCCCGGCTGCAGCACCAGTTCCGTCGCAACATCGAGGAACACGTCGCGCAGACGCTCCAGGGCGAGCTTGCCCGCGTCGTCGCGCGCGTGGGTCGCGTGGAAGTCCACCCGGACGTTCGGGTCCGCGGGGTCCCCCTCGAGCACCGCGTGCACCGGAGTGCTGTCACCCGCCCCGAAGGAGGGCGGCGGTTCGGTGACGAACGCGGGGCTCCGGAGCTGCTCCAGGTCCTCGTCGGACAGCAGCGGGAGCGCCTCGCGGATCGACGACGTCAGGGTTCCGGCGGCCCCGGTGTGGTCGCCGCGCAGGCACAGCAGCCCCACGTAGTCGGGCCTGTTCCGGTGGAACGCGTTCTCCACGTGCAGGTCCAGCGGAATGGAGCCCGCGTTGCTCTGCTCCGTCTCCTGGCCGGGCACGGGCACCACGTTCTGCACCAGCGCGCCGGTCTTCTCCTCGCGGAAGGACGCGATCTCCCCCAGGTGCAGGCTGAGCAGGACGGCCACGGCCGCGGGCACCGTGGCCGCGCGCTCCACCGACCCGGCCACCGTCGGCGTGGGAGGCAGCTCCGTGTCACCCACCGGCAGGTTCCTCAGCGTCATCAGGCCGCCGGAGCCCGGATCGTGGCGGAAGCGGCGGATCGCGGCGCGTACGCCCGCCGGAAGACCGCTGGACAGTGCGCGCGCCTGGTCCAGCCATGCCAGGTCGTCGACCAGCCGGGAGCCGGTGCCGGCGAGCACCGTGGCGAGCCGTGCGATCTCGTCGCGTTCGGTTCCGTCGAGTGTGGTGTCGAGGGGCCGCGTCGTGGGAGCCTGGGCCGTCGTTGCCATCGTCGTCGTCCTTTTCCTCTCGTGTTCCCGATGCCTCACGGTCCACCGCGCCCCCATATTTGTTCGATACGAGGGTGAAGCCAGCACCACCATGAACTCGGGTACTGGCGTTGAGGACCCGGGCCCGCACGCCGACCAGACTCGTCTTTGTCACCTCACGAGGAGGTGCGGAAAGAGGTTGGGCGCGATGTACACCCTGTCGACGCGAGAGACGCCGGAATCCGGCCGGTTCCCCCTCCTTGGCACGTGCTGGTCGCTGCGGTTCGCGTCCGCTTCCAGGGGGCGCGCGGCCCTGGAGGTCTACTGCGGTGACGAGCTGCTGGACATCGTGGTGCCCACGTCACTGCGGCCCGGCCTGCTGCGCGGCGCCCACACCGACGCGTGCGACGGACATGAACTGACCTTTGCCTGGGGCGTGTTGGCGGAGGGCAGCGATGTGCCGCCTGAGCAGGTGACCTTCACGCGCGGCAGGCTGCGCGCGACGCACCGCGACCGGGAGGCGACCGCGGTGCGCGGGGCGTTTTGGATCTCCGTGTCGGAGGGCAGGCATCACAGCGTTGCCGTCACCCGCGCCGACGGCACAGTCGAGCGCCGCCGGGTGTACCGCGGGAGCGCCGACGCGAGCGGCTGACAGCACACTGCACGTGCAGGGTCCTGCCAGATCGGAGCCAATCATTCCGCCCTTGCTCTCGCACAGAATTGTTGCTGCCGGACCGGTCCGGCAGCCGCAATCAGCAGGGGGAACAGTGGAATTCCGGATTCTCGGCCCAGTAGAGGTATGGGACGGCACGAGGCGGGTCGCCTTGGCCGGCACGAAGATGCAGACCGTCCTGGCGGCACTGTTGCTGGCGCGCGGCCGCACGGTGTCCGACGACCGTATGAGCTCCTTGCTGTGGGGATGGGAACCCCCGACCACGAGGAACGCACAGATATGCACCTACGTGTCCCGCCTGCGCAAGCAACTCGGTCCGGACGTCGAGCTGGTGAGGCGCACGCCCGGCTACTTCATCCGCACCGGGCAGGCCCGCCTGGACCTTCTGGAGTTCGACCGCCTGGCCGAACGCGGCCGCCACGCCCTGGACCTGGGTCTGTACGGAGAGGCGTCGGCCCTTCTCAGGTCGGCGCTCGGCCTGTACCAGGGCTCGCCCCTCGCCGACGTGACCGACTTCCTCGCGGACGCCGAGCGTCCGCGTCTCGAAGAGGCACGGGCGACCGTCCTTGAGCAGCGGATCGAGGCGGATCTCGCGCTCGGCCGGCACCGGAGGCTCGTGCCCGAGCTGACGGGCCTCGTCCTGGAGCACCCCGTACGCGAGAGGCTGCGGGCGTTCCTGATGATCGCGCTGTACCGCTGCGACCGGCAGGCCGACGCCCTGTCGGTCTACCGCACGGGGTGCAGGGTCCTCGCCGATGAACTCGGCATCGACCCGGGCCCCGCGCTGACCCAGGCCCACCAGGCCGTCCTCGACGGCAGCCTTCCGTACGCCGACGATCTGCCGCATCTGCACCTGGCGTCCGCGTAGGACGTGGAACCCCGCGCCGCGTGCTCCCTCCCCGGGCCGGGGAGGGAGCACGCGGCGTTCAGCTCGCCTGCGCCGGCCGTGCGGTGAGCAGCCCGACGATGGACTCGATGGTCGGATGGTCCCAGGCCAGCGTCGGCGAGACAGGTATGCCGAAGGTGTCCTCGATGTCGCCGCAGAGCGTCAGCGCGTACAGCGAGTCGAGGCCGTACTCGACGAGCTTGACGTCCACGGCGATGTCGGCGGCCGGGCATTCGAGGAAGAACGCCACCCGCTCCCGCAGCCAGTCGCTCAGCTCCTGGGCTTCGGGGGGCGTCGTGCGGTCGTGCTGCGGAACGGTGGAAGTCATCGTGCGGCTCCTTCGGTGAATGAGACGGGTGAACAGGGGTGCCGGGGGCGTGCCCGCGAGCGTGAGAGGGGTGGTGATGCCGGCGGTCATGCCAGCCGCCGGCCGATCAGGTCGAAGCCCGCGTTCTCCTCGTGGCGCCTGGTGAGCTCCTCGAAGACGGCCTCGGTGTCCATGACCTGTGCGGGGGCGTGCCCGAGGCGGACGGTCAGCCGCTGGAGGGCCATCGCCAGCCACGCCGTGTCCCGCAGGAAGGGACCCGCACGGTCGCGGTTGTGCTGCCAGACGCCGAGACAGGCGGCGGCCGCGGCCAGTACCGCGTACCGCTCCGCCGTCTCGAAACCCCGTGGCCCCGCCAGCGGCGTACGGTCGCGCGGGGCAAGCGCCAGGCAGTCGTCGCGCAGGGCCCGCAGTTCACCGGTCAGCCGCTCGCACAGCGGGCCGAGGACCGGGTCCGTACGGAACTGCTCGGATGCCTCCGGCAGGACCGCGAGCAGTCCGTCGTCGGCGCCGGCCGTGATCTCCAGGGACCGGAAGTCCAGGTCGTCGAGGGGCTCGCCGATCCGGAACAGCGAGGCGGGCGCGGGCTCCGTCACGAACCAGCTTCGGCGCGCGGGCCGGGTCAGCTGGGGAACGATCGTCGCCTGGCACACGGTGGCCCCCGAGTGGGCCAGGGAGCCGACCGGCAGATCCCGCAGATGCTTCTGGAAGATCCCGTGAGGGCCCTCCCGCAGGAAGGAGCGGGCGCCGAGGACCGTCGCCAGGCCGTCCATGGCCTCCTGGGTCAGCAGCGGGACGAGGTACTTGGCCGCCGGGGCATACAGGCTCGTCATCCGGGGCAGCACGTGCAGCGCACGGCACACGGTGGTGGACAGACAGTCGGCGATCAGCAGGTCGACGAACGCGCCGGTCAACACCGAGCGGACATGCGGGAGTTCACTGGTGTACCGGCCGTACAGACGGCGCCGCGTCGCGAACGTCGTGACCGTGCGCAGCTGCGTGTCCAGTGATCCGAGCGTGGCGCCGGTCAGCACGGCCTTGGTGACCTGAAAGGCCCGCAGCACTGTCTCCAGCGCTCCGCCCTCCTCCCCCACCAGTGCCGATCCGGGGAGCGGGCAGTCGTCGAAGTCCACTCCGCCGAGGTGGATCGCCCGCAGCCCCGAGGAGCGGAACCGGGGCAGGAAGCGCAGCCGTTCGCGCGGGACGGAAGCCATGTCGAGCAGGAACAGCGAGTGGCTGCGGCTTCCGGGCTCGTCGCTGCTGCGGGCGAGGACGGTGACGGCGTGCGCCCGCGTCACGTTGTTGATCACCTCCTTGCGGCCGGAGAGGGCCCAGCCGTCCGGCTGCCGGGTGGCTCTCACCCGCGAGGCGACCAGGTCGTGGCCGGTGGCCAGTTCGGTGTACGCCCCTGCCGTCTGACCGCCCGACAGGAGCAGGTCCGCCATCCGGCGGTGCTGCTCGGGGGATCCGGCGGACCAGACCGGGGCGGACGCGATGAGGTTGATGGCGCCGTGTCCCAGGCCCAGCGAGCCGTCACGGCGGAACAGCGGCCGCAGCACGCGCGCCAGTTCGTCCGCCTGGCGCAGCCGGCCGCCCAGAGCGCGCGGCACGAATTCGGCGCCGAGCCCGAACGAGTCCAGCAGGGCGCGCCCCGCAGGCAGCGGATCGCCCCGTTCATCCGCGGCGAGGAAGGCGACGTAGCTCAGGGGGTTGTCCGGATCCAGGGGGTCTCCGAGGAGATGCTCCAGGGGCTCCGGCATGTCCGGGTCGGCGAGCGCCGGCGGGTGTCCTGGCAGTGTGGTCATCGGTGGTCCTCGGGGTGCGGGTAGGGCAGGAGGGAGGGCAGCCGGCCCGCGGCGTGCTGGGCGAGGAGCGGCACCGCGATTCGTTCGTACACGTCGGTCGTGCCGCCGTCCGTACCGTCCGTCGGCGGGCGTTCCGGGTCGAGCCGGTGCAGCAGACCGGTGAGACAGGCTTCGAGCCACAGGGCGGACTCCCACAGCCCGGCCGTGACCGGGTCGTCGATGTCGCTCCGGTTGTTCAGCCACAGATGGATCGCGGCCGACGCCGCGAAGCACAGGGCGTACCGCTCGGCCAGGACGAAGGCCTCCGCCGGGACGTCGATCGCGGTCGGCCGGTGCGCGGCCAGCTGGTCGTGCAACGTGTCCGTGGCCTCCCGCAGCCGCGCGGCCAGAGCGCCGAGCGCAGTGGGGACTTCGCCCATGGCGGCCAGCTCGAGCAGCTCGTCGCAGGCGGCGGGCAGTGCCTGGACCGGGCTGCAGCCGGTCCGGGTGAGCAGGTCGAGGCGACCGGGGTCGAACCCGGGCAGCGGCTCCCGCAGCGTGGTGGCCGCGTAGAGTCCCGCGCTGTCCACCCGGCCGCGCCGGTATCCCCGTACCAGCTGCGGGAACTGGTTGATCAAGGAGTGCAGGTTCACGACGGTGTTGCCGTCGAAGATGCCCACGATGCGGTGGTCGCGCTGCACCTTCTGGAAGCGGCCGTGCCGGTAGGTGTCACCGACCAGCAGGGAACGCGAGCCCATGACACGGGCCAGCCGGCCCAGGAGCCTCTCCACCAGCGTCGGCACGAAGAACTTCACGGCGGACGACGCGGACGAGAGCTCTCCGGTCAGCGTGTGGATGCCGCGCCCCGCGACCAGCGAGACCGCCTCGGCAAGCAGCAGGTCGGCGTAGGACTCGGTGATCAGGCGCCGGGTCTGCGGCAGATCGATCAGCTTGCGGCCGTAGTTGGTCCGCTCGTGGGCGTACGTCAGGCTCATCCCGAGCGCCTGGTCGGCGGCGCCCAGCGACAGCGAGCTGCACAGCGTGCGCGTCAGCTGCAGGCTCTTGACGACGGTCTCCACGCCTTCGCCCACCCGCCCGACCAGCGCGGACTCGGGCACGTCGGCGCCGGAGAAGGCGATGCCGCTGATGTCCGCGCCGCGGATTCCGTGCAGCTTCACGGCGGGCAGTGGGCGGACCCGGCCCGGCGCCACGGCGTCCTTGTCGACCAGCAGCAGGCTGAAGCCGCGCGGCCCGCCGTCCGGTGACGTACGGGCGAGCACGCAGACCAGATGCCCGCGCGTGGCGTTGTTGATCAGCCACTTCTCGCCGGTGAGGCGGTAGCCGCCGACAGTCCGCTCGGCCACCACCTCGCCCGCCAACAGGTCGCTGCCGTGGTCGCGTTCGGTCAGTCCCCACGAGACGACCGCCCCGTCGGCGATGCGCTCGCCGAGGCGGGCGGCCTGCTCCGGATCGCCGCTCACCCAGAGGCAGACCGCACCCAGGTAGGTCTTCCCGTGCGCGATGGCGACCGTCAGGTCGCGGCGGGCGACGGCCCGCATGAGCTGGATCGCCTCGTCGTACCCCTCAAGGGCGCCTCCGTGGGCCGCCGGGACATAGGCGCGCGGCAGACCGAGCACATCGAGTTCCCGGCAGATCTCCAGCGGGAACACCTCGGCGTCGTCCAGGGCGCCGCTGCGGGCGTACGAGAAGAGCCTGCCGGGATCGTCCGGGTCGCCCAGACGCTCGTCGAGGCGGAGGGCCGCGGCGTACGCCGGGGGGACCGCGCGGGGAGTCCGGACATCGTGCCCGTCGGTTCCCGCTGCCGTCCGCGTCCGTGCCGAGATCATGCGGCGCCGCCCTGGGCGCGGTACCGGCGGACGATCCCGGCGTCGAGGTCCTCGTGGACGGGCTTGAGGGCCTCCGTCATGAACAGGTCCCGCATCAGCGAGCGCTGCACCTTGCCGCTGCTGGTGCGGCGCACGTGTCCGGGGCGCAGCAGGACCACGTTCGAGACCCGCACTCCAAGGAGTTCGCCGAGCTCGGCGCGGACCTGCCGGGTCACCGCGGCGTGGTCGAATTCCGTGCCCGCGGGCACCCGGAACTCCTGCATGACCACGATCTCCTCGCGCTCGTCGCGCTCGGCGGGCACCGCGCACACGCAGGTCTGCAGGCCCTCGAAGGCCTGGTGCAGCGTGGAGACCTCGCGTTCGATGTCGTGCGGGTACAGGTTCCGGCCACGGACGATGAGGACGTCCTTGATCCGGCCCGTGACGTACAACTCGCCGTCGTGCAGGGCCCCGAGGTCACCGGTGCGGACGAAGCCGCCCTCGCCGCCCGCGGTGATCGCGTCGAAGGTGCGGGCGGTCTGTTCGGGGTTGCGCCAGTACCCGGCGGTGATGCTTCTGCCACGGACCCAGATCTCGCCCACCATGCCGGCGGGCAGCTCGGCGGCCGACTCGGGGTCGACGATCCGTACGTCCAGGTCCACCACCCGGCCGCTGCTGACGAGCTGCCGGACGGACTGACCGGCGGGCGACGGCGTGAAGACGTTCTTCTCCAGGTCCGCCACGTCGACGGTGGCCACCACGGGACCGTGCTCCGCCGGGGTACCCGCGACGAAGAGGGCCGTCTCGGCCATGCCGTAGCAGGGCTTCAGGGCGGCCGGGTCGAAGCCTGCCGCCGCGAAGCGGGTGCTGAAGCGCTCCAGGGTCCTGGCGTCGATCGGCTCGGAACCGTTGAGGGCCCAGCGCACGCTGGAGAGGTCGAGACCGGCGAGCTGCTCGTCCGTGATGTGCTTGGCGAGCAGGTCGTACGCGAAGTTGGGCGCGGTGGTGAAGGTGCTGCGGTGCTCCTGGATCAGCTCGAACCACAGGCGGGGGCGGCGCAGGAAGTCGATCGGCGAGATCAGCACGACGCTCGCGCCCAGATACAGCGGCGAGAAGAGCATGCCGATCAGGCCCATGTCGTGGTAGGGCGGCAGCCAACTGCACGCCCTGGTCTCCTGGTCGGGGCCGAGCGCTGTCTCGATCAGCCACAGGTTGTGCGCGAGGGCCCCGTGGGTGAGGAGGACTCCCTTGGGGTCGCTGGTCGAGCCCGACGTGTACTGAAGGACGGCGACCTTGTCGTCGGGGAACCGCGGCGGCTCCGGCAGGTCATCGGCGGCGCCGAGGTCCACGGTGTCGGTGGCCACGCAGGGCAGCAGCCCCAGACCCGCGTCCTGGAGGAACTCCTCGGCCGCGGCCAGATGTCCGGAGTCGGTGAGCACCATGGACACATCGGCGTCCCGTGCCACCCCGGCCATGCGCGCGCCGCGCCGTCCGCCGCCGCTCGGCGCGGGGGCGGGGACGGCCACGACCCCCGCGTACAGGCAGCCGATGAGCACCTTCACGAAGTCGAGGCCGGAGGGGTAGAGCAGCAGCACGCGGTCGCCATCGGCGCAGTGGCCGCGCAGCCATCGCGCGACCGCGCGGGCCTCGTCGCGTAGTTGCCCGAACGTCAGCCGCTCCTCGACGCGTTCGTCGCCCTTCGGCCGTACGAAGATGACGGCGTCCTTGGCCGTCAGCGCGCGTGCGTTGCGTTCGAGGCGCGTCACCAGGTTCTCGAGAGGCAGCTCGGACATAGGGAAAACTCCTTAGATCTCGGTGGTGGCGCGCGGGGCCGGGGCGGCCCACAGCGGCGCTCTCGCGACGTGCGTCGCCGGGTCGTCGGTGGCGATCTCGACGGCACGGAGGTAGTGATGAGCCAGCCGCTCCACGGTCTCCCGCTCGAACAGGGCCCCGTCGTAACGGAAGTCGACCGTCAAGGTGTCCGCGCCCTGCACCACGTCGACGCCGAGGTCGAGCTGCCCCTCCTGCTGGGGCAGCGGGTACGGGCCCACGGCGAGGCCCGCGTACTCGGTCGTGGCGTCCGGGCGTCCCGCGTCGAGCACCGGTCGCAGCGCGGGTTCCAGGTGCGCGGTGCTCAGCATGTTGAAGGTGATCCCGTACACCCGGGCACGCTCGGCCCCCGGCGCACGGCCCAGGTCCCGGGCCACGAGCGAGAACGGGTAACGGATGGCGTCCACGCCGGACTTGACCTGCTCCATGACGGACTCGGCCAGGTCACGGAAGGACGTGACCGGTGTGATCTCCGCGCGGAAGACGACGGTGTTGATGAAGTTCCCCACGAGATGACGGCTGTTCGTGCTCATCCGGGTGGTGAGCGGAGCGCCGACGAGGAAGTCCCGCCGCCGCGTGGAGCGGTACAGCAGAGCCTGGAACGAGCCGAGCAGCAGGGCGAACGGGGTGACTCCCGCCGCCCGCGCGGCATCCCGCAGCCGCGCCGCCGTCGCGGCGGGCACGGTGACCCTGCAGGTGTCTCCGGCCAGGGACTGCGTGGCGGGGCGCGGCAGGTCCGTGGGCAGCTCGGCGGCGGCCGAGCCGCGGCAGACCCCCTGCCAGTACCGCCCGAGATCGGCGCCGCGAGGCGAGGCCAACAGGGCCTGCTCCTTGGCCACTTCGTCGTCGAAGCCGCCCCGGAGGACGGGCAGGCCGGGATCGCCGCCGGTGGCACAGGACTCGTGGAGCCGCAGCAGATCGCGCAGGAGCACGGTGTCGGACGCCGCGTCGGTGGCGATGTGATGGCCCCCGACGAGCAGGACCCCGTCACCCGTCGTCCTGGTCCACAGCACGAACCTGAACGCGGACTCCTCCTCCAGGCGGTACGGCGCGGTGAGCGCGGCGGCGACCTCGGTGCGCAGGGCTTCGTCGCTCATGGCGCCGGCTTCCCGGTGCTCGAGCCGCAGAGTGCCCACCGGCGCCACCCGGCGCACGGGTCGGCCGGCTTCGATGCCGAAGGTCGAGCGCAGCATGTCGTGGCGTACGGCGAGCAGGTCCACGGCCCGCGCGAGGACGGCGGGATCCGGGGAGCGGCTGATGCGTACGGCGACACCCGTGTGGTAGGCGGTGGCGCCGGGGACCAACTGGTGCAGGAACCACTGGGCTTCCTGCCCGTGCGAGAGCGGACGGATGTCAGCCACGGCCGCCGCCCGTCGCCGCGAGCGCGTGCCACAACCGCAGGTCGTCGCCGATGTGCCCGGACAGATCCGCGAGCAGCTCCGCCTCGCGGGGTTCCAGATAGAAGTGGCCGCCCGCGAAGGTCCGTTGCTCGAACCGGGCTGCGGTCAGCTGCGACCAGGCGCGCATGGTGTCGGGGCCGCAGCCGCGGTCCTGGTCGCCCGCGTAGGCGACCAGGGGGCAGCCGACCCGGTCGGCCGGGCGCGATCCGTACGCGGCGACCAGGCCCATGTCCGCCCGCAGGGTGGGGAGCACGAGGCGCAGTACGTCGGGGTGGTCCAGGGCGGCCATGGAGGAGCTGCCGAGGGCGCGCAGCTCCTCGACGAGCGTGGAGTCGTCGGCCGGCGCGTCGGACGCCACCCGCACGTGCGGGGCGCGGAACGCGGAGACGAAGAGCCGCAACGGACGGACGCCCGCGCGCTGTTCCAGGCGCAGGGCGACCTCGTAGGCGATGCCCGCTCCCATGCTGTGGCCGAAGAAGGCCAGGGGCGTGTCCGCGTACGGCAGCAGTGCCTCGCTGATCCGGTCGGCCATGTCCTCCATGCCGTGCACCAGCGGATCCGCGAGGCGCTTGTGGCGTCCGGGGTAGCAGACGGCGAGAACGCCGGTGCCTGCGGGCAGCCGCTGGGCCCAGCCGCGGAAGGAATTCGGTGTTCCGCCCGCATGGGGAAAGCACACCAGACGAAGGTCCGGATTCACCGTGGTGCCGCTGTGGTGAAACCAGGCGCTGTCCGCGTCGGTCATATTCTTCCTCTATAGCCGTGACAGCCCGCTAAGGCAGGGGTGTTGAGCAGCGCGTTCACGTTAGGGAGCGCGGCTATATTTGCCCCATACCGGCGTCGTGGACCGGGGGCGGAGCCGCGGCACACACGCCGACACCCCGCCGCCGGCGAGCCGGTGGCGGGGTGTCGGTCCTGCTTCGTCGACGGCTTCGGGGAGGTCAGTCCCAGCCGTTGTTGTTGCCGGGGCCGCTCGCCACCTGCTGCGACGCGGTGTGCGCGGAGACGGGAGCAACAGCCGCCACCGCGGCCATCGAAGCGGCGGCCGTGAGGAGTGCGACCGCGCCGAGGCGTGCGAGGGAGGACCGGTCGCGTACGGAACGGAAAAGTGAATGGTGCGCGTACATGGGGGTTCCATTCTGTGCGGCGTGTGCGGATGACGCCTACGCCTTTGGTGATGTGGCGACACCCTTCTGAGGTGCCGGCCGTTTCTCTCCGACGACAATTATCACCGGTTCAGGAATGCATTTCTCTGGTGCGCCCTGTCATCATCCGGACATGGCAGGTCACTGTCGGCGGCGGACCCGGCAGAATCCGGCGGACCCGGCAGAATCCGGCGGGCCCGGCAGGATCCGAAGGCAGGCCTACGCGCCGGAGGGGACGACGACGGACACGGTCGCGAGCTCCGATGCGCCGCCCGCCGTGCGCAGCCGCACGCCGACCTGCCACTCACCGGCCATCACGAACAGCTCCCCGCGGGCCCGGAACCGCCCCTCGCCCAGCGGCTTGGCGGTCAGCGAAGGCATCGCGTGGCCCATCCGCTCCATCACGGCCTCCACCGACGCTCCTTCGAGTTCGCCCGCATCACGGCCGCGGCCGGTGACCTCGATGTCCACGGTCGTGGTGGAGGTGGTGAGGCGGTCAAGGCGCAGCCGCACGTCGTAATGGTCCGAGCTGCCCGTCACGGTGGTCGCCGCATCCTCGGATCCGGCGAAGGCGAGGAGACCGAGCGCCACGACGACCGTCGCCACGGCGCCCGCCACCATCCACAGACCACGCTTCTTCATGTCAATTCCCTTCAGCTGCTACGTCGATCGTCAAGCGGGTGGTGTGGACGGTGAAGTTCCTGGAGTACTGCAGCCACACCACGTAGCGACCTGGTCCGGGGAAGCTGTAGGTGAACCGGAGCACCGGCCCGTACCGCCCGACGGTCTCGTCGCGCGGGACGGCGTTGGGCACGCTCATCTCCGCCATGGAGTCCAGCTCGTGGATGTGGGCGAAGAAGTCGCTGCGCCGGTCCCGGACGAACATGTGCCCCGCCATGCCCAGCCAGGGCTGCAGGTCGCGCGCGGGCCCCGCGTCCGTGTCGACACGCAGGTCGAACGCCGTGGGCTCACCCGCCACCACCCGCGACGGGCTGACGGTGACGTGGGCCCGCTCGCCGTCGGCCGCGGGCGCGGCCGGTGCTCCCGCCTCATCTCGTGGTGTACGGAGCTTGGAGCCGCCCACCTGGAAGGAACCGGACACCTGCTGGCCGCCGCTGTCGGCGCGCTCGAACTCGGTCTGCGCGAGATAGCGGCCCGGCCGGTCCACGGTCAGCCGGATCTCCAGGGTGCCCGAGCCGGTGAGAACGGGATGGACGTGCCGGAAGAACGAGAGGTCCTTGCTGGTCACCACCGTGTGGGCCAGGGCGCCGTGATGGACCATCAGATCATTGACCGGCTGGCCGGTGGAGCCGTCGAGCAGCCGCATCCGCACCACGAACGTGCGTCCGGACACCGGCTTCGACGGCTCGGTCGTGATCACCGCGTTGGCGAACGGGCGGCCGTTCGCCGAGAAGCCCTGGGCCGGGTCGTTGGCCACGGTCGGCGCCGCGCCCTTGGGCAGCGCCGCCGGGACGAAGGGCGAGAGGGAGGCCGCGGTCGTGGCCACCACCAGCGTGACCGCCGTCGCGGCGGCCAGCGCGACGCTGAGCACCCGTCTGCGCCGGACGGCCGCCACGAGGGTGCCGACGATGAGCACTCCGGTGGCGGCCAGAGCCGGATAGAGGGTCGCCTCCCAGGCCGCCGGGCGCGGCGTCATCACCCGGAAGGGCAGCACGGAGCGCTCGTCACCCACCTGGACGGTCAGCTCCCAGCGGCCGGTCCCGTCGACCCTCAGGGCCGTCGAGTAGGTCCCCGGGCGCCCCTTCTCCAGCCGTACGGTCGACGCGTTCCGTTCGGACGCCGCGGGGGCACCGCCCTCCAGCGGCCGGGCGGCGAGCTCGATCGTGACCGGCCGCACCGGCTGGTGCGCGATCACGTCCACCCGGAGGGGTCCTGGCACCTCCGGGGCGCGGCGCACCACGAAGGTGAGTTCGTTCCCGTCGAAGGACTGCGCGAACTCGACGTCGGCCGTGTCGCTGACGCCGTGGGCTGCGGCGGGCCCCGCTCCCAGGAGGACGACGGTCAGCGCAAGGAGCGCACCGGAAAGGCTTCTCGTGAGGTTCCACACCGGCGACACCCTGCGGCACCCACCTATACGGCTTCGATAACCGTGTCCCGTATAGGCCTTGTATAGGGGGCCCTCGCAGGCTGACCGGCGCCGTCGGCTCGATCACTCCGCAGCCCGGCACAGCCTCTGTCGAACTCGCGAGGAGTACCAGTGACCCGGCCCCCGCTTCTGCCACACCTCTTCGCCCACCACCCGTCCCGGCAACCGGACGCGGTGGCGGTTCTGGTGGGCCGCGAGGAGACGGGCCACGCCCGACTCGCCGCCATGGCGCAGGAGTTGGGCCGCCGCCTGCGCACCCGTGGAGTGGTCCGGGGCAGCCGGGTGGGCGTACGGATGCCCGCAGGACCCGGTCTGGTGGCCTCCCTGCTCGCGGTCTGGTCGGCCGGGGCCACGGTGGTGCTCACCGCCGGGGACGCCGATCCGCACGGCGTGGACGTGCTGCTCGGCCCCGGGGACGTCCCGGCGGGTGACCGCTCCCCCGCGGACGGCGCCCGTACGGCCGACGGTGCCGAGGCAGGCATCACCGGTGACGACACCGCGCTGGTCATCCTGCACGGCGGCGGCGCCCCCGACACGGTGATCAGCCATGGCGAGGCGGCCGCCCAGGTCCACTGGCTCCGCCACGAAGGCCCGGGGCTTTCCGCCACCGATCGCGTGCCGTTGCCGGACACCGCGGCGCTCGCGGGCCCGGTCTGGGTGTGCCTCGCCGCGATGGCGTCCGGCGCGACCCTGGTCGCCCTGGACCGCACGGACTGGCCCGAACCCGCCGCGCTGGTACGAGCGGTCGCCGAGCGGCGGATCACCGTGCTCCCGCTCTCCGGCCGGTCGGCGCTCCGCGTGGCTGAGGAGCCCGGCCTGCAGGACTGCACCGCGTTGCGTCTCGTCCTGGCCGAGGGGCCCGGCATGGACGCGGCGACGGCCTTCGAGCTGACCCTCGCGGGCGCGGCCACGCTCTGGCACACCTTCGCGGCGGCCCCGTCGGGGACGACGGTCACCGCCCACCGCTACGACCCCGAGCGCGACCTCGACACCCTGCCGCTCGGCAGGCCCGTGGCCGGCAGGCAGGTGACGGTCGTGGACGAGTTCGGCGAGCCCGTCCCGCCGGGCGTGCCCGGCGACCTGCTCGTCGACGGCGCCCCCACCGGCCAGTTGGTCAGGGAGCGCAACGACGGCAGCCTGGACCACCTCGGCAGCGGCGGACAGGACGAGGCCGAGCGGGGCCAGGCCGGGCCCGGCGGCTTCGCTGCGTACGACCTTCAGAACGGGCTGCTCATCGGCTCCGCCGCCCGCCCTCCCCACGTCGCCCCGCAGACCCCCAACGAGCTTCTGGTGGCCGCGGTCTGGACCGAACTCCTGGAGGCCGAAGGCGTCGGCGTCGACGACGACTTCTTCCAACTGGGCGGATACTCCCTGCAGTTGCCGCTGCTCGTCGAGCGGCTCCAGAGCGGATCGGGCGTACGGCTGCCGCTGAGCGAGCTCTACGGCGCGGTGACCGTGCGCGAACAGGCCGCGCTGCTCGACACGGACGGCGACCCGACACCCGCCGTCACACCGGTGTCACGCGCGGCCGACCTGCCGTTGTCCTTCGGCCAGCGCAGGCTGTGGTTCCTCGACCGCATGCAGGCGCACAGCCCGGAGTGGGTGGTGCCCATGCTGCTGCGGGTGCCCGCCGATGTCGCGGCCGAGACGGTGCACCAGGCGCTCAACTCCCTTGCCGTGCGCCATGAGGCGCTGCGTACCCGCTACCTGGCCAAGGGCGACGAGCCGGTCCAGGTGATCGAGGAGCCGCGGCCCGTGCGGCTGCGGATCGTGGACGCGCTCGCGCAGGACCCGGAGCCCGAGGTCCGCCGTGATCTCGAAACCGGATTCGACCTCGCGTCCGGAGATCTGTGGCGTGCCCTGCTCGTCCGGCGGCCCGGCGAGGAGCACACCCTGCTGATCACCATCCACCACATCGCCTGCGACGGCTGGTCGTCGACCGTCCTGGAGCGGGAGTTCCGCACGCTCTGCGCGGACCTGCACGCCGGGCGCGCCCCCTCGCTCGGTCCCGCCCCGGTCCAGTACGCGGACTACGCCTCCTGGCAGCGCGCCTGGCGCGGCAAGGACCGGCTCGGCAAGGACCTCGGCTTCTGGCGCGATGAGCTCGCCGGTCTGACCCCGCTGGCGCTGCCGACCGACCACGTCCGCCCGCTGGAGCGCGACCCGAGCGGCGGGCTCGTGAGCTTCACCGTGCCCGCGCATCTCGCCGAGACGGTGACCGCGCTCGGCCGATCCCAGCAGGCCACCCCCTTCATGACCTGGCTCACGGCCTTCTCCACCCTGCTCGCCCGGTACAGCGGGCAGTGGGACGTGCCCGTCGGCGTTCCCGTGGCCGGCCGGACCACGCCCGAGGTCGAGGAAGTGGTGGGCTTCTTCCTCAACTCGCTCGTCCTGCGCTGCCGTCCGGACGCGGGGCTTCCCTTCACCGAGGCACTGCGGAGCGTACGGGCCACGGCGCTCGCCGCCTTCGCGCACCAGGAGGTCTCCTTCGAGCACCTCGTGGAGGAGCTGCGGCCGGAGCGCGATCTGTCGCGCACGCCCCTCTATCAGGTCGCGTTCAACTTCAACGACGACGAGGTCGGCGGAGGCATGCCGGAGGCGGGCGACGGCGACGTGCTGCTGCGCGCCCGGCAGGTGGCCAAGACCGATCTGACCCTCTATCTGCGGCGCGAGCCCGGCGGCGAGCTGACCGGCGTCTTCGAGTACGCCACCGCGCTGTTCGAGGCGGACACCGTCGAACGACTTGCCCGTCACTTCGTCACGCTCCTGGAGTCCGCGGCGAAGGAGCCGCACCGCAGCATCTCCGCGCTCGGCATCCTTCCCTCCGACGAGCGTGCCGACCTGCTGACGCGCTGGAACGACACGGGTGCGGAGCTGTCCGACGCCTCGGTGCTCGACCTCATCGAGGAGCGTGCCGCGGCCGACGGCGACGCGGTCGCCGTCGTCCTGGGCCAGGAGCGGGTCACCTACCGGGAGCTGGACGAGCACGCCACCCGCATCGCCCACCACCTCGTGGCGGCCGGCGCGGGTCCGGGCAGCCTCGTCGGGGTCTGCCTGCACCGCGGCCCCGACCTGATCCCCGCGCTGCTCGGCGTCTGGAAGGCGGGTGCGGCCTATCTCCCGCTCGACCCGGCCAACCCCGGTGAACGCCTGGTGCAGTTGCTGCACGACAGCGGCGCCCCGATCCTGCTCACCGAGTCGGCGCTCGACCCCGCGAGCGGGGCCTTCGACGGCGTACGCCTCTTCCTCGACCGGCAGCGGGCAAAGATCGCGGCCCTGCCCGCCACGCGCCTGCCGAGGCCCACCGACCCGCAGCAGCCCGCGTACGTCATCTACACCTCCGGTTCCACGGGCACGCCCAAGGGCGTCGTGGTCACCCAGCGCGGTCTCGCCAACCATCTGACGTGGGCCGCGCGGGAGTTGGCGGGCGGCGACGGCGGTGCGCCGTTGTTCTCGTCCGTCGCCTTCGACCTGCCCGCCACCAACCTCTACGCGCCCCTGATGACCGGTCGCCCGGTCCATGTCCTGCCGCCCGACGCGGACGCGGCGGAGCTGGGTACCGCCCTGGTCGCCGGGGCACCCTACGGCTTCATCAAGCTCACCCCCGGCCACCTGGAGCTGCTCGGCCACCAGCTCACGCGCGAACAGGCCGCCGGTCTTGCGGAGATCATCCTGGTAGCGGGCGAGGAGTTGCCCGCGCGCACCGCCGACCACTGGCTCGATGTGCTCGGCCCGGGGCGGCTGATCAACGAGTACGGCCCCACGGAGGCGTCCATCGGCTCCACCGTCCACCCGGTCGATGCCCCGCACTCCGCCGCCGTACCGCTCGGCCTGCCCCTTCCCAACACGACGGCGCATGTCCTTGACGGTGTGGGCGAGCCGGTTCCCCTCGGCGTCATCGGCGAGCTCTTCATCGGTGGCACGGGCGTGGCCCGCGGCTACCTCGACCGGCCGGCCCTGACAGCCGAGCGCTTCGTACCGGACCCCTACGGGCCCCCCGGAGCCCGGCTCTACCGCACCGGTGACCTGGCCCTGCGCCGCTCGGACGGCAGCATCGTCTTCCGCGGCCGTACGGACCATCAGGTCAAGCTCCGCGGCTACCGCGTCGAACCGGGTGAGATCCAGGCGCGGCTCGCCGCGCTCCCCGGGGTCCGTGACGCGGTCGTCGTGGTGAGCGAGAGCCCGACGGGAGAGAAGTCGCTGGCCGGCTATGTCGTGCCCGAGAAGGGCCCTGCGGACTCCGGCGACCTGCGGCAGCTGCGCGAGCAACTGTCGCAGGAACTCCCGGAGTACATGGTGCCCGCGACCCTCACCGCGATCGGCGCCGTGCCGCTGACCGCCAACGGCAAGCTGGACCGTGCCGCGCTGCCCGCCGCCGACACCGCGACCGCCGAGTTCACCGCTCCGGAAGGGCCCACCGAGGAGCGGATCGCCGAACTCTGGGCCGAGCTGCTCGGCCTTGAGCAGGTGGGCGCCGACGTCAACTTCTTCGAGGTGGGCGGTCATTCGATCCTCGCCATCAGGATGACGGCCAAGCTCCAGGACACCTTCGACATCGACCTCTCCGTACGAACGGTCTTCGAACAGCCCACGGTCGGCCTCCTGGCCAAGGCCGTCGAGGCGGCCATCAGGGCCGAGATCGACCAGCTGTCCGACGCCGAACTGGCGAACACGTCCACGACGGCGGGAGACCCCCTGGCATGAGCAACCACCACGCCACGATCGACCAGCACTCCATGACCGACCAGCGCTCCATGACCGACGCCTCGCGGCAGGACTTCTGGCACCGCCTCGCCGACAGCCACGCCCCGCTCGCCCTCCCCGACACGTGGGGGGACGGGGGCCAGGCGCCCGGACACTGCCGGCTCAGGGTGCCCTTCGACGATCTGCGGGATGCCCTGGGCACCCTCTCCGGCAGCGCCGGCGTACGGCTCACCGACGTGCTGCTCGCCGCCCATCTGACGGTCATGGGCACGCTGACCTCCGAACCCGCCTTCCACACCGGGTTGTTGTGCGACGTACTGCCCGACGTCCCGGACGCCGAGCGGCTGCTCGGCAGGTACGAGGGCGTGGTGCCGGTCCCGCACACCCGGCCCACCGGCGACTGGCTCGCCCTGGTCCGTGCGACCGCGCGGCAGGCCGCCGACGTCCGCGCACGGGCACCGCACCGGCCGGTGCAGGTCCCGCACAGCGGCGTCCTGTTCGCCCCCGGGGAACTCGACGCCGCCTTCGACGACTTCTCCCTGGTCGTACGGGCCCGCGACACGCATCTCGAACTCGCCTGCCGGACGGACGTCGTGGGGCCGGAGTGGGCTGACCTGCTCGCCTCCATGTACCGCTCCGTGCTGCGCGCCATGGCCGAGAACCCGCACGGTGACGCCACCGAGAGCCCGCTGCCCAGCCGTCTGCTGCTCTCGGTCCTCGACGCCGGACGCGTCCCCGGCACGGACCGGCCCGCCGCGGGAACGGCCGAGCTCTTCGCGGAACGGGCCGCCGCCACCCCGGACGCCGTCGCCGTACTCGTCGGAGGCCGGCCGACGACCTATCGCGAACTCGACGTCCGCTCCGCCCGTGTCGCCCACCACCTCCAGGCCCTGGGAGCCGGGCCCGGCAGCGTCGTCGGCGTCCTGCTGCACCGCGACGACGACCTCCTCCCCGCGCTGCTGGGTGTCATGCGGTCGGGAGCGGCCTACGTACCGCTCGACCCGGCCGTCCCCGGCCGCCGCCTCGCCCACATCCTCGGCGAGACACAGGCGCCCCTGGTGCTCACCTGCTCCGCCCTCGCCTCCCGGGTGCCGGCGGGCCACCCCGGCACCACCGTGATCCTCGACGACGAGCGCGAGCGGGCCTCCATCGCCGCCCGTCCCGCCACACCGCCTCCGCCGCCCGCCGGAGCGCGGCACCCCGCCTACGTCATCTACACCTCAGGATCCACCGGCACCCCCAAGGGCGTGGTGATCGAACACGAGGCGCTGACCAACCTCCTGTGGTCCTTCCGGCAGAGCCTGTCCGGCGGCCCGGGCACCTGGCTCGCCTCGACGTCGGTCTCCTTCGACATCTCGGCGCTCGAGCTGTACCTGCCGCTGATCACCGGTGGCCGGGTCGTCCTCGCCGACGACGAGGAGGCCAAGGACCCGACGGCCCTCATGGCGCTCGTCGACGCCCACCGGGTCACCCACGTGCAGTCCACCCCGTCCGGCTGGCGGCTGCTCCTCGCCGCGGGCTTCGACCGCCCGCACATCACCGGCCTCGCGGGCGGTGAGGAACTTCCGGCCCGGGTGGCCGCCGAGCTGCGCGGCCGGCTCGACGAGCTGGTCAATGTCTACGGGCCCACCGAGACCACGATCTGGTCGGCGCAGTGGCCCGTGCCGCACGAGCCCGGCCGTGTCTCCCTCGGGCAGCCCGTCGCCAACACCCGTCTGCACGTCCTGGACCGCTCGGCGCGGCCGGTGCCGCCCGGAGTGCCGGGCGAGCTGCACATCGGCGGCGACGGTCTCGCCCGGGGCTACTTCGGCCGGGCCGCTCTGACGGCCGAACGCTTCACGCCGGACCCGTACGGGCCACCCGGCTCCCGCCTCTACCGGACCGGCGACCTCGCGCGCCGGCTGGCGGACGGGACGCTTGAGTTCCTCGGCCGGATCGACACCCAGGTGAAGGTCAGCGGCTACCGCATCGAACTCGGCGAGATCCAGGCCGCGCTCACCGGCCACCCGCTGGTGCGGGACGCCGTCGTCGTGGTGCGCGAGCCCGCGCCGGGCAACAAACGGATCGTCGCCTACGTCGTCCCGGCGGGGCGGATCGACGAAGCCAGGCTGCGGCGCCATCTGGCCGCGCAGCTCCCGGCGTACATGATCCCCGCGAGCTTCGTCGCCCTGGAGCGCATCCCCCTGAGCATCAGCGGAAAGGTCGACCGCGCCGCCTTGCCCGCGCCCGGCCAGGAGAGCAGTGCACAGCCACGGCCGGTACCACCGGCACCATCCGACAACACCAACGCGGTGAGGGAGTACCAAGCATGAGCGTCGACGACACGCCGAGCGCACAGCAGGACACGGCGGCGTTGCGCGAAGAGCTGCTGCGCCGCCGGCTCGCAGGAGCGCGCGGCAACCGCAGGACGGCCATCGAGCGGGCGGACCGGAGCGGTCCGCTGCCCCTGTCCTTCGGCCAGCAGCAGATGTGGTTCCTCAACCGCCTGGAGCCCGAGGGCCACGAGTATCTGGTGCCGTTGGTGCTGCGCCTGCACGGCGCGCTCGACACGGAGGCGCTGCGCGGCGCGTGGGAGCGGGTACTTGAGCGTCACGAGATCCTGCGCACCCGCTACCGGCCGACGGACGGGGACCCGGTGCAGGTGGTGGACCCCTTCGTGGCCACCGGTCTGCCCATGGCGGACGTGGCCGTCGACGGAGCCACGGCCGAGGCGCGCGATGCGCACGTCCGGCGTCTCGTGGAGGAGGAGATCGACCGGCCGATCGACGTGGAGCGCGAGTGGCCCGTGCGCGCGAAGCTGTTCCGGCTGGGCACGCAGGAGCACGTCCTTGCGGTCACCTTCCACCACATCGCCTGCGACGCCTGGTCCGTCAAGATCTTCGCCGGTGAGCTGAGCGCGCTCTACCGCGCCGCCGCCACGGGCGAGCCCGCCGATCTTCCCGAACTGCCGCTCCAGTACGCCGACTTCGCCTCCTGGCAGCGCGGCCACCTCACCGGACAGACCTTGGAACGCCAACTGGCCTACTGGCGGCGGCAGTTGGCAGGCGTCCAGCCCCTGGACACCCCCATCGACCATGCCCGGCCCGCGGTGCGCGACTGGTCGGGCGACTCCGTGCCCTTCCGCATCACCGCCGCGACGGCCGACCGGGCACGGAAGCTGGCCCGCCAGTACGACACCACCCTGTTCACCGTGCTGCTCGCGGCGTACCAGGCGCTCCTTGCCCGGCACACCGCCGCCCCCGGCAGTCTGCCCGGCGCGGGTGCCGACATCCCTGTGGGCATCACCGTCTCCGGGCGCGGACGTCCCGAGCTGCAGCACCTCTTCGGCTACGGCATCAACACCCTGGTGGCCAGGGCGCGCTGGGACGGCGACCCGTCCTTCGCGCACGTGCTCACCCATGTACGGGACACGGTGCTCGACGCCTTCGACCACCAGTCGGTGCCCTTCGCCCGGCTGGTCGACGAGCTCCAGCCGGAGCGCGACCTGGCGCGCACCCCGCTGTTCCAGGCGGACTTCATCCTCCACGAGGACCGGGGCAGCGCCTTCGACATGCCGGGGCTCTCGGTCGAGTCGGTCATGGCGGACCGGGTCGCCAAGTTCGACCTCACCCTGAATGTGGACAACGCGGAGACCGGCGGCCTCGACGCACGGCTCGCCTACCCGACCGCGCTCTTCGACCGTGCCACGGTCGCGCGCACCGCCGAGCGCTTCGCCCGGCTGCTCGACGAGGCGACCGCGCACCCGGACGCGCCCCTTTCGGACGCGGACATCCTCACCGACGACGACCGTGCGCTGCTGGCCCGGCCGTACGCAGCCGACCGGCTGCCGCAGCCGGTACGTGACCGGATCGTCGACGAGGGCCTGGCCGACGAGCAGGTCCGCGTCGTGGACGCGCACGGCCGCCCCGTCCCCGTCGGCGTGGCCGGTGAACTCTGCGTCGACGGCGAGAGCCTCGGCCGTACGGGGGAGCTCGCACGGTGGCGGCCCGACGGTTCGCTCGAACTCCTCGGGCTGATCGAGGACCAGGTCGCCTTCGGCGGACGCCGGGTGGACCTCGGACGGATCAGGTCGGAACTCACCGCGTACGAAGACGTGCGCGAGGCCCTCGTCGTGGTCCGCGACAACGCCCCGGAGCCCGCCGCCCTCGCCGCGTACGTCGCCTCCGCGGGGCCGGACGCCCTGGATGTGGCCCAGCTGCGCGCGCACCTGGCCGCACGGCTCCCGGAGCACCTCGTGCCCGGCACCGTCACGGTCCTCGACGCGATACCGCGCACCGCCGGGGGAACTCCCGACCTCGCCGCCCTGCCCGACCCCGGGCGTGCCACGGACGAGGCCGTGCACACCGCGCCCCGTACCCCCGCCGAGGAGCGGCTCGTCGCCATCTGGCGTGAGGTCCTGGGCGTCGACCAAGTGGGCGTCGAGGACAACTTCTTCGCCCTCGGCGGCGATTCCCTGCGCGCGGTCAGGCTGGCCGGCGCCATGCGCGAGGCCGGCTTCGACATCGCCATCCGCGGGGTGTTCCAGCACGGCACGATCGGGCGGATGGCCGCCGCCGTCGAGTGGCACGGCGAGGACACGGCAGAGCCGTCCGGACTCGTGCGGGCGGTGGAGCCGTTCGCGCTGCTCGGACAGGAGGACCGCGACCGTCTCCCGGAGGGGGTCGTCGACGCCTATCCGCTCTCGCAGATCCAGACCGGCATGCTCGTCGAGACGCTCACCCGGCCCGGCCAGGGCGCGTACGTGAACCTCAGCAGCTTCCGTGTCCCGGACGGCGAGGCGTTCTCCCTGCCCGCGCTGCGCGAGGCGCTGGCCGTGGTCGTGGAACGGCACGACGTGCTGCGTACGTCGATGGCGCTCGACGGCTACTCCCGGCCGCTTCAGCTGGTCCACGGCCACGCGGACGTGCCGCTGGCCCTGCACGATCTGCGCGGTCTCGACGAGGAACAGCGGCTCGCCGAGGCGTCGGCGTTCACGGCGGAACGGCGGGCCGAAGGCTTCGACCTCGGCTCCGCGCCGCTGCTGCGGCTCGACGTCCACCTGGAGTCGGACGAGGCCTGGCGGCTGACGTTCACCCAGAGCCACGCCATCAGCGACGGATGGAGCCAGCACACCCTCCTGACGGAACTGCTCGGCGTCTACCGCGCGGTGCGCGACGGGCAGCCGCTGCCCGCCCACGAGACGCCCGCGGTGCGTTACGCCGACTTCGTCGCCGCCGAGTCGGAGTCCCTGGAGAGCGAAGCCGACCGCGCCTTCTGGCAGGAGGTCACCGACGCCCACGCCCCGTTCGCCCTGCCGGGCGGCTGGGGGGACGACGGTCCCGCCGAGGGCTACCGCGTGGCCGTTCCGTTCCACGACCTGGAGGACGGACTGCGGCGGCTGGCCGCGGCAGCGGGCGGCTCCCTCAAGAGCGTGCTCCTCGCCGCACACCTGACCGTCCTCGCCCAGCTCACCCCCGAACGCTCCTTCCACAGCGGCCTGGTCGCCCACGGCCGCCTCGAAGCACCCGGCGGCGACCGCGTCCTGGGCATGCACCTCAACACCGTCCCCTTCCCCGCCCTCCACGCCGGAACCTGGCGCGAACTCGTCCAACGCACCTTCGCCCACGAAACCCGCGTCTGGGGCCACCGCCGCTACCCCCTGCCCGCCATCCAACGCACCGCCGACCGACTCATCACCGTCCTGTTCGAGTACCAGGACTTCCACCAGGTCGACACCGGTGTGAGCAGCGCGCGGGAGGACCTGGGCGGCGCGGTCAACGAGTTCGCCCTCAACGTCCTCGCCAACGGCGGTTACCTCAACCTGATCAGCGCCACCGACGTCCTGGGGCACGCCCACGCCGAGCGGCTCGCGGACATGTACCGCCAGGTGCTCCGCGCGATGGCGAAGGACCCGGACGGCGACGCCACCGACACCCATCTCCCCGCCCAGGAACGGCACCGGCTCCTCGCCCAGTGGCACACCACCGCCGGTCAGACGCCGGTGCTGCCCGTCCACCGTCTCTTCGAGGACCAGGCCGCGGAGACCCCGGACGCGCCCGCCGTGCGTCACGACACCGTGCTGACCTACGCGCAGGTCGACGAGCGGGCCAACCGGATCGCCCACCATCTGCGTGCGCTCGGCGCGGGCCCCGACACCCTCGTCGGCCTGCGTCTGGGCCGCGGCCCTGAGCTGGTCCCCGCCCTGCTCGGCATCTGGAAGACCGGAGCGGGCTGCCTGCCCCTGGACCCGTCGCTGCAGCAGGCCCGGATGGGCGCCATGCTGGACGACGCCGCCCCGCAGATCGTCGTCACGAGCGGCGAGTTGCTGTCAGGCCTCGACGGCCTGCACCGCGGCGAAACGGTCGTCCTGGACCGTGAGGTGGACGCCCGCACGATCGCCGCCCGGCCCGCGACCCGCCCCGAGCCCACCGGCACGCTGGGCAATCTCGCCTACGTGATGTACACCTCCGGCTCGACCGGCACTCCCAAGGGCGTGCTCGTCCCGCACGCAGGCCTGGCCAACTACCTGTGCTGGACCGCCGAGGCGTACGCGTCGCGGGGCACCGGCGGCGCGCCCGTCTTCTCCTCGATCTCCTTCGACCTGGGCCTGCCCGACCTGCTCACCCCGCTGATCACCGGCCAGACCACGCATCTGCTCCCGCAGGGCGTCACGCCCGCCGACCTCGGCCGGGAGCTGGCCGCCGGGGCTCCCTACAGCTTCATCAAGCTCACCCCCGGCCATCTCGACCTGCTCACCCACCAGCTCACCGCGGAGCAGGCCCGGGGCCTGGCGGGTCTGGTCATCGCCGCGGGCGACAGCTTCTCCGCGGGCCTCGTCGCGCGCTGGCGCGAACTGGCGGGCCCCGGCGGCACCGCGCTCGCCGCGGAGTACGGGCCCACCGAGACCTCCATCGGCAACTCGGGCTCTCCGGTCGCCGACACCGTCACCACCGAGCTCGTGCCGCTGGGCGCGCCCGTGCCCAACACCACGATGTACGTCCTGAACGACCGGATGCGGCCGGTACCGGTCGGTGTGCCGGGTGAGGTGTACATCGGAGGGGTGGGCCTGGCCCGCGGCTACCAGCGGCGCCCCGGACTCACCGCCGAGCGTTTCCTGCCGGACCCTTACGGCCCGGCGGGATCGCGCCTGTACCGCACGGGTGACCTCGCCCGCTATCTGCCGGACGGCACCCTGGACTTCCTCGGCCGGATCGACAACCAGGTCAAGATCCGCGGCTACCGCGTCGAGCTCGGCGAGGTCCAGCACCACCTCACGCGGCACCCGCACGTCAAGGACGCCGTACTGCTCCTGCGCACAAGCGGCGCGGACAAGAGCCTGGTCGCCTACGTCGTCGGGGCCGACGACGCCGGCCGGGGCACGCTCGACGTGGCCGGGCTGCGCGATCACCTCGCGGCCTGCCTTCCCGAGTACATGGTTCCCGCCGCGTTCGTGACCATCGACCGCGTCCCGCTGACGACGAACGGAAAGGTGGACCGGCGGGCCCTGCCCGCCCCGGACCGCGAGGCGTTCGCCACCAACTCCCACATCGCTCCGCGCACCCCCGACGAGGAGCGCATCGCCGCGGCCTGGTGCCAGGTGCTCGGTGTGGACCGGGTCGGGGTCGAGGACAGCTTCTTCACCCTCGGCGGGGACTCGATGCGTGCCGTGCTCCTGGCGGGCGCCCTGCGCGAGGCCGGCTTCGACCTCACCATCGGCGACATCTTCGAGCACGGGACCGTCGCCGCACTCGCCGCCGCGACGGAGGGCCAGGACGGCACCGTCTCGCTCGTGCGGGCGGTGGAGCCGTTCGCGCTGCTCGGGCAGGAGGACCGCGGCCGTCTCCCGGAGGGGGTCGTCGACGCCTATCCGCTCTCGCAGATCCAGACCGGCATGCTCGTCGAGATGCTCACGCATCGCGACCGCAACACCTACCACCACGTCAACAACTTCCGTATCCGCGACCGTGAGCCGTTCTCCCTGCCCGCGCTGCGCGAGGCGCTGGCCGTGGTCGTGGAACGGCACGACATCCTGCGTACGTCGATGGCGCTCGAGGACTACTCCCAGCCACTGCAGCTCGTGCACGCGCACGCCGAGATCGCCGTCGCCGTGCACGACCTGCGCGGCCTCGACGAGGCGGGGCAGCACAGCGCGGCGCTGGCCTTCATCGCCGAGGAGAAGGCGAACCTGTTCGACCTGCGGGTCGCGCCGCTCTTCCGCGTGAGCGTCCATCTGGAGTCGGACGAGGCCTGGCGGCTGACGTTCACCCAGAGCCACGCCATCACCGAGGGGTGGAGCTATCACACGCTCCTGATGGAGCTGCTCGCCGCGTACCGCGCGGTGCGCGACGGGCAGCCGCTGCCCGACTACGAGGTCCCCTCCGTGCGCTATGCCGACTTCATCGCCGCCGAGATCGAGGCGCTGGCCAGCGAGGAGCAGCAGGACTTCTGGCGGGGCGTCGTGGAATCGCGCGTGCCGTTCACGCTGCCCGAGGACTGGGGGCAGGACGGTCCGAGCGAGCCGTATCACCGCATGGTTCCGTTCCACGACCTGGAGGACGGACTGCGGCGGCTGGCCGCGGCAGCGGGCGGCTCCCTCAAGAGCGTGCTCCTCGCCGCACACCTGACCGTCCTCGCCCAGCTCACCCCCGAACGCTCCTTCCACAGCGGCCTGGTCGCCCACGGCCGCCTCGAAGCACCCGGCGGCGACCGCGTCCTGGGCATGCACCTCAACACCGTGCCCTTCCCCGCCCTCCACGCCGGAACCTGGCGCGAACTCGTCCAACGCACCTTCGCCCACGAAACCCGCGTCTGGGGCCACCGCCGCTACCCCCTGCCCGCCATCCAACGCACCGCCGACACCACCGACCGCCTCATCACCGTCCTGTTCAGCTATCTCGACTTCCACCAGGTCGACACCGACGCGGTGGACGTCGAGGCGGGATTCGGGGTCGGGGGCAACGAGTTCGCCCTCAATGTGATCGCCGTCCGCGGTCACCTCAGCCTCGGTTCGTTCACCGACGTCATCAGCCGGACCAACGCCGAGCGGCTCGCGGACATGTACCGCCAGGTGCTCCGCGCGATGGCAGAGGACCCGGACGGCGACGCCACCGCCACGCACCTCGGCGAGGACGAGCGGCACCAGCAGCTCACCGAGTGGAACGCCACGGACGTGGACTGGCCCGCGGGCTCCGTTCTCGACCTGTTCGAGGAGACGGCGGCACGGGTCCCCGACGCGGTGGCCGTGGTCGCGGGCGAGCGGCGGATCTCCTTCCGCGAGCTCGACGCGCGGGCCAACCGCATCGGCCACCGCCTGCGCGCGCTGGGGGCGGGGCCGGACACCCTCGTCGGCGTCTGCCTGGACCGGAGCCCTGAACTGGTCTCCACCCTGCTGGGTGTCTGGAAGGCGGGCGCGGCCTATGTGCCGCTCGACCCGTCGAACCCCGCCGAACGCCTGGCCCATGTGCTCGCCGACAGCGACGCCGCGGTCCTCGTCACCGACACCGCGTCGGCCCGTGCGACCGAGGGCCATCAGGGGGCGCGTCTCGACCTCGACGCCGAGAGCGCGGCGCTGGACGCGCTGCCCGCGACCCCGGTGGCGCGCGACGACGACGCCGGACTGCTCGCGTACGTCATCTACACCTCGGGATCGACCGGCGCCCCCAAGGGCGTCATGGTCACCCAGCGGGGCCTGGCCAACCATCTGCGGTGGGCCGCGAGGGACCTCATGGGCGGCGCGGGCGGCGCACCCCTGTTCTCGTCCATCGCCTTCGACCTGCCCGCCACGAATCTGTACGTGCCGCTGATCACCGGACGCCCCGTGCACATCCTCCCGGCCGGCCTCGACACCGCGTCCCTCGGCGAGGCGCTGGCGGCCGGAGCGCCGTACGCCTTCGTCAAGCTGACGCCCGGTCACCTCGAAGTGCTCACCCACCAGCTCGCCCCCGAGGTGCTGAGGGAACTCGCCGGGACCGTACTCGTCGCCGGCGAGGCCCTGCCGTCCCGGCTCGCCAACCACTGGCTCGGGCTCCTCGGTCCCGGCCGTCTGGTCAACGAGTACGGCCCGACCGAGACCTCCATCGGCGCCACCGCCCACCCGGTCACCGGCACCCAGAACGGCACCGTCCCGCTGGGCGGGCCCCTGCCCAACACGACCACGTACGTCCTCGACGCGCGGTTGCGGCCGGTCCCCGTCGGGGTGCCCGGCGAGCTCCACATCGGCGGCGAAGGCCTGGCCCGCGGCTATCGCGGGCGCCCCTCGCTCACCGCCGAGCGGTTCGTGCCCAACCCCTACGGCCCGGCAGGATCCCGCCTGTACCGCACGGGCGACCTCGCCCGGCATCTGCCGGACGGCACCCTGGACTTCCTCGGCCGGATCGACAACCAGGTCAAGATCCGCGGCTACCGCGTCGAGCTCGGTGAGATCCAGCACCGGCTCACCGAGTACCCCGGCGTGAAGGACGCCGTCGTCGTGGTCCACGAGACCGAGGACCGCGGCCCGGAGATCGCCGCGTACGTGGTGCCGTCCGACGGCCGCGCGCCCGACCGGACCGCGCTGCGCGCCCATGTCGCGGCGACACTGCCCGACTACATGGTTCCCGCGGTGTTCACGCCGGTCGAGAGCATCCCGCTCACGTCCAACGGCAAGCTGGACCGGCGTGCGCTGCCCGTGCCCGATCAGGACATCAAGCCGTACGTCGCTCCCGCCACCCCCACCGAGGAGGCCATCGCCGCCGTCTGGGGCAACGTCCTCGGTCTTGAGCGCATCGGCGCGGACGACAGCTTCTTCGACCTGGGCGGACACTCCATCCTCGCGGTGCGGATGCTCGCCGCGGGGCGTGAGGCCGGGCTGCCGCTCGCCGTCTGGATGATCTACCAGGCGGGCACGCTCGCCGAGCTCGCCGAGCTGGTGGACGCGGAGCGGGGCGCGGAGGCCGCCGCGGGCGGCGAGAGCGCCGGGGAACTGGGCGACGGAAGCCGGGGGCAGCGCCTTGCCGTCGGTGCGGGCGTCCGGTCGAACCACTCGATCAGCCTGAGCCTGCGCCGCCCCGACCCGGCCCTGCTCGAGCGGGCGCTGGCCGCCGTGGTCGCGCATCACGACGCGCTGCGCCTGCGGTGCGCGCCCGAAAGCACCGACGTGCGCATCGCCCCGGCGGAGTCCGCGCGGCTGCTGGACGTCGTCGAGCTTCAGCAGTCCGCCGCGGCGGACCGTGCCACCGCCGTCGCCGCCGCGCTCGCCGCGGCCCGCGACCGGCTCGACCCCGCGTCGGGGCCTGTCCTCCAGGCCACGCTGTGCGACATCGGCGAGGAGCGGCTGCTGGCATCCGATGTCGCGTCGGAGCTGTGGATCACCGTGCACGCACGGGCCGTCGACGAGGTCTCCCTCGCCCTCCTGGCCGAGGACGTCGAGACCGCGTACCGCATGTGCGCGCAAGGAGCGCCGGTACGGCTCCCGTCCGTGCCCACGCCCCTGGGGCAGTGGGCGCGCAGGGCCGAGGAGCTCGCCGCGCGGCCCGAGACCGCGGACCTCGCCCACCAGTGGATGGGCCAGGCACGCGCGGGCTCGCTGCCGGTGGACCACGCCGACGGGGGCAACACCCACGCGTCGGCCCGTACGGTCACCGTGGTGCTGGCACCCGAGCGGACGCGTGCGCTGCTCGGCGGGGACGACCCCGAGCAGGCCCTGCTGGCCACCCTCGGCCGTGTCGTGACCCGCTGGACGGGCCGCGACCGCCTCACGCTCGACCTGCGCACCGACCCCCGTGACGGCACCGGCCCCGCCGATCTGTCACGGACGGTGGGCCCGCTGACCGACGACGTGCCGCTCACCCTGTGGCTCCCCCGCACCCGTGAGCTGCCCGACCTGGCGCGCGCCGTCGGCCGGCAGCTCGCCGAACTGCCCGCGCCACGCCATGTGTACGGGCTGCTGCGCGACCTCGCGCCCGACCAGGACCTGACGGCGGAGCTTCGCTCGGCCGAACGTCCGCAGCTCGGTTTCGCCGTGCTGCGCACGCCCGGCGTGACGACGGATCCCGGTGCCGCGCGCGACCATCTGATCGACGTCACGGCCATGTTCGACGAAGGACAGCTGTATCTGCGCTGGACGTACGGCTCCGAGCTGTACGAACCGAGCACCGTCCAGCGGCTGGCCGACGAGCACATGGAGGAGCTGATCTCCCTGGTCGGGGAGGAGCGGGTCGGCGGTGCACCCCGCGTCGCCACCCGTGCGGTGCCCGAGGTGATGACCCGCCACCGCATTCCCGGAGCGGCCATCGCGCTGATCGAGGGCGGTGAACTCGCCGCGGTCGAGACGTACGGCCGGCTCGGGGCGGACGGCTCGGAACCGGTCTGCGAGAACACTCTCTTCGCCGCAGCATCCATCAGCAAGCACGTCACCACGTTCGGCCTGCTGCGGCTCGCCGAGGAGCAGGGCCTGGACCTGGACGCGGACATCAACCGCTTCCTCACCTCGTGGCAACTGTCCCGTCACGACGCCGAAGGCGCGCCGCCGGTCACGCTGCGCCGCCTCGTGGCGAATGTGGCGGGTCTCGCCGAGCCGCCGCGCCGCAAGGGCTACCGCGTCGGGGAGCCGCTGCCGTCCGTCCTCGACATCCTGCACGGCCGGTCGCCGGCCGAACCGGTGCCGGTCGGGCCTGAGTTCGTGCCCGGCGAGGTCTTCCGGCTCAACAACGCCCACTACTGCGTGCTCCAGCAGGCCATGACCGACCTCACCGGCGAGCCGTTCCCCGAGCTGATGCGGCGCCTCGTCCTCGAACCTCTGGGCATGGAACACAGCGGTTTCGACCCCGCGTTCCCGGAGGCGTCGGGGCTGCGGGTGGCACGCGGTCACGACCTGGAGGGCGTACCCCTTCCCGGCGGCCACGAGGTCTACCCGGAGTCCGCCGCCCGGGGCCTGTGGACGACCGCCGGTGACCTGGCCAGGCTCGTCCTGGGCGTCAGGAACAGCTGGCTGGGCCGGCCGGACGCCCTGGTCCCGCGGGAAGCCGTGGCGCAGATGCTGGCGCCGCACTCCGACCGCCCGTACGGCTGGGGCACGATCGTCGACCACAGCGGGGTCGACCTCGAATTCGGCCACGGCGGTCAAGCGGCGGGCTACCAGGCCATGTTCGGGATGCGTGCCCATGCGGGATCGGGCGCGGTGGTGCTCACCAACGCCGCGTCCGGGAGGGAGCTCGTCACGCATCTGATGTCGACCGGCTGGTCCGACAAGGGACGGCTGACCGGGTTCTGGCAGAGCGCGGCGCAAGAGACGGCCACCTCCTGACGATGAGTGAGGAGACCCGCGGCCCCTCGGACACCGGTACCTCCACGGAGTCCGGGGGCGCCGCCCCCGCGGCCCGCCGCCCCGACCGTCCACCGGCCCCCCTGCGCAAGAACGCCGACTTCATCCGCCTGTGGGTGGGGGCGGGCATCTCGCAGTTCGGTACGCGGGTGGGCATGACGGCCTTCCCGCTCCTGACGCTGTATCTCACCGGCTCGGCGATGCACGCCGGTCTGGTGGGGTTCGCGGCCTCGCTGCCGAACTTCGTGGTGCAACTGCCGGCGGGTGCGCTGGTCGACCGCTGGGACCGGCGCCGACTGATGCTGTGGTGCGACATCCTCGGCGCGCTCTCGATCGCGTCGGTGGCCGTCGCCGTGGCCCTGGGGCACGTGTGGCTGCCCCACCTCATGGCGGCGGCGTTCCTCGAAGGCACCCGGGGCATCGTGGTCGACCTGGGTGAGCGGGCGAGCGTCCGGCAGGTGGTGCCCGCGGGCCATCTGCCGGCCGCGCTCGCCCAGAACGAGGCACGCGGTCAGGCCATGGGGCTGCTCGGGCAGCCGAGCGCCGGCGGCCTGCTCGCCGTCGCGGCCTGGCTGCCCTTCGCCACCACCGCCCTTGCCTCGTCGGTGGCGGCGGTGTGCGTGGCGCTGATGCGCGGGAACCGGGGCGTCCGCGCCGGCTCACGGGCGCGGCCCCTGCACACCGACATCAGGGAGGGCATCACCTGGCTGTGGCGGCACCGGGTCGCGCGGTTCCTCGTCGCCCTCTTCGCGGGCTGCAACTTCGCCTTCCAGATCCTGATGCTCACCGTCATGGTGATCATTCAGCAGAGCGGCCGGTCACCGGTGTTCGTCGCCCTGGTCACCGGCTGCGGTGGCCTCGGCGGGCTCGCCGGGGCCCTGGCCGCTCCACGCCTGCGGCGGCGCTTCGGTCTGCGCCCCGTCTTCCTCACCGGCTGTGCGGCGTGGACGCTCATCACGCCGCTGGTCGCGTGGGTGCGCCACCCCGCGGGCCTTGCCGTCATCCTGACGGCCACCACGCTCATCGTCGGCGCACTGAGCGTCACCGCCTGGGTCTTCCAGGTCCAGAACACCCCGGACGAGCTCCAGGGCCGGGTGAACGGGACGGCACGCTTCCTGGCGTCCGGAGCGAACTCTCTGGGCGCGTTGAGCGGCGGCTTCCTCCTGGCCTCCGTCGGCGCGGGACCGACGGGGCTCGTGGTCTGCGGTGTCATGCTCCTTGTGACCGCCGTGGTGCTCTCCGGCAGACGAACACTGGCCGAACCGGCCGACTCCTTGTGACATTCGGCCGAACTACCCGCTGAGGCTAAGCTTTTGTCCATGCATTCCCTCCACCGAGTGATACAGCGGTTGCGGCCCCCGTTATTGAAAGTGTGGAAGACCCTCACTTTCCTTGCCGCCGGAATTCCGCTGCAGCTCGTCTCGCTCCTCTGCGCGCTTCTCCCCAAGATGATTCCGGTCCTGACGCTGATTCAGCGGTACCGATTTCAGACCGTTCTCGGCGTGGAGATCGCGCGCACGCCCGAGAACGACCGGAGAACTCGGTGGCGGCAGGCGAAGTACCACCTTCTGTCCGGGCCCGCGGTGGCGCTTGCCGCAGCTGTCGGTCTCGCTCTGTGGCTCGTGGGGTTCGCGGCAGGCACCGTGTACATCTGGGTGTGGGAGCTTCCGCTGGAGTGGCGTCTCGCGCACCACGGCTACTCCGTCACGGCGGGCTATGTCATGGCAGCCGGTCTTGCCGTGCTCGCCTTCGCCACCTGGGCCTGCAGCGGACTGACGCGGCTCGACGCCCTCGCGGCCAGGAAGCTGCTCGGCCCCACGCGGGCCGAGATCCTGGAGCAGCGCGTGGAGAACCTCACGGAGAGCCGGGCGGGCGTGGTGGAGGCGGCCGACGCCGAGCGGCGCCGCATCGAGCGTGACCTGCACGACGGCGCCCAGCAGCGTCTTGTGGCCATGGCAGTCAATCTCGGCCTGGCCAGGGCGACGCTCGGCGACCAACTGCCGGACGACGCCCGCGAGGTCATCGACGAGGCGCACCGCGAGGCGAAGGAGGCCATCTCCGAGCTGGGGAACCTGGTCCGCGGCCTGCACCCGGCCGTGCTCGAGGACCGGGGGCTCGACGCCGCGCTGTCCGGCATCGCCGAACGCGTTCCGCTGCCCGTGCGTCTCAACGTCGAGCTGGCCGAGCGGCCCCTGCCGACGGTCGAGGCGGTCGCCTACTTCGTCGTCTCCGAGGCGCTCACCAATGTGATCAAGCACGCCGAAGCGTCCCGTATCGATGTCACGGTCGGCCGGATCGGGGACTCGCTGCTCGTCATCGTCTCGGACGACGGTGTCGGAGGCGCGGACGCCGCCGCAGGTACCGGGCTCGACGGCCTCGCCAAGCGCGTCGCGTCCGTCGACGGTTCGCTCGCCATCAGCAGCCCGGCCGGCGGCCCGACGGTGCTGACCGTGACGCTGCCCTGCGAGCCCTGAGCCTCCCCGGCCGCGACACACAGGAGCCGGCCCCGGTCGTGATGCGACCGGGGCCGGCTCTCGTGTGCTGCGGGTGTTCTGTTCAGTCCCACGTCCAGACCGCTGCCGTACGCCTGCCGCGGCCACGCCACCACAGGGTGAAGCCGATCGGCACCATGAGCAGGCCGGGCAGCAGTCCCACCGCCCAGCTGACCTCGATGGGCGGTCCGGGGCGCGGCCCCACGGAGACGGCGAGGGTTCCGCGGCCCTTCCCCTCGGGTCCGTCGAGGGCCAGGTCGAACTTCCAGGTGCCCTCGTCCGGCAGCAGGGTGGCGTCAAGTCCCCACCGGTCGTGGGAGCGTGTGTAGCGGGGAAGCTCCCGGCCCAGACCGGCGCCCCGCTTTCCGTACTCGCCGCCCGACGGCCGGATGAGGTGCAGCCGGGCCGTGCGGCCCTTGATGCCCTGGGTGGGCTGGAACGTCATGTCCAGTGAACGGCCCGCGTACAGCGGCCAGTCGCTGAAGGACACCTGAAGGTCGTACGGGCCCGCCTTCACCCGCTCGGAGTGCACCACCGGAGCCGGACCGGCCTCGGCCGATGCGGCGGGCGCCCAGACGACCGTGGCCAGCAGGCCGAGGACCGTCACCGAGACGGAACGCCGCAGATACCGCGACCGGTTCCGCCATGTCATGTGTCGTCGCATGGTCAGACCTCCATGACGGGCCGCAGCGCGGGCTCGGACGGCGTCGAAGCGGCAGGCTGCGTGTCCGCGCCCGGGGCCAGCCTGCGCAGGGAGATCGCAGCGGACCAGCCGAGCGGCCCCGCTCCCGCGCCCAGTGCGGTCGCGATCGCGATGACCAGCGGCGAGAAGCCGTTGCCCAGTTGTGGGGTGTAGAGCAGCGACATCAGCAGGGCGGCGACCGCGCTGATCGCGGGGATGGCGGCCTTGGGCGAGAGTCCGCGGCGCCGCAGGACGACCAGGCCGACCTCCACGAGCAGGGCGATCAGCGGCAGCACCATCGGGTAGAGCGAGGCCAGTTCGGGCCGGCCCGAGATGTTGTCGCGCAGCGAGAGACCCAGGCTCTCGGCGTAAAGGCGGGTGATCCAGGGCGCGAAGAACCAGTCGATCGCGTGCAGCGCCCCGAAGATCAGCCCCGTGAGCGTCACCCAGCCGGTGGCACGGGTCACCCCGGCCACCAGCATCAGGGCGAAGAGGGCGACCACGGTCACCGACACCTCGAAGGGCTGCGCCCAGAAGAGCGCGAACATCATCGAGGTCAGGGACGTCGCCACGGACAGGACGAGTCCCCAGCGGGTGATCCCCCGGCCGCCGAGCGCGATGAACGCGAGGACCGCGCCGACGCAGATCGTCAGGCCGCCGAGCGAGAGCCCCACGTGGGGAGGGGAGTTGAGGGTGACATCGAACCCGTACACGGTGTGCCACCACAGGTCGATCATTCCGTAGATCAGCTCGACCGCGGCGCCGACGCCCGCGACGAGGAACCCGACCGGCGCCCGGAAGACGCCAAGGACGGTCACGGCGCGGCCGGCCGTGATGCTTCTCGGGTCGGCGCGCCAGGCGCCGGTGCGCATCAGCACGATCACCACGCTGGCAAGACCGGCCAGCGTCGGTGCGGCGTAGATGAGCATGTGGGGGGCGGTGAAGAAGGTGTCAGGCCCCACGTCGTCGTGCCACTGCACGTCCCAGACCACGCCGAAACTGGTGGAGAGCAGGGCGACCGACAGCAGCCAGCACCCCACCAGTTCGAGCCGGTCGGGGCCGTCGGACGACGGGGATTCGCGCTCAGTCATCAATCGGGGTCCCTCGCCGGGTGTGTTCGGATGTGGTCATGCGGGGAGGGACTGCTCCATGCTCTGGCGCAGGCTCAGCGGCCGCATGTCCGTCCACACCTCGTCGATGCGGGCGAGGCACTGCTCGCGCGTCCCCTCGGTGCCCTCGGTCCGCCAGCCTTCCGGCAGGTCGCGCTCCACCCACCAGATCGAGTACTGCTCCTCGGCGTTGAGGACCACGCGGTAACGGGCATCGTCGGTGAATTCGTCGGCCATGACAGGCTCCTCGGCATTTCCGGAACAGGGAATCCCGGGAATGCTCGGCCCACGTCCTATATCGCCTCTATACCAACGGCCGCCTCATGTACCGACGGGAGTATGGCCGGAATATAGCCGCCTGCCGCACGGTGGCCGCGACAGGAGCGCACGATCCGCCACATCGGGAGGTCACGGTCTCAATGGAGAACCGTCAGGGATGGAAACCACTGGAGATCGGCCCGGCGGACGCCGGGGTCACCGCCGACGCCGACGGCCTCGTCTCCCATCTGGAATCAATCACCGATCTGGAGCAACTCCTCGCCAAGGAAAAGGCGCTGGTCTTCCGGGGCTTCCGGGTGCCCGAGGACGGCCTCGAGCCCGTCATGGACCTGCTGCTGCCCAACCGGCTCGCGTATGTGCACGGCAACTCCCCGCGCACCAAGGTCGGCAAGAACGTCTACACGTCGACCGAGTACCCGGCCGAGTACGTGATCTCCATGCACAACGAACTGTCGTACGCGCACCAGTGGCCGGCCAGGCTGCTCTTCTACTGCGCCGTGGCCCCGGCGACCGGCGGCGCCACCCCCGTGGTGGACGGCACGCTGTGGCTGGACTCCCTGGACGACGACGTGCGTGAGGCATTCGCGGGCGGCGTCCGCTACACCCAGAACCTGCACGGCGGCCGTGGTCTCGGCAAGAGCTGGCAGGACACCTTCGAGACCGGCAGCAAGGACGAGGTGGAGGAGTTCCTCACCGACGCCCGCGCGAGCTGGGAGTGGCTGCGCGGCGACACGCTGCGGGTGACCCAGGAGCGCGCGTCCACCCTGCGGCACCCGATCACCGGCGAGGAGGTCTGGTTCAACCAGGCCGACCAGTGGCACCCCGCGGGCCTGGGTGACGAGACCGCAGCCGAGCTGGCCAAGGTCATGCCCGCCGACGAGCTGCCCCAGTCGGTCAGTTACGCCGACGGCCGTCCGATCCCCGCCGAGCACGTCCTCCAGGTGCGTGACCGCGGGCTCGCCGCCGCCGTCGACGTGGACTGGCGCCAGGGTGACCTGCTGCTGGTCGACAACGTCCTCGCGGGCCACGGCCGTCGCTCGTACACCGGAGCGCGCAAGGTGCTGGTGGCCATGTCCAACTGACGCCCGTACCGCGGGCCCCCGAAAGCGCCTCCGCGCTCACGCGGAGGTGAGCAGCGGGCCCACGCGGTAGGCGTGGGCGACCTGGAGCAGCCAGGTGATCTCCGCGCTCAGATCGGCCGCCGACGGACCGTCGGCGGCCCGTCCGGTGTCGGGCACCGCGGGCCGCAGGCCCAGTTTCCTGGCGTGCACGGCCGCCTTGAGCTGGGCGGCCGTGACGCTGGCCGCCAGCTCGTCGCCGTACAGCCTGGTGGCCTTGCCCAGCCTGTCGGCCCGCTCGGCGACCTCCGCGTCGAGGTCGTCACGCAGGGCCAGTTGCCCGTCCCGGATCTCGATGACCCTGCGGTACAGCCTGAACTCCATGTTCCGCACGGTGAGCAGCGAGGAGAGCCGCGAACACGATCCGTTCTCCAGGACGATGGTCGGCGTGGCCTGTTGGAGCGCCCTCCAGAGCGGATGGAGACGCTGGTACTGCACATAGCTCCGCACGGCGCGGCGAGCCATGGTCAGTGAGGGTCCCCAGCCCGGCAGCGTCCATCCGACCTGGGCGAGCAGTGCCCCGATGCCACCGCAGAGCCACGCGGAGCGCTCCACCCACGACGGATCCAGGGTGACGCACCCGCACAGGCCGTTGCCGAACCGGACCACGCCGTACCCGATGGAGAGCGCGGATCCCACCGCCGTGACGCGCAGCCCGCGCCGCAGCCACAGCCGGTTCACCCGCCGGGCGAAGCGCAGACACTGGACCGACACCAGTACCTCGCCGACCATGAACACCCCGCTGTACAGCAGGAGATACCGGGCGTACGCGGGGTCCGACGCGTAGTGGACGGTGAAATCCCTGGGGTGTTCGCCCGATGGCCGCAGCCGGGTGAAGAGCACGGCAAGGACCGCCACCACCCCGCTGGTGAGCAGGGCGTGGCACACCACCCTCACCCAGGCCGGTCCCGGCGGATGGAGCAGCCGGCCGAGGAACGCGCACTGGGCCGCGATCAGACCCATCACACAGCTCTGGGCCAGCAGCGCCGCGCTGTTGGCGACCCCGGTCAGCCGGTCGACGACCGGCCACACGACGGGAGTGGACAGGGTGAAGCTGAGCGCCGAGAAGCCGTGCACGCCGCACAGCGCCCACAGCCCCGGGTCACGCGGTGCGCGGCGCAGCGCGCTGGCCTTGTAGATCAGAGCCGCCCAGGCGACCAGTGCGCAGAGCGGGTGCAGCAGACCCGTCACGGACGCTCGGGCATCCGTCGGACGTCCGGCGACCGCCGCAGCAGCGTCCGCTCCAGCCTGCCGACGAGCCCCGCGCTCTCGGCGGTGGCCGCCCAGACGGGGTCCAGGGGCCGGTGGTTGGCGCCCTGCAGGAGGAGTGTGCCGATCAGCTCGGCCTCCTGCTCCTCATCGGCCGTGTACGCGGACCGCATCCGCACTCCTGTGACGCTGTGCACGTCGAGGCCGGGCGGCAGCAGCCGCGCGGTCCGTTCGCCCGGAGCGGGCTCCTGCGGTCGTTCCTCGTCGTGGCAGAGCAGATGTCCCAGCTCATGTCCGATGATGTGCTGCTGGTGGACCGGGCTTGTCTGCTGCTCGTAGAAGATGTAGTCGGCCTGGGACGTACGGACCCATACCCCGCAGTGACCCTCGGCGGGGAAGGCCATCGCCTCCAGGTGGATGGTCCGTCCCGTCCGCTCGGTCACTCGCCGGCACACGTCCGGGATGCCGTAGGGGTACGGCAGGTCGAGTTCGCGGACCAGGGCTTCGTACCGAGCTCGCCGCTTTCGCGGTATCACTCCTGGCACGGCTCGTCCGAGCACTCCGCGAGACCTTCCAACTCCCGTACGCGCTCGATCACTTCGGTGATCGAGTCCAGGCTCTTCGCGGACAGGCCGGAAGCACGCAGGGCGATGGCCTGCACTCCCGCGTCCTTGAGGACGGCGAGCAGCCGCACATCCGCCGACACGTCTCCCTCGTCGAAGAAGTACGTGGGCGGCACTCCGAAGAACTGGGCGAGCGCCTCGACATGACGGAGCGTCGGGTTGTCCCGGTGCCCCTTGCGCAGCAGCCAGATGTAGCTCGCCGAGATCGGGACACCGCTGAGGGTGATGCTGCGGGCGACCTCTTCCGTGCTGTACGGCCGCCGGCCCGATGGAGTCGCGGTGCGGAACAGGTGGTTGAGCTTGTCGGCGAGACGCAGCCCGGCCGTCACGCCAGGTTCGTTCACGTGGGTACCTCCAGCTGGTGGGGTGATTCTACCGTCGGACTGCACTCCTGTACGGACACGATCAAACCTTTGCCCTGCTTTGATCATTCTGCACCCACATCTTGTGGGGACGTTGGATAGAGTCCCCAACTCACGTAGCAATTGTGATGGCGGGGATTCGTTCCACAGTCGAGACCACGACTGATGTGTTCCCGCCGAGGCGGCCGCGAAGTAGGGCAAGTGGGTCGCCATGTGCTTCTGGGGAGGGCGCAGTGTTCGACTTACTTGGCCTGAACGGCATCGCACAGGCGGTGTACGAGGAAATGCTCAGGAATCCGGCGGCGGACGTCGATGACCTCTCCTGGACCCTCGGCCTGCCGACGTCCCAAGTGCGGGACGGTCTCGCCCGGTTGAACGAACTCGCGCTGATCCGGCCGTCGTGGCAGACGCCGGGAGAGTACCGCGCGGTGGAACCGGAAGTCGGCCTCGAACTCCTGCTGTCCAACCAGGAGGCGGACCTGCGCCGCAGGCAGGAGGAGATCGAGGCGGGCCGTCTCGAACTGGAGCGCCTGGTCGCCCAGTACGCGGAGTTCAGCCACGTCCGGCAGAGCGCCGACACCGAGCGGCTCAGCGGAATCGACGCGATCCGCCTGCGCATCGAATCGCTCGCGTCGCGATGCGAGAGCGAGGTCATCGCCTTCGTGCCGGGCGGCGCCCAGTCCCCCGCCAACATGGAGGCGAGCCGGCCCCTCGACGAATCGACCCTCCTGCGGGGCGTGCAGATGCGCACGGTCTACCTGGAGAGCATCGGCAACGACCCGGCCACGAAGGAGTACGCGCGCTGGCTCGCCGACTCGGGTGCGCAGATCCGCTTCGCCGCGGTGCTGCCGCCCCGCATGGTGATCTACGACCGCAAGGTCGCCATCGTGCCGGACGACCCCGACGCGACCCACCGCGGCGCGCTCGTCACCCGGAGCAAGGGCGTCGTCAGCGCGCTGTGCGAGCTCTTCGAGCAGGTCTGGGCCACCGCGCGACCGCTGGGCGCCGACAGCCAGCCGGGATACGACGGTCTCACCCTGCAGGAACAGGCCGTGCTGCGGCTGCTGGCCCAGGGGAACACCGACGACCAGATCGCCCGGAGGCTGGGCACATCGGTGCGCACGACCAGACGCATCACCGCGGCCCTCGCCAACCGGCTCGGGGCCAGGAGCAGGTTCCAGACCGGGGCCCTCGCGGTGGTCCGCGGGTGGCTCGATCCACGGGAGCTCGGCTGAGCCCGCCGGGGCCGGGGCCCGGCGCGCGCGCCACCGTATAGACCTTCTATAGGGAACCGTCCGACGCTTCTCGGCGGCGCTCGGCGGCTGGTTCCCACCACCGCCGGCCGCCCCACCACTGTCGACCACACGAGGCGCGGCATGCTTCCCAGAACTCAGCGAACCGAAGCGCGGGGATCCCGGATCCTGGGCATCGGTGTCTACCGTCCACGGCGCGTGGTCGGCAACGACGAAGCGGCGGACAGGACCGGGCGTACGGCCGAATGGATCGTGCGCCGCACGGGCATCCTGGAACGCCGCTACGCGAGCCCCGACGAGACCGTGGCCGGCATGGCCGTCGATGCGGCCACGAAGGCCCTCGCCGACGCCGGTGTCACCGCCGCCGAGATCGACATGGTCCTGGTCGCCTCGATGTCGGATCTGCGACAGAGCCCCGGTCCCGCGCCCGAGGTGGCCCACCGCATCGGCAGCCGGGCCGCGGCCATGGATCTGAACGCCGCCTGCGCGGGGTTCAGTTACGGCATCGGGCTCGCCGCCTCCATGGTCAGGGACGGCACGGCCCGCCATGTGCTCCTGATCGGCTCCGAGCGGATGACCGACATCGTGGACCCCCACGACCCGGGCGCGGCGTTCCTCTTCGCCGACGGGGCGGGAGCCGTGGTGATCGGCCCCGCCCCGGCCGGCGAGGAGGGGATCGGCCCCGTCGTGTGGGGTTCCGACGGCGGGCGGGGCGAGCTGATCGCCCATGACGCCACATGGACGCAGTACCGCGACACCCCCGGCGCCGCATGGCCCGCGATGCGGATGGCCGGACCCGAGGTCTTCCGCTGGGCGATCGAGGACATGCCCGAGACCGCCCGGAAGGCGGCAGCGGCGGCCGGGGTGGCGCTGGACGACCTCGATGCCTTCGTGCCGCACCAGGCCAACCTCCGGATCATCGACACCCTCGCCGAGCGCCTCGAACTGCCGCCGGACGTCGCCGTGGGCCGCGACGTGGTGCATTCGGGCAACACCTCGTCGGCCTCCATCCCCCTGGCCGTCTCCCGGCTCCGGGAGCTGGGCGCGGTCGGCGGCGGCGCCACGGCCCTGTTCATCGGCTTCGGCGCCGGACTCACCTGGGCGGCCCAGGTCGTGACGCTGCCCTGAGGACGACAGGGCCACCCCAGGACGACACCGCACGCGAGCACAGACTTGAGACAAGGAGCACACGGTGAGCAGCACACGGACGGCTCAGACCGCCGCACTGGATTGGGAGTTCGCCCCGGGCCTGCCGGCCACCGCGAAGATCGGCGGCCTGACGGCCATGGCCGAGGCCGCGGAACTGCTGACATCGGTCCGGGGTGAGATCGAAGCGGCCCTGCACGAACACGGCGCCGTCCGGCTGCGCGGCGTCCCCCTCACCGGCGTGGACGACTTCGCCGTCGTACGGGACGTCCTTCTCCCGCAGCGCACGCCTTACCGCGAGAAGGCCACCCCCCGCAGCGACTTCGGCAACGGCGTCTACTCCTCCACGGACCTGCCGCCCTCGCAGCCGATCCGGATGCACAACGAGAACAGCTACACCCTGACCTTCCCCGGCCTGCTGATGTTCGCCTGCCTGGTGGCGCCCTCGGAGGGCGGTGCCACGCCGGTCGCCGACTGCCGTCAGGTCCTGCGCCTCCTGCCGGAATCCATCGTCGCGAAGGTGCGCGCCGGCGGCTGGCTGCTCCGGCGCAGCTACTCCGAGAACATCTCCACGCAGTGGACGACCGCCTTCGCCACCACCGACCGGAGCGAGGTCGAGCGGTACTGCGCCGAGAACCTCATCTCCCATGCCTGGCAGGAGGACGGCAACCTCCGCACAAGCCAGCTGCGGCCCGGCGTGATCCGCCACCCCTCGACCGACGAGGAGGTGTGGTTCAACCATCTCGCCTTCTGGAACGAGTGGTCCCTTGACGAGGAGCTCAGGGAGGCGCTCACCGACGAATTCGGGCCCGAGGGGCTTCCGTTCAACACGGCCTTCGGTGACGGGGACCCGCTGACCAAGGACGAGCTGGAGACGATCCAGGCCGCCTACGAAGAGGCCACGGTGCGCGCACCGTGGCAAGTGGGCGATCTTCTCCTCGTCGACAACGTCCTGGCCGCGCACGGCCGCGACCCCTTCCGCGGCGACCGCAAGATCGTCGTCGCCATGGGAAACCCCGTGGACATCGACGACTGCCGCCCCGGCGTCCGCCCCGCGCCCCACCCCGCGTAGTCACCACGCGTAGTCGCCACGCCCCAACCCGCGTGCCTCTCCTCTCCTTTCCCCTCCTTTCCCCTGCTCTGTGCCGTTGCACCGCCCCGTTCTCGAAGGAGTCCGTTCCATGGCTGATCCCCTCCGGCAGCCGGCCGACATGCTGAGCCGCTTCCAGCGAGCGGTCCTCGACGCCCCGGACCGGACCGCCGTATGGGCGACGGACGGCCGGCTGACCTTTGCCGAACTCGACCGGGCCACCGCGTGCCTGGCCGATTCCCTCCGCGCCCGAGGAGTCGCCCCGGGCGACAGGGTCGGCGTCGCTCTCCCCCGTGGCAGAGCGCTGGTCGTGGCCCTGCTGTCGGTGTGGCGTGCGGGCGCCGCCTACGTGCCCCTCGACCCGGCCTATCCACGGGACCGGCTCGCGTTCATGGCCGAGGACTCGGGAATCCGGCTGCTGCTGGCGCAGGACGACTCCGCCGCTGCCGCGCGGTTCCTGCCCGCCGGTGTGACAGCGGTCCCCGTGCGCGTGGCCACGGACCACCTGTCCCCCACACACCCGGACCCGGTGGTGCCCGCGCTCGCCCCCGCCTACGTCATCTACACCTCGGGGTCGACCGGCACGCCCAAGGGCGTCCAGGCGACCCGGGGCGGTGTGGCCTCGCTCGTCTCCGCGCTCGAAGAGGCGGGTATGTACGAGGCCGGGCCACGGGTCGTCGCCTGGAACGCCAGCGCGTCCTTCGACGCCTCCGTCCAGCAGTGGGTGCGCGTGTGCCGTGGCGACACCGTCGTGGTCCTCGACGACGACCACCGCAAGGACCCCGAGCAACTCGCCCTCCTCCTCGACCGCCTCGGCGTGACGGATCTCGATCTGACGCCGTCGCACTGGGAGTTCCTCCGTACGCAACTGCTGTCCCCGCGTGCCGACGGGCGCGTCCTGAGGCTCTTCATGGGCGGGGAGCCCGTCCCCGGGCACCTGTGGAGCGAACTCGACGCCGCCGGCGCCCGGGGAGAGCTCGAGGCCCTGAACCTCTACGGGCCCACCGAGTGCACCGTCGACGCCACCGCCGCCTGGATCACGGGCGAGCACCCGCACATCGGCCACCCCCTCGCGCAGTCGCAGGTGCGCCTCCTGGACAGCGCTCTGCTGCCGGTGCCCGCGGGCGCCGTCGGCGAGGTGTTCATCGGTGGCCCCCGCCTGGCGCACGGCTATGTGAACCAGCCCTCGCTGACCGCCGCACGCTTCGTGCCCGATCCCCACGGCGGCCCCGGCGCCCGGATGTACCGCACCGGCGACCGGGCGAAGCTGACGGCCGGCGGCACCCTGGAATTCGTCGGACGCGTCGACCGCCAGGTCAAGCTCCGCGGCTTCCGGGTCGAACTGGGCGAGATAGAGCAGGTGCTGGCCACGCACCCGGCCGTCGCCCGTGCCGCCGTACTGGTCCACGACGGTGGCTCCGCCGACGAACAGCTGGTGGCCTACTGCACACCGGCCGAGCCCTCCGCGCAGCCCACCGCCGATGCCCTCTCCGCCGCATTGCGCGATCACGCCACCGGGGCGCTGCCCGCCTTCATGGTGCCGTCCTTCTACGTACTCCTGAACGAACTGCCGCTGACCCCCAACGGCAAGCTCGACACGGACGCCCTGCCCGACCCCCGGGCGGCTGCCGGGACGACCGCGGTCACGACTGTGCCGCCCGGCAGCGAACCGGAAGGCGCGTTCGAGACGCTGATCGCGAGCGTCTGGTCCGAGGTGCTCGGCCGGGAGGGGATCGGTGCCGACGACGACTTCTTCGCTCTCGGCGGTCACTCGCTCATGGCGCTGCGCGTGGTCGCACGCCTCAAGAAGCACCTCGGTCTCAGCGTCTCGACGAAGGAGGTCTACCGCCACCCCCGGCTCCGGGACCTCGCCGTGCACGTCGAGGGCAAGAACCGGCTCACCGCCGGAGCCTGACCGTTTTCACTGACATCGGAGAAGAGGACAGAGATGCTCGACACCGCACTGGTCCGCCCCCGGCCCGTTCCTGACGCGCGGCTGACGCTGGTCTGCCTCGGGTTCTGCGGCGGGGGCGCGGGTGTGTACCTCCCCTGGACGGACGAACTGCCGGCCGGCGTCGAACTCGCCGCCGTCTGCTACCCGGGCCGGGAAGGACGCTTCACGGAGGACTTCGCCGCTGACTGGGACGCCCTGGCCGAGGACGCCCTCGCCGTCGTCGCCGCGGTGGACGGCCCGTATGTGCTGTTCGGCCACAGCATGGGCGGCTGGATGGCGTTCGACGTCGCCTCCCGCATCGAGGAACGCGGCGGCCGGGCACCCGAAGCGCTTGTCGTCTCCGCGGCGAACGCCCCCAGCCTCGGCCTGAACGCCCAGGACATGTTCCCCTCGCAGCAGGACACCGACGGACAACTCATGGACTGGATACGCACGTTCGGCCTCATGCCGGAACACGTGCTCGGCGATCCGGACCTGGCGGAGATGGCCATGGACCTCATGCGCGCCGACATCAGGGTGCGTGACTCCTTCTACTACCGCGAGGGCGCGAAGGTGAGCACACCGCTCCAGGTCCTCTCCGGCGCCGACGACGACGTCGTCGACCGGAACGCGGGAGAGCACTGGAGCAAGCTGGCCATGGGCGACTTCCGGCACGACGTCCTGCCCGGCGGCCACTTCTACACACAGGACATCTGGCGCAGCCTCCCGTCCCGCATCGCCGCCCTGCAGCACCCCTGAGCACAGGGTCAAGTCCTGTGGGAGCAGGGGGAATTCGGTTGCCCGGAGCATGGGGCGTCCGCGACACTGCGCCCCATCATGACTAGTGCCCCCGGGGACATATCCGTCGCGTCAGGGGGCCTGTGGTCCCGTAACTTCTCGCTCTTCTTCGCCGCCCGTGGTGTCGCCAGGCTCGGCGACATGATGGCCCCGGTGGCACTGGCCACCGGGCTGGTCATGAGCGGATACGGGGCCGGGGTGGTGGGGGCCGTACTGGCCAGCATGACGGCCTGCTTCGCCGGGTTCGTCATCTTCGGCGGGGTGATCGCCGACCGGGTGAACAACCGGGTGCTGATGATCGGGGCGGACCTCGTACGCGTCGTCGTGCAAGGCGTCATGGCCGGGCTCTTCTACACCGGTCACATCGTCGTCTGGCAGATCTGTCTCCTCTCGGCCGTCAACGGCATCTGCGCCGCGCTCTTCCAGCCCGGCCTGCCCACCCTCATCCCGCGGATCGCCGCTGACGTGCAGGGTGCGAACGGGGCCATCCGCACCATCGAGTCCCTGATGACCATGGCGGGGCCCGCGGTGGCCGGTGCGCTGGTGGGGCTCACCGAGCCGGGCGGAGTCTTCGTCGCGTACGCCTTCACGTATCTGGCCAGTGCCATCTGCCTGGCGCTGCTGCGGCTGCCGGCCGCAGGCCGGTCCGTGGTGGCGAAGGAGAACTCCTTCCGGTCCGATCTGGTGCAGGGGTGGCAGGAGTTCCGGTCCCGCACCTGGCTCTGGGGCGTCATCGTGATCTGGATGGTCCTGATGATCTCGTCGTGGGGGCCGATGGTCCCGCTGATCGCGACCGAGGTCGTCTCCGAGCACGGCCCCGGCACGCTCGGCCTCGTCAACTCGGCCATGGGCGCGGGCATGGTGGTCGGTGCCCTCGTCGCCATGCGGGTGCGGCCGGTGCGGCCGCTGCGGGCCGGTTCCCTCGCGCTGCTGCTGTACTGGTTGCAGCCGGCGTCGGTGGCGCTCGGGCTTCCGGTGCCGCTGATCGCCGCTGGGCTCGCGGCCGCAGGTGCGGCCAACGCCTTCTGGGGCGTGATGTGGACGACCAGCATCCTGACCCAGGTGCCGACCGGGGTGCGGAGCCGGGTGCACGCCTACGACGTGGCCGGATCGGTGGCGATGATGCCCGTGGGGCAGGCCCTCGCCGGTCCCGCGTCGGAGATCTTCGGGGTGCGTGAAGTCCTTGGGTTCAACGCGGTGATGGCGATGGTGGTGGCGGTGGCGCTGCTGTCCGTTCCGGCGATCCGCAACCTGCGCAAGGCAGAGGGCCGAAGCACACCCGAGGCTGCTCCGGCCGCAGTGGGGAGATCTGCCCGCTGAGCCGGCCCGGATCGGATGATCGAGGGCCGGCGCGGCGACATCGATGATTCTCAGCCGTCGACGGTGATCAACCGGCGATGGTGGCGAGATTGCCGGGCTCGTAGGAGCCGCCCTGATTGTTGAGGATCACGCCGAGCCGATTGGTCGCGTTGATCATGGCGATCAGCGAGACAAGGGCGATGGTCTGGTCGTCGTCGTAGTGCTTGCGGACCTGGTCCCAGGTCTCGTCGGAGACGCCCTCGTAGCCGTCGATGATGCGAGTGCCCTCCTCGGTGAGGGCCAGGGCGGCCCGCTCGGCCTGGGAGAACACGGTGGAGTGACGCCAGGCGGCGACGAGGTTCAGCCGGGCCGCGGTCTCACCTGCGGCCGCGGCGTCCTTGCCATGGATGTCGACGCAGAAGCCGCAGCCGTTGATCTGGCTGGCGCGCAGCTGCACCAGCTCCTGGGTGGGCTTGGGCAGCGATGACTCGTGGATCACCTGGCTGACGGCGAAGATCCGCTTGCCGATCTTGGCGCCGGTCTCGTTCGCGAACAGATTCATACGGGGTTCCATCACAACGTCCTCACTCGTGGAATCGTGTGCCGCGCGGATGGTCCGTGCGGCGTCGCGGCGTCTTGATGCTCAGTCGCAGCGTCTTGATGCCCATAAGTCGCCGGCCGGCCCGGCCCCGTGACAGCCCGACGATGTGATGCAGGCCACCGCGCTTCCGTGTCACAAGGCGGCGGGTGGCGGCGTCTTGTGCGTGACACGGACGTGGCACGGAACGGACGGGCGACGTCACCGCGACGCCACAGTCAGGAGCCGACGATGGACGAGCCCACCCAGCAGGCGACCGGTGCGACCCGCGTGACCGGGCCAAGCCCTCGCGCCGGCGGCACGGACTCCGCCACCGAGGCGTTCGTCGCCCATCGCAACCTGCTGTTCACCGTTGCCTACGAGATGCTCGGCTCCGCGTCCGACGCCGAGGACGTCCTTCAGGAGACCTGGCTGCGCTGGGCGGACGTCGACCAGGACACGGTTCGGGACCCGCGTGCCTTCCTGGTGCGCATCACCACGCGCCAGGCACTGACCCGGCTGCGTACGCTGCGTCGGCGCAAGGAGTCCTACGTCGGCCCCTGGCTGCCCGAACCCCTGCTCACCGCGCCCGATGTCGCCGAGGACGTCGAGCTGGCCGACAGCGTCTCCATGGCGATGCTGCTCGTCCTGGAGACGCTCGCGCCGACCGAGCGGGCCGTGTTCGTGCTGCGCGACGTCTTCGATCTCGGGTACGACGAGATCGCGAAGGCCGTCGAGAAGACCCCCGCCGCTGTCCGGCAGATCGCCCACCGCGCACGGGCCCACGTCGCGGCGCGCCGGCCGCGCGAGGTCGTCTCGCCCGCCCAGTCACGCAGTGCGCTCGCGGCCTTCCAACAGGCGGTCGAAACCGGCGACTTGCAGCGGCTGCTCGACATGATCGCCCCGGACGTCGTGCTGTTGACCGACGGCGGCGGTGTCGTACGGGCCGCGCTGGAGCCCGTCGTGGGCGCCGAGACGGTGACCGCCGTGCTCAGCAGGCTCACCTCCGCGACCATGCAGCCCGCGCAGGTCAACGGCTACCCCGCCTTGATCCTGCGTACGGACGGCGAGATCGACTCCGTCCTTGCGGTACGCATCGAAGGCGGCCTCATCACCGGGCTCTACGCCGTCCGCAACCCCGAGAAGCTGTCACGCGTCGAGCGCGAGACCGCGATCGGACGCTGACGCCGGCCGAGGCCGACATCGACTCCCTCACCCTCTCCCTGGTCGGCGGCGGACGATCTCGGAGACGGTCAGCGCGGGCTCGTCCTGCGTGGCTCCCACGAACACCCCTTTCACCAGGCGCTGTTCTCGGCTGGTCCGTCCTGTGGCCGGGGCAGTCCCGCCCCGACACGCGCGGCGGTCTCCCGCAGCCAGATGTGCGCGGCGTCGTGCGTGTGCACCGGATGCCACCACAGTGCCTCTTGCAGGGGAACCGCCTCGTAGGGAGGTTCCACGACCCGCACGGCGGCGATCGGCGTGAGCCGGCGGGCGAGCCGGGCCTGGACCATGGCGATCCGGCGGGTGCCCGCGACCAGGAGCGGCAGCAGCTGGAAGCTGTCGACGGACACCTCCACGTGCGGCTCCACACCGAGCATGCCGAGCTGCCGGACGGCCGGGGCATCGTAGGTGCGCTGGTAGGTGACCCACGGCAGGTCCGCCAGATCCTGCCGGGTCAGCCGGTCCGTGACGGACGGGTGGTCGTCGGCGACCACGAAGACCCACCGGTCGTCGTAGAGGTCGGTGGCGGGGAAGTCGCTGATGACGCCGTGCGGCATGAGCAGTCCGTCGACGGCGCTGAGCAGCGTCGCGGTGTCGTCGACCACGGTGGGCGGGGTCTGCGCGAACCGCAACCGGATGCCGGGGGCCTCCTCGTGGATGACGCGGGCGAGTTCGGCACCGAAGACGGAGACGGCGTAGTCGGAGGCCACGAGCTTGAACTCGCGGCTCTCCACGGCCGGGTCGAACTCGGCCTGGCTGGAGAAGAGCCGCTCGAGCACGTCGTAGGCGGTGGAGGTGCGGTCGAGGAGGACCTGGCCGAGGGCGGTGAGTTCGTAGTGGCCGCCGACGCGGGCGAGCAGGTCGTCGTCGAAGTGACGGCGCAGGCGGGACAGCGCGGCGCTCATGGCGGGCTGGCTCAGTCCGACGCGCTGCCCGGCGCGGGTGACGTTGCGCTCCTCGAGGAGGGCGCGCAGGGCGACGACGAGGTTGAGGTCCAGGCGGGCCAGATTCACGTTCTTTCCCTTGCTGAGTGCGGCGCCGGACGGCGCCGACCAGGGGAAATCCATTCTGTGGATGACTTCCATCCACACAATCGATTTCCCTGATCACTGGGGGCGGGTCCAGATTAGTCCCACCGCACTCAGGAGGACATGCCCGTGAAACCCGCTCCCGCTTCCGCGCCCTTCGCCGGTCCCTTCGCCCTCGCGACGCTCTCGGCCCCGGCAGGCCAGGCGTTCCCCGCCCTGGTCACGGCCGACGAGCGCGTCGCCGACCTGCGCGACGCCCTCGGCGACGAGCGCCTGACCGTCCGCCGTCTTCTGGAGGACTGGCCCGCGGTACTGCCCCGGCTGCACTCCCTGGCCTGCGACGGCTCCGTGGGACGCAGGCCCCTGGCGGATTTCCGGGTGCACGCTCCGGTCGAGCCGCGGCAGGTCTTCCAGTCGGGTGCCAACTACCGGCAGCACGTGATCGATCTGCACGTGGCGCACCGCGCGCCCGGCGACGACCGCCCGGATGACGAGCGGCGCGCCGAGGCCGCCGAGATCATGGACCGGCGGGCGAACGAAGACCTGCCGTACGTCTTCATCGGCCTGCCGAGCGCCATCACCGGACCCTACGACGACGTCGTACTCCCCGCGTGGGCCGAAAAGCCGGACTGGGAGCTGGAGTTGGCGGCCGTGATCGGCCGCCCGGCGCACCGTGTCTCCGTCGACGAGGCGCTGGACCACGTCGCCGGGTACACGATCGCCAACGACCTCACCGACCGCGCCACCGTCTTCCGGCGCGACATGCCGCAGATCGGCACCGACTGGCTGCGCAGCAAGAACGCCCCCGGTTTCACCCCGCTCGGCCCGTGGATCGTGCCCACCGAGTCGGTCGCCGACCCCGACGGCCTCCGTCTGGTCCTGAAGCTGAACGGCGAGACCATGCAGGACGAGTCCACCAAGGACATGATCTTCAATGTGGCACGGATGGTTTCGTACGCCTCACAGTCCGCCCAACTGCTCCCCGGTGACCTGGTGTTGACGGGTTCGCCGGCCGGGAACGGCATGCACTGGGGCCGTCTGCTGCGCGACGGAGACGTGATGGACGGCTCCGTCACCGGCCTCGGCGCGCAGCGCACCCGATGTGTGGCGGAGGTGGCGTCGTGACGGCTCTGGACCGGACCGACCCGGAAGGCGCGATAGCCGAGGCCGCCAAGGCGTACTCGAACTGGGGGCGTTGGGGCGAGGACGACCGGCTCGGCACGCTCAACTTCCTCGACGAGGCCAAGCGCCGTGAGGGCGCCGCGCTGGTGCGGCGTGGCGTCAGCTTCTCGCTCTCCCAGCGGTTCGACATGGACGGCCCGCAGAAGGGCTGGCGGCGCCGGACCAACCCCGTGCACACGATGCTCGACACCGGCACCGACGCCGTCCTCGGCAGCCAGGGCTTCCCGCACGGGCTGGGCGGCGCCGACGACGTGATCGCCATGCCGCTGCAGTGCTCCACGCAGTGGGACGGCCTCGGCCACATCTTCGACCACGGCAAGGCATGGAACGGCCGCCCGGCGGAGAAGGTCGTCACCTCCGACGGCGACCTCGTCACCGGCATCGAGCACATGGCGCCGTACGTCGCCGGGCGCGGCGTGCTCCTCGATGTCGGCCACGTGGCCGGCGAGGACGGCGAGTTGCCGGACGGCTTCGCGATCACCGAGGAGCACCTGACCGCGACCGCCGGGGCGCACGGCGTGACCGTCGGCCGCGGCGACATCGTGCTGGTGCGCACCGGGCGCCTCGCGCGGGCCCGGCGCGAGGGCTGGGGCGAGTACGCGGGCGGCCCGGCACCGGGTCTCTCCTTCACCACGGCGGGCTGGCTGCACCGCAACGAGATCGCGGCGATCGCCACCGACACCTGGGGCTTCGAGGTCCGCCCCAACGAGTTCGACCACTCCTTCCAGCCGCTGCACCAGGTCGCCATCCCCAACATGGGCCTGCTCATCGGCGAGATGTGGGACCTGGACGCGCTCGCCGACGACTGCGCACACGACGGCATGTACGACTTCTGGCTGACCGCCGCTCCGCTGCCGATCACCGGTGCCGTCGGCTCGCCCGTCAGCCCGATCGCCGTCAAGTAGCCCTCAACCTCCCTGAGGGACAAAGGAGTTACCGCATGAGCACACCCCGCACGGTCCTCGTCATCGGCGGCGGCGCGGCCGGCAACGCCGCGACGATCCTGCTGCGCCGCGCCGGCATCGCGGTCGACCTGATCGAGGCCAAGGACAACTGGAACGCCACCGCAGGCTCCGGCATCACCCTCCAGGGCAACGCGCTGCGGGTGCTGCGCGAACTCGGCGTGTGGGACCAGGTGGAGAAGTCCGGCCACGGCTTCGGCGCGGCAGGCATCACCGCCCCCGACGGCACCGTCCTGCACGTCGCGGAAGACCTGCGCACCGGGGGCGACGACCTGCCCGCCACCGTCGGCATGCAGCGCCCCCGGTTGCAGGGCATCCTGATCGACGCGGTCCGCGCCAGTGGCGCCACCGTCCGCCTCGGCCTCCGGGCGACGTCGCTGGACCAGTCCGCCGACGACGGCGTGACCGTCGGCTTCAGCGACGGCACCGCATCCCGCTACGACCTGGTGATCGCCGCCGACGGCCTGGGCTCCACCACCCGCGCGGCCATCGGCATCACGGACCGGCCCGAGCCCACCGGCATGGCCATCTGGCGCGTCGCGGCCCCGCGCCCCGCAGGCGTCGTCCGCGCCGACCTGGCCTACGGCGGCCCGGCCTACATCGCCGGCTACTGCCCGACCGGCGACTCCACGCTCTACGCGTTCATAGTCGAGGCCAGCCGGGACCGCGCCTCGATACCCGCCGAGTCGTACGCCGACGAGATGCGGTCCCTCGCACGGCACTACGGCGGCTTCTGGCCTGAGATCACCGCGCACATCACCGACCCGGCCCAGGTCAACTACACCTGGTTCGACCGGATACTGGTCGAGGGTTCCTGGCACCGCGGCCGCGTCGTCCTCGTCGGCGACGCCGCGCACTGCTGCCCGCCCACCCTCGCCCAGGGCGCAGCCCTTTCGATGGAGGACGCCTGGGTGCTCACCCAGATGCTGACCGCCGCCGACACCTGGGACGACGCGCTGTTCCAGGCGTACTACGAGCGGCGGATCCACCGCGTACGAACCGTCGTCGAAGCCTCCGTGCAGATCGGCCAGTGGCAGCTCGACGGGGTGCGCGACGCGGACGTGCCCGGCCTGATGGGCCGCACCATGACCATGCTGCGGGAGCTGCCGTGACGACGCCGCCCACCGTCGACGTGCACGCCCACGTCCTGCTGCCGGAGATCGAGACACTGGTGGACGGCCTGCCGGGCCTTGCCGAGGCGAAGGCCCTGGACGCCCGCCGCAACGGATCGGCCGCGCTGAAGGCCAACGGCCCGATGATCGGCGAACGCATCCCCCGCCTCACCGATCCGTCGGCCCGCCTCGCCGCGATGGACGCCCAGGGCGTCGACGTCCAACTCGTCAGCCCGTCCCCCTCGCACTACCACTACTGGGCGGACGAGGAGACGGCCGAGAAGGTGTACCGGCTGGCCAACGAGGCGACGGCGGCGCACTGTTCGGCCGCGCCGGACCGGCTGCGCGGTCTCGGCCTCGTACCGCTCCAGCACCCGGACAATGCCGTACGAGCCCTCGAACACGCCCTGGAACAAGGGCTGTCGGGGGTGGAGATCTCCAGCCACACGCCCGGTCGCGAGCTGTCCGACCCGGCCTACGAACCGCTGTGGGCGCGAGCCGAGGAGACGGGAGCGATCCTCTTCCTGCACCCCTTCGGCTGCACCCTCGACGAGCGCCTCGACCAGTGGTACCTGTCCAACACGGTCGGCCAGCCCACCGAGAACGCGGTCGCCGTCTCGCACCTGATCTTCTCCGGCGTCCTGGACCGCCACCCCGGCCTGAAGATCGTCGCGGCGCACGGCGGGGGCTATCTGCCCACCCACATCGGCCGCTCCGACCACGCGTGGTCGGCCCGTGCGGACGCGGGCGCGGGCTGCGCGCACCCGCCGAGCAGCTACCTCAAACGGCTGTACTTCGACTCCCTGGTCCACGACCCGTACGTCCTGCGGGAGTTGGTGCGGGTGGCAGGCGCGGACCGGGTGCTGCTCGGTTCCGACTTCCCCTTCGACATGGGCACCGACGACCCGGTCGGCGCCCTGCGCGCCGCCCGGCTCCCGGACGCCGACTTCCACGCCGTACGGGGCGGCAACGCGGCCGCCCTCCTCCGCCTCCGGAAGGACTGACCCCATGAGCGGACGCCTGCTCACCCACCTCCGGCACGTCGACCTCGCCGTGCCCGACTACGACAAGCAGCTCGATTTCTACTCCGGCGTCTGGGGCCTGACCAAGGTCGCCGAGGACTCCGGCATCTCTTTCCTGGCCGCAGAGGGATCGCCCGAACAGTACGTGGTGCGCCTGCGCAAGGCGGACGACAAGCGCCTCGACCTCGTCTCGTACGGCGCGGCATCGCGCGCGGACGTGGACACACTGGCCGCTCAACTGGCGGCTGGTGAGGTGCGGTTGATATCCGAACCGGGCGCGGTCGACACCCCCGGCGGCGGCTACGGCTTCCGCTTCTTCGACGTCGACGGCCGCACCATCGAGGTCTCCGCCGACGTCGAGGTACGGCAGCACCGCAAGATCGAGGAGAAGGAGGCGATCCCGGTCAAACTGTCGCACGTGGTCCTCAACTCCCCGGACCTGAACCGGACAAGGCAGTGGTACGAACGCCACCTGGGCTTCGCCCTTTCGGACACGCTCAGCTCCCCGCACATGGGCGAGGTCATGCACTTCATGCGGATCAGCAACCAGCACCACTCCATGGCCATCGCCCAGGGCCCGCACACCGCCCTGCACCACGTCTCCTTCGAGATGCGCGGCATCGACGAGTACATGCGCGGCTCGGGCCGCGTCATGCGCGCCGGATTCCAGAAGATCTGGGGGCCCGGACGGCACATGGCGGGCGACAACACCTTCACGTACTTCCTGGACCCGCACGGCAACACCGTCGAATACACGACGGAGTTGGAGCTGCTCGACGAGGACACCTGGCACCCCCACGTCTACGACTTCTCGCAGCCCGAGGTCACCGACCAGTGGGGCACGGCCAACCCCATGAACGAACTGGTCGCCAAAGAGTCGTTCAACGACCCCGACCGCGGCGTCTTCATCGCCCCGCCGGTCTGACCCCCACCCCAAGCTCCGGGGAGCGCCCATGCGATTCGCCACTTACGCACACCAGCACCGCACCCGCGTCGCAGTCGTCGAGGCGGACGGCACCCTCTTCCCGCTGCCCGGCGCCACGTCACTCACCGACCTGGTGCGCTCCGGCGGCGGCCTGCCCGCCCTGCTCGACGCGGGCGCCGCCGCGCTCGACGTACCGCCCGGTCCGCATGTCTCCCGGGTGCGGCTGCTGCCCCCGCTCCAGCCTTCCTCCGTACGGGACTTCGTCGCGTTCGAGGAACACGTGGAGGGCGTCCGCCGCTCCGTGGACGGCGTCAGCGGTGTGCCCGAGCAGTGGTACGCGGCGCCCACCTTCTACTTCACCAACCCGCACGCGATCTACGGACCGGGCGACGACATCCCGATGCCGCCCGGCTCGACCGCCCTCGACTACGAACTCGAAGTCGCCGCCGTCATCGGCCGCGAGGGCAGCGACCTCACGCCAGGACAGGCCCGCGACCACATCATCGGCTACACCGTCTTCAACGACTGGTCGGCCCGCGACCTCCAGTCGGCCGAGATGAAGGTCGGCCTCGGCCCCTGCAAGGGCAAGGACACCGCCACCACCCTCGGCCCGTACCTGGTCACGGCCGACGAACTGGAGCCGTACCGCGCCCCGGACGGCTTCCTGCGCCTGGCCCTGACCGCCGAGGTCAACGGCGAGACGGTGGGCAAGGACCTGCTCTCCAACATGAGCTGGACCTTCGAGGAGATGGTCGCCTACGCCTCGCGCGGCACCCGCGTCGTCCCCGGCGACGTCCTGGGCTCCGGCACCTGCGGCCACGGCGGCTGCCTCGCCGAACTGTGGGGCCTGCGCGGCGAACAGACCCCACCGCCCCTCGGCCCCGGCGACTCCGTCACCCTCACCGTCGAAGGCATCGGCACGATCTCCAACACCGTGGTCGCCGGCGCCGCGCCGGTCGCCCTGCCCACCGGCCGGCGCCGCTCCCGGGAACGGCCCTGAGGCCACTCGGGAAGGTCGCGGTCATCCCGGTCGACGAAACAGCAGGTCAGGCACCCTTTGAGGCAGGCTCCAGAATCGCCACGCACTCCACGTGATGCGTCATCGGGAACAGATCGAACGCCCGCAGCGACCGCACCCGGTATCCGCCGTCCCGGAAGTACCCCAGGTCCCGCGCCAGCGCAGCCGGATCGCACGCCACGTACGCGATCCTCCGCGCCCCCAGCTTCGTCAGGTGCTTCACCGTCTGCTTGCCCGCGCCCGCGCGCGGCGGGTCGAGGACGATCAGGTCGACCTCGGTGATGCCGGTGCGCGGCAGGGCGGCCTCGACCTTGCCCTGTTCGATGCGGACCCGGTCGAAGGCGGCGAGGTTGTGGCGGGCGTCCTCCACCGCTCGCTTGCCCGACTCGATGCCGAGGACCGCGCCCTTGTCACCGACCCGGTCGGCGATCGCGCCCGCGAACAGACCCACGCCGCAGTAGAGGTCGAGGGCCGTGTCGCCCTTGCGGGGCGTCAGGCCCTGCATGACGGCGAGCATGAGGGTCTCGGCCGCCTTCGGGTGGACCTGCCAGAAGCCGCCGTTGCCCACGCGGTACGTGCGGCCGTCGGCGCGCTCGCGGACGAACGGGCGGCCGTGCACGCGGTGGACGCCGCCGTCCTGTTCGGCGATGCGCAGGACCGAGACGGGCTTGTCCAGCTCGACCAGCGGGAGGCGCGCGCCCGGCTTCGGCTCCAGGATGACCTGGCGGTCCTGGGAGCCCGATGCCGCGATCGCCTCGACGGACTCCATGCCGGACCAGTCGTGCTTCTCGATGCCGAGCTCCGAGATGCCGGGAGCCGCGATCATGCAGTGCTCGACGGGCTCCACCTCGTGCGAGCGGTGGCGCCGCAGGCCCGCGTTGCCGTCGGGGTCCACCGCGTACTGGACGCGCGTGCGCCAGGCAGGGACCTCGCCGGACGGCAGCTTGTCGCCCTCGGCCGGCACGACCGTGCCGTCCCAGCCCGCCTCCTCGGGGGTCAGGCCCGCGAGGCGCGCCAGCTGCTCGGTGATGACCTCGCCCTTGAGGCGGCGCTGCGCGCCCGGCTTCGCGTGCTGCCAGTCGCAGCCGCCGCAGCGGCCGGGGCCCGCGTAGGGGCACGGGGCGTCGACGCGGTCCTTCGACGGTTCGAGGACGGTCACCGCGTCCGCGCGCAGGAAGCGGCTGTCCTCGTCGCCGTCCGTCACGCGTGCGATGACCTTCTCGCCGGGGAGCGTGTGGCGGACGAAAAGGACGCGGCCCTCCGCTGTGCGGGCGACGCAGTGGCCGCCGTGCGCGACGGGGCCGACCTCGACCTCGTACTCCTGCCCGACGAGGGAGGTCTCCTGCGAGCTCTCCTTCGAGTTCCCCGCCTGCGATTTCTTCGGTTCTGCCTGCATGGCGGGGTGACTCCACAACGTAAAAGGGGATCGGCCGAAAGAAACGGCCGGACAACAGCCCACCAGTCTACGTGGGTGTTGTCCGGCCGCTCGCCAACCACCGGGTCGGCAGGAACCAACAGGCGTAAGCAGGAGTCAGGACTTCTTGCCGCCGCCGTTGCTCGGCTCCTTCGCGCGCTTCTCCACCGGGCCCCGCCGCACCGCACCCGGCGCGTTCCACTCCGACCGCCTCCGGGCCCGCTTCTTCGCGGCCTCGGAGGAGTCCAGCTGGTAGGGGACCGACGTGACCATCACGCCCGGCGTGAAGAGCAGACGGCCCTTGAGCCTGAGGGCGCTCTGGTTGTGCAGCAGGTGCTCGTACCAGTGGCCCACCACGTACTCCGGGATGATCACGCTGACCACGTCGCGCGGGCTCTCCTTGCGGAGCCCCTTGACGTACTCGATGATCGGCCGCGTGATCTCGCGGTAGGGCGAGTCGAGGATCTTCAGCGGCACGGTGATGCCGCGCCGCTCCCATTCGGCCCTGAGGGCCTTGGTCTCCGCCGGGTCGACGTTGATGCTCAGCGCTTCGAGCGTGTCCGAGCGCATCAGCTTGGCGTAGGCCAGGGCGCGCAGCGTCGGGCGGTGGATCTTGGAGACCAGGACGATGGAGTGCACGCGCGACGGGCGCACGGTGTCCTCGGACGGGGTGTCCGGGGCGGCGATCTCCTCGGCGACGCGGTCGTAGTGACGGCGGATCGCGGACATCGTCGCGTAGAAGATGCACATGCCGAGCAGCGCGACCCACGCGCCGTGCGTGAACTTCGTGACGAGTACGACGACCAGGACCATGCCCGTGAAGAAGGCGCCGAAGGTGTTGATCGCCCGCGAGCGGATCATGTGGCGCCGCTTGGCCTGGTCCTTCTCCTTGCGCAGATGGCGGTTCCAGTGCCGGACCATGCCGATCTGGCTGAGCGTGAAGGAGACGAAGACGCCGACGATGTAGAGCTGGATCAGGCGGGTCGAGTCCGCGCCGTAGATGACGACGAGCAGGGCCGCGGCGCCCGCGAGCAGCACGATGCCGTTGGAGAAGGCGAGCCGGTCGCCGCGGGTGTGCAGCTGGCGCGGCAGGTAGCGGTCCTGCGCGAGGATCGAGCCGAGCAGCGGGAAGCCGTTGTACGCCGTGTTGGCCGCGAGGAAGAGGACCAGCGCGGTGGCCGCGGCGAGCACGATGAAGAGGAAGCTGCCGTTGCCGAAGACGGCCTCGGCGACCTGGGAGATCACCGGGTTCTGGACGTAGTCGGAACCGACCGGGACGCCGTTGTGGAACAGGTCCTTGCCCGGATACTCGGCCATGCGGACCTTGGTCATCATGGCCAGCGCGATGATGCCGCAGAACATGGTGACGGCCAGGGCGCCCATCAGGGCCAGGGTGCTCGCCGCGTTCTTGCTCTTGGGCTTGCGGAAGGCCGGGACGCCGTTGCTGATCGCCTCGACGCCGGTGAGCGCGGCACATCCCGAGGAGAAGGCCCGTAGGAGCAGGAAGACCAGGGCGAAGCCCGCGAGGCCCCCGTGCTCCGGCTTGATCTCGTAGTCCGCGGTGGGCGCCTTCATCGTCTCGTCGAGGACGATGCCCCGGAAGGCACCCCAGGCGATCATGATGAAGACGCCGGCGACGAAGACGTACGTCGGGATGGCGAAGAGCTTCCCGGACTCCTTCACTCCGCGCAGGTTCATCACCGTAAGAAGCACGATGACGGCGACGGCGCAGAGCACCTTGTGCTCGACGACGAACGGGATCGCCGAGCCGAGGTTCTCGATGCCCGATGAGATCGACACGGCCACGGTCAGGACGTAGTCGACGAGCAGCGCGCTCGCGACGGTGAGTCCGGCCTTGGGGCCGAGGTTGGTGTTGGCGACCTCGTAGTCGCCACCACCACTCGGGTAGGCGTGCACGTTCTGCCGGTACGACGCGACGACGGTGAACATCAGCACGACGACCGCGACAGCGATCCAGGGGCTGAAGTGGTACGCCGACACACCCGCGATCGAGAGGACGAGGAGCACTTCCCCCGGTGCATAGGCCACGGAGGAGAGCGGGTCGGACGCGAACACGGGTAGAGCGATGCGCTTCGGCAGGAGGGTTTCTCCGAGCCGGTCGCTGCGCAGTGCGCGCCCGATGAGGATCCGTTTGGGCACGTCGGTCAGTTTGGACACGCAGAGGATCGTAAGCGTTCGAATGGGTGCCCGCCCACCCACCACCCCCTAACTGCTCCGGTTAGGCACGACGCGCCGCCCCCGGCTCCGCCCAATGCCCGGAAAGCGGACGCTCATCGGTGGCCTCCGGTGCTTCTGGCACCTCCCCCGCCCCATGCCGTCCGTACCGCTCGGCCGCCCGCTCCTCGGCGCGCAGGATCGCGCGGGACGGCCACCAGGTGGCACGCCCGAGCAGCAGCAGCGCCGCGGGCAGGATCATGATGCGGATCACGAACGCGTCGAGCAGGACGGCCGCCGCGAGGACGAAGCCCATCTGCTTCATCTCCAGGATGTGCAGCATCACGAAGCTCGCGAAGACGGTGACCATGACGATCGCCGCGCTGGTGACGACCTTGGCCGACGAGCTGATGCCCTGGATGACGGCCTGTCGGGTGGGTACGCCGTTCAGCGCGGCCTCCCGGATCCGGCTGACCACGAACACCTGGTAGTCCATCGAGAGCCCGAAGAGGATCACGAAGAGAAAGAGCGGCACCCGCGAGGAGATCCCGTCGAGCGAGATGAACGAGAGCAGTTCCTCGGCCCACTTGCCCTGGAAGACCAGGACGAGCAGCCCGAGTGCGGACGCGGCGGAGAGCAGGTTGAGCACGATGCCGAGCAGTCCGAGGACGACGGAGCGGAACGCGAGGACCGTCATGGCGAAGGTCATCAGGAGCAGGAAGCCGAGGACGAGCGGCAGCTTCTGGTTCTGGTGCTCCACGTAGTCGGTGCCGCGCGGCACCTCGCCGGTGACGGCCGTCTCGACGCCGGGCAGCTTGCCGACGGTCGAGGGGAGATGGTCGTGGCGCAGGTGATCGAGCGAGTCCTCGGCCTTCTTCGAGTACGTCGGGTGCGGGGCGTTCAGCTCCAGGGCGGTGGTCCGCCGGTCCTTCGAGGCGCGCAGGAGCGGAGCCCCGGAGGGGTGCGAGAAGAGCGGGTCGGCCTTCGCCCTGCGGTCCAGAGCCGTCAGGGCCTCGCGCACCTCACCGGCCTGCGAGGCCTCGGCCCGCACCACGACGAGGTGCCGGACGCGCTGCTCCGGGAAGGCTTCGAGCAGCCTGTCGTACCCCTTCATCGCCTCGATGTCGCGCGAGAAGCTGTCCCGCGCCGGGTTCTTGAGGTTCATGTTCAGTGCGGGCAGCGCGAGCCCCAGCATGACGAGGACCGACAGGCACAGGGTGAGCGCGGGATGCTTGCGGGCGGGCGCGAGCAGGGCGTTCCACGCGCGGCCCGGCTTCTTCTCGCCGTACGCCACGCGGACCGGCTTGCCCTGCGCGATCCGCTTGGCGGCGCGGCGCTCCGTACGCCGGCCGAGCTTGACCAGGAGCGCGGGCAGCACCGTCACCGAGCTGACCACGGCGACGGCGACCACCAGGATGGTGCCGGTGGCGAGGGAGTCGAAGATGACGTCGCGGGCCAGGAAGAGCGCGGTGGTGGAGACGATCACGGCGAGTCCGGAGACCACGATGGCGCGGCCCGCCGTCGCGGCGGCGGCCTCGACCAGGGCCTCGGGGGTGAGGCGGCCGCCCGCGCGGGCCCGCTCCTCACGTTCGCGCTTGAGATAGAAGAGCGTGTAGTCGACTCCGACGGCCATGCCGATGAGCAGGATCATGCTCATCCCGACGCCGGTGTCGGGCAGCAGGTGCGAGGCCAGCATCGCCAGGCCCATGGTCGCCATGATCGAGGTGACGGCGAGCAGCAGCGGTACGCCGACCATGATCACCGAGCCGAAGACCAGCGCGAGCGTGATCAGCGTGACGGGCAGCGTGATCGCCTCGGAGAACTGCAGGTCCTTGTCGCGCTGGTCATCGACGCCCTTGCTCACGGAGGCGTCACCGGTCTCCTCGATGACCAGGTCCGGGTGGGCCTTCGCGGCCGCCTCGGTCTGGGCCTGGACCGGGGGCACCGCCTCCTGGTCCTCCTGCTCGGAGCCGTTCAGCTCCACCTGGACCCGCAGGACCCGTCCGTCGGCCGATTCGACCGGCGCCGCCACCGACGCGACCTCGGGCAGCGACTTCATCCGGGCGGTGATGTCCTTGACGGCGGCGTCGGCGGCCCTCTCGTCGAGCGGCCCCGACTCGGCGCGGATCAGCACCTGTTCCGTGGACCGCAGCTGCACACCGCCCTCGGTCGCCAGGGCCTCGGCGCGGCCCGCCTCCCCGACGCGGAAGTCCTCCGACGTCGCGCTGTTCATGCCGGCGGCGATGCCGCCCCCCAGGCAGAGCACCACGAACACCAGCCACCCGACGATCGCGCGCCCTGGATGCAGCGCGCTCCATCGGGCCACGCGCACCGTGACCGATCGCTTCCTCATGACCATCCCCGCCCCTTCACGGCTTTCCAGCCTTGAGTCCTTCATGTGTAAGTGGAGACTGACAGGTGAAGGAATGAGCCGTCAACTGTCATTCGGGGCTGCGCGGACGTGGCTCGGGTGCGGACGCGGGTGCGGATTGACAGTGGATCCCGTCATGCGTAAGTCTTGGCTGACAGGTTTCGGGACCAGCGAGAAGGCGGGCCATGGACAGCGAAGAGCTGCTCGCCTTCCTCTCCGCGGTGGGCCATGCCCAGCGGATCCGGATCATCACCGAGCTCGCCCCGGGGCAGCTGTACGTCAGCGAACTGGCGCGGCGGCTCGGTGTCTCCCGGCCCCTGCTCTACATGCACCTCGAACGTCTGGAGAAGGCCGGTCTCGTCGTCGGCCGCCTGGAGCTCTCCGACGACGGCAAGGCGCTCAAGTACTTCGAACTGGCGCCGTTCGACGTGCGATTGAACGTGGACACGATCCTCGCGGCCGTCCGGCAGGACGCGTCGGACGAGGTCGGACAGCACTCATCAGAGGGGTCTTAATGGACGACGTGATCATCCCGGTCGCCTTCTTCCTGATACTCGCCGGCGCGGTCGTGTCGGTGGCCTACTTCCAGTCGCAGCGCAACCGCGAGCGCGACCGCCAGTACGCCGAGGCGATGGACCACTACCGCGAGGTCGTCGAGCGCGCCAGGTCCGAGCAGGAGTCGACCCGGTTGCAGCTCGTCGAGCTGGGTCACCGGCTCAAGACCGTCGAGGGCCTGCTGCGCAGCGTGGACTGAGTCCGGCCCGATCCCGTGAGCACCGGCAGGTGCACAGGGGTGCCCTCCGCGGACCGCGCGTGTGTAGCTTGGGCGTCGGTCTGAGACGCTTTTACCGTTCAGCCTGAGCAAAAAGTATTGACACAGCCGGAAGGACGGGCGTGCACATCGTCATCATGGGCTGCGGGAGAGTCGGATCCGCTCTCGCGCAGACCCTGGAACAACAGGGGCACACGGTCGCCGTGATCGACCAGGACCCCACCGCCTTCCGCCGTCTGGGCTCCGGCTTCGGCGGCCGCCGTGTCACCGGTATCGGCTTCGACCAGGACACCCTGCGCGAGGCCGGCATCGAGGAGGCGGGCGCCTTCGCCGCGGTGAGCAGCGGCGACAACTCGAACATCATCGCCGCCCGGGTGGCCCGCGAGATGTTCGGCATCGAGAACGTCGCGGCCCGTATCTACGACCCGCGTCGCGCCGAGGTCTACCAGCGCCTGGGCATCCCCACCGTCGCCACGGTCCGCTGGACCGCCGACCAGATGCTGCGCAGGCTGCTGCCCTCCGGGGCCGAGCCGCTGTGGCGCGACCCCACCGGCGGCGTGCAGCTCGCCGAGGTGCACGCGTCCGCGTCCTGGATCGGCCACAAGATCAGTGAGCTCCAGGAGGAGACCGGCGTCCGCGTGGCCTTCCTCACCCGGCTGGGCGAGGCGGTCCTGCCGACCTCCCAGACGGTGCTCCAGGAGGGCGACCTGGTGCACGTGATGATGCGCACGGACGAGGTCGAGAAGGTCGAAGCGGCGTTCGCCGAAGGCCCCGAGGAAGGCGGTCACTGATGAGGGTCGCCATTGCCGGAGCAGGCGCGGTGGGTCGTTCCATCGCCGGTGAGCTCCTGGAGAACGGGCACGAGATTCTGCTCATCGACAAGGCGCCGACGGCCATCTCGGTCGAGCGCGTCCCGCAGGCCGAGTGGCTGCTCGCCGACGCCTGCGAGATCACCTCGCTCGACGAGGCGGCGCTCCAGCGCTGCAACGTGGTGATCGCCGCGACCGGTGACGACAAGGTCAACCTCGTCGTCTCGCTGCTCGCCAAGACCGAGTACGGCGTCCCCCGGGTCGTCGCCCGCGTGAACAACCCCAAGAACGAGTGGCTCTTCAACGAGTCCTGGGGTGTCGACGTCGCGGTCTCGACCCCGCGTCTGATGTCCGCGCTCGTCGAGGAGGCGGTCAGCGTCGGCGATCTCGTCCGGCTGCTCCGCTTCAGCCACGGCGACGCCAACCTCGTCGAGCTGACCCTGCCGCCCGAGTCGGCCCTTGCGGGCACGCAGGTCGGCGACGTCCAGTGGCCCGAGGACACCTCGCTCGTGACGATCATCCGCGGCACGCGCGTTCTCGCGCCGACCGCGGACGACTCCCTGGAGGCGGGCGACGAGCTCCTCTTCGTGGCCGCCCAGGCCCGCGAGGAGCAGCTGGAGGACCTGCTGTCGGTGCGCAAGGAAGAGACGGCGAGCTAGTCGCCGCACTGGCTTGTATGTGACTGGGGGGCGCCCGGTAGATTCCGGGCGCCCCCCATGTGTTGTCACTTCGCTCAGGCGTTGCGGCGTTCCGCCTCGCGGTCCTTCTCCGCCTGCTCCGCCGCTTCCATCTCGGCGAAGACGTCGATCGGCGGCGGGGCCTTCGCGAGGAAGACCCAGGTCAGCCAGACGGCGAGCAGGAACGGCGGGATCTTCAGGGCGATCAGGACCCAGCCGAACTGCGTCGTGTCGCCCCACCAGTAGAGCGGGAAGAGGATCGCGCACTTGGCGAGCAGGATCAGGCCCCAGGCCCAACTGGCCTTCGTGTACGCCTTCTTGCGGCCTGGGTTGCGGGTCCGCCAGGAGAGGTTCTCCTTGAAGACCGGGCCGAGGATCAGGCCGATCAGCGGGACCCCCGCGATGGCCGTGATGATGTAGGCGAGGGCGAGGCCCAGGGTGTAGAGCATGCCCGGCAGATAGAAGTCCTTGGCGTTGCCGGTCATCATCGCGAAGACCACACCGAAGGCGACACCGAAGACGCCGCTGAAGGCGTGCTTGACGGTGCCCTTCATGACCAGGCGGACCACCACGAGCACCAGGGACACCGCGAGGGCCGCGATGGCCGACATGTGCAGGTCCTTGTTGATCGTGAAGATGGTCACGAAGAGGAGTCCGGGGACGACGGTCTCCACCATGCCCCGAACGCCGCCGAAGGCCTCGAAGAGCGCGGCCTCGGTCACGGCCCTGGAATCGTCGTCCTGATCCGTGGTTCCCTGGTCCGTCGGCTTGTCGAGGGACGTCACCGGCTACTCCCGTCCGAGGGGTCTGAGTTCGTATTTCGGGTTGAAGAGCACCCGGCGGCCCCTGCTCATCGAGACCCTGCCGGACGCGATCAGCCTGCGCCCCGGCTCTATCCCCACGATGGAGCGCCTGCCGAGCCACACCACGTCCAGTGCCGCGGAGCCGTCGAACAGCTCCGCCTCCAGGGCGGGGACCCCGGCGCGTGGCCGCAGGGTGACCGTGCGCAAGGTACCAGTAACCGTGACTATCTGGCGGTCGTGGCAGTCTCCGATGCGGGTGCACCCGGCCGTTTCGGCGTCCTCGCGCAGCTCTTCCGACTCCAGATCCTCCTGGGAGGAGGACAGCCGGTCGAGCATGCGCCGGAAGCGGCCTGCCGGCTTCTCGGAACCAGGAACAGCACTCATACAGGAAGCGTACCGGGGGTCGCCGACAGCGCCGCAATGGGTGCGCTCATCTGTGCTTATGCCCGCTCAGCCCCGACCCGACCCTTGACTCATCGCTCGAACCTGTAACCCATTCCAGGCTCGGTGATGAAGTGCCGCGGATGCGCCGGGTCCGCCTCCAGCTTGCGGCGCAGCTGTGCCATGTAGACGCGCAGGTAGTTCGTCTCCGTACCGTACGAAGGGCCCCAGACCTCCTGGAGCAGCTGCTTCTGGCTGACCAGGCGGCCGGTGTTGCGCACCAGGACTTCGAGCAGATGCCACTCGGTGGGCGTCAGGCGTACGTCGCGTCCGTTGCGGTTGACCTTCTTGGCGGCCAGGTCGACCGTGAAGTCCTCCGTGTCCACCATCACGTCGTCCTCGCCCGCTCCGGTGGGCTCCGCCCTGCGGATGGAGGCACGGAGCCGGGCCAGGAGCTCGTCCATGCCGAACGGCTTGGTGACGTAGTCGTCGGCGCCCGCGTCGAGCGCCTCGACCTTCTCGTCCGAGCTGTGCCGCGCGGAGAGCACCAGGATCGGTACGCGCGTCCAGCCGCGCAGGCCCCTGATGACCTCGACCCCGTCCATGTCGGGCAGACCGAGGTCGAGCACGATCACGTCGGGGTGGCGGGCGGCGGCGAGCTGGAGCGCGGTGGCTCCGTCCGGGGCCGCGTCCACGTCGTACTTGCGCGCCTTCAGGTTGATCACGAGGGCGCGTACGATCTGCGGCTCGTCGTCGACCACGAGCACCCGGGTCATCTGTACCTGCCTTTCGGGCTTCTGGGTCTTGTCGCTGGTGGCGGTCATGAGGTGGCCTGGGCGGAGAGATCAGGCACGACCGGCGGTGTGCCTGCCGCCGCCCGCAGGGTGAGGACCATGGTGAGGCCGCCTCCGGGGGTGTCCTCCGCCTCGAGCGTGCCGCCCATGGACTCGACGAAGCCGCGTGCGACCGCGAGGCCCAGGCCCACGCCCGCGCCGCGCGGAGCGTCACCGTAGCGCTGAAAAGGCTCGAAGATGCGGTCCTTGGCCGCTTCCGGGACACCCGGGCCGCGGTCCACGACGCGCAGTTCGACGCGGTCGCCGAGCGTGCTCGCGGAGACCAGGACCGGTTCGGCGCCGGGGCTGTACTTGACCGCGTTCTCGACGATGTTGGCGACCGCCCGCTCCAGGAGGCCCTTGTCGACGGTGACCATGGGCAGCGTCTCGGGGATGTCGAGGTCCGCGCTGCCGTCGGGGACGCCGCCGAGCGCCATCGGGACGACCTCGTCGAGGTCGATCTCACGGATCAGCGGGCTGACGGTGCCGGTCTGCAGCCGGGACATGTCCAGGAGGTTGCCGACCAGGTGGTCAAGGCGGTCGGCGCCGTCCTCGATGCCTTCGAGGAGCTCGGCCTGGTCCTCCTCGGACCAGGACACGTCGTCGGAGCGCAGGGACGAGACGGCCGCCTTGATGCCCGCGAGCGGCGTACGCAGGTCATGGCTGACGGCGGCGAGCAGCGCGGTGCGGATGCGGTTGCCCTCGGCGAGGGTGCGGGCCTGCTGCGCCTCGCCCTGGAGTCGCTGGCGGTCAAGGACCACGGCGGCCTGGGCGGCGAACGCGGCGAGCACCCTGCGGTCCTCGGCGGGCAGGACCCGGCCGGACAGGGCGAGCGCCATGTGGTCGCCGACCGGCATGTCCACGTCCGCGTCCTCGGGGCGTTCGATGGTGCGGCCCTCGCCGACCCGCCCTGCGCAGGTCCAGGGGGCGACGTCGCTCTCACGCTCCAGGAGGGCCACGGAGTCCATGCTGAAGGTCTCGCGCACGCGTTCCAGGAGGGCGTCCAGGCTGGTCTCGCCGCGCAGCACGCTGCCCGCGAGGAAGGAGAGTATTTCCGACTCCGCGCGCAGCCGGGCGGCCTGGTGGGTGCGGCGGGCGGCGAGGTCCACCACGGAGGCGACGGAGATCGCGACGCCCACGAAGACGATGATCGCGACGATGTTCTTGGAGTCGGAGATCGTCCACAGGTGCTGCGGTGGCGTGAAGTAGTAGTTCAGGAGCAGCGAGCCGAAGGCCGCCGACGCCAGGGCAGGAAGGAGACCGCCGAGCAGTGCGGCGGCGACGGTGAGCGTCAGGAACAGGAGCATGTCGTTGGCGAGGCCCAGGTCCGCGTCGACGTGGGTCAGGAGCAGCGTCAGGAGCGCCGGGCCGCCGACGCCCACCAGCCAGCCCCAGATGCTCCGGGACCGCCCGAGCCGTGCCCCGCGCGCCACGGGCAGCCCGCGGCCCTTGGCGACCTCGTCGTGCGTGACGATGTGGACGTCCAGGTCGGGGCCCGAGTCGCGGGCGACCGTCGCGCCGACTCCGGGTCCGAAGATGTACTGCCACGTCTTGCGGCGCGAGGAGCCGAGGACGATCTGGGTGGCGTTGACGCCGCGGGCGAAGTCGAGCAGGGCCGCCGGTATGTCGTCGCCGATGACGTGGTGGAAGGTGCCGCCCAGGTCTTCCACGAGGGTGCGCTGGACGGCGAGTTCCTTGGGGGACGCCGCGGTCAGGCCGTCGCTGCGGGCGATGTAGACGGCGAGGATCTCGCTGCCGGAGCCCTTGGCGGCCATCCGGGACGCGCGGCGGATGAGCGTGCGGCCCTCGGGGCCGCCGGTGAGGCCGACGGCGATGCGCTCGCGGGCCTGCCAGGTGGAGCGGATGTCGTGCTCGCCGCGGTACTGCTGGAGGTATTCGTCGACCCGGTCGGCGACCCAGAGCAGCGCGAGCTCGCGCAGGGCGGTGAGGTTGCCCGGCCGGAAGTAGTTGGACAGGGCCGCGTCCACCCGGTCGGACTTGTAGATGTTGCCGTGCGCCATGCGGCGGCGCAGCGCCTGGGGCGACATGTCGACGAGCTCGATCTGGTCCGCGCGCCGCACCACTTCGTCCGGCAGGGTCTCGCGCTGGCGCACGCCGGTGATCGACTCGACGACGTCGCCCAGGGACTCCAGGTGCTGGATGTTCACGGTCGACACGACGTCGATGCCGGCGGCGAGGAGTTCCTCGACGTCCCGCCAGCGCTTGGCGTTGCGGGAGCCGGGGACATTGGTGTGCGCCAGTTCGTCCACCAGGGCGACGGCGGGCGCCCGCTCCAGGACGGCGTCGACGTCCATCTCGGTGAACAGGGTGCCGCGGTAGTCCAGGTCCTTGCGGGGCACCTGCTCCAGGCCGTGCAGCATCACCTCGGTGCGCGGCCTGTTGTGGTGCTCCACGAAGGCAACGACGCAGTCGGTGCCGCGCTCGATGCGACGGTGCGCCTCGGACAGCATCGCGTACGTCTTGCCGACGCCCGGTGCCGAACCGAGGTATATCCGAAGCTTGCCGCGTGCCATGGCCCCATTGTCTTCCCGAAACTGCTCTGTACGCAGCGTCGACCTTACGGCCAACAATTCCCGCAAATCGGACGAGGGTGCGCGGGCGGGCGCTCTTTGACGCAACCCTGATGGGGCCGGTCGACGGGGCGGGCCAGCGCCCTGCCGCGGGAAGCGCGGGAGATCAGCGCTCCACGATCTCGCCGTCACTCAGCTCCAGGACCCGGTCGGCCAGGTCGAGCAGCGCCGCGTCGTGGGTGGCGACCAGGGCGGTGACGCCCTCGCCGCGGACGACGGCGCGCAGCAGCTCCATGACCGCGAGCCCGGTCTCGGCGTCCAGCTGCCCGGTGGGCTCGTCCGCGATGAGCAGGGAGGGCTTGTTGGCGAGCGCGCGGGCGATCGCCACCCGCTGCTGCTGGCCTCCGGAGAGCTCGCCGGGCCGCTGCTCGGCATGGTCGGCGAGGCCGACGAGGGCGAGCAGCAGCGCGACGCGCTCCTCACGCTCACGGGGGTCGGTCTTGCGCAGCCGCAGGGGCACGCCGACGTTCTCGGCGGCGGTGAGGATCGGGATGAGTCCGAAGGACTGGAAGATGAAGCCGACGTGGTCGCGGCGCAGCTCCAGGAGACCGCTCTCGCCGAGGCCCGCGAGTTCGAGCCCTTCGACGGTGATCTTCCCGGCGTCCGGGGTGTCGAGTCCGCCGACGAGATTGAGCAGGGTGGTCTTGCCGGATCCCGACCGCCCCTTCAGGGCGACGAGCTCACCGTGCGGCACGGCGAAGGAGACGCCGCGCAGGGCGTGCACGGCGGACGCGCCGCTGCCGTACGTCCGGTGCAGGTCCTCGACGACGACCGCGCTCTGTGCCATGGCCCCTCCCTCAAATCCCCCGTACGGCCCTGTTGGGCCGGGCGCCAGTATGGTCACGGCACGCCCGGCCCAACAAGGTCCGCATCAGCTGGGATTGTCCGCGTGGGTCAGGGTCTCCCAGGCGACGAACAGGTTGTTGGAACCTGCCGGGCGCTTCTGCTCGGTGAGCTTCTGGGTGTTGCTCATGGCGTGGCCGAGGCGGTTGTGGAGCGCGTTGTAGCCGACCTCGGTGACGGGCCCGAGGCCCCGGTGGACCGAGCCGCCGCACAGCGAGCTCGGCGGCGCCTCGCCCAGCTCGTACTTGGCCTGGAAGCCGAGGCCCTGGCGCAGCCGCTCGCCGACGTCCGTCTTGTAGAGGTCATCGCCCTGGATGCGGCTGGTCTCGGCGACGTGGGAGATCGCGGAGAGCCCGTATCCGGTGTGGGTGAAGTCGCGGCACGTCTCCTGGGTGAGCCCGGTGGTGAAGGTGCCCTGCCCCTGCCAGTACTTGACGATCTTGGCGCGGGTGTCCAGGTTCTGGCTCGGCACGGTCTTGGGCAGATCGCCGTCGGACGCGAGATAGACGTACGCGGCGGTGCGCGTGCGGAACTTCGCCATCGCCTTGTCGTAGGACCCCTTGTCCTCGATGAAGACGGAGATGCCGATGGCGGCCTCCATCATCGACAGCTCCCAGTTGCCGTTGGAGTTGGAGCCGTTGATGATCTCGGGCAGGTAGACGTTGCGGAGCATCGTCGCGAAGCGGCCCGAGTTGCCCCAGCTGCCGGTGTACGTGTGCTTGATGATCTCGGCGGCCCTTGGCCAGGACGACCCCGCCCAGCCGGTCTGCAGCGGGGCGTTGCTGTTGGTGTGGTCCTTGATGGTGCCGGACCAGGCGTCCATCAGCTCGATGGACTTCTTGGCGTAGCGGTCATCCCGGGTGAAGTACCAGGCGAGCGCCGTGGTGTACGCGGCTATCGCGTCCTCGCGCTCGTCGGTGCAGCCGTAGTTGGGGTCCGAGTAGGAGCCGCACTCGACGACCGCGCGGGGCTTGGGCGTGCGGGACAGGGAGGCGTACTTGCTCCCCATCATCTGGTCGTACGCGCCCTTCCAGGGCTGGGCGCCCGCGTTGACCTTCTCCCTGGTGAAGTCCAGCTGGCCGCGGGAGACGGTGACTCCGGGGTGCGCGAAGGTGCTGGGTGCCGCGTCGGCGCGGTCGGCGCCGGGCCAGGCGATGAGGGCGGCGACCAGGGCGGTCACCACGGTGGCGAGGGTCGCGAGGACTGCCGTGCGGGGTCTGCGGTGGTGGCGCACGGGTGTGGGGGTGTCAGCCATGCGAAGGGCCATCCATTCTCGTATGTGAACTTCAAGTGCCTTTCTGAACATGCGTGTTGGCCCGAGACCATAGGTACGGACCATGCTTCCGTCAAGGCGTGAAGTCAGAGGTTCCCTGCACGAGAATTCACACGACGGCGGAGCTCCTGCTCAGGGACCGGCAGGGGACGAATCCGGCCCCTCGCCCCAGACACCGATGTGATCCGGCTCCTCCGTGAGCCGCACGCGTCCGCGCAGCCCATAGCGCTCCACGTAGTCGCGCGGCAGCTGCAACCGACCGGCCCGGTCCAGAACCGTGAACTCCTCTCCCGCACCGCCCTGTTCGCGCAGCGTCTCCGTGGACGTACGCCCGTCCCGGATGCGCACCGTGCGGCGGACCTGACCGGAGACGAGCGGATCGTGCGTGACGACCAGGACGGTCGCGCCGAACTCCTCATCGGCACGGCGAAGCGCCGCGAACACCTCCTCGCCACTGGCCGTGTCCAGCTCCCCGGTGGGCTCGTCGGCGAGCAGCACCCGCGGGGCGTTGGCGGAGGCGACCGCCACGGCGATGCGCTGCTGTTCACCGCCGGACAGCTCTGCGGGCCGCCGGTCGCGGCAGTACGCGACACCGAGCACGCCGAGCAGTTCGGCGGCCCGCGCCGCGCGCTCGCGACGGGGCACGCGCGCGTACTTCATCGGCAGCGCGACGTTCTCCAGGGCGGTGAGGTACGGCAGCAGATTGCGTCCGGTCTGCTGCCACACGAACCCGACAGTGTTCCTGCGGTAGTCGAGGCGCTCACGGCGCCCCATGGAGAGCAGGTCGTGCCCGGCGACCTTCGCCCGTCCCGCGGTCGGCAGATCGAGCCCCGACAGGATCGACAGGAGGGTGGACTTGCCGGACCCGGACGCGCCCACGAGCGCCACGCACTCCCCTTCGCCGACCACCAGGTCGAGCCCCTGGAGGGCCTGCACCTCCACCTTGTCGGTGCGATAGACGCGTACGAGGTTGTCGCAGACGACAAGGCCCTCCTCCCCCGTGCGGCGGCGCGCGGCGTTCGCGCGGGCCTCCAGATCGGCGAGCTCAGTCATCGTTCCTCCCCAGTCGCAGTACGGCTCCAAGGCCACGCCGTCGCCCCAGCCACGTCTCCAGGCCCACCGCCGCGGCCACCAGGGCGAGGGTTCCCGCGGACAGCGCCGCGGTGAACATCGCGTCGGTGCACAGGGCGGGCGCTGTGGGTCCGCCAGTGAACTCCCGCAGGTCCAGGGCGGGTCCGAGCAGTCCGGGCAGCGTCAGACCGAGCGCCACGCCGCCGGCCACGGCCGCGAGCACCAGGGGCAGCAGCTGGAGCAGATGCAGCCCGGCGGTGGCCCGGCCGCCGAGCCCCAGGGTGCGCAGGCGGGCGGCGGTGGTGCCGCGTGCGGGGGCGGACAGCAGGAGTTCGAGCACGAGGGCGATCAGCGCGAGGAGCACGGCCAGGGCGGTGCAGGCGGTGTGCGCGGCGGTCAGGGCGGCGGTCAGACCGTCCTCGTCGGCCTCGGCCTGCTCCTCGGCACGGATGCGCAGCTCTCCGGTGACGGCGCCGGGTGCGGTGCGCGGGACGACGGAACGCAGCTCCCTGACGTCCAGATGGGGGCCGTAGAGAAGCAGGGCGGACGCCTCGAACTCACTCGCGCCGAAGGCCTTGAGGTCCCGGTTGTCGGCGAGCAGGAGGTGCTCCCTGGCCTCGGTGGCGGCGCCCACGGGGCCGAGTGCGGGATCGCGCCGCACCGCTTCGGGCAGGGCGCCCACGACGCGCAGGCGCCGCTCCTTGCCGTGCACGGTGATGGTCAGCACGTCCCCCGCGTCGGCGGCGTCGGCGAGCACGCGGATGTCACGGCCACGTGCCGTGCCCTCGCCGAGTCCGGCGTCCCGCAGGGCGCGAGCGGCGGCCGAACTCCCTTCCACGGAAAGCAACTTCGCGCCGTCGACGCCCACCAGGCTCGCGATGCCGTACCGCCCGCCGTCCGTGGCGCTCACCGGATCGACCCGCAGCTGCCGCACCGCCACGGTCTCCCGCACCCCACGCGCGCGTGCCAGGCGCCCGGCGGCGTCGGGGTCACGCCCCGCTCCCAGGAAGGAGGCATCGGCGCCCACCCGCCAGGCGGCGGCATCCCGCCGCCCTTCCGCCAGCGTCCCGGAGACCAGGCCGCCGAACACGGCACCCGCCAGCGTCACCACCAGGACGAGCAGCGCGAGCGCGCGGGCGGGGGCCTCCTTGGCGGCGCGGGAGAGCGCGATGAGGGCCACGGCTCCGCGGCCACGGGCGGCCCAGCGTGCGAGGAGGCGTACCGGCAAGGGGTAGAGGCGCACGAGCACCACGACCGTGGCGAGCCCGAGCAGCACGGGCACGGCCGCGAGCAGCGGATCGCCTCCCGAGCCGCCCGCCGTCCCCCGGGCCCGCAGCGCGAGGACACCGGCCAGAGCGACGGCCACCACGCCCGCCTCGGCGACGACTCGGCGCCCGCCGCCCGCCGTCTTGTCCCGCAGAAGCGCCCGGTCCCGCACGGCCCACCAGGTCAGCAGGGGCAGCACCAGCCACGCGCCCACGGCCACGAGCAGCCCTCGCCCGTACGCGGACGAGGCGCCCGGAAGCGCCGATGCGACCGCGCAGCCGCCGCCGAACCCCAGCGCCACGGCGGGCGCGGTCCGCACGGCACGCCCCAGGGCGATCCCCAGGGCCGATGCCCCACGCGCGCGTTGCAGCCGATGAACGTCGAGCCCGCGGCGTACGGACAGCAGGGCGGCGACCACCACAGCGGCGAGGCCGACCGCCGTCACCGAGGCGAGCGCGAAGGAGATCACGACACTGCCCTGCCGCCACTGCCGCTGGAAGTCGCGCAGGGCGTTTGGCAGTTCGGTGGCGGTCTCCGACTCCGTGGCGGGATGCGAGCCGAGGGAGCAGTACATGCCGCCCCCGAAGCCACCAGCCCCTCCGCCACACGTGACGCCCCGAACGGACTCCGGGTAACGGAGCATGAGGCGCTCGAAGTCGCGCTGCCCCTGATCACCGACGAAGCGGGCCGCGTCACCGCCGAGGTCGAGCCGCAGGCCCCAGATCACGGTGAGATCGGCGCCCGACTGCTGCTGCAGCACTTCGACGCCGCGCGGCGCGAGTAGAGCACCGGCGTGCGCCGCGCCACTACGGGGATCGCGTGCCGTGCGGGCGAGCAGGGGCTGCTCACGCCAGAGCCGCCGCTCGCCGTCGGCGGCGTAGAACCCGACCACCCGTGCCGGTGCGTCCACGCTCTCCAACGCGCCGGGCCCGAGCCGGAGTTCCTGCCCGAGCCGCAGTTTCAGCGCGTCACGGGTCCGGGTGGAGACGGCGATCTCCACGACGCGTCCCCGCGCGGCGGGGGGCCGCCCGGCGGCGTACGCGGTCCGGGGCGGGGCGTCGGATGCGTACACCAGCGACAGCGTGGTGCCGTCGCCGGTCCGTACGTTGGGCAGGGCGATCCGGGTGGAGTCGCGCGGGAGGTCGCCGCGCAGGGCGGTGGGAGCGGCGTTCTCGACCACGGTGGACAACCGCCGCAGCTCGCCGCCCAGCGAGCCGCCGCCCCCGCCTCTCTCCACCGCAGGCCCGAACCGCACCCGATGGGTCACTCCAGGGACATCCCTCTGCACCTGCTCAAGCCGCGACCCCAGGGCACCCCCGGCAGCCCGCTCGAGCACTCCGGGCCCACCCACGGCGAGCCCGCAGAGCACAAACACCAATCCGGCAAGCGCCCCCAGCAGCCCCAACTCCCCACGCCTCACAAGCCCCCTCCCCTCAAATCCGCCCCTGCTTCACGAACAACCTCCCCCGCCCTCACTGCTGGGTACGGGGCCGCACCAAAGCCCCACCGCTCCAGCCCCGCAGGGCCCCTCACCCGTCCTCCCCCGCCCGCAGCACCCGCCCCAGATCCACCCGCCCCACAACCCGCGCCACCCCACTCACCACCCCGCAGATCACCAAGGTCACCCCACCCGCCACCGCCCACACCCACCCCCACGGCACCTCCGTGAGCAGCCCGGGAAAGACCGGGTCCCCCTCCGCGTCCACCGTCACCACCGGCATGATCACCGCAGCGAGCCCCGCCCCGAGCCCCGTGCCCAGGAGCGCCGCCGCCCCCGCGAGCGCCAGCTGTTCCGTCCACAAGTACGCGGCGAGCTGCCCCCTCCGCACCCCCAGCGCCCTCAGCAGCGCGAACTCCCGCTCCCTCGCCCGCGCCGAAAGCACCGTATGCAGCGTGAAGGCGATGACCGCGAACGCCGGTGCGAGTGCGAGGCAGAGCCAGAGGCCGCCTCGTGCCCCGCGCCGCAGCGGATCCTCGCCGAGCGCCACGCGCGCGTGCGGCACGTCCACGGCGGTGCCGAGCCGCGGCCTGTCCCGCACCGCCTCCCACGCTGCGGTCGCGTCTCCCCCCGCCGTCCCCGCCCACCACACGCCATCCGGCCCCGGCAGCGCCCCGCTCAGGGCCAACTGGGCAGCCATCGCCCGCGAGTCGGCGAGCAACCGGGGCCGGTCGCGCGCCATGCCCGGCACCGCCGCGATCCGCCCGACGATCTTCAGCCGGGCACTGCCCCCCGTGCTGCGCCGCAGTGTCACGACGTCCCCGACCCGCACCGCCCCGGAGTCCAGCAGCGCGCGGTCGGCGAGAGCCGGCGCCGCAGGGCGCGGGCCCCCCTTCGCCCTGTCCGCGCTGTCCGTACCGAGGCGGACGCTCCACGTCGGGTACTTGAGCCGCGTGTCAGGCCCCCGCAGCACCGCGTCGAGCAGTACGCCACTCCCCGGCCGGTCCCCGCACAGCACGGGCCCAGGCGCCTCCCCCACCACCCCGCGCGGCGGCTCGGCCCCGGGGCAGCCCGCCCCGTACCGGTCAGGCGCGTCCTCGCGCAGGTCGCGCCAGTCGGCCTCCCGGGTGAGCCCCGGCACCCGGTCGACGCGGAGCCGGTAGGTGCGCCGCACCGTCTCGCCCACCATGCTCAGGTCGATCTGCAGGATCCGTACGTCACCGCCGCGCACCGGCACCTTCAGGGGCACCACCCGAGAACCGCTTCCTCCCCGAGAGCCACCTTCTTTAAGAAGAACGGCACTTGAGTGGACGAGGCCGTCGTCGTCCTCGAAGAAGACCGTCAGCCGGACCGGCACCGGACGACCGGGCCCATCCGCGGACAGCCGCACCCGAAGCGGGAGTTCACCCCCTGCCCCAGCGCCCCCTGCCCCAGCACCACCTGACCGCCCACCAGCAACCGCAAGCCCATGCGCCGGAACCCCCTTCCCCAGCGGCGCGACAAGCTCCCGCATGGGCCGCGACGCCAGATCCGCCCGCAGCGAAGGCACCGGTCCACGCCCGGTGTTGACTCCGGTGACGGCCACCGCGTCCTGCCCGATGTATCCCTCCGTGGTCACCACGGGCGTGACCGCATCGACCCCCGGCAGCGCGCTGTACGCGGCCCGCCGCTCCCCGGACGGCACACTCTCCCCCGGTTCGATCCGCAGGTCGGCGCCCACCTGGAACGCGGCCTGGTCACGGTCGCCGCGATCGAGAATGGCGAGGGCGGTGCTGCTCAGCGCCGCGACGGCCAGCGCGAGGGTCACCACCAGGGCGGGCCCGGCGTGGCGCGCCGCGCGCCGCCCGATCTGCCAGCCGCCGAGCGGCAGCACGAGGCCCCTGCCCCGCCGGGCGAGCGGGTCGATGGCCCGCGTCAGGAAGGGCAGCAGGCGCAGCACGAGCAGCGCGGCCGCCGCGGTCATCACCACGGGCGCGAACACGAGCACCGGATCGACGCCGTCCCCGGTCACCGGCGACCGGTACTGCCGAAGTTGCAGCCACCCCAGGACCGCCACCGCCCCCAGCGCCACATCGGCCCCGACCCGCTGCGCCCCCGCGAACCGCCCCACCCGCAGGCGAAGGCGGCTCACCGCCCGCCGGTCCCGCACCAGCCGCACCGTGGGCAGCAGCACCGCGCACCCGTGCACCACGACGGCGAAGCCGGAGGCCACCCACGCGGCGCCGATCACCGAAGCGTCCGGCACCCCGCCGTGGAGCAGCCCCGCCCCTTCGAGCAGCCGCAGCAGCGGTCCCGCGAGGAAGGGCGCGGCGATCCCCACCGGGAGCGCGACCACCGCCCACTGCACCGCGGTCGACACGACGAGCCGCCGCGTCCCCGCGCCCCGGGCGGCCAGCAACGCCAGCTCAGGGCGCCGGTGTTCGGCGAGCTGGCGCCCGGTGAGCACCAGGGCCGCGACCGCGAGGGCGGCGAGCAGCGTGGCGGGGACGTAGAGCCCGGCGCGGGCCACGGCAATGGGCGTGGTGAGCCGCTCCAGGGCCCTGCGCAGCCCCGCCGAGACGGTCAGGTCGTCCGCGGCCCCCTTGCCCCGCAGCACCGAGAGCGAGGCATCACTGCCGCCGAACCTCCTGGCCCGCTCCGCCAGCGGCCCGATGTCGCCGAGCCCAAGGCCCCGCGCATCGGGCACGCCGAGCCACAGAGCACCCGCGTCCTTCGTGAGCCCCGGCCGCGCCGTGAACCCGCCGCGCGGCACGAGCGCGATGGAGTCGGCCGTCCCGAACGTACTGCTCAGGCCCGCCCAGACCGCGGGCTCGCGTCCCTCGGTCGAGTAGAGCCCGACGACCCGCATCCGCACCAGGCGCTCACCGGCGCCGCGCACGACGACGTCGTCACCGGTCCGCACCGCGAGCTCGGCGGCGAACGCCCTGGTCAGCACGGTCTCCGTCGCGCCGCCAAAGCCGCCCCGCGGCCACCGGCCCGCCACCAGATCGGCGTGGGACCGGGCCCCTTCGAGCGCGACCACGGACACGGTGGCGTCCTCGCGGCGACGGCCCCCGGCCTCGGTCACGGCGAGCTCGTCGTTGCGCGCCGCGGGCGCCCGCAGCGCGAGGCGCGTGCGGTGCGGCACGTCGCCATAGGTACGGTCGACCGCCGCCCGTACGTCCGGGTCCAACCGCCGTACGCTGTCGGCGCCGTAGCGCCCGGCCACCTCGACGACGGCTTCCCGGTCCGCGGCGAGCCGCTGCCGCACCCCGCCCTCGACGGCCTTCTCGGTCAGTGCGGCCAGAGCGGCGAGCACCGTGGCCGCCAGCAGGACGGCGAGCCCGGCGGCCCCCAGCACCATCCCGTGATGCCGGCCGCTCCGCACCACGGCGGGCACGCGCCGTCCGCTCACCGCACCGGTCTCCCCCCGCGTGACCGGCACAGTATGGACGTACGCGATTGTGACCCGCAATGCTCCGGTCGGCCGGACCGGATCACCGCGGGCCACAAGGGAATTGATGGAGCGTCAGCCCTCGCAGACGACGAGGGTGTCAGCCCTTGTCGGCGACGAGCTCCTTCAGCGCGATGTTGAGCTGGAGGACGTTGACGCGGGGCTCGCCCACGAATCCGAGGATCCGCCCGTCGGTGTGCGCCTCGACCAGCTTCTGGACCTGCGCGACGCCCAAGTGGTTCTTGTCCGCGATGCGGTGCACCTGGAGGTCCGCGTACTCCGGGGAGATGTGCGGGTCCAGACCCGAGCCGGAAGAGGTGACGGCCTCGGCCGGCACGTCCGAGGGCCTGACCTTGAAACCGGCCGTGGAGTTGTCCTTGACCACGGCGGCCTTGGCGGCCCTGACGTTCGCGATCAGGTCCTTGTTGTCACCGGCCAGGTTCGTGGCACCGGACAGGATGAGGTCGTACTGGGTGTTCACCCCCGCGTCCTGGTTGGAGCCGAGGCCGTTGGACGGCCTGGGCTGGAACCACTTCAGGTCGGGCGCGGCGGTCTCCTGGCCCTTCTTCAGCGGCAGGTCGTACCGCTGCCCGATGAGTTCGGAGCCGGCGACCTTGCCCTCGCTCTTGATCTCGGAGCCGTTGGCCTTGTTGTTGAAGAGCGCCTGGGCGACGCCGGTCACCGCGAGCGGGTAGATGACGCCGCAGATCACGGTCAGGACGATCAGGGCCCGCAGCCCGGCCCACAGCAGCCGGCCGGTGTTGCCCACCGATGTGTTCATGGAGATCAGCACGCTTTCGAGGAACTACAGCCCGGGGATGAGGGAGATGAGAAGGTCGATGATCTTGATGCCGATGAACGGCGCGACGAGACCGCCGAGTCCGTAGATGCCGAGGTTGCGCCGCAGCATCCTGTCCGCGCTCATCGGCCGGTACCGCACGCCCTTCAGGGCCAGCGGCACCAGGGCGATGATGATCAGCGCGTTGAAGATGACGGCCGACAGAATGGCCGACTCCGGGGACGACAGGTTCATGATGTTGAGCTTGTCGAGGCCGGGGTACACCACGGCGAACATGGCGGGGATGATCGCGAAGTACTTCGCGACGTCGTTGGCGATCGAGAAGGTCGTCAACGCGCCCCGGGTGATCAGGAGTTGCTTGCCGATCTCGACGATCTCGATGAGCTTGGTGGGGTTGGAGTCCAGGTCCACCATGTTCCCGGCCTCCTTGGCGGCCGAGGTCCCGGTGTTCATGGCCACGCCCACGTCCGCCTGGGCAAGCGCGGGCGCGTCGTTCGTGCCGTCACCGGTCATCGCGACGAGCTTGCCGCCGGCCTGCTCGCGCTTGATCAGCGCCATCTTGTCCTCGGGCGTGGCCTCGGCGAGGAAGTCGTCCACGCCCGCCTCGTCCGCGATCGCCTTGGCGGTCAGCGGGTTGTCACCCGTGATCATGACCGTCTTGATGCCCATGCGCCGCAGCTCGTCGAACCGCTCGCGCATGCCCTCCTTGACGACGTCCTTCAGGTGGATGACGCCGAGTACGCGCGCACCCTTCTCGTCCTTGGCCGCGACCAGGAGCGGTGTGCCACCGGCCTGCGAGATGGTGTCGGTCAGGGCCTGGGTGCCGTCGGAGACGGTGCCGCCGTTCTCGGTGACCCAGGCGGCGACCGAACCGGTCGCGCCCTTGCGGACCCTGCGGACCTCGCGCCCGGTCCCGCCCTCGACGAGGTCGACGCCCGACATCCGCGTCTGCGCGGTGAAGGCGACCCACTCGGCCCCCTCCAGCTCACCCTGGTGACGCTCGCGAAGCCCGTACGTCTCCTTCGCCAGTACGACGATGGAGCGCCCCTCCGGCGTCTCGTCGGCCAGCGAAGAGAGCTGGGCGGCGTCCGCGAGTTCGGCTTCGGTCGTCCCGCGCACCGGCACGAACTCGGCGGCCTGCCGGTTGCCGAGCGTGATGGTGCCCGTCTTGTCGAGCAGCAGCGTCGAGACGTCACCGGCGGCCTCGACCGCCCGCCCGGACATGGCAAGGACGTTGCGCTGGACCAGGCGGTCCATGCCCGCGATGCCGATCGCGGAGAGGAGCGCGCCGATGGTCGTCGGGATCAGGCAGACCAGGAGCGCGGCCAGCACGATCATGGACTGCTCGGCACCTGCGTACACGGCGAACGGCTGGAGCGTGACGACCGCGAGCAGGAAGACGATGGTGAGGGACGCGAGAAGGATGTTGAGCGCGATCTCGTTGGGCGTCTTCTGCCGTGCGGCGCCCTCGACCAGGTTGATCATGCGGTCGATGAACGTCTCGCCGGGCTTCGTCGTGATCTTGATGACGATCCGGTCGGAGAGGACCTTCGTGCCGCCGGTGACGGCGGACCTGTCACCGCCCGACTCCCGGATGACCGGGGCCGATTCACCGGTGATCGCCGACTCGTCGACGCTCGCGACGCCCTCGACGACGTCGCCGTCGCCGGGGATCACGTCGCCCGCCTCACAGACGACCAGGTCGCCGATGCGCAGCTCGGTGCCGGGCACCTGCTCCTCGGCCGTGCCGTTCAGACGGCGCGCGACGGTGTCGGTCTTGGCCTTGCGCAGGGTGTCCGCCTGCGCCTTGCCGCGGCCCTCGGCCACCGCCTCCGCCAGGTTGGCGAAGACCGTGGTGAGCCACAGCCAGGCGGCGATCGCCCAGCCGAACCAGTCCCCCGGGTCCTTGACCGCGAGGACCGTGGTGATCACCGAGCCGACGAGCACCACGAACATGACGGGCGACTTGATCATCACCCGCGGATCGAGCTTCCGCACGGCGTCCGGGAAGGACTTCAGGAGCTGCTTGGGGTCGAACAGACCCCCGCCGACACGGCTGTCGTCCTTGGCGCCCTTGGCGCCCTTGGCTTCCTTGTGCCCGCCGGGCACGTCCTGGTGCGGCGCACGGGTGGGAGTGGCGGTGGACATGGAGCCTGGCTCCTCTGGCTTCTCTATGTCGGTGGTCATGACGCAAGCCCCTCGGCCAGCGGCCCGAGGGCCAGCGCGGGGAAGTAGGTCAGACCGGTGATGATCATGATGGTGCCGACCAGCAACCCGGTGAACAGCGGCTTCTCGGTGCGCAGGGTGCCCGCGGTCGCCGGGATCGGCTTCTGCTCGGCGAGCGAACCCGCGAGCGCGAGGACGAACACCATCGGCAGGAACCGGCCGAGCAGCATCGCGAGGCCGATCGTGGTGTTGAACCAGTTCGTGTCCGCGCTCAGCCCCGCGAACGCCGAACCGTTGTTGTTGGCGCCCGAGGTGTAGGCGTAGAGGATCTCGGAGAAGCCGTGCGCCCCGGAGTTGAGCATCGAGTCCTTGGGCGTGGGCAGCGCCATCGACACGGCGGTGAATCCGAGGACCAGGGCGGGGGTGATGAGGATGTAGCAGGCCGCCAGCTTGATCTCGCGGGTGCCGATCTTCTTGCCCAGGTACTCCGGCGTACGGCCCACCATCAGACCGGCGATGAACACCGCGATGATGGCCATGATCAGCATGCCGTAGAGACCGGACCCGGTGCCGCCCGGCGCGATCTCCCCCAACTGCATGCCCAGCAGGTTGAGTCCGCCGCCGAAACCGGTGTTGGAGGAGTGGAAGGAGTTGACCGCACCCGTCGAGGTCAGGGTCGTGGCGACCGAGAAGATCGCCGAACCGCCGATCCCGAACCGCGTCTCCTTGCCCTCCATCGCGCCGCCCGCGACATCGAACGCGGGACCGCCGTGGTGGAACTCCGTCCACATCATCAGCGCGGTGAACCCGACCCAGATGGTCACCATCGTGGCGAGGATCGCGTACCCCTGCCGCGCGCTGCCGACCATGCGGCCGAACGTGCGGGTCAGGGCGAAGGGGATCACCAGGATCAGGAAGACCTCGAAGAGGTTGGAGAGGCCGTTCGGATTCTCGAAGGGGTGGGCGGAGTTGGCGTTGAAGTAGCCGCCTCCGTTGGTGCCCAGCTCCTTGATGACCTCCTGCGAGGCCACCGCACCGCCGTTCCATTCCTGCTTGCCGCCCATGAACTGGCCGACCTCGTGGATGCCGGAGAAGTTCTGGATCGCGCCACAGGCGACAAGGACGAGCGCGCCGATCACCGAGATCGGGATCAGGATGCGGACCGTGCCGCGCACCAGGTCGGACCAGAAGTTCCCCAGCTCACCCGTGCGCGAGCGGGCGAAGCCCCGCACCAGGGCCACCGCGACGGCGATGCCCACGGCCGCGGAGAGGAAGTTCTGGACCGCGAGGCCGCCGGTCTGCACGACGTGGCCCATGGCCTGTTCGCCGTAGTACGACTGCCAGTTGGTGTTCGCCACGAACGACGCGGCGGTGTTGAACGCCTGGTCCGGATCGATGGCCTTGAAGCCGAGCGACCCGGGCAGCGAACCCTGGAGCCGCTGCAGCAGATACAGGAACAGCACGCTCACGGCGGAGAAGGCGAGCACCCCGCGCAGATAGGCGGGCCAGCGCATCTCGGCGTTCGGGTTGGCGCCTATGCCCTTGTAGATCCACTTCTCCACGCGCAGATGCTTCTCGGAGGAGTAGACCTTGGCCATGTGGTCACCGAGCGGACGGTATGCCAGGGCCAGCGCCACGATCAGCGCCAGGAACTGGAGCACACCGGCAAGAACAGGGCTCATATCCGTACTCAGAACCTCTCCGGGAACACGAGAGCGAGGACGAGATAGCCCAGCAGGGCGACGGCCACGACGAGACCGACGATGTTCTCGGCAGTCACAGCTTCGCCACCCCCTTGGCGATGAACGCCACCAGCGCGAATACCGCGATCGTGGTGACGACGAAGGCCACGTCGGCCATCGTGTGCTCCTAGATGAGATGCGAGTGATCTGACGTCTTGAGCAAACCCCCTCCGTGGCCGAAATCGACCGCCGTTGACGCCTCCCTTACGTCCCTTGGCGCCCCGTTGACGACTCTCTTACGGCTGCCTGCGCCCACCTGCCATCAACCGGCTCCCACCTGCGAAAACGCCGATGGGCCGCACTCCCGTCAGGGAGTACGGCCCATCGGCCTGCAACTCGTGAGGCATCAGCGCCCCGTAAGGGGCGCGGAGAACTGCGCGACCAGCCCCCACCGACCCGAGGGTTCGTCACCGCACTTCCAGCGGAGCGCTAGCGCACCTCGGTGATCTCAGGGCCCCGCTGGAGCTGGCCCATGCCGCCGGAGAAGCGCGAGCCCTCCTGCTGCTCCTGCTGGACAGCGCCCTCGGCGACCATCTGGGCGTCGTCGGGCAGCTTCAGGACGATCGGGTCGCGGGGGGCCATCGGGCCCTCGCCGCGCACGATGACGGTGTCCCGGAAGATCTGCTCGAGCAGACCCGCGGCCTGCGGCTGCACCGCGCCCTGGCCGGAGATGACCCCGCGCAGGAACCACCGCGGACCGTCGACACCGATGAAGCGCACGACCTGCACGCCACCCGTGCCGTCCGGCAGCTGCACCGGCACCTGCGCGCGCAGCTCCCAGCCGAGGGGGCCCTCGACCTCGTCGATGACACCGCCCTGCTGGGTGATGCCGGAGGCGATCTCCTCGCGGACCTCGCCCCAGATGCCCTGCTTCTTGGGGGCGGCGAAGCCCTGGAGCTGGATGGCGCTGTCCTGGAGCACGACGGTCGCGGCGACGATCGCGTCACCCGCGACCTCCACCCGCAGCTCCATGCCCTCGACACCCGGTACGAAGAGTCCGCCCAGGTCCACGCGGCCCTCGCCGGGCTCCCGGACCTCCGAGACGTCCCAGGGACCGTCGGGGCGGGGCTCGGGCTCGAGCCTCACGCGCGACGACGCCGCGGCGGTGTCATCGCTGTCAGCACCGTCAGGGTCCCCGACGACCTGCTCGGCCTCGCCCGCCGCGTCCTCGGCGGCACTGTCCTTCTTGCGACGTCCGAACACGTCACTGTCCTTCCCGGTCAGATACGACCGATGCGTATCGATTCCCACCCGTTTGTTCACCCGGGCCTGTGCCCACGGCGGCATGGCCGCCGGTGGACCCGAAGCCCCCCTCGGCCCGCGCCGAGTCGGGAAGCTCCGCCACCTCCCGGAAGCGCACCTTCTCGACCTGCTGGACGACCAGTTGGGCAATCCGGTCGAAGCGCTCGAACCGCACGCGTTCGCGCGGGTCGAGATTCACCACGATCACCTTGATCTCTCCACGGTACCCGGCATCCACCGTCCCTGGGGCATTCACCAGGGCGACACCGCAGCGGGCGGCGAGACCGGAACGAGGGTGCACGAAGGCCGCGTACCCCTCGGGCAGCGCGATAGACACACCGGTGGGCAGCACCACCCGCTCGCCCGGGGCGAGTTCGTGCGCTTCGGTGGTCCGCAGATCCGCTCCGGCGTCGCCGGGCTGCGCGTACGACGGCAGCGGTACTTCGGAGTCGACGCGACGGATCAGGACGTCGAGCTCCGGGCGGGGTGCGGGGGTCACGGGTTCACCTCGAAAGCGCGTGCGCGGCGGAGCTGGTCCGGGTCGTCCATGGCGGCCCGGATCTCCTCCGGGCGGCCGTTCTCGACGAAGTGGTCGACCTTGACCTCGATGAAGAGGGCCTTGGCACGGACGGCGACGGGCCCCTCGGGGCCGCCGATCCGCCCGGTGGCCCGGGAGTAGATCTTCCGTCCCGCGACGGCGGTCACCTCGGCCTCGAGGAAGAGCACGGTGCCGAGCGGCACGGGCAGCGCGAAGTCGGTCTCGAGCCGTCCGGTCACGGCGATCACCCGCAGCAGCCAGTTCAGCGAGCCGAGCGTCTCGTCGAGCGCCGTGGCGAGCACCCCGCCGTGGGCGAGGCCGGGAGCGCCCTGGTGGGCCTCGCGGACGGTGAACTCGGCGGTGACGGCCACGCCTTCACCGGCGTACGCCGCGAGGTGCAGCCCGTGGGCCTGGCCTTCGCCACAGCCGAAACAGTGCTCGTAATGGGCTCCGATGAGCTCCCCGGGGGCGGGCGCGTCGGGGTGGCGGACGGGCGCTATGGCGTCGGCCGGGGGCGTCAGAGCTGCAGAAGTACCACTCACAGCCGCAGACCTTACCCGCGAGTCCAGTGACTCAGCTCATCGTGCCAAGCTTGGCTGCATGCAGCCTTACGAAGAACGCCTGACGGCGCCCCGTTCCTGGTGGCTTGTCTCGCTCCTGGTCGGCGTCGCGACGGCACTGATCATGCTCCCCTTCGGGACCCTGCCGCTGCTCGGCGGCCTGGTCGCCGGTACGGCGGTCGCCGCGGTCGTCACCAGTTCGTACGGCTCCCCCCGGATCCGCGTGGTGGCGGGCTCGCTCGTCGTGGGTGACGCGAAGATCCCGGTCTCCGCCCTGGGCGAGCCGGTGGTGCTCGACGCGGAGGAGGCGCGCGCCTGGCGCGGCCCGAAGGCCGACCCGCGCGCCTTCATGCTGCTGCGCGCCTACATCCCCACGGCACTGCGCGTGGAGATCACGGACCCGCAGGACCCGACTCCGTACGTGTACGTGTCGACGCGGAACCCCGAGGCGCTCGCGGCAGCGCTGACGGCGGTGCGGACTTCTTAGGCTTCTCGGGGACGTGCTGCGGGGTCTGCCGCGTCAGCGCCCCAGCTCCTTGCGCAGGCGACCGGGGTGCAGCGGGTCCAGAGGCCTCACGGGCTGCTCAAGGGGCGGCAGCTCGGGCAGGGCGTCCCAGGGCACCTGCGCCCTCCGCAGGTCCGCACGGACCCGCTCAGCGAGCTTCTTGGTGTCCCGGCGGTTCATGACCGCCCCCACTGCGGCGCCCACCATGAAGGGCATCAGGTTCGGGAGGTTCCGCACCATGCGCTTCATGATCTGCTGGCGCAGCTCGCGCTTCATCTGGCCGCCGAGCGCGGCGTTGATCGACGCGGGCTTCACCACGTCGATGCCCCGCTCCTCGGTCCACGCGGTGAGGTAGGCGGTGCTGCGCTCCTTGAGGTTGCCCGGCGGACGCAGGCCGTAGACCTCGTGGAGTTCGGCGATCAGCTTGAGCTCGATGGCCGCTACGCCGGTGATCTCGGCGGCCATCTCCGCGGGCATCGCGGGCGGCACGGGCATCATCGCCGCGGCGCCGACTCCGGCCCCGACCGTCGAGGTTCCGTTGGCCGCGCCGGAGATGAGTTTGTCCGCGAGCTGCTCCGGGTCGAGGCCCGGGAACTGCTTGCGGAGGGTGCCCAGGTCGCGGACCGGGACCCGCGGGGCGTTCTCGATGATCCGGTCGGCGAGATAGCCGATGCCGGCCTTGGCGCCGCGTCCGCTCATGCGCACGCCCGCCATGACTCCGTCCGTGACGGCGGCAACGCGGCCCTTGGACCCATTGGCCCTGGACGCCTTGTCGGCCGCCGTCTCGTCGTGTGCCACCGCTGGTGCGTTCGCCGGTCCGAGCGAGGCTGTTCCTGTGGGGGAAGAGCCCCGCTCGTCGTCACGTACGCCGCCGTCGGCAGCGTTCGGTTGGTCCGCTCCGCGCTTGCGGAAGCGGCGCTTCCTTGGCGGGGTCGAGCCTGTCACGGCCGACCCTGCCCTAGTCGCAGTCGCGGCAGATCGGCTGGCCGTTCTTCTCCCTGGCCAGCTGGCTGCGGTGGTGCACCAGGAAGCAGCTCATGCAGGTGAACTCGTCCTGCTGCTTCGGGAGCACCCGAACGGCGAGCTCCTCGTTCGAAAGGTCCGCGCCGGGCAGCTCAAGGCCCTCTGCGGCCTCGAACTCGTCGACGTCTACGGCCGACGTCGACTTGTCGTTCCGACGTGCCTTGAGTTCCTCGATGCTGTCCTCGTTGACGTCATCGTCGGTCTTACGTGGGGTGTCGTAGTCCGTTGCCATGTCGCTCTCCCCCTCTGGGTGTCTGCGGTGTCTCAGCGCTCGTAACGCGTGAGAGGCCGGACTTGTGCCCGACCTGAGGCGGAGATTTTGCCTCACATCAAGGTCTGTTACTCAATCGACACCCAACCGCACCCCTGAAGAGGTGATCGGTTTGGATGGCGATCGGGACCGTACACGGTCCGAATGTCGCACTTCACAGGCGCCACCCCGTGTACTTCCCGTGATCAAGACCCCTGAAAACCCGGATTTTCCCGGCTTTCCAACGACTTTCACGATCACGGAGAGTAGATGGCCGAAAATTCGCCCCTGTGATCGATCGCACATGGAACCTCCAGGAACAGGTCCCGAAAATTCCGCGCAAAGCGAACACGTCGGCGCGTCCGCGGCAGCATCTCAGAGAGGAAGGGTGACTCGCATCACGAGCCCTCCCCCCTCGCGCGGCTCCGCGATGATACGGCCCCCGTGGGCCCTCGCCACCGACCGGGCGATCGACAGGCCGAGTCCGACGCCCTTGTCGCTGCCCGTGCGCTCGGTCCGCAGCCGCCGGAACGGCTCGAAGAGGTTGTCGATCTCGTAGGCGGGCACCACGGGGCCCGTGTTCGTCACCACCAGGACCGCCTGGCCGTGCTGGGCCTCCGTGGTGACCTCGACCCATCCCTCGTCCGGCACGTTGTACCTGACGGCGTTCTGGACGAGGTTCAGGGCGATCCGCTCCAGGAGGACGCCATTGCCCTGGACGACGGCCGGGGCCCGCTCCCCCCGGATCTCCACGCCCTTCGCGTCCGCCTCGGACCACACCTGGTCGACGGCGCGGTCGGCGACCTCGGCGAGGTCGACCGGCTTGCGCTCCACGATCTGGTTGTCGCTGCGGGCGAGCAGCAGCAGACCCTCCACCAGCTGCTCACTGCGTTCGTTCGTGGCCAGGAGCGTCTTGCCGAGCTGATGGAGCTCGGGCGGCGCCCCCGGGTCGGAGAGGTGCACCTCGAGCAGCGTGCGGTTGATCGCGAGCGGTGTGCGCAGTTCGTGCGAGGCGTTCCCGACGAACCGCTGCTGGGCGGTGAAGGCCCGCTCCAGGCGGTCGAGCATCTCGTCGAAGGTGTCCGAGAGCTCCTTCAACTCGTCGTCGGGACCGTCCAGTTCGATGCGCCGGGACAGGTCGGTGCCCGCCACCCTGCGCGCGGTGCGCGTGATGCGGCCCAGCGGCGACAGGACGCGGCCCGCCATCGCGTAACCGAAGGCGAAGGCGATCACCGCGAGCCCGAGGAGGGCGAGCAGCGAGCGGCTCAGGAGGTTGTCCAGGGCGTGCTGGCGCTGTTCGTTGACGCAGGCGTTCATGGCGTTGTTGAGCTCACCGGCCGACGGCGAGCTCGGGAAGTTGCACGTGTCGCTGGCCACCTGGCCGGAGACGATCTTGAACGGCAGGTCGCTGCCCACGTTCAGGGCCTGCGCGGCAAGCAGATAGATGATCGAGAGCAGCAGGATGCCCGCGATCAGGAACATGCCGCCGTAGAGCAGCGTGAGGCGTATACGGATCGTGGGACGCAGCCACGGGAAGGGCGCTTCGGCCTTCCTGGGGTCCCAGGTGGGTTTCGGAGGCGCTGCTGGTGGCGCCGGGGTCGCGGCCACCGGGGATCAGATCCGGTAGCCGGAGCCGGGCACCGTCACGATGACGGCGGGCTCGCCGAGCTTCCGCCGCAGGGTCATGACGGTCACCCGGACCACGTTCGTGAACGGGTCGGTGTTCTCGTCCCAGGCCTTCTCGAGCAGCTGCTCGGCGGAGACCACGGCACCCTCGCTGCGCAGCAGCACTTCGAGGACGGCGAACTCCTTGGGCGCGAGCTGGATCTCCTTGCCGTCGCGGAAGATCTCGCGGCGGTTCGGGTCGAGCTTGATCCCGGCGCGCTCCAGGACGGGCGGCAGCGGCACGCTCGTACGCCGGCCGAGGGCACGCACGCGTGCCGTGAGCTCGCTGAACGCGAAGGGCTTGGGGAGATAGTCGTCGGCGCCGATCTCCAGGCCCTCGACGCGGTCGCTGACGTCGCCCGACGCGGTGAGCATCAGGACGCGGGTCGGCATGCCCAGCTCGACGATCTTGCGGCAGACGTCGTCGCCGTGCACGAGCGGGAGGTCCCGGTCGAGCACCACGACGTCGTAGTCATTGACCCCGATGCGTTCCAGGGCGGCCGCTCCGTCGTACACGACGTCGACGGCCATGGCCTCCCGGCGTAGTCCGGTGGCCACCGCATCGGCGAGCAGCTGCTCGTCCTCGACGACGAGTACGCGCACGGCGCTGTCCTTCCTCTGTGCCCCTGCGGGCAGGTCTGTTCGTGGGGTGTGGCCTCCATCCTGCCCCTTTCGGCCATAAACCGGCTGTAAGGCGGAGTCCTGGCAGGGGAATGCGGGATTTTCTCCGACGGTTGAGGTTTCCGTGGAAGGGAGCCCGGGGAGGACGACCTCACACCCGCGATCACGCTTTGTATGTGGCGCGCCACAACCCGCTTTCCGCAGGGCGGGCGGCTTGAGACGTGATCGCCCCTTCCTTGAGGGCACACCCCCGTGCCATCGACCCACGACCCAGCCGAGGGGGCGCAACCATGGACGCTTTTACCGCAGGACTGCTGCAGCGCATAAAGGCCACGGAGTCCGACCTCACGAAGGCCCGTGAGACGGGCGACGACTTCCTTGCCGAGGTCGAGCAGGCGGAGCTGGAAGATCTCCACCGCCTCGCCGCCGAGCACGGTGTGGAGGTCGGCGCACTGCACGCCTGACCCATTACGCGAGCCGTAAACCGAAGGGCCCCGGCATCTGTGGACGAGATGCCGGGGCCCTTCTGTGTGCGGACGTCCGGCAGGGCCGGTCGGCCGGTCAGTCGTGCCAGGCGCCGAGCTCCTCCAGGCGGCCCTGCAGATCCTCGAAGAGGCCGGGCGGGGCCGCGACGGTCAGCTCGCCCGAGAGGGCCTGGCCGGGGCGTCCGCCGGTGAGCGCGCCCGCCTCCCGGGCGACGAGGTCGCCGGCCGCGAAGTCCCACGGGTTGAGGCCACGTTCGTAGTACGCGTCCAGGCGGCCGAGCGCGACGTCGCACAGGTCGATCGCCGCGGAGCCGCCGCGGCGGATGTCCCGGACCAGCGGGATCAGCTGCCGGGCCACCTCGGCCTGGTGGGCGCGGCGCTGGGCGACGTACCCGAAGCCGGTGCCGACGAGGGCCTGTTCGAACGGGGGCGCGGGGCGGACGTGCGCGGGCCTGTCGTTGACGAAGGCGCCCTCTCCGAGGACCGCGCGGTAGGTCTCGCCGCGCATCGGGGCGTGCACCACGCCGACGAGCGTCTCGCCGTCCTTGCGGGCCGCGATGGAGACGGACCAGTCGGGGCGTCCGTAGAGGTAGTTGACGGTGCCGTCGATCGGGTCGATCACCCACTGGACGCCACTGCTGCCCTCGGAGCTCGCGCCCTCCTCGCCGAGCACGCCGTCGTCCGGCCTGCGCTCGGCGAAGAAGTCGGTGATCAGCTTCTCGGACGCGATGTCCATCTCGGTGACGACGTCGACCGCGCTGGTCTTCGTGGCGGCCACGCCCAGGTCGTCCGGGCGCCCGTCGCGCAGGAAGGCACCGGCTCGGTGCGCGGCCTCCAGGGCGGCGCCGAGGAGTTCGGCCTTCAGCTGCTGGTCTGCGGGGTCGGTCACGGTGCTCCTGGTGCCTTCGTGAGTTACGCGTACGGGCTGTCGGCGCCCGCGGCTGCGGGCTTCGGGGCGCGCGAGGGGCAGCAGCCCACCGGGCACAGGTCGTGGCTCGCGCCGAGCGCGCCCAGGGCGCAGGGCGCGACCTTGCGTCCGTTCTCCGTCGCGGCGCGCTCCAGGACCAGGTCACGCACCGCCGCGGCGAACCGGGGATCAGCGCCGACGGTGGCCGAGCGGCGGACCGGCAGGCCCAGCTCCGCGGCCTTCGCTTCGGCCTCGGTGTCGAGGTCGTACAGGACCTCCATGTGGTCCGAGACGAAGCCGATCGGGACCATCACCACGGCGGGCGCGCCCGCGACGTGCCGCTCCTCCAAGTGATCGCAGATGTCCGGCTCCAGCCACGGGATGTGCGGGGCGCCGCTGCGCGACTGGTAGACGAGCTGCCAGGGGTGCTCGACGCCCGTCTCCTCGCGCACCGCGTCGGCGATGAGCCGGGCCACGTCCAGGTGCTCCTCGACGTACGCGCCGCCGTCCCCGTGGTCCTCGGCGCGGCCCGAGCTGTCGGCGGCCGCGGTCGGGATCGAGTGCGTCGTGAAGGCGAGGTGCGCCCCTTCGCGTACGTCGTCGGGGAGCTCGGCCAGGGACTTCAGGACCCCGTCGATCATGGGGCGGACGAAGCCGGGGTGGTTGAAGTAGTGCCGCAGCTTGTCGACGCGCGGCACGTCGAGGCCCTCGGAGGCGAGCACGGCGAGGGACTCCGCCAGGTTCTCGCGGTACTGACGGCAGCCCGAGTACGAGGCGTACGCGCTGGTCGCCAGGACGAGCACGCGGCGGTGGCCGTCCTGGACGAGCTCGCGCAGGGTGTCGGTCAGGTAGGGCGCCCAGTTGCGGTTGCCCCAGTAGACCGGCAGGTCGAGGCCGTGCTCCGCGAAGTCCTTGCGCAGGGCGTCCAGGAGGGCGCGGTTCTGGTCGTTGATCGGGCTGACCCCGCCGAAGAGGAAGTAGTGCTGCCCCACTTCCTTGAGCCGCTCCGTGGGGATACCGCGGCCCCGCGTCACGTTCTCCAGGAACGGGACGACGTCGTCCGGGCCTTCGGGGCCGCCGAACGAGAGCAGCAGCAGGGCGTCATAGGGAGAGGCATCAAGCGCATCGGACATACATCCGATCCTGCCACCCGCCGCTGACAGCCGAAAATCACGGTGCGGCCGGGCCTGTCGGAGCCGTAAGCTGTATGGGCCATCTTTACGCCTTACCGGAGCAGCTCCGCCCGTGGTCCGCACGGAGCCGCCCCGGCGCCTCAGCGGAGTTCCACGTGCCAAGCCCCTACCGCGCCATCTTCGCCGCCCCCGGCACCAAGGGGTTCTCCACCGCAGGCTTCCTCGGCCGGATGCCGCTGTCGATGATGGGCATCGGCATCGTGACGATGGTGTCCCAGCTGACGGGGCGGTACGGACTCGCGGGCGCGCTCTCCGCGACCGTCGCGCTCTCCGCCGCCGCGATCGGCCCGCAGATCTCGCGCCTGGTCGACCGCTACGGCCAGCGCCGGGTCCTGCGGCCCGCGACCCTGGCCTCCCTGGCGGCAGTCGCCGGACTCCTGCTCTGCGCCAAGTACGCGGCCCCGGACTGGACGCTCTTCGCCTTCGCCGCCCTGGTGGGCTGCGTGCCGAGCGTGGGCTCGATGATCAGGGCGCGCTGGGCCGTCCTCTACCGGGACACCCCGCAGCTGCACACCGCGTACTCCTTCGAGTCCGTGGTGGACGAGATCTGCTTCATCTTCGGGCCGATCATCTCGATCGGGCTCTCCACCGTGTGGTTCCCCGAGGCGGGGCCGCTGCTCGCCGGGGTCTTCCTCGCCGTCGGCGTCTTCTGGCTGACGTCCCAGCGGGCCACCGAGCCCGTGCCGCACGGGCGTGAACACCACACCAAGGGCTCGGCGTTGCGCTCCGGCGGGCTCCAGGTCCTGGTCGCGACCTTCGTGGCGACGGGTGCGATCTTCGGGTCGATCGACGTGGTGACGGTGGCGTACGCCGAGGACCAGGGCCACAAGGCGATGGCGAGCCTGGTGCTCGCGGTGTACGCGCTCGGCTCGTGCGTGGCCGGGGCCGCCTTCGGACTCATGCACTTCAAGGGGGCGCCCGCCCCGAGGTGGCTGCTGGGTGTCTGTGCGATGGCCGTGAGTATGATCCCGCTTCAGTTGGTCGGGAACCTTCCGTTTCTGGCCGTGGCGTTGTTCATCGCGGGCCTCTCCATAGCGCCGACCATGATCACGACGATGGCCCTCGTCGAACAGCACGTACCACGCGCGAAGCTGACCGAGGGCATGACCTGGGTGAGCACCGGACTCGCGGTCGGCGTCGCGCTCGGCTCCTCCGCGGCCGGCTGGGTCATCGACGCGGCCGGATCGGACGCCGGGTACGCGGTCCCCGGTCTCTCCGGGGCCGTCGCGGTGGCGGTCGGGTTCCTGGGGTATCGCCGGCTGAAGAAGCCGGTTCCGCAACGGGGAGGGACCCATGAGCACGGCAGCGGGCAGCAGCGGGAAGAGCACAGCGGCGTGGCGTAACTGGGCGGGCAACGTCAGCGCCCGCCCGGCCAGGGAGGTCACCCCCGCGTCGGTCGACGAACTCAGCGCCGCGCTGCGTCAGGCCAAGGACGACGGCCTCAGGGTGAAGCCGGTCGGCACCGGCCACTCCTTCACGGCGGCCGCGGCCACCGACGGCCTCCTGATACGCCCCGAACTCCTCACCGGGATCCGCAGGATCGACCGCGAGGCCGGCACCGTCACCGTGGAAGCGGGCACTCCGCTCAAGCGCCTGAACGCGGCGCTCGCCCGCGAAGGACTGTCGCTCACGAACATGGGCGACATCATGGAGCAGACGGTCTCCGGCGCGATCAGCACCGGGACGCACGGCACGGGCCGCGATTCGGCGTCGATCTCCGCACAGATCAAGGCACTTGAGCTGGTCACGGCGGACGGTACGGTCCTCACCTGCTCGGAGAAGGAGAATCCCGAGGTCTTCGCGGCGGCCCGGATCGGCATCGGCGCACTCGGCGTGATCAGCGCGATCACCTTCGCCGTGGAGCCCGTCTTCTTCCTCACCGCCCGCGAGGAGCCGATGACCTTCGACAAGGTCACGAGCGAGTTCGACGCGCTCCACGCCGAGAACGAACACTTCGAGTTCTACTGGTTCCCGCACACCGGCAACTGCACCACCAAGCGCAACAACCGCAGCGTGGGCCCCGCCGCCCCTCCCGGCAAGGTGAGCGCCTTCGTAGAGGACGAAATTCTCTCCAACGGCCTCTTCCAGGTGGTCAACACCATCGGCAGGGCCGTCCCCGCGACCATCCCGGGCATCGCCAAGATCTCCAGCAAGGCCCTCTCCGCCCGCACCTACACGGACATCCCCTACAAGGTCTTCACAAGCCCGCGCCGCGTGCGCTTCGTGGAGATGGAGTACGCCGTTCCGCGGGCGGCCCTGGTCGAGACGCTGCGCGAGCTGAAGACGATGGTGGAGCGCTCGAATCTGCGGATCAGCTTCCCCGTGGAGGTCCGCACGGCTCCCGCGGACGACATCACGCTCTCCACGGCCTCGGGCCGGGACAGCGCGTACATCGCCGTCCACATGTACCGGGGCACGCCCTACCAGGCGTACTTCACCGCCGCCGAGCGGATCTTCACCGCGCACGAGGGCAGGCCCCACTGGGGCAAGATCCACACGCGCGGCGCCGACTACTTCGCGCAGGCCTATCCGCGCTTCGCCGAGTTCACGGCCCTGCGCGACCGCCTGGACCCGGACCGCCTGTTCGGCAACGACTACCTGCGCCGCGTCCTGGGCGACTGAGGCGGCCCGGGATGAACGGGACCGCCGCCTACGGGGTGACGGTCTCTCCGCGCTGTACGTCGTTTCCGCTGCCGGTGTCGCCGCTGGACGGGGTGGGCGTCGGAGTCGGGGTGGGGGTCGGCGTGGGAGTCGGGTCCGTCTTCGAACCGTCGTCGTCACCGGAGTCCGAGCCGGAGCCGGAGTCCGAGCCCTTGTCGGGGTCGTCCTTCGAACCGGAGTCCGAGTCGTTCCCGTTTCCGCTGCCCGGCGACTGCGCGTCCGTTCCGTCAGGCTCCCGCGACGCGCCACCGTCCTGCTGCGAACCGTCGTCCGTACCCGTGGAAGGACCGTCGGACGGCTGCTCGGAGGGGTCGGTCGAGGGAGTGGAGGGCTCATTCCGCGAGCCGTTGTTGCCCGTGACGCCGTTGCTGATGGTGGTGCCCTTGCCCCCGCTGAAGTCCTCGCCGGAGACGATCTCGTACGTCGTGATGCCTGCCATGGCCACACCGAAGACGACCGCTGCGGCGACCAACGGCCGCTTCCAGCTTCGGATCTGCGTGCGATGCGTCATGCCCTCGGTGAACTCCTCCGAGGGGAGCGGCGGCTGCACCGGCTCCACCGGGGCCGCCTGGCGCAGCACGCGCGTCGCGTCGTCCCGGGGCACCAGCTGCGTGGCGTCGACCGACCCCAGCATCTGCGTCTTCTCGGCGTCGGCATCGGCATCGGCCACTGGCAGCACGGTCGTGCGGTCCGCGTCGGGATCCACCACCGGCAGCACGTTCGTGCGATCCGCGTCGACGGCAGGAGGCAGCACCGAGGTGGCGTCCGGCTCGACCGCTCTCCCCCATGTCGTCGTCACGGGCCCCGCTCCGGCGTGCGCCGTCGCTCCCGTGTACGCCGCCGCCCGGAACGTCTGCGCCACCGGCGCACCCGAGCCGTCGGTCAGCGGGACCTGCTGGGCCCGTGGCTTGGCCTGCACCGCGACGTCACGTATCTGCTCGCCCGTGCGCCGGAAGAAGTGCTGGAAGATCGTGCCTCCGCAGGTCGCGACCACGCTCACCAAGCCGGCGCCCAGGATCGTGCCGTAGACGCCGAAGCTGGCGGCGAGCTTCGCCCCCACGACGGCGGCGACGGCGCTGCCCGCGACCTGCGGCAGACTCAGATCAAGGCGCCGCTTCTCCGTCGGCTCCTCCTGGCCCTTGGATTCCTCGCCGGAATCCGGCTTTTCACGCATCTCCGACCCTTGCCTGCCTTTCTCGACTGATTGCACGAGAAGGGACGTATGGGTGAAGGGGATAGTTCCGATTCTGGAGATTCCGTGAAGTGTGCCACTCATGCACCACCCTGCCCGGGTATCCCGGGGCGCCAACTCCCGTCCCCCGCGAGAACTTCGGCGGCGCGGCGGACCACCCGCGTGGCCCGAATGGAGTACTGTTGCGAGCCCTGGGTCCGGTCTCCCACCTGGGTGCCCGGGGCCTTCCAGGACCGCCGGGAGGGGGCTCGCTGCACAGGGTGACCAAAGTGGTCACTGAGAGTTGCGAAGAGGTAACCGTGCCATAACGGCGACCTTGGGCCCACGCCCGACACGCCGGGCAACTCGGCAAGGTTGTGGCAGGCTGCACCCGGGCAGGCCACACTCGACTAGCGGAAGCAGCGACGCACGTGACGTCGGCAGGCACCACCCGGGAGGTTCCCATGCCCGAACTGCGTGTCGTGGCCGTCAGCAACGACGGCACACGGCTGGTGCTCAAAGCTGCGGACAGCACGGAGTACACGCTTCCGATCGACGAGCGGCTGCGCGCAGCGGTGCGCGGCGACCGTCCGCGTCTCGGCCAGATCGAGATCGAGGTGGAGAGCCACCTCCGCCCCCGCGACATCCAGGCACGGATACGTGCCGGTGCCAGCGCGGAGGAAGTCGCCTCGCTCGCCGGAATCCCCGTCGATCGCGTCCGCCGCTTCGAAGGACCCGTGCTCGCCGAGCGCGCCTTCATGGCCGAGCGGGCCCGGAAGACCCCCGTGCGCCGTCCCGGCGAGAACACCGGACCCCAGCTCGGCGAGGCCGTCTCGGAGCGACTGCTCCTGCGCGGCGCCGACAAGGAAACGATCCAGTGGGACTCCTGGCGCCGTGACGACGGCACGTGGGAAGTCCTGCTCGTCTACCGCGTCGCGACCGAACCGCACTCCGCGAGCTGGACGTACGACCCGCCACGGCGGCTCGTGCAGGCCGTGGACGACGAGGCGCGCTCGCTGATCGGCGAGACGGACGACATCGCCGCGCCCGAGCCCAGCTTCCCGTTCGTGCCGCGCATCGCCCGGCTGCCCCGGGACAGGCCCTCGCTCGACCGGCCGCTCGACCGCGCCCTGGACCGGCAGTTGGAGCGCCCGAGCGCGCCGATGCCCCCGGAGCCCGCGGAGGAGGGTGCGGCAACCGCCGCGACCGCGTCCGTGTCCGAGTCGGAGCGGGATTCGCTCACCAGCCTCCTGGAGGCGGTGCCGAGCTTCCGGGGCGACATGATCGTGCCGGAGCGCCCCGCGCTGCCGACCACGGATCTCCCGCCGTCGGAGGAGCCCGAGCAGGACCCGGAGGCCGAGGAGCCCCCCGCGGCGTCGGCCGGGGCGGGTTCCGCGTACGCGGACGTCCTGATGCCGCGCTCGGTGGCCAGCCACCGCGACCGCCTCGTCGGCACCACCGACCGCCAGGCGGAGGCCGACGGCGTCCGTCCCGGGCGGCGCGCGGCGGTGCCGAGCTGGGACGAGATCGTCTTCGGCACGCGCCGCAAGAAGCAGGAGTAGCAGAAGCAGTACGTCGTCGTACGTGGTCGGGGCCCCGCACCTGCATGGTGCGGGGCCCCGACCACGTGCAGCCCCCTACTGCGGATCCGGACCCTTGGCCACCGGACGGGACTCGTCGGACGACCACTCCGACCACGAGCCGACGTACAGCGACGCCGGGATCCCCGCCACCGCGAGCGCGAGCACCTCATGGGCGCCGGACACACCGGAGCCGCAGTAGACGCCGACCTCGGAAGCCCCGGACGCGCCCAGGGAGTTGAAGCGCTCCGCGAGGTCGGCGGCCGGCCTGAAGGTGCCGTCCTGCGTGACGTTCTCCGTGGTCGGCGCGGAGACCGCGCCCGGGATGTGGCCGCCGACGCGGTCGATCGGCTCGACGTCACCGCGGTAGCGCTCGGCCGCGCGGGCGTCCAGGAGCAGCCCGGAGCGGGCCAGGGCCGCCGCGGCGTCGGCGTCGAGGAGGTCCGTGGTGTTCGTCTCCGGGACGAACGAGCCCTCGGCCTCCGGGCGCTCGTCCCCCGCCTCCAGCGGGCCGCTCCACGCCGCCAGCCCGCCGTCGAGCACCCGCACCGAGGGATGCCCCGTCCAGCGCAGCAGCCACCAGGCGCGTGCGGCGGCCCAGCCCTGCCCGCCGTCGTACACGACCACGTCCCGGTCCGCCGAGACCCCGGCCGCCCGCATCACCGATCCGAAGCGCTCCACGTCCGGCAGGGGGTGCCGTCCGGCCGAGCCCGCCGGGCCCGCGAGATCGGCGTCCAGATCGACGAAGACCGCCCCGGGGACATGGCCCTTCTCGTACTCGGCGCGGCCGTCGAAAGCGGGGGCGCCCGCGGCCTTGGCGGTGCTCAGCTGCCAGCGGATGTCCAGGAGCACTGGCGGGTTCTCGCCCGCCAAGTCGCTCGCGAGTTCGGATGCGGAGATGATGGCATTCATGGGACCCATCCTTGCGTACGGGGTGGCCGCATCGGTCAGGTCCGGCTACCCTGCTCCGCCGGACGACCGCCGAACACGCGGCGTACGGAACCGGGCACGCCGTGTACTGCCGAACGACACCACTGAGCAATCGCGCGTCAACGGATGAGAAACGGCAAACCGGGCATCCTCTGAGCGGAGCCGGGGCAAGCGGCGCGGCCGGAGGGCGCGGCGCCACAGGTGGTGCGAGCATCTGCACGGGCGGGCAAACGCGCGACATAGGTACGCGCGTTCGAAAGCGGAAGCCGAGCGGCCACCATGACGGGCCGAGGAGAGAGTGACGATGACGGAGGCACGGGGGTCGACGGGTCAGCGTGACGGCTTGGGGGCCGTCCGCCGCACGCCCGGCACACCCACCTGGGTGAGCCTGATGGCGCATGGCCTGGCCACGACCCAGGAGTTCTACGGAGCGTTGTTCGGCTGGGAGTTCCGGCCTGGCCCTGAGCAGCTCGGGCCCTACGTACGGGCGCTGCTCGACGGCCACGAGGTCGCCGGGATCGGTCAGCTGCCGCCCGATCACCATCTGCCGATCGCCTGGACGCCGTACATGGCGTCGGACGACGTGGACGCGACCGCCGAGGCCGTGCGGCACTGCTGCGGCACGATCGGCGTCGGCCCGCTGGACGCGGGCCCGGCCGGCCGGATGGCCATCGCGGTGGACCCCGCGGGCGCGGTGTTCGGCATCTGGCAGGCGGCGGAGCACCTGGGCGGCGCCCTCGTCGGGGAGCCCGGCGCGCCCGCCTGGAACGAACTGGTGACCCATGAGACGGCAGGCGTCGTCAAGTTCTACCAAGCGGTCTTCGGATACACCGAGGAGGCTGTCGTCTCGGCCGACTTCGACTATGTGACGCTCCAGGTCGAAGGCCGTCCCGTGGCCTCGGTGCACGGCATGGGCCAGGCCCTGCCGCGGGACCGGGGCGCGCACTGGATGACGTACTTCGAAGTGGCCGACGTGGACGAGTCGGTGGACCGGGTCGTCGAACTCGGCGGACATGTCGTCAAGCCCGCGCGGGCCGGTACCCACGGGCGGGTGGCCACGGTCGCCGACCCGGAGGGCGCGGTCTTCACGCTGGTGCGCTCGGAGAGCTGACCCCCGCAAGCCCCGCCGTCCTGTGGTCACATCCCGCCGGGATCACGACCGGAGGTTCTGGACCAGAAGTGGTCGACGATGTCTTCCAGGTAGCGCCGCCCCGTCTCGCCCGACGCGGCGGCGTTGCCGACCCGGCCGAGGGTGGCCGTCAGGAGGGACTGGTACTCCTGGTGCATGGCCTTGAGGGGCTCCTGCAGATCGTGGCGCTCCATTGAGAGCAGTTTGGCGATGGGGCGGATGTGCGCCTGCCACCGTGTGCTCACGGCTTCCACGAGCAGTCGGGCGAGTTCGTCCTCAAGGCCGGTGACGGCCACGAAATCCCGTGGCCCCAGCTTCAGCACGGACCCGAGATGCGCCGACTGGCGCCGGTTGCCCGTCCACGTGTTGGTCTCCTCCATGTGCTGGTAGGCACGCACGTCGAGGCCGGTGGCCCGGGCCACGTCCTCGATGGCGAGCCCGCCCGCGAGGCGGTGGTCCCGCAGAGTCCGCGGGGCGCCGATGAGTTCATGGGGCGCGCACCACAACGCACCGGCCAGCGCGGCGAGCTCGTTCGACGTGGGCACCGCCCTGCCCTGCTCCCATGCGGTGACATGGTCCGGCGAGACGTACTCCAAGCCGTAGGAGACACGCATGCCGTAGGCGACATGGCCGGGGGCCATGTCGAGCTTCTCGCGGAGCAGCCGGGCGGCCCGGGCATTGAACGGTGGTGGTGGGTGCACGGGGCCAGACACTATGGAGTTACGGCCGTTAACTCCACGTCACCTGTCGCCTTTGTTTCGTTTTTCGCGCATGCGTCGCAGTCAAGTTCGTAGGAAGTCACAAGAGCTCAAATAGCCTGTACTGCCCAGTAATGAGGCCGGAGTTGAGGGCGTGACGAGCCCCCGTATGATCCGCTCGCGAGGCGTCGTATGTGCGTTCCCCCAATACCGCTCACATGCTCCCCGGCGCCCTCTCCGTCTCACGTCCCCATCTGTCGGTCCAGGAGAAACGCTCATGACGACCAGCGCGACAGGTCCTTCCGGGCCGCTCGGCCAGCCACGCCCCGCCGAAGCCCCGCCGACGTATCCCGGAGGCCCGCTCGACCGGTTCTTCCGCATCACCGAACGGGGTTCGACGTACGGCCGGGAGATACGCGGCGGATTCGCCACGTTCTTCACCATGGCGTACATCCTTGTGCTCAACCCGATCATCCTCGGCAGCACCGAGGACAAGTTCGGCAACCAGCTGGACGCGGCCCAACTGGTGACCGCCACGGCTCTCGTGGCCGCGGTGATGACCCTGATCATGGGCGTCGGCGGCAATCTGCCGCTCGCCCTGGCCGCGGGCCTGGGAATCAATGCCGTCGTGGCGTTCCAGATCGCGCCGCTGATGAGCTGGGACGACGCGATGGGCCTCATCGTGCTCGAAGGCCTTCTGATCTGCCTCCTGGTGATGACCGGCTTGCGCGAGGCCATCATGCACGCCATCCCACAGCCGCTCAAGCAGGCCATCAGCGTCGGGATCGGCCTCTTCATCGCGTTCATCGGCTTCGTCGACGCGGGGTTCGTCACACGGGTCCCGGACGCAGCGAACAGCACCGTGCCCGTCCAGCTCGGCACCGGCTCACTGACCGGCTGGCCCATGCTCGTGTTCTGCCTCGGTGTGCTCCTGACGGTCGTCCTGCTCGCCCGCAAGGTGAGGGGCGCCATCCTCATCAGCATCGTGGTGACAACGGTTTTCGCCGTGGCCGTCAACGCAATCGCCGACGTCAAGTCGTGGGGCCTGACCGCGCCGTCGATGCCCGACAAGCCCGTCGCCGCGCCCGACTTCGGCCTCCTCGGCGACTTCGACCTGTTCGGCTCCTTCGGGCAGGTGAGCGTCCTTACGGTGGTTCTGCTCGTCTTCACCCTCATCCTGTCGGACTTCTTCGACACGATGGGCACCATCGTCGGCGTCACGGCCGAGGCCGGTCTCCTCGACGAGCGCGGCCAGGTTCCCGGCCTGGGCCGTGTGCTGCTCATCGACGGTGCGGCGGCCGTCGTGGGCGGTGCGTCCTCGTCGTCCTCCGCCACCACGTACATCGAGTCGGCGGCCGGCGTCGGAGAAGGCGCCCGCACCGGCTTCGCGAACCTGGTCACGGGAGGCCTGTTCGCCCTCGCCCTGTTCCTGACCCCGGTCCTGACCATGGTGCCCATGCAGGCCGCGTCGCCCGCTCTCGTCGCGGTCGGATTCCTGATGATGACCCAGGTCAAGCACATCGACTGGGACCGCTACGAACTGGCCGTCCCGGCGTTCCTGACCATCGCGGTCATGCCGTTCACGTACTCCATCACCAACGGCATCGGCGCCGGGTTCGTCTCGTACGTCGCCATCAAGGCCTGCCTGGGCAAGGCCCGTGAGGTCCACTGGCTGCTGTGGGGCACGGCGACCCTCTTCCTCGTCTACTTCGCCATCGATCCACTGGAGCAGCTGCTCGGGGTGAAGTGACCCGGGACTCCGGTGGCCGGGCGGCCTCGGCGGTGACGCGCACGGATGTCACCGCCGAAGCACCGCTCAGGCAGGGCCGACAGGCAGCACATCGGGAGAGAGGGCGGCCGCGTGCGCCGAGGCGCTCGTCATCCGGCGCCTGTGGTGACGGCGGCACAGCACTTCGTAACCCACCTCGTCCACCGCGTGGTTGACGTCCCCGACGACGACCTGGGCGCCTTCGACGACCATCGCACCGCCTATGGTGCGGGCGTTGTGGGTGGCACGCGCACCGCACCAGCACAGGGCCTCGACCTGCAACACCTCGACGCGGTCGGCGAGTTCGACCAGGCGCTGCGAGCCGGGGAAGAGCTTGGAGCGGAAATCCGTGGTGATGCCGAACGCGAAGACGTCCAGGCCCAGGTCGTCGACGACGCGGGCCAGCTGGTCGATCTGCCCGGGGGCGAGGAACTGCGCCTCGTCCGCGATCACGTAGTCCGCGCGGCCGCCCTGCGAGAGGTGGTCGACGAGATGGGCGTAGAAGTCGAAGTCGTCCGCGGCCTCGATCGCGTCCGTGACCAGGCCGAGCCGCGAGGAGAGCTTGCCCTCGCCCGCGCGGTCGTCACGGGTGAAGATCATCCCCTTCAGGCCGCGGGTCGAGCGGTTGTGCTCGATCTGCAGAGCCAGCGTGCTCTTTCCGCAGTCCATCGTTCCGGAGAAGAACACCAGCTCGGGCATGGGGAGTTGAGGCCTTTCGAGGCGTACGGATTTCGGGGCGTACGAGGGGACAGTGTGCACCCGGGGGCCCCGGTCAGGGGCGTACTTCGAGGAGCGGCACGAGCTGCTCGACGGCGGTCATCGAACCGTGCATGCCGACCAGGGCCGACTCCTTCGGTTCCTTCTCGGTGGCGATGATCGCCACGTCGTCGTGTGCCGCCGCCACGACGTCGCCGATGCGTCCGTACACCCGCTCGTCCATGGCTCCGGGCGGGCCGAACCAGCCCGCCGCGATCGCCTCGTCCCGGCTCGCCACCCAGAACTGCTCGCCGAGCACCTCGCGCCAGACGGTCAGGACGTCGTTCTCGGCGCCCGGCACCGCGTACACATGGCGGGCACGGCCCTCGCCGCCGAGGAGGGCGACGCCGGCGCGCAGCTCCCAGTCCTCGTCGAAGTCGATGCGGGACTGCTCGTCGAAGGGGATGTCGAGCATGCCGTGGTCGGCGGTGACGTACAGGGCGCTGCGCGGCGGGAGTTGCTCGGCCAGGCGCTGGACCAGGCGGTCTACGTACATGAGCTGGCCGCGCCAGGCGTCGGAGTCGACGCCGAAGCGGTGGCCCTTGCCGTCCACTTCCGCGTAGTACGTGTAGACCAGCGAGCGGTCGCCCGCGCCCAGTTGCTCGGCCGCGAGGTCCATGCGGTCCTCGCCGGAGAGCTTGCCCCGGAAGCTGCCGCCGCTCAGCGCGATCTTGGTGAGCGGGGTCCTCTCGAAGGTCGGCGACGACACCTGGGCGGTGTGCACGCCGGCGGCGTGGGCCTGCTGGAAGACGGTGGGGTACGGCTGCCACTTGCGCGGGTCCGTCCACGGGTTCCAGCGGAGCTGGTTCATCAGCTCGCCGGTGGCGGGGTTGCGGACGGTGTAACCCGGCAGGCCGTGCGACGCGGGCGGCAGGCCCGTGCCGACCGAGGCCAGGGAGGTCGCCGTGGTGGCGGGGAAGCCCGCGGTGATCGGACGTCCCGTACCGCCCCGTGAGGAGCTGATGAGCGAGGTCAGGAAGGGGGCTTCGTCCGGGTGGGCGCGGAGCTGCTCCCAGCCGAGGCCGTCGATCAGGAAGACGCAGTTCCGGTCGGCCGGGGCGAGTTCCGGGATGACGGGCGCGAAGCCCTCGACGCCCTGGTGGGAGACGAGCGTGGGCAGCAGGTCGGCGAGGGAGCCCGCGCCGTACTCGGGCAGGGGTGCGGAGTCGAGGGAGAGCGGCTGCACGTCGTCCCAGGCGGGCAGGGGCATCAGCGGGCGGTCTCCGCGGTCGCCTCGGACAGTGCCTGCGCGAAGGCCAGGGTCTGGCGCACGGTGTCCGGACCGTCGCCCGCCTCGCTGACCCGCAGGCTGAGGTCGTCGGCGGTGGAGCTGCCGGTGTAGCCGTGGTCGGCCTCGCAGTTGGGGTCGCCGCAGGCCGCGGGCTCCAGGTCGATGCGCGACACGGCGCCCCAGCCGATGGTCAGGACGACCTCGCGGGGCATCGAGCCCGGGACGTACTTCTCGGGGTTGGCGACGACACGGCTGACGACGACGGACGAGATCCGGCCGATTTTCACGGACTCCGTGGAGGTCGTCGCGTACGGAGTCGGCGACGTGCTGTCCGCCGCCTGCTCGTCCGTGTGGCTGACGATGAAGCGGGTGCCGGTCAGGACGAGGACCGTCACGTGCCGGCGCACTTCGTTCGCGTCGAACGTGGTCTCCTGGTGGACCAGGAACGACCCGATGGGCTCGCCGCCGATCGCGGCCTCCACCGCCTCGGCCACGAGGGCCGGGTAGTAGCCACTGCGCTCGATCGCCGCGCGCAGCCCCTGGGTCGTCGTACCGGTCTTTGCCATGCCGTCCATCCTACGACCCGGCGGAGGGCATACGGTGCCCCACCGGCCGCCTCAGTACCCGGGCAGCGCCCTCGGGCCGAGGTCGCTGCGGGCGGGCGGGGGTGCGAGCCGCACGGAGGCGCCGAGCACGGAGAGGCCGCGCTGGGCCACGACCACGGGTTCCAGGGACACGGCGACCACCTCGGGGTGATCGTCCACGAGGCGCGAGACCCGCTGGAGGAGCTCCTCCAGGGCCGGGGTGTCCACGGGCGCCGAGCCGCGCCAGCCGAAGAGGAGCGGGGCGGTCCGGATGGATCTGACCAGGGAGCCCGCGTCGCGCTCGGTGACCGGGATCAGCCGGTGCCCGGTGTCGCCGAGCAGCTCGGACGCGGCGCCGGCGAGCCCGAACGAGAGCACCGCTCCGGCCGCCGGGTCGATGACCGCGCGGACGACGGTGTCCACGCCGCGGGGTGCCATCGCCTGCACGACGGGCCGCAGCTCGGCGGGCTTGCCGAAGGCCTCGGTCAATTCGGCGTAGGCGCGGCGCAGTTGCTCCTCGTCCGCCAGGTCGAGCCGCACGCCGCCGAGGTCGGCGCGGTGGCGCAGGTGCGGGGCCGTGGTCTTCAGGGCCACGGGGTAGCCGAGCGCGTGGGCGGCCGCCACGGCCGCGTCCGGGTCGGGCGCGGGCCGGGCGTCCCGTACGTCGATGCCGTACCGCCCGAGCAGTTCGCGGGCGTCGTCCTGGGCGAGGGTGGCGCCGCGCGGGTCGTCCTGCTCGACAAGGAGCTCGCCGATCCGCCGGGCGGCGCCGCTCTCGTCGATGTCCTCGTACTCATGGACCTTCCCGGGCTCCCTGGCCTCGCGCCGCCACTGGGCGTACTTCACGGCTTGGGCGAGGGCACGGACGGCCCGTTCGGCGGCGGGGTAGGCGGGGATGCGGTAGGCCTCCCCCGCCGTGGCTGCTGTCGGCGTCGCTGTGGGCAGGCGTCCCGCGGGGCGGGACGGGTGGGCACAGCCCCCGCTGCCGGGTGCGGGGGCAGGGGCGTCAGGGCGAGTCCGCGTCGCGGCGGCCAACGCTTCGGCGAGCCCGCCGAGTTCCACGTGGACCACGGCCACCGGCTTCGCGGGGCACCCGGCGGCCGCCTCCCGCAGCGCGGCGGCGAGCTCCTCGCCCTCGGGCGACCCCGTGGCCCCGTCCTCCCCCACCCAGGGGATCGCCGTGACGATCACGGCGTCGCAGGCGTCGTCCGACAGCGCATCGGCGAGCGCGGCCCGGAAGTCGTCCGGGGTGGCCCCCGTGGTCAGGTCCAGAGGCGGCAGCGGCCGGAGCCCGTCGGCGACGCACGCGTCGTACGTGAGCAGCCCGAGCGACTCGGAGTTGCCGAGGATCGCGACCCGCGGCCCGGAGGGCAACGGCTGCCCGGCGAGCAGCAGCCCCGCGTCCACCATCTCGGTGACGGTGTCCACCCGGATGACCCCCGCCTGGCGCAGCAGCGCCGACACCGTGGCGTACGGAAGCCGCGTGGCCTGCACCGTGTGCCCCGTGGGCGCGATCCCGCTGTGCCGCGCCCCCTGCACCACGACCAGCGGCTTCGCCGCCGCCGCGCGCCGGGCGAGCCGGGTGAACTTGCGCGGGTTGCCGATGGATTCGAGGTACATCAGGGCGACATCGGTGTCCGGGTCCTCGTACCAGTACTGGAGCACGTCGTTGCCGGACACGTCCGCGCGGTTGCCCGCGCTCACGAAGGTCGAAAGGCCCGCACCGCGCCGGTGGAGCCCGGAGAGGAGCGCGATGCCGATCGCGCCGGACTGGGTGAAGAGGCCGATCCGCCCGCGCTCGGGGGGATGCGGGGCGAGCGAGGCGTTGAGCCGCACGTCCGGCGACGTATTGATGACCCCGAAGGCGTTCGGGCCGAGGATGCGCGTGCCGTACGACCGCGCCTGGCGCACCAGTTCGCGCTGCCGCTCCCGCCCTTCGGGACCGCTCTCGGCGTACCCGGCGGAGATCACGACGAGCCCGAGCACCCCGCGCTCACCGCACTCGGCGACGGCCTGCGGCACCCGCTCGGCGGGCACGGTCACGACGGCGAGCTCGACGGTCTCGTCGATGTCCCGCACGGAGCGGTACGCGGGCACCCCGTCGACCTCGGCCCCCTCGTCGAACGCGCTGTTCACCGCGTACAGCTGCCCCGTGAAGCCCGCCTCGCGCAGATTGCGCAGGACGCTGCGGCCCACACCGCCCGGCGTGCGCCCGACGCCGATCACGGCGACCGACTTCGGCGTGAGCAGCCGCTGCACCGACCGCGCCTCGGCCCGCTGCTCACGGGCGCGCTGCACGGCGAGCGAGCGGTCGGTCGGCTCCAGATCGAATTCGAGGCGTACGACGCCGTCCTCGAAGCTGCGCTTCTGCTGGTAGCCCGCATCCGTGAACACCTTGATCATCTTGGTGTTGGCGGGCAGCACCTCGGCGGCGAAGCGGCGGATGCCCCGCTCCCTGGCGACGGCGGCGATGTGTTCGAGGAGCGTGGAGGCGACGCCCCTGCCCTGGTGGGCGTCCTGCACGAGGAAGGCGACCTCGGCCTCGTCGGCGGGCGCGCTCGCGGACATCCCGCGGGAGTCGATGCGGTCGAAGCGCACGGTGGCGATGAACTCGCCGCCCACGGTGGCGGCCAGACCCACCCGGTCCACCTGGTCGTGATGGGTGAAGCGGTGCACGTCCTTGGCGGACAGGCGGGGGTAGGGCGCGAAGAAGCGGTAGTACTTCGACTCGTCCGAGACCTGCTCGTAGAAGCTGACCAGGCGGTCCGCGTCCTCGGCCGTGATCGGCCTGATCCGGGCGGTGCCTCCGTCACGCAGGACGACATCGGCTTCCCAGTGGGAGGGGTATGCGTGCCGGTCCGACGGGGTCTGCATGGGGCCAGGGTACGGGTCGCGGGGGCGCCGCGGCCGGGGCAGGCTAGGAGTCGTCGAGGGCCGGGACGCGGGCCCCGTGGCACAAGGACGTACGGTCGAAGGAGTACGGACCAGCCGTCGACCGGGTGCGGACCGACGTCCCGCGGAGCACTCGTGACGGCATGAGACACTGGTCTAGACAAGTGTGAAACACCTGGAAGGGCAGCAACACATGGCTGAGCGCCGCGTCAACGTCGGCTGGGCCGAGGGCCTCCACGCCCGACCCGCCTCCATCTTCGTCCGCGCGGCCACCGCCGCCGGCGTCCCCGTGACGATCGCCAAGGCTGACGGCAACCCCGTGAACGCCGGCTCCATGCTCGCCGTGCTCGGCCTGGGCGCGCAGGGCGGCGAGGAGATCGTCCTCGCCTCCGACGCCGAGGGCGCGGACGCCGCTCTCGACCGTCTGGCGAAGCTGGTCGCGGACGGCCTCGAGGAACTCCCCGAGACCGTCTAGTAAAGACTGGTACTCATACGCCGAAGGGCCCGCCCGAAATAGGGGCGGGCCCTTCGGCGTTTCTGCTCACATTCAGCGAATACCCGGAACTCTCGCCGCATTCGGGCAGCAGAAATAATCCCCCGCCGAATAACACTTCTTTGTATACGGCGCCTCTGTTAATGCCGGAGGCCCACCGTGTTTACGGCATGTTGCGAATCCCTCACACGATCACGGTCGCGATCACGGTCCCGGCCCCGATCACCCCGCGAGGGAAGGCGCAGCCGGTGCACGGCCGTCGCCCGCTCCGTGTGGGCCGCGGTGAGCGACCTGGCCCGCTCCGCGTCCCCGCGCGCCACCGCGTCGACGATCGCGGCGTGCTCCGCCCAGGCCTCCACGGGGGCGGCCGACGTCTCGACCACGTACATCCAGGCGATCTTGTGCCGGAGCTGAGTGAGCAGCGCCGTGAGGCCCGGACTGCCGGACGACTGGGCGAGGGTCTCGTGGAACCAGCCGCCCAGGGAGCGCAGATCCTCGCTCTGACCGCGCCTGGAGCGCTCCTGGCCCAGCCTGACGAGGCCGCGCAGGACCTTCAGGTGCGCCTCCGTGCGGCGCTGTGCGGCGCGGGCGGCCCCCAGCGGCTCCAGAAGCGTGCGGATCTCCAGGAGGTCGGCCGCCTCCTGTTCGGTCGGCTCGGCGACGCACGCGCCCGCGTGCCGCCGCGTGACGACGAAGCCCTCGGCCTCCAGGGTGCGCAGGGCCTCGCGCACGGGGACGCGGGAGACTCCATAGCGGCGGGCGAGCAGTTCCTCGGTGAGCCGGCCGCCCCGTTCGTAGACACCGGAGACGATGTCGTCCCGGATGGCCGTGCACACCGAGTGCGCGGGAATGCGCATGACCTGACCTCCGCCTTAATCCCCGCGAAACGCGGTCGATCGACGCCTTTTCAGTGACTCTATTGCAGGGCGGCTGAATTTCCGACGGTCGGCCGAAATCCATGGATACTTTTGGCCAAAGGCACGGCGGGAACGGCGAAAGCCCCGGCTCGCGACGAGCCGGGGCTTTCGGTGAATCAGTTGCGCTTCGTGCGACCGCCTGGGTCCGGACCGGATCAGACGTTGACGTCGTGCGAGCGGAGGTAGGCGATCGGGTCGATGTCCGTGCCGTAGTCCTCGCCGGTGCGGGCCTCGAAGTGCAGGTGCGGGCCGCTGGAGTTGCCCGTGGAGCCGGAGAGGCCTATCTGCTGGCCCGGAGTGACCGCCTGGCCGACGGTGACACCGAGGGACGACATGTGGCCGTACTGGGTGTACGTGCCGTCGTTCATCTTGATGACCACGTTGTTGCCGTAGGCGCCGCCCCAGCCGGCCTCGACGACGGTGCCGGAGCCGACCGCGTGGACCGAGGTGCCGGACGCGGCGTGGAAGTCGATGCCGGTGTGGCTGCCGGAGGACCACATGGCGCCGCCGGTCTGGTAGCCCGTGGAGACGTACGAGCCGGCGATCGGGGAGACGTAGCTGTTGAGGCGCTTGCGCTCGGCCTCGCGAGCGGCGCGCTCCTTGGCCTCGCGCTCCTTCTTGGCCTTGGCCTTCGCCTCGGCCTCCGCCTTGCGCTTGGCCTCCTCGGCCTTCTTCTTGGCGGCCTCTTCGGCCTTCTTGGCGGCTGCGGCGTCGTCGGCGGCCTGCTGCTGGGCTGCGGCCTGCGCGTCGATGCTCTGGGCGAGCGTGTCGCCGACGGAGATCGCCTGGGTGAGGCCGGTGTGCTCAAGAGCCGCGTCGTCGGCGGCGAGCGCCGGAGCGGCCAGGCCTCCGATGACACCGGTGGTGGTGAGGGCTGCGACGCCCGCCACGTTCGCGGTGGTACGCGTGAGGCGGCTCGGGCGACGGTGCTTCCCGGTGGCACGGGTGAACGCCATGAAGCGGCTGATCCTTTCCTTCCTTCTCGCCTACCGGGTTAGCTGACGGGTTCGGAGCAGGAAGGTCTCCTACGAGTCCCTCACCTTGCGGCAAGGTGCCCGATTCACCCCAAGGGGACATGTGGGTCCCCGGCTCCCCTGGCTCGCGCCGTACGGGGACTCGGCGATGACTGTCCGGTGCCGCGGATGCGGCGTACTGCATGACGAACAGCCGGACCGAACGCTAAGCGGGGCATCTTTCAATCGACAAACGGATCAACACTTTTGTAGCGCACGCCACAGGTCAGACACGTAACCTCCATACCAATTCGGACATATGAGGACCCCAGGAGCCAATTTCGGCCACTGGGGTCCCGATATGTCCTGACTGTCACTCAGGCCGCGCTCAGCCCGTGACCACACTCACTTCACCGATGCCGAGCGCCCTGACGGGCTCCTCGATCTGCGCGGCGTCACCGACGAGCACCGTCACCAGCCGGTCCACGGGGAAGGCGCTCACCACGGCGGCGGTGGCCTCCACGGTGCCGGTCGCGGCCAACTGGCGGTAGAGCTGCGCCTGGAAGTCGTCCGGCAGGTGCTGCTCGACCTGGTCGGCGAGGGTGGCCGCGACGGAGGCCGCCATCTCGTACTTGAGCGGGGCCACGCCCACCAGGTTCTGCACCGCGACATCGCGCTCGGCATCCGTGAGGCCGTCGGCGGCGAGGGTGCGCAGGACCTTCCACAGGTCGTCGAGGGCCGGACCCGTGGACTCCGTGTCCACGGAGCCGCTGATGGCGAGCATCGCGGCGCCCGTGCCGTCCGGGGCGGACCGCAGGACCTGGGCGAACGACCGCACTCCGTAGGTGTATCCCTTCTCCTCGCGCAGGACGCGGTCCAGGCGTGAGGTGAGGGTGCCGCCCAGGCAGTACGTGCCGAGCACCTGCGCGGGCCAGACGCGGTCGTGCCGGTCCGGTCCCACGCGGCCGATGAGCAGCTGCGTCTGGACGGCGCCGGGGCGGTCCACGATGACGACACGCCCGGTGTCGTCGGCGGTCACCGGGGGCACCGGGCGCGGCTCGGCCGTGCCGCCCGTCCAGGCGCCGACGGTGTCGGCCAGGACGGCGTCCAGGTCGACGCCGGTCAGGTCGCCCACGACGACGGCGGTCGCCGTGGCGGGACGCACATGCTTCTCGTAGAAGGTGCGCACCGCCGCCGAGTCGATGGCCGTGACCGTCTCCTCGGTGCCCTGGCGGGGGCGCGACATGCGCGCGGTGGCCGGGAACAGCTGCCGGGAGAGCTCCTTGGCGGCGCGGCGCGCCGGGTTGGCGGCCTCGTGCGGGATCTCGTCGAGGCGGTTGCGTACGAGGCGTTCGATCTCGCTGTCCGCGAAGGCGGGGGCGCGCAGGGCGTCGGAGAGCAGGCCGAGCGCCTTCGGGAGGCGGGATACCGGGACTTCGAGGGAGACGCGGACGCCGGGGTGGTCGGCGTGCGCGTCCATGCTGGCGCCGCAGCGGTCGAGTTCCGCGGCGAAGTCCTCGGCGGAGTGCTTGTCGGTGCCTTCGTTGAAGGCCCTCGCCATGATCGTGGCGACGCCGTCGAGGCCCGCGGGCTCGGCGTCGAGCGGCGCCTCCAGGTGGATCTCCACGGCGACGACCTGCTGGCCGGGGCGGTGGCAGCGCAGCACGGTGAGGCCGTTGTCCAGGGTGGCGCGCTCGGGCGCGGGGAAAGCCCACGGCCGTGCGGTGCCCGCCTGGGGCTGCGGGTGGAACTGCATCGTTGCGGCCTCGGTCACTTCGCCGCCTCCTCTTCGTCCTCGTCGGTGGCTTCGGCACCGGCTGTGGCGTCGATGGGTTCGTACACGAGCACCGCGCGGTTGTCGGGGCGCAGGCGGGCCGCCGCGGCCGCCTTGACCTCTTCCGCGGTGACGTCGAGCACGCGCCCGACGGCGGTGAGGGCGAGCTGCGGGTCGCCGAACAGGACGGCGTACCGGCACAGTTCGTCCGCGCGTCCCGCCACCGTGGAGAGCCGGTCGAGCCACTCGCGCTCCAGCTGTGCCTGGGCGCGCTCCATCTCCTCGGCGGTGGGGCCCTCTTCCGCGAAGCGGGCGAGCTCCTCGTCGACGGCCGCCTCGATGACGGGGACCTCGACGTCGCCGGACGTCTTCACGTCGAGCCAGCCGAGCGAGGGGGCTCCGGCCAGGCGCAGCAGGCCGAATCCGGCCGCCACGGCCGTGCGGTCGCGGCGCACGAGGCGGTTGTAGAGCCGGGAGGACTCGCCGCTGCCGAGGACCGTGAGCGCCAGGTCGGCCGCGTCGCACGCGCGCGTGCCGTCCTCCGGGAGGCGGTAGGCGGCCATCAGGGCGCGGGCCGGGACCTCTTCCTCGACGACCTCGCGCAGCTCCTTGCCGATCGTGTCGGGCAGCGAGCCGTCACTCGGCGGCTGCTTGCCGTCGTGCGAGGGGATGGACCCGAAGTACTTCTCGACCCAGGCGAGGGTCTCCTGCGGGTCGATGTCGCCGACGACCGACAGGACGGCGTTGTTGGGCGCGTAGTACGTACGGAAGAAGTTCCGCGCGTCCTCCAGCGTCGCCGCGTCCAGGTCGGCCATGGAGCCGATCGGCGTGTGGTGGTAGGGGTGGCCCTCGGGGTACGAGAGGGCGGTCAGCTTCTCGAACGCCGTGCCGTACGGAACGTTGTCGTAGCGCTGGCGGCGCTCGTTCTTGACGACGTCCCGCTGGTTCTCCATGGATTCGTCGTCGAGCGCGGAGAGCAGCGAGCCCATCCGGTCGGCCTCGAGCCACAGGGCCAGCTCCAGCTGGTGTGTGGGCATCGTCTCGAAATAGTTGGTGCGCTCGAAGCTCGTGGTGCCGTTGAGCGAACCGCCGGCGCCTTGCACCAGCTCGAAGTGGCCGTTGCCGTGCACCTGCTTCGAGCCCTGGAACATGAGGTGCTCGAAGAGGTGGGCGAGGCCCGTACGGCCCTTGACCTCGTGGCGCGAACCGACGTCGTACCAGAGGCAGACCGCGGCGACCGGGGTCAGGTGGTCCTCGGAGAGCACCACGCGCAGGCCGTTGGCCAGCCGGTGCTCGGTCGCTGTCAGGCCGCCGGAGCCGGCCTCGGCTGTGGCCGTGTGACCCATGGGCATGTACGTCCCTTCGATCGCGAAAAGCTGGAAATTCTGCCAGTCGTGCCACTGTATGCAAGCGTGCTGACAACCGGTGAAGTTCCCGCTCCGCGCTCGGCGTAGTCGCGGCCGAAGTCCGGGTCGTGGTCGGCGTTGTCAGTGGGACAGTCCACAATGGTCGGCGTCAGATCCCGTTGATGCCCTGGCAGACACCATGAAGGAGCCGCAGCAGCGATGGCCCGCCGCAGCACGAAGACCCCGCCGCCCGACGAGTCGTTCGAGGAGAAGATCCTCGACATCGACGTCGTCGACGAGATGCAGGGCTCCTTCCTCGAGTACGCGTATTCGGTCATCTACTCGCGCGCCCTGCCGGACGCCCGTGACGGCATGAAGCCGGTGCACCGCCGGATCGTGTATCAGATGAGCGAGATGGGCCTGCGCCCCGACCGGGGCTATGTGAAGTGCGCCCGCGTCGTCGGCGAGGTCATGGGTAAGTTGCACCCGCACGGCGACGCGTCGATCTACGACGCCCTCGTGCGCATGGCCCAGCCCTTCTCCATGCGGCTTCCGCTGGTGGACGGCCACGGCAACTTCGGCTCGCTCGGCAACGACGACCCGCCGGCCGCCATGCGGTACACCGAGTGCAAGATGGCCGACGCGACCTCCCTGATGACGGAGTCGATCGACGAGAACACAGTCGACTTCGAGTCGAATTACGACGGTCAGGAGCAGGAGCCGGTCACCCTGCCGGCGGCCTATCCGAACCTCCTGGTCAACGGCGCGTCGGGCATCGCCGTCGGCATGGCGACGAACATGCCGCCGCACAACCTCGGCGAGGTCATCGCCGCGGCCCGCCACCTGATCAAGCACCCCGGGGCCGACCTGGAGACGCTGATGCGTTTCGTGCCGGGCCCGGACCTGCCCACGGGTGGCCGCATCGTCGGCCTGACCGGGGTCAAGGACGCGTACGAATCAGGGCGCGGCACCTTCAAGATCCGCGCGACGGTGGCCGTCGAGAACGTGACCGCGCGCCGCAAGGGCCTGGTCGTGACCGAACTGCCCTTCTCCGTGGGCCCCGAGAAGGTCATCTCGAAGATCAAGGACCTGGTCGGCTCGAAGAAGCTCCAGGGCATCGCCGACGTCAAGGACCTCACGGACCGCTCGCACGGCCTGCGCCTGGTCATCGAGATCAAGAACGGCTTCGTCCCGGAGGCCGTCCTGGAGCAGCTCTACAAACTGACGCCGATGGAGGAGTCCTTCGGCATCAACAACGTCGCTCTGGTGGACGGCCAGCCCCTCACGCTCGGCCTCAAGGAGCTCCTCGAGGTCTATCTCGACCACCGCTTCAACGTCGTGCGCCGCCGCAGCGAGTTCCGCCGCGGCAAGAAGCAGGCCCGGCTGCACCTGGTCGAGGGGCTTCTGGTCGCCCTCCTGGACATCGACGAGGTCATCCGCCTCATCCGCTCCAGCGACAACTCCGCGCAGGCCAAGGAGCGCCTGATGGAGCGCTTCTCGCTGAGCGAGATCCAGACGCAGTACATCCTCGACACGCCGCTGCGCCGCCTCACCAAGTTCGACCGCATCGAGCTGGAGTCCGAGCGCGACAAGCTCAAGGCCGAGATCGACGAGCTGACCCGGATCCTGGAGTCGGACGCGGAGCTGCGCAAGCTGGTCTCCGCCGAACTGGCCGCCGTGGCCAAGAAGTTCGGCACGGACCGGCGCACGGTCCTCCTGGAGTCGGCGGGCACCCCGGCGCCCACGGTCTCGCTGCAGGTGGCGGACGACCCGTGCCGCGTGCTCCTCTCCTCGACCGGCCTCCTCGCCCGCACGGCCAATGGCGAGCCGTTCGCCGAGAGCGACACCAAGCGCGTCAAGCACGACGTGATCGTCTCCGCCGTCCCCGCGACCGCGCGGGGCGAGGTGGGCGCGGTGACGTCCGAGGGACGGCTCCTCCGCCTCTCCGTGGTGGACCTCCCGCAGCTTCCGGAGACGCATGCGGCGCCGAACCTCTCCGGAGGCGCGCCGGTTTCGGAGCTGCTCTCCCTGGAGGCGGACGAGAGCCTGATCTGCCTGATGACCCTGGACGAGTCCTCCCCGGGCCTCGCCCTCGGCACCGAACAGGGCGTGGTCAAGCGCGTCGTCCCGGACTACCCGTCCAACAAGGACGAGTTGGAGGTCATCACCCTCAAGGACGGTGACCGGATCGTCGGCGCGGCAGAGCTGCGCACGGGCGAGGAGGACCTGGTCTTCATCACGGACGACGCCCAGCTGCTCCGCTATCAGGCCTCGCAGGTCCGTCCGCAGGGCCGCCCGGCGGGCGGCATGACGGGCATCAAGCTCGCGGACGGCGTCAAGGTCATCTCCTTCGTGGCGGTGGATCCCGCCGTGGACGCCGTGGTCTTCACGGTGGCGGGCTCGCGCGGCACGCTCGACGACTCGGTGCAGACGACGGCCAAGGTGACGCCGTTCGACCAGTACCCCCGCAAGGGCCGGGCCACGGGCGGAGTTCGCGTCCAGCGTTTCCTCAAGGGAGAAGATTGCCTGAGCTTCGCGTGGGCGGGACCGACGCCGCCGCTCGCAGCCCAGCGCAGTGGCCTTCCTGCGGAGCTGCCGGAGATCGACCCGCGCCGCGACGGCTCGGGCGTCTCCCTGGCGAAGCCGGTGGCGGCGGTGGCGGGCCCTGCGTAGTCAGTCGCGCTGAGGCTCTTGGAAGTCTTCGGCTTCTTGGACGTCCTGAACGTACCTCAGTACGCCCCACATGCTGTGCTCGTCATCGGCACCGGCCTGTGGGGCGTACTCACGGCACGCCTCGAGCTCCTTCTCCAAGGCGGGTACGTCGATGCCCGCCCCGATGAGCACGAGCTGGGTGAGCCGGGACTCGCCCGGGGCCCACGGCTCGGGGTAGAAGCGCAGGAACCGCCCCACGGCGTGCACGGCGTACTTGTTGCGCGGGTCGGCGGCGCCGAAATCGACGTACCCCTTGATGCGGTAGAGCCCTTCGGGCCGACTGTCGAGGAGGGCCATCAAGGGGCGGGGGCTCATGGGCACTTCGGAGGAGAAGGAGAGGCTCTCGTAGGCGGAGTGCAGGTGGTCGTGGTGCGCGTCCTCCGGCTCATGGTGATGCAGGTCGTCGAAGGACAGCTGCCCGACCCGCTCCCCCACGGGCTTGCGGTCGAGAAGCAGCTCGACGTCGACGCGTCCGTACGACGCGGCGACGACGGCCGCACGGTCGGTGAACCCCCGGACGACGCCGAGAATCCGCTCCCGCTCCGTGTCGGGAACGCGATCGACCTTGTTGACGACGACAAGATCGGCGATCCCCAGATGCCGGTCGACTTCGGGATGCCGCTCCCGGGTCGCGTCGAACTCGGCAGCATCGACGACCTCGACGAGCCCTCCGTACACGATGTGCGGATTCTCGCTGGCGAGCACCATCTTCACGAGCTCCTGCGGCTCAGCGAGACCACTGGCCTCGACGACGATGACGTCGATGCGCGCGGAGGGCCGGGCGAGCCGCTCCAGATACTCGTCGAGTTCGCCGGCATCCACGGCACAGCAAAGACATCCGTTGCCGAGCGAGACGGTCGAGTCACCGAGCTGCCCGGCGACGGACATGGCATCGATCTCGATGGACCCGAAGTCGTTGACGATGGCACCGATCCGGCTGCCGCCGCTGCGGTGGAGCAGATGATTGAGCAGGGTCGTCTTACCGGAACCCAGGAAGCCGGTCAGGACGACGACCGGGATCTGCCCGGCACACGGCTGAGTCAACGTGCGACCCCTTTCACACTGACGCGTGCACCGGCGCGGGCGCCAGCTCTCGTACGACGAATGAATGCTGCCCCAGGATACGAGCGCGTAGAAACACCGCGAAGTGAACGATTGTTAGCGGCGCAGGCGGGGCACACATTGGGCACGGCGCCGGGACATGCGACCACAGCTGCCTTCCGTGCGCCTCCTCTCCGCCTCCCTGCCGATCAGAGCCGCTCGGCATCCTGGAAGGCGGCAAGCGCGCCGCCCATCGCTCGCCGGTCCTCTCCCTGTCGACCCGCATCCGACGACCGGCGGACGGTCGCCGATTCGGGGGTTGACATGGCCACACAGAAATTTGGGATACGGGGGTTGGGGTCCGCAGCCGTCGCGGGCCTTGCTTTCACCGTCGGGGCTCTGACGGTCCTGACCGCTCAGCAACGCAAGCACGGGGCGCTGCGGCTGCGCACCGTGTGCACAGAACCGTCGGAGCACCAGCAGAACACCACCTTGATCGCGCAACAACGGCTGCAGTTCGACATGCTCAGCAAGGCGATGGACGACCCTGACCTGGCGGCCGTCCTGGACACCTTCGACGTGACACTCGACGCCCGGACACTCCGTCAGTACCTCTTCGCCAACGCCGTGTACACCAACGCACTGCTGTTCTGGCGCGTCGGGAACTTCACCTGGGAAGAGGTGCACGGGCACCTGCGCCTCATCTGTCAGAACCCCATCTTCCGCAGCTACTGGCAGGCCACGCGACCGCATCGAGCCAGCCTGCTGGACGCTTCGGACGAGGCCCGCATGGGCCGAATGGTCGACAAGCTCATACGGGATCTGGAGGAAGCGGACACCGACGAGTGGTGGGTGGTGGGCGAACCACCTTGCGAATAAGGCGAGTTGATTCTTTCGCCGAGCTGACGCGCGGGGTTGCCCCAGCTTGTCTCAGGCATTGACAGTCCCTAGGGTGGGCGCGCGCGTCGCGTTGTACCCCAGACGCCGCACCCCAAACCTTCTGCAACACCTCAGACAACGCTGCCCCCACACTCCCCGCCACCGCTCCTAAGACTGGAAAACCGTTGAAGATCGTGCGCCGCATCGGTGCCTCTCCCCAGCAGCGGGGAAGCGCCTCAGGACAGTCATGCCCCGATGTCTTCGAGCTCAGCGATGGAAACTTCGCTGTCATCGGGACAGAAGCAACAGCGGCGCTCGAGAAAGAACTCCCGCCCGACGCCTCGCGGGCGGACTACGAACGCATCGTGATCGTGAGCCGCGACACGCTTGTCCGCGCAAAGGGCGACATCCCTGACGCCTGACGTCAGTTGGCGTGTGCCGGACGGGCTCGGTCGCTCCAGGAGCCGAGCCCGTTTCGTATGCCGCCCCGTCTAGAGGACCGTCGGCACCGGTTGTGGCGCCGGCTCCCCTACATACCGCGCCGCAGGCCGAATAATCTTCGAGTCCTCCGCCTGCTCAAGGACGTTCGCTCCCCAGCCCACCACCCGCGCCGCGGCGAACGTGGGCGTGAACATCTCGCGCGGCAGGCCGCACAGTTCCATGACGACGCCCGCGTAGAACTCCACGTTGGTGTGCAGCTCGCGGCCCGGCTTCAGTTCGGCGAGGATCGTCTCGACCTGGCGTTCGACCTCCACCGCGAACTCCACCATCCGGCCGCCGAATTCCTGCGCGATGCCCCGCAGCATGCGCGAACGCGGGTCCTCCGTGCGGTAGACGGGGTGGCCGAAGCCCATGATGCGGTCCCCTGCGAGGACACGCTCGCGGATCCAGCCGTCGATGCGGTCGGGCGTACCGATGGCATCGAGTGTGTCGAGTGCGCGGCTCGGCGCCCCGCCGTGCAGCGGGCCCGACAGCGCCCCCACGGCACCCACCAGACAGGCCGCGACATCCGCACCGGTCGAGGTGATCACCCGGGCCGTGAACGTCGACGCGTTGAAGCCGTGATCAATGGTTGAGATCAAGTACTGCTCGATCGCCCGCGCACGCTCGGGTTCCGGCTCCGAACCCGTCAGCATGTAGAGGTAGTTGGCCGCGTACGACAAGTCGTCACGCGGCTCCACGGGGTCGAGTCCCTGCCCCAGGCGGTGCAGCGCCGTGAGCAGCGTCGGCACCACGGCGGATGCCGCGAGCGCATCGGCGCGACGCTGGTCGCCGTCGATGTCGTACACCGGACGGAAGCCCTTCGCCGCACCGAAGAGCGACAGCGCCGTACGCAGTCCGGACAGCGGCCCCGACAGGGCGCTGGCGCGGGCTATGGCGGGCAGCGCGGCGCGCACCTCATCGGGCAGCCTGCGCAGGGGCACGGTCCGCGCGGCGAAGGCGGACCGCTGCTCGGCGTCCGGCAGCGCACCGTGGAACATCAGGTGCCAGACGTCCTCGAAGCTGCGGGTCTGCGCGAGCTCGACGGCCGAGTACTGGCGGTAGTGGTAGAAGCCCTCGTATCCCCTGACGTCTCCGAGCCGGGTCTCGGTCACGACGACGCCCGCGAGCCCACGGGGGACCTCCACGGGGGCGGTGGGGGTGGTGGTGGAGCCATTGATCGGCATGGTCTTCCTCGACTCTCTCGGCCCTCTCGAGCCTTCCTCCCTGGACTTGATTCGACTGTCCATGCTTGACTGAATCCCTGTCAATATTGATTCAATCAATGTCAGCCGGAATGGATACGGTGATGCCCATGACGGATCAAGAGGCCACGCCCAAGGAAGGCCGGCGCCTGAGCACCCGGGAAGCCGCCGAACTGCTCGGCGTGAAGCCGGAGACCGTGTACGCCTACGTGAGCCGCGGCCAGCTCGGCAGCCGCCGTGGCCCCGGCTCCCGGGGCAGCACCTTCGACGCCAAGGAGGTCGAGTCGCTCGCCCGCAAGAACCGCCGGGAACCCGCGGCCACCTCCGCGAGCAGCGAGCTCTCCGTCCGCACCCGCATCACACTCATCGACAAGGACCGCTACTACTACCGCGGCGTGGACGCGACGGAACTGTCCCTGTCGCACTCCTACGAAGAGGTCGCCGAGTGGCTGTGGACCGGCGTCATGCGCCCCGGAATCCGCTTCACCGCCCCCAAGGAGACCGCTGACGCCGCATGCCGCTCCGTGAGCGCGCTGCCCGAGCACAGCGGCCCGACCGACCGCCTGCGCGTGGCCGCCATCTCCGCCGCCGCAGCCGACCCGCTCCGCTTCGACCTCTCCGAAGAAGCCGTCATCGGCACCGCACGCACCCTCATCCCCACCCTCGTCACAGCGCTGCCACCGGTCAGCCGCGCCCACCGGGACGGTGGCCCCCTGGCCCACCAGCTCTGGACACGGCTGTCCGGGCAGCGGCCCCCCGACGCCTCCCTGCACGCCCTGGACACCGCGCTCGCCCTGCTGGTCGACCACGACCTCGCCGCGTCGACGCTCGCCGTCCGCGTCGCCGCCTCCGCCCGCGCCCACCCGTACGCGGCGGTGTCCGCCGGCCTCGGCGTCCTGGAGGGCCCCCTGCACGGCGCCGCCAGCGGCCTCGCGCACCGCATGCTCCTGGACGTCCTCGACCGCGGCAGCGCGGCCCCCGTGGTGGCCGACGAGCTCCGCGCGGGCCGCCGCGTCCCGGGCCTCGGTCACCGGCTCTACCCCGGCGACGACCCGCGCGCGCAGGCCCTGTTCGCCCTCCTGGAGGTCATCCCCCAGGCCGGGCCCGCCCTGGCCGCCGCCCGCGACGTGGTGGCCACCACGGCCCGCCACACGGACCTGCACGCCAATGTCGACCTGGCCCTGGCCGTCCTGACCGCCTCGTCCGGGATGCCCGCCGAGGCCGGCGAGACGATCTTCGCCGTGGCGCGCACGGCCGGCTGGATCGCCCACGCCCTGGAGGAGTACGGGGAACGGCCGCTGCGCATGCGTCCCAGCGGCCAGTACGTAGGGCTGCGCCCGCCCCAGCCGATGCCCGCGCCCGACGGCGGATGAATCACCACAGACCCGGCGCGGGTTAGGCTCACCTCTGTGAGTAAGTGCGCCACCGCTTCGCGGGATCTGGACGAGCCTCTCGCGGGGACCGCGGCCGCAGCCAGGACCTGGCTGCTGCTGGAACAGCCGGGCCCGTGGGGCGCCAAAGCGCTGACTTCGAGCCACCTGGATCCGGAGATCGGCCGCGCCCTTGAGGCCGCCATCGAGGGAACGGGCGTACGCATCGCGCTCATCCGCCGCCCCGGCCGCCATGCCGACAGCCACGCCCCGGCGCGCCGCCGGGTGTACGTGGGCCACACCGCGCCCGGCAACACCTGGCTGCGCGGCCACGTCACGGACAGGCCGGAAGAGCTGCTCGACCTCGACTTCACGGCACTCGGCGCGGGCGACCACGGCGGATTCGGCACCCCGCACACGGGCGCCCCGCTCGCCCTGGTCTGCACGAACGGCAAGCGCGACCGCTGCTGCGCCCTCCTGGGCAGGCCGCTCGCCGCCTCGCTCGCCACGTCCGGTGAACAAGGCGTCTGGGAAGTCACTCATCTGGGTGGTCACCGCTTCTCCCCGACGCTGCTCGTCCTGCCCTACGGCTACGCGTACGGCCGCTCCGGACAGGCCGCCGTCAAGGAGATCCTCGAAGGCGTGCGCACGGGCCGTGTCGTCACCGAAGGCTGCCGGGGCAGTTCCGCCTGGGACCGCCCGGGACAGGCCGCCGAGCTCGCGGTGCGCACCGCGACGGGCGAGGACGCCGCGGGGGCCCTGAGCGTCGTCCACACGGACGGCACGGCCCCGCGCTGGGACGTGACGGTGGCCCACACCGACGGACGGCACTGGCGCGTGACGGTCGCCCAGGGAGCTTCGCTGCCGCCGCGGCCCGAGAGCTGCGGCGCGGAACTGGCGGCCCCGGCGCGCATGGATGTCGTGGCGGTGCGGCGGATCACGTACGCCGCCGGACAGGAGATCCCCGCCACAGTGACTTCGGAGTAGCCCTCCGGTCGCCGTACCGTTCGTACACATGAGCCCGACCTCCCCTGCCCGAAGACTCCGCCTCGGCCTGCCGCGGCGCGTCTTCTCGCAGGTGCTGCTCATGCAGCTGGCGATCGCCGCCGGGGTCGCCGTGCTCGCCACAGGGCTCTTCCTCGCGCCGCTCAGCGATCAGCTGGACGACCAGGCGATGCGCCGCGCGCTCGCCATCGCGCAGACCACGGCCGCCCAGCCGCACATCGCCGACGACCTGCGCTCATCGAAGCCGACGGTCGACGGGCCCGTGCAGGCGGAAGCGGAACGGATCCGGCGTGCCAGCGGCGCCGAGTACGTCGTGATCATGAACAAGGACGGCGTTCGCTGGTCGCACACCGACCACGACGAGATCGGCCGGGTCGTCTCGACCGACCCCAGCGACGCGCTCGCCGGGGACGAGGTCATGGAGATCGACGACGGCACCCTGGGCCGCTCGGCCCGCGGCAAGGTGCCGCTGCGGGACATCGACGGGAACATCGTGGGTGCCGTCTCCGTAGGCATCGAGTACGACAGCGTCCGCGCCCGGCTGATCCACGCGATCCCCGGGCTCTTCGCATACGCGGGCGGGGCACTCGCCGTCGGTGCACTCGCCGCCTATCTGATCTCGCGCAGAGTGCAGCGACAGACGCGTGACCTGGCCTTCTCCGATATCTCGGCGCTCCTTGCGGAACGCGAGGCCATGCTGCACAGCATCCGTGAGGGTGTCGTCGCGCTGGACCGCGCGGGCCGCATCCGCCTCCTCAACGACGAGGCCCAGCGCCTCCTCGGCCTCGGGACCGAGGTGATCGGGCAACCGCTCGACACCGCGCTCGGTCCGGGCCGTACGACCGACGTGCTCGCCGGACGGGTCACGGGCACCGACCTGCTGACCGTCCGCGGCCAGCGCGTCCTGGTCGCCAACCGCATGCCCACGGACGACGGGGGCGCCGTCGCCACCCTGCGCGACCGCACCGAACTGGAACAGCTGGGCCGCGAACTGGACTCCACCCGCGGCCTCATCGACGCCCTGCGCGCCCAGGACCACGAACACGCCAACCGCATGCACACGCTGCTCGGCCTCCTGGAACTGGAGATGTACGAGGAAGCCGCGGAGTTCGTCGGCGAGGTGGCGGGCGCCCACCGGGTGACCGCCGAGCAGATCACGGAGAAGATCGGCGATCCGCTGCTCGCCGCGCTCCTGGTGGGCAAGGCCACGGTCGCCGCGGAGCGTGGCGTCGTCCTCGCCGTGCCGCGCGACACCGCACTGCCCGACCGCCTGATCGACCCGGGCGGCCTCGTCACCATCGTCGGCAATCTGGTCGACAACGCGCTCGACGCGGCGGCGGGCACGCTCCACGCGCGCGTGGAGGTCGATGTGCGCACCGAAGGGCGCGCCGTCGTCCTCCAGGTGAGCGACACGGGCCATGGCGTACCGCCCGAGCAACGCGAGACGATCTTCACGGAGGGCTGGTCCACCAAGGAGCCCCCAGCACACGGCAAGCGCGGCATCGGGCTCGCCCTGGTCCGCAGGCTCGCCGAGCGGCAGGGCGGCAGCGCGCGGGCCGACGCCTCGCCCGACGGGGGCGCCGAGTTCACCGTCGTCCTGCCCGAAGCGCTCGCACAGGCCGAACTGGCCCCCACGGAGGAGACACGATGATCGAGGTGCTCGTCGTGGACGACGACGTCCGGGTCGCGGACGTGAACGCCGCCTACGTGGCGAAGGTCCCCGGCTTCCGGGTGGCCGCGAAGGCCCACAGTGCCGCCGAGGCCCTGCGGCTCGTCGAGGAACTCCCCGTCGACCTGGTGCTCCTCGACCACTATCTGCCGGACGAGACGGGTCTCGCGGTGGTCCGTACGTTGCGTGAGCGTGGCCACCAGACCGACGTGATCATGGTGACCGCCGCGCGCGACGTCGCCACCGTCCAGGCCGCGATGCGCCACGGCGCCCTGCAGTACCTGGTCAAGCCGTTCTCGTACGCGGGCCTTCGCGCCAAGCTCGACGCGTACGCGACCTTGCGCCGGACCCTGGACGGCGGGGGCGAGGCCGAGCAGGCCGAGGTCGACCGGATCTTCGGCGCCCTCTCGGCGACTCCGGCGCCCGAGCTGCCCAAAGGGCACTCCCCCACCACGGCCGAGCTGGTCCGCAGGGCCCTGATGGGCGCTGAGGGGCCGCTTTCCGCCCAGGAACTGGCGGACCGCACCCGGCTGAGCCGCCAGACGGCCCAGCGGTATCTGAAGCTCCTGGAACGCTCCGGGCGGGTCCGGCTCAGCCTGAAGTACGGCGACACGGGCCGCCCGGAGCACCGCTACGAGTGGGCGTCCAGCGCCTCCTAGCCATGGCCGTACCCTCCGAGGGCGGTTACACCGCTCCCGCCCCGGTGAGCGAACGCACTTCGGTCTCCGCGTGCTTGGCCTCGTCCGCGGGCTCCGGCGAGGTGACGGTGCCCAGCCATCCGGCGAGGAAGCCCAGCGGGATGGAGACGAGCCCCGGGTTCTCCAGCGGGAAGTACTGGAAGTCCATCCCGGGGAAGAGGGAGCTCGGCCCTCCGGAGACCACGGGTGACAGCACGACGAGCACCAGGGAGGGCACCAGGCCCCCGTAGACCGACCAGACCGCTCCCCGCGTGGTGAAGTTCCGCCAGAAGAGCGAGTAGAGCAGCACGGGCAGATTCGCGGAGGCGGCGACCGCGAAGGCGAGGCCCACCAGGAACGCCACGTTGAGATCCCGGGCCAGCAGCCCCAGGCCGATCGCGACCACGCCGATCCCGGCCGCGGCGAGCCGCGCCACCGCCACCTCGCTGCGCGGCTTCGCGTGCTTGCGGCGCAACGAGGCGTACAGGTCGTGGGCCACGGACGCCGAGGAGGCGAGCGTGATCCCGGCGACGACGGCGAGGATCGTGGCGAAGGCGATCGCGGCGACGATCGCGAACAGAACCGTTCCTCCTGTGGAGTCCGCGCCGCCGCCCAGATCGAGCGCGAGGAGCGGAACTGCCGTGTTCCCCGCGGCATTCGATCCCCGTACGGCATCGGAGCCCACGATCGCGGCGGCGCCGAAGCCGAGCACGATCGTCATCAGGTAGAAGCTGCCGATGAGACCGATGGACCACACGACGGAGCGACGGGCGGCGCGCGCGGTCGGCACCGTGTAGAAGCGGGAGAGGATGTGCGGCAGCCCGGCCGTGCCGAGGACGAGCGCGAGCCCGAGGCTGATGAAGTCCAGGCGCGAGGTCCAGTCCCCGCCGTACTTCAACCCGGGCGCGAGGAACTGGCTGCCGTGTCCGCTGCGGTCGGCCGCGGTCCGCAGCAACTGGTCGAAGTCGCCGTGGAAACGCACCAGAACGAGCACGGTCAGCGCGATCGCGCCGCACATCAGCAGGACCGCCTTGACGATCTGGATCCAGGTGGTGGCCCGCATCCCTCCCAACGACACATAGATGACCATGAGCGCGCCGACGCCGATCACCGTCCAGGCCTGCGCCGCCCCGCTCGTCCCGCCCAGCAGCAGCGCGACCAGTGAGCCCGCCCCCACCATCTGCGCCACCAGATAGAGAACGGACACGGTCACGGAGGAAGTTCCCGCCGCGATGCGCACGGGCCGCTCCTTCATCCGGGCGGCGACGACGTCGGCGAGCGTGAACCGGCCGCAGTTGCGCACCAGTTCGGCCACCAGGAACAGCACGACCAGCCAGGCGACGAGGAAGCCCACCGAGTAGAGCAGCCCGTCGTACCCGAAGAGCGCGATCAGTCCGGAGATGCCGAGGAAGGAGGCGGCCGACATGTAGTCGCCCGCGATGGCGAAACCGTTCTCCATGGGCGAGAAGAGCCGCCCGCCCGCGTAGAACTCCTCCGCCGAGCCGTGCCGGTTGCGGCTCACCCACGTCGTGATGGCGAGCGTGACGGCCACGAACACCCCGAACAGCAGGAGCGCGAGCGTCTGGTGGTCCCCGGTCATCGCTCGCTCCCCCGGGCCAGTTCCTGCCCGCTCCGCTGGTCGTGCTCCCGCTGTTCCTGGATCCGTTTCTGGTCCTGCTCCCGCTTCTGCTCGAACACGGACCAGCGCAGATCGAGCGCCGCACGATCCCGCCTCAGCCGGGCATGCCGGGCATACGCCCAGGTCAGCAGGAAGGTCGAGAGGAACTGCCCGAGGCCCGCGAGCATCGCGACGTTCACGGATCCGGCGACGGGCCGCGCCATGAGACCGGGCGCCGTCGTCGCGGCCACTACATACGCGACGTACCAGGTGAAGAAGACGGCCACCCCAGGGACGACGAACCGCCGATACCGTCCGCGCACCTCCTGGAAGGCAGCACTGCGCTGGACCTCCAGATAGATGTCGGCCGCGCTCGCGCTCCGCTCCGGCGCGGCTCGGGGCGGCACCACGGGCGCCGGCGCACCCGTGCCGTCCAACTCGCCCCAGCCGGACGCAAGCGCGTCGTACCAGGGATCCCTCGGATCACCGGTCCGCGCCTGCCCGGCATCGCGCCCGTCGTGCTTCTCCACCGAACTCTCCTTGTCCGCAGCCTTGTTCGGCTGCGTGCCCAAGGATGGACAGAACGGGAAGATCCCTGACTCTTCTCTCCCTTCTCTTCACCCCATCAGGTGAAGGACCTCATCGAAGACCCCACTCAGGTGGGCCGGGCGCTCGGGGGCTTGGCGAGTCCGTGTCCGTAGGCGTAACGGACCGCCTGTGCGCGGTCCTTGAGTCCCGTCTTGGCGAAGAGGTTGTTGATGTGCGTCTTCACCGTCGCGGTGGAGACATGCATCGCGCGGGCGATCTCCTGGTTCGTCATCCCCTCGGCGATCAGGACGAGTACCTCGGTCTCGCGCGTGGTCAGGCCATCGGGCGGCTCCGGTGCGGGCGCGGGCAACTCGGACTCCGAAAGCCGCTCCAGCAAGCGCCGTTGGATCTGCGGCGAGAGCCCCGCGTCGCCCGAGAGCACGCCCTCCACGGCCCGCACGATCTCGTCCCCACCGGCGTCCTTGGTCAGATAGCCGCGCGCGCCTGCTCTCAGCGCGGGGAACAGGGAGTCGTCGTCGGCGAAGGTCGTCAGCACGACGACCTGCGTTCCCGGGTACTCGGCACGGATGCGGCGGGTGGCCTCCGCGCCGTCGACCCGGGGCATGCGCAGGTCCATCAGGACGACATCCGGGGCGAGTTCGGCGACGAGCCGAACGGCCTCCTCGCCGTCACCCCCGGAACCGACGACCTCGATACCGGGCAACAGTCCCAGCAGCATCACGATGCCCTCGCGCACCACGGTCTGATCGTCGACCACGATCACCCGCGCCGGCGCCTTGGCGCCGCTCTCCGTCGTCATGTGGGCACCTTCAGCGTCACGATGAAGCCTTCCTCACCAGGCCCGGCCGTCAGGGAGCCGCCCAGCAGCTCGGCCCGCTCCCGCATTCCGAGCAGACCGTACCCGGCCCCGGAGGCGGCGAGTTCGCCCGGCGCCCCACCCGAATCCCGTATGTCCAGCGTCACTTCCTCCTCTTCGTACGCGAGACGAACGAACACCTTGGCTCCCGGCGCGTGCTTGCGAACGTTCGTCAGGGCCTCCTGCGCGACCCGGCGCACCGCCTGTGACGCCTCGGCCGGCAGAGCGCGCCGCGCCCCCGTCACGGACACCGACGCCCTGTCCGAGGCGACCAGTTCGCGCAAGAAGTCCTCTACCGGCGTCATCTCGCCGCGCAGCGCGGAGAGTGCCTGCCGGGTCTCCTCGAGCCCTTCGCGGGCCATGGACCGCGCCGCCACCACGCGCTCGAGAATCTGATCGCGTGTCGCCTCCCCCTCGATCAGCAGACGCGCCGCCTCCAGGTGGACGAGCTGCGCGGAGAGGCTGTGCGCGAGCACGTCGTGGATCTCCCGGGCGATGCGGGCCCGCTCCGCCAGCGCGGCCGTCTCGGCCTCCGCGGTGCGGGCAGCCCGCTCCTGGGCGAGCAGCCGCTGTGCGTTGCCCCGCGCGTCGGCGTCGAGCCGCAGGGTGTACCCGGCCAGTGCGAGCCCGACGACGATGAGGCCCGTGACGAGCCAGTTGTCGTTGTTGTACACGGCGAACCCGGCCATCGCCAAGGGCACACAGACCGCGGCCGCCAGAAGCGGCAACCGCTCCAGGGACAGGACTGCCGTGCTGCACCAGAGGACGAGCGCCAGCACCCTCCAGTCGCCCGCCTGCGCGGCATAACCGCACCCCATCAGCAGGACCAGCAGAGTGACGGAGAGCCACAGCCGATGGTCGAACGAGACGCGGAGGAACGCCCAGGCAAGCCCGGCGCAGAGCACGACCAGGCCGACTCCGGCCGCCAGGCGCCAGCCCCTGTCGTGATGGAACGCGTTCCACAGCAGGCTGCCCGCGATCACCACCCGCAGGACCCTGACGAACCACAGCCGCGCGAGGCTCTGCCCTTCCCTCGTGAGCACTTCCCGGGAGGGCCATCTCATCCACCGGTCCGAGATCACACGGGGTCCTTCCGCATCGGCTCGTACGCCGCGTCCGCAACACCGTACGCCGGGCGGAGCAGGCCGGCCCGCTGCGCCAGCATGCCGCTGCGCACCAGGAGCGTGGCCGCGAGAGCCAGCATCAGAGCGGCGCTGCCCTGCCGCACCCCCACCAGCGCACCGACACCGAAGAGGCCGAGTCGCAGCCCGATCCCGACGCCCCAGACGATGGCGGTGGCCTTGGTCCCCTTGCCCCATACGGAACCGTCCGGCGCTGTCCACACATGCGTGGTCCGCGCCCAGCCGAAGCCGATGGCCAGACCGACCAGCAGCTCCGCACCGAGCAGGACGATGGCCGCCGCCTGGTGGTGGGGGTCCAGCACGTCGGGCTCGCGCACGGCAAGGAAGACCAGCACAGCTGGTATGACCCACCAACGCCTGTCCGAGGTGATCTGCTGCGCCTTGAACTGACGCACGATCACCAGCGCGACGACGGCGCAGACCACCAGAACATTGGCGAGCCCAGACATGACGGCCTCCGTGGGACGAGGAAGTGCGGAGCCGATCCGAGGAGGATCGACGCCTTCGACGCTACGGAAAAGACCTGGTCAGAACATCGGAGCAGGGGTGGATCGTGGGTGGAGGAGTGGGCTCCACCCACGGGTGGAGTCCGGTCCGCATCGGCGGATCGGACGGCGTCACGCGAGCCGGCGCGTCCGTACGAGCGGAACGCACCGGCGTCGCGCGCGGCCTAAGCGTCGATGCGTGAGCGGTCGAGTGTGGCGGCGGAGCTGGTGATGAATTCCTTGCGGGGTGCCACGTCGTTGCCCATCAGGAGATCGAAGACCTGCTCGGCGGCGTCCAGGTCACCGATGTTGACCCGCCGCAGCGTGCGATAACGCGGATCCATCGTCGTCTCCGCGAGCTGGTCCGCGTCCATCTCACCCAGACCCTTGTAACGCTGGATGGAATCCTTGAACCGGATCCCCTTGCGCTGATACTCCAGCAACGTCTCGCGCAGCTCATTGTCCGAGTACGTGTAGACGTACTTGTCCTGGCCCTTCTTCGGCTGCACCAGCTCGATCCGGTGCAACGGCGGCACCGCCGCGAACACCCGGCCCGCCTCCACCATCGGACGCATATAACGCTGGAAGAGCGTCAACAGCAAAATCCGGATGTGCGCACCGTCCACATCGGCGTCCACCAGAAGAATGATCTTCCCGTAGCGGGCCGCGTCGATGTCGAAGGTCCGCCCCGACCCCGCCCCTATGACCTGGATGATCGCCCCGCACTCGGCGTTCTTCAGCATGTCCGTCACGGACGCCTTCTGAACGTTCAGGATCTTCCCCCGGATCGGCAACAACGCCTGGAACTCCGAGTTGCGTGCCAGCTTGGCCGTGCCCAGCGCCGAATCACCCTCCACGATGAACAGCTCGCTGCGCTCCACATCATCACTGCGGCAATCCGCCAGCTTCGCCGGCAGCGAGGAGGACTCCAGCGCCGTCTTGCGCCGCTGGGCATCCTTGTGCTGACGCGCCGCGATCCGCGTCCGGGCCGCCGCCACCGCCTTGTCCATCACCGCCCGCGCCTGCGCCTTCGCATCACGCTTGGCCGACGTCAAAAACGCCTTGAGCTCCCTGGCGATCACATGGGCGACGATGCGGTTGGCCGCCGAGGTGCCCAGCACCTCCTTGGTCTGCCCCTCGAACTGCGGCTCGGCCAGACGCACCGTGACCACCGCCGTCAGCCCCTCCAGGGCGTCATCCTTGACGATGTCGTCCTCGGCAACCCGCAGCACCTTCTGGCTGCGCAGCACCTCATTCATCGTCTTCGTCAGCGACCGCTCGAAGCCCGACACATGCGTGCCGCCCTTGGGCGTGGCAATGATGTTCACAAACGACCGCAGCGTCGTGTCATAGCCCGTGCCCCAGCGCATCGCGACATCCACGACGAGATCACGGGTGACCTCGGTGGGCGTCATCTGCCCATGATCATCCAGGACCGGCACGGTCTCCTTGAAACTGCCCTGCCCGGACAGCCGCAGCACATCACACACCGCCTTGTCCTGCGCCAGATACTCACAGAACTCACTGATCCCACCGTCGAAACGGAAGGACTCCTCACCCTTGGTGCCACCCTCCCCCAAGCCGTACTCATCACGCACGACAATCGTCAGACCCGGCACCAGGAACGCCGTCTGCCGGGCACGCTGATGCAGCGTCTCCAAACTGAGCTTGGCGTCCTTGAGGAAGATCTGGCGATCCGCCCAGTACCGCACACGCGTGCCGGTACGCGTCTTGGGGATCTTCTTGGCCTTGCGCAGCTTGGCCGACGAGTCGAAGTCGGCGTCGGGGCCGGGCTTGGCGAAGGCTCCGGGAACACCACGACGGAAGCTGATCGCGTGGGTGTGCCCCGCGCGGTCCACCTCTACGTCGAGGCGCGCGGACAGGGCGTTCACCACGGAGGCACCCACGCCGTGCAGGCCGCCGGAGGCAGCGTACGAGCCACCGCCGAACTTGCCGCCCGCGTGGAGCTTCGTCATGACGACCTCGACTCCGGAGAGGCCGGTCTTGGGCTCGACATCCACCGGGATGCCTCGGCCGTTGTCCCGGACCTCTACGGAGGCGTCGTCGTGGAGGATGACTTCGATGTGGTCGCAGTAGCCGCCCAGGGCCTCATCGACGGAGTTGTCGATGATCTCCCAGAGGCAGTGCAGCAGGCCACGGCTGTCCGTCGACCCGATGTACATGCCCGGACGCTTGCGAACGGCTTCGAGCCCCTCCAGGACGAGCAGGTGCCGCGCGGTGTAGTTGGAACCGTCCCGGTCTGCTCCGGTCAGCAACGCTGTGGACGGCACGGACGTCTCGGCGGTCACGCGGTTCGCTCCTCGCTGAATTTCAAAAGGGGTCCTTTGGGGTAAGGACCCGGCTTCGGTTGCCGCTCAGAGGGTACCGAGGCCTGGTAGAGCCGTTGTCACGCCACCCTCGTCTCAACTCACACTAGTCCAGCACCGTACGCTTGTTCGATCCCTCGATGGAGTGAAGCGCACGTCACGTTCCCTTCCAGGCATGAACCATTTAGGCTCCGGGCACGTCCTCATGAACAACCGGCAACCCAGCCGGCGGACGACCGACCTGACACAGCGCGAAACCGTAAGACACGTAAGAGACGTAATACGGCACATTCGCCGCCAACCGGCAGCAGACAGCCGCCTCGGAAAAAACTTCGAGGAAAAGCCACGAGCGGGAACGTTTTCGGCCTGGTTGGATGTTGACCCTGGTACGACAGCTCGTCGAGCTAGAGAAGAGGCGACGTGACTACTGTTCTGACCCCCGCGAGCCCCCTGACGGCCGCTGATCGCTGCGACCGCTGCGGCGCCCAGGCATACCTGCGCGTCGTCCTGTTGAGCGGCGGTGAACTGCTCTTCTGCGCCCACCACGGCCGCAAGTTCGAGCCGGAACTCAAGAAGATCGCCGCTGAGATACAGGACGAGACGGAGCGGCTGACGGCCGTCCCGGAGACCAACGACGAGGAACGCTGACACCTCGCACCCACGACGAGCCATCCGGCGCACGCCAGGCCGGTGACCGGGCGGCCGACCCTGCCAACCCCAGGGGCGGCCGCCCGCTCGCGTTAGACGGGCACCCAGGCACCTCCTCGGCGGTCCCCCGCGGCGCCGCACACTCGCCACGCGGACAACTCCCGTACTTTCAGCCGCGCAGAGGCATGTCCCGCGCGACGCCCGAGATCCGCGTATAGACCCCAGGACTCCCGGCCCGCCCGCAGCCACTCCCCCACGACACGAGGCCGATGAGCCGCCCGCGGGCGACAAGCGGACCGCCACTGTCCCCCTGGCAGGCGTCCCGCCCGCCCTCAAGTTCCCCCGCGCACAGCATGGATGCGGCCGCATACGTTCCGTCAGAATTTCCCGGGTAGGCCTCCCCGCATGTCGCATCAGGGAGTACTCGCACCTGTGCGGAGCGCAACGAACGCGCGTAATCACCCGCTCCTGTTGTGTCACCCCACCCGTAGACAGCCGCGCGCGTGCCGGGTTCGTACGCCTGATCGCCCTCCCCGGCCATGGGGATCGCGTAGCCCTTGGGAAGCGGGCTCGCCAGCGACAGCACCGCGACGTCACCGGAGTTCGAGAAGCTGTCGTACTCCGGATTGACCGACGCCTTGCGCACCGGAATCTCACGCCCCTTGGACGTGCCCAGATCTTCCCGGCCGGCGATCACCTTCAGGTCCCTCATCTCGCGCAGTGGCACTCCCAGGACTTCCTCACCCAGGCAGTGCGCCGCCGTGAGGACCGTCGAGCGCCCGACCACCACGCCTCCGCAGAACTGTCCCGAGCGCGTACCCCCGAACCGGTCACGGCTGGACAGCGCCACCGCCCAGGGGCTGTCGGCCACCCGGACGGGACTGCCCCCGATGACGACGCTGTCGGCCGCCGCGGGGGTCGGAGAGGCCAGCGGCAGCACCCCCACCGGGGCGACAAGGGCCAATGCCGCCGTAAATGTTCGGGCGAAAGGACGAGGCATGCGATCTCCTCACTCTGGGTTGCCATGGCACACCCACAGTGATCCAGCGCGGCGCGCCCCGCACCCGCGCCACGCGCGTCCGCGCCAGGGCGAACACATCGGACAAACAGAAGACCCGAAGCCTCGCGTGAGGCTTCGGGTCTTCCTTGTGGAGCGCTGGTGACTAGTCGAGGTAGTCGCGCAGGACCTGCGAACGCGACGGGTGACGCAGCTTCGACATCGTCTTCGACTCGATCTGACGGATGCGCTCACGCGTCACTCCGTAGACCTTGCCGATCTCGTCGAGGGTCTTCGGCTGGCCGTCGGTGAGACCGAAGCGCATGGAGACCACGCCCGCCTCACGCTCGGACAGGGTGTCGAGCACGGAGTGCAGCTGCTCCTGAAGGAGCGTGAAGCTGACCGCGTCGGCCGGAACGACCGCTTCGGAGTCCTCGATGAGGTCACCGAACTCGCTGTCGCCGTCCTCACCCAGGGGGGTGTGGAGGGAGATCGGCTCACGGCCGTACTTCTGGACCTCGATGACCTTCTCCGGGGTCATGTCGAGTTCCTTGGCCAGCTCCTCCGGGGTGGGCTCACGGCCCAGGTCCTGGAGCATCTGGCGCTGCACGCGCGCGAGCTTGTTGATGACCTCGACCATGTGCACCGGGATACGGATGGTGCGGGCCTGGTCGGCCATGGCGCGGGTGATCGCCTGACGAATCCACCAGGTGGCGTACGTGGAGAACTTGTAGCCCTTGGTGTAGTCGAACTTCTCGACCGCGCGGATCAGACCGAGGTTGCCCTCCTGGATGAGGTCCAGGAAGAGCATGCCGCGGCCGGTGTAGCGCTTGGCCAGCGAGACCACCAGACGGAGGTTGGCCTCCAGGAGGTGGTTCTTGGCGCGGCGCCCGTCCTCGGCGATGATCTCCAGCTCACGCTTGAGCTTCGGCGCGAGCTTGTCGGCGTTCGCCAGCTTGTCCTCGGCGAACAGGCCGGCCTCGATGCGCTTGGCGAGCTCGACCTCCTGCTCCGCGTTGAGGAGCGGGACCTTGCCGATCTGCTTCAGGTAGTCCTTGACGGGGTCGGCGGTGGCACCGGCCGCGGCGACCTGCTGGGCCGGGGCGTCGTCCTCGTCCTCGTCGGACAGCACGAAGCCTGCCTGAGGGCCCTCTTCCGTGGACTCGCCCTCACCGGGCTTGCCCTTGGCGGGAGTCTCCTCGGTGGCCTCGTCGTCCACCATCTCGTCGTCCTGCTTGGACGACTTCTTTGCCGTCGCCTTCTTGGCGACGGTCTTCTTGGCGACGGCCTTCTTTGCCGTCGTCTTCTTGGCTGCGACCTTCTTCGCGGGCGCGTCCTCAGCTGCGACATCTGCGGCCGGCGCCTCGGGGGCGGCGGTCGCGGTGGCCTGCTTAGCCGTGGCCGTCTTGACCGCGACGGTCTTGGTCGCGGTGCGCTTGGCCGGGCTCTTCGCTGCGACGCTCTTGCGGGGGCGTTTCGGCTCCGCGGCACTGACCATCAGCGTCACACCCTCTTCCTCGAGGATCTGGTTGAGGCTGCGCAGAACGTTCTTCCACTGAGTGGCCGGAATCTGGTCAGCTTCGAAGGCACGACGCACGTCATCGCCGGCGATCTGCCCATCAGCCTTTCCCCGCTCGATGAGCGCCATGACAGAGACGGATTCGGCGATCTCCGGCGGGAGCGTACGGGATGTGCTGGCCGACACGAACAACCTCTCGGAACGTTGGAAAACGGCTTCCGGCCCCGTCCATTGTGGACCAGGACCGACGACCGACGACTGGGGATGGGCCGACGGCGCAGGCGGGGCCGGGGAGCTACACAGCGCCGCGAACGACTGCTGTATTCCCTCCTCGGCTATCACCTCTTAGGTCATCGCGCTGCCCCGACGAGCGTTACGCCCAATCTACGTGGCCCGAGTCACACCCCGTAAGCGCTCAAAAGCAGCTAGATACGGTCAGAACCGTCCAGACCTAGGCCGTAATGGCCCTCCAGACGGCAACGGCCGCGTCGCCGGGTCCCTGCCGGATCCCCGAGGAACCCGCAGAAGCCCGGCGACGGTACCGCGCCAACGGAGTGATGAGGCCGGGCCGCGAGGCGCATGAGCGGGCCGTACGGACGCAGACCAGGCCCGTCAGTGCTCGCGGGGGGCGGGCACGACGCGCTCCACCTCAGGGTGGACGGTGAGCAGCTGACGCATGGCGGCCTCGGCACCGGGGCCGTCGCCCGCCCCGAGGGCGTCGACGATCCGCGAGTGGTGGACCAGGGACGCCTCGGTGGGACGGTCGCAGCCGGTGACCGGGCCGCCCGACACCTGGAGCGCCGCCGAGACGATGCCGGACAGGTGCTCCAGCATGCGGTTGCTCGCGAGCTGGATGAGCAGCGAGTGGAACTCCGCGTCGGCACGGGAGAAGGTGATCCCGTCGCCCTGGCTCAGGGAGTGGCCCATGATCTCGACCATGTCGGCGAGACGCTGCTGCACCTCCTCACGGCCGTGGCCCGCGGCGAGCCGGGCGGCGAGGGGCTCGATCGTCCAGCGCAGCTCGCTGAGTTCGCGGCGCTGGTCGTCGCGCTGCGGCCCGAACGCACGCCACTCGATGATGTCCGGGTCAAGGAGGTTCCAGTCACTGACGGGCCGCACGCGCGTCCCGACATTGGGCCTGGCGCTGACCAGGCCCTTGGCTTCAAGTACGCGCAGCGATTCCCGGACGACGGTGCGGGAGACCTCGAAACGCTGGCCGATCTCCTCGGGCACCAGCGGGCGGTCGGCACCCAGATCGCCGGAGACGATCATCTGGCCGAGCTGCTGGACGAGTTGGCCGTGCAGGCCGCGGCCGCGGCTGCCTGCGGTGCGGCGGCCCACGCGGCCGAGATCGTGGTCGGCGCTGTCCCACGAGGGCGCGACGACGCGGTCGGCACCGGGGGCCTCGGCGTAGGGGTAGCGGTCGAGTTCGCCCGGGCCGGCGAGGCCGGAGTCTGCGGAGCGGGCGGCGGTCATCATGGTGTGCGCAAGGGTACTCACGGATCCTTTGTCGGCGTGGCTCCCAACTCCCTTGAGGTCTTTGGTGAAAAGCACACGAAAGGGTGATCGCTTACCCCGCCGCAATTGACGCCTTATCGGAAAGAAATGGGCGTTCTCCGGGGAGTTGTGCGCAGCACGGGAACAGAAGCGCCGGACGGTCGCTATCGGGCCCTGCCCCGCATCCCCGTGAGCAGATATGCGCAGAGCAGAGCGGTCACGGACAACATCAGTGCACTGCCCACAGGTTGGGCCACCATCCGGACTCCGCCGGCCAGATACCGCTCGACACCGAACGGCCACTGCACCAGCGCGAGATCGCGCAGCCTCCCCGGCAGCCCCGCCGCCGATCGCACAGATGGTCCCTCCAAGGCCTTCTGTACGAGGGGTACGACGACGATCGGCACCGCGAGAACCGCGGCGAGGCCGGCGGTCGTGGACCGGAAGACGCCTCCGGCGAGCACCCCCGCCCAGGCACACCCCGCCACCAGAGCGATCCAACTCGCGCTCAGCGAAAGCCAGTCAGCGGGAACCTTCGCGACCTCCTCTCCGTATACCAGGTGGAGCAGCGCGGCGTCGGAGGCCAGGACGAGCAGGCTCAGCAGGAGCGCGGTGACCGCCGCCACGAGCAACTTGGCACAGAGCAGCCCCAGGCGGCGGGGGACGGTGCCCCGGTCGGCGGCAAGGGCGGGATGGCGGAACTCCTCACCGAAGGCGAGGGCACCGAGCAGCCCGGCGCCGAGCGCTGCGGGCGGCAGGGGGAGTTCCTGCGGCCAGGCCGCAAGCAGGAGCGGCTGCGGCGTGTGACCGCTCCTGGCGAGGAAGACGCAGAGGACGGCGGAAACGGCGAGCACGGCGGCCGTGGTGAGGTACCCGGTGCCGACACCGGCGGCGCGGCGCAGCTCGTAGCGCAAGGGGCGAAGGGGGCTGCGGGCGGGCCGGACCGAGATGGGAGGCGGCAAGGGAGACGGAGCCGCGGGAGGCCGCGGAGCGGTGACAGCGGCAGGGACCGTGGTGGCGAGCGGGTCCGTGGTGACGGGCCGGTCCGTGGTGACGGGCCGGTCCGTGGTGGCGAGCGGGATGAGGTTCTTCGTCGTGGACATGACCCCGGGCTCGGCCTCCGCCTCGGTCCCGATCCCGGGCTCGGTCCCGATCCCGGGCTCGACCTCAGGCAGCACCTCCGCTGCCACGCCCTGCTGCTCACCAGAGGCTTCGATTCCGGGTTTGGGTACGGGTACGGGAGAGGGCGTCAGCTCGGGTTCCGACTCCGGCTCCGGCTCCGCGGCAGCGGGCCCCGCATCCCCGATCTCGTCGGCGAGTTGGTGGACGAGGATTCCGTGGCGGAACGCCGTCTCCCCGATGTCGGCGCAGTTGCTGCCGTACACCGAAAGCCGGTTGCCGTCCTCCTTCACCACCTCGATGGAGCGCTGACCGGCACGAGCCTCTTTGGACAGCAGCGCGCCGAGGCGTGCGGCGTGCGGACTGCGCACCGCGACCCGGGGGCGCAGCCGGGTGCGGGCGAAGTCCCCTGCCTCCTGGTCGGCGACGAGGCGGCCCGCTTCCAGCGTGACGACCCGGTCCGCGGTCCGTGCGGCCTCCTTGGCGTCGGCCGTGGAGAACAGGACGGTTCCCCCCTGCGCGGCGTGCGCGCGCAGAATGCCGTGCAGCCACCCGCCCTCCCGGGCCGAGAGCCCGTCGGCGGGACCGTCGAGGACGAGTGTGTGCGGGTCGGCGAGCAGCGCGCCGGCCAGGCCGAGACGGCGGTCCATGCCGCGCGAGAGCGTGCCGAGCCGCTGATCGCGGAGGCTGACGAGACCGACGACTTCGAGTACGTCGTCGGCTCGCTGGACGGGCACACCGGCGGCGGCGCACAGCATGCGCAGCTGGCCGCGGACCGTACGGCCGGGGTGTCCCGGAACCTCACCCAGCAGGACGCCCACCTCGCGCGACGGATGGGTGATGCGGTGCAGCGGACGCCCTCTGAAGTAGGTGACTCCTCGGCCCTGTTGGATTTCGAGCATGAGCCTCAGCGCCGTCGTCTTGCCGGCGCCCTGCGCGCCGAGCAGCGCCGTGACACGGCCTGTTCGCGCCTCGAAGGACACGTCGTCAACGGCGGGCGGCAGCTCCTGGCGGGGATTGCTGGTCAGTCCGATGGCCTGGATCATCGCTTCTCTCGCAGGATGTGCGACTGCTCGGCGGCCAGGGTTCGTCCGCCGGGTCGGGGACGGACGAACCCCGTGGGTACATCAGCAAGATAACGCGATATTTCCGTCATTTCGGTCAGGGTGCGGGCCGCGGGTGTCCATCACGCGGCCGGACCGACAGGTGACCAGCGCGTGGTCCGTGGCGCGGGCCTCAGACCTCGGGGCGCAGCATCGGCGGGTTGAGCAGCGTCGCGCCGCCCGCGCGGAAGAGCTGGGCAGGGCGGCCGCCCTGGCGGGTGGTGGTACCTCCGGTGGGGACGAGGAAGCCCGGCGTGCCGGTCACCTTGCGGTGGAAGTTGCGCGGGTCGAGTACGACGCCCCACACGGCCTCGTACACCCGGCGCAGCTCACCGACGGTGAACTCGGGCGGGCAGAAGGCCGTCGCCAGCGAGGAGTACTCGATCTTCGAACGGGCGCGCTCCACGCCGTCCGCCAGGATCTGCGCGTGATCGAAGGCGAGCGGCGCCGCCTGCTCGTCCTCGCGGCCGTACCCGCTCTGGTGGAGCAGCGCCTCGACCGGCGCCCAGCGCGCGCTGTGGGCATCACCACCGGCCCGCGGTGCGGGCAGATCGGGAGCGAGCGCGAGATGGGCGACGCTGACGACCCGCATCCGTGGATCGCGCTTGGGGTCGCCGTACGTGGCGAGCTGCTCCAGGTGCGCGCCGTTCACCTGGACCGGGGTGTCCGGAGCATGGGCGCACAGCCCCGTCTCCTCGACCAGCTCCCGAGCGGCGGCGGCCGACAAATCCTCGTCGTCACGCACAAATCCGCCGGGGAGCGCCCAGCGGCCCTGGAACGGCGCCTCACCCCGGCGAACCGCAAGGGCGCAGAGCGCGTGGCGGCGCACGGTCAGCACGACCAGATCGACGGTGACAGCAAAGGGCGGGAAGGCCGACGGGTCGTAGGGCGACATGCCGCGATCATAGTCGTCTGCCTGACGATAAACAGCTCCTCCGGCATCCGATCCCGGCTCGATTCACCGGGGCCGGGGTCAGGTTCACGCCACATCCACCGCAGCCACTCCTCTCGTGGGTCACACCCCCAGCTGCAGCCCGTCGGCCGCCTCCTCGACCATGGCGAGACCGAGCCTGCTGACACGTACGGAGAACGGGGCACCCGCGACGCGCAGCGCCGTCAGTCCCAGCTCCCCCAGGGGTGCACTACGGACCGGCCTCAGCGTCACCGTGCCCGACGGGGCGTCGGGCCGGATCCCGGCGAGCGCCGTGAGGAGCTGCACCCCGGCGGCCGCGGCGGTGGCCGCCGGGCGACACGCAGCGGGGTGCGGCAACGGAGCACCGCCCTCCGTGCGCTGCTCCCCCGCGTACATCTCAGGCAGCCGGTGGCCGAACGTCTCGGCCGCCGCCATCACCCCGCGCAGCAGTGCGCTCGCCTCCTTCTCGTAGCCGACGGCGGCCAGACCCGCGACGGCGACCGCCGTCTCATGGACACGGACCGCCCCGCCACGATGTCCGAAAGGGTTGTACGCGGCTTCCTTGACGCCCAGGCTCCGCAGCCCCCAGCCCGAGTCCATGGCGGGCCCGCCAAGCAGCCGGGCGAGCTGCTCGGTCCGCACCTTGTCGAGAAGTCCCGGCGCGAGCACGCCCGACCCGAGCAGACCTGTGTCGAGGAGGTGGGCGGCACCACCGGTGAGCAGCGGCACGGGGCGGCCGTCGGCCAGGCAAGCCGCGGCGGGCCTGCCACCCGTCCGGTCCTCCACCCAGAATTCCTCCCGGAACGTGCCCCGCAGCCGCTCCGCCCACTGCCGCAGGTCGGTGCCGCCCGAACGGCCGTGCCCGTCGAGCAGGTCGGCGCCCAGCAGCGCGGCCCGGTGGGCATGGGCCTGGGTCTCGCAGCGCGCGGGGCCACCTGGATACGGGTCCGGCAGGCGCCCTCCGTCGTCGGCCGCCGCAAGCAGCCACCGCAGGCAGCGCTCGGCCGCCGGCAGCAACTCCTCGGTCTCCTGCGCCGACAGCCCCCAACGCCATGCCTCCGTCAGCAGCGCCGGGAAGAGGAGGGTGGCCTCGACTCCCGTGCACCCGGGCGGCAGATGCGGTCCCGTGTTCCGCAACGGCCCGGGGATCATGCCCGCCCGCGGCCCCTTGCCCACCAGTTGACGGCGGGCGAGCGTGCGCAGCGTCCCCGCGGCGATCCGGGTACCGAGCGGCAACGCCATCCGGGCGGCCGCGAGCGCCTCGGCCGGTGCGAGACCACAGCGCCATGGCGCCCCTGCGGCCAGGTGGACGTCGGTCGGGTGCTCGGGGTCCCGCAGCAGCAACGCCTGCAGATCCTCCACGGATCGGTCCAACAAGGCCCGAGCCCTGGGATCGTCGCCGGCGGCCCGCGCCGTGGCGAGGGACTGCGACGTCCCGTGCCCGACCGCCCTCACCGGACCCGCCCCATCCGGCCGCACCCGCAGCTCCAGGCTCCAGGTGCCGCCCGGCGGCAGCTCCACCTCCCAGCGCAGCAGCCCCGCGGAGGCCAGCGCGTCCGCAGGTGCCGGATGCGCGGTGACCGCACAGTGGCCCGCGGGCGATGACCAGCGCATGCCGGAGTCGTGGACGCTGGCGGGCAGTTCGGGGCCGGTGGTGCCGGACGCGACCGCACCGAGCTCCGCCAGATCCGTGCCGAGCGACACCTCCACAGGCAGCCGGAGCGGACGCCCCGCGGCGCTGCGCAGGATGATCCGCTCCGTCCCGTCCGCGTATCGGGTCCGCTCGACGATCACGTCCGGGTCCGGGCCGCCGTCCGCGGACGGACGCAGCGTCGCGACAAAGCGGGCACGGTCGGCCGAGAGCATCCGCGCCTGCACGGCGACCGGCTCGCGCCCCGCCACCCGCACTTCGCAACGGGACAGCAGCCTGCGCCCGGCGCGGTAGAACCCCTCGAGTCCGCGGCCCGTCAACTGCCCCTGGTCCGTGGAGATCGCCAGTGCGGGCATGGCGACACAGATCAGCGTGGCGTGCGCGGGCGGCAGCTGTGCGGGGCGCCGCGGCGCCGGAGCCGGGGCCTGCCCCCCGGGCAGGCGCGGTGGAGTCGGCGTGGGCCGCTGGGGACCCTCTCTGCCGGAGACGGGAGACGGGGCGGGCAGGGGCATGAGGCGGCTTCTTCTGCGCTGTCCGCGCGGCGAGGAGTGGGAGGGCGTACGGCGGCTCCACCCAGGCACGGGTACCGCCACTCAGGTGAACGGACCTGCCCCGCCCCAAGTCACGCCCACGGGGCGGGAAGCCACCCGGCCGGCCCCGGCCTTGCGCGTACGGCGTCCCGGCCGGCGCCCGTCTCTCCGCCGCCCTCCGGTGCAGGACTGCTCCCGCGTTCATGTGTCGTTCCTCGCTGCGCGCCGGATGGTGCGGCGGCGGTTCTGCGGCCCGGTGCTCGACCTGTCGGCGGCCCGCGAACCCGTGCCGCCCTTCGGGCGCGTGGGGCGGCGGCGTCGTGGGGCGACATCCAGCGGCTCTGCTGCGGGGGCCACAGGCTCCGCCGGGAGCGGCAGTTCGGGCTGGACCGCCGTCGCTCCACGGTCGGTGCGCTCCCTGCGGAGGCAGCGGCGGATCGGCTCGGGGTCCAGGCCTGCGGTGCAGGCATGGCGCAGGAGTTGCGCGAAGGTGTAGCCGGGATCGGCGCACAGCGCCATGTCCAGGGCTTCCTGGCCCTCCGTGGTGTCTCCGAGAGACCACGCGACCCAGCCCGCGAGGGACAGCGGTGCGGCGGCGTGCTCTCCGTAGGCACCGACGCAGCGGCGGGCCAGGGCCCTCCAGAGTCGAAGTGCCGGCGGCGCGGTGTCGCCCTCCATCCATTCCGCGGCCTGATCGCGCGTCGTACGGTCCTGGAGGCCGATGATGAGCGCCGCGGCTTCGTCGTGCGCGAGGAGGTCGTCGTCCTGGAGATCCGCCTCCAGCCTGTCGCTGACCGGCGGCGCGGCAGTCATCCGCGCCATGATCCTTCGGGCCAGGTCGAGCGTGTCAGCAGCGACCTCGGCGTGCCCGTCCTCCTTCAGGATCCGGTGCACGATCGCCAGTCCCGCGGCGTCGAGTGCCGCCTCCTGGTCCGTCACGGCGGCGGATTCCCATGGGGTGAGACGTGCTCGCATCTCCCGTGGGGTGACGCCCGCTTGGACACCGGCGTAGGCCGTGGCCGCGGCCAGGACCGACGTGCCGGGCCTCGGCAGCGGGACTCCTTCCGGTGGGCAGCACTGCTTGTTCGGGCAGCAGTAGGTCCAGAAATGTCCCGCAGAGATGCACACGACCTCGAACACGGGGACGTCGAGGCTTCCGCAGGCGGTGCGGAGCACTTGTGCCAGCGGTCGCAGGCGCTCCATGACCTGCTGCCCGGATTCGGCGCCGACGGGCTCCGCGCACAGGAAGGCGACAATGCCGTCGGGCCGGGCTCCCCGCCGCTCGCAGCCGCCCACCAGGCACTGCGCGAGCTGCTCCGCGATCGGTGGCCAGTCCTCCGCTCGTCCGGGGATGCCGAGGCGCACCCGCCCGCCGAACCGCCCCCGTTCGCCGTGCAGAGCGATGAGGACGACGCTCTCCTCGGGCCGGAACCCGAGCAGGTACGGCAGGGCGTCCGCGAGCTCGGCCGGAGTGCGCAAGGTGACCAGGGTCTCGTCGATGGAGTCGAGGGAGTTGACGGAGTCGATGGGATCGATTGAGTCGGTTGAGTCGATCGGGTCGTTTTGTTCGCTGTGGTTCGCCATGCGCCGACTCTCCCGCGGATCACAATGTTCCGGTTTCCCCTGTGGATAACTGCAGTCAGGGGCACGCCAAGAGTTATCCACAGCTCGGCGGACTCGTTCGCCTAATGTCAGACCCATCGGGTTGCATGGGGGCATGAGCAACGAAGATCTGCGCACGGCGGCCGATTCCGTACTCGCCCGCCTCGTCGGCGGCCCCGCGGCCGCAAGCGGCGAAGTGCCACCGTCGGACGGTCCCCGACTGCGCGAGGACCAGTGGCGCGCGATCGAAGCGCTGGTCGCCGACAAGCGCCGGGCTCTGGTCGTGCAGCGCACGGGCTGGGGAAAGTCCGCCGTGTACTTCGTCGCCACCGCGCTGCTGCGGGAGCGGGGCAGCGGTCCCACCGTGATCGTCTCCCCACTGCTCGCGCTCATGCGCAACCAGGTGGAGTCGGCGGCGCGAGCCGGAATCAGCGCCCGCACGATCAACTCCTCGAACACGGAGGAGTGGGAGACCATCCAGGCCGAGGTGGCTTCCGGCGACGTGGACGTCCTCCTCGTCAGTCCGGAGCGGCTGAACAACCCGGACTTCCGCGACCAGGTCCTGCCCAAGCTCGCCGCCGCGACCGGCCTGCTCGTGGTCGACGAGGCGCACTGCATCTCGGACTGGGGCCATGACTTCCGGCCCGACTACCGACGGCTGCGCACCATGCTCGCCGACCTGCCGCCGGGCGTCCCCGTCCTGGCCACCACCGCGACGGCCAACGCCCGCGTGACGGCCGACGTGGCCGAGCAGCTGGGCACCGGCGGCAGCTCGGACGCGCTCGTGCTGCGCGGGCCCCTCGACCGGGAGAGCCTGAGCCTGAGCGTGCTCCAACTTCCCAACGCCGCGCACCGGTTGGCCTGGCTCGCCGACCACCTGGCGGAGCTGCCGGGCTCCGGGATCATCTATACGCTCACCGTGGCCGCCGCCGAGGAGATCACCGCCTTCTTGCGGCAGTGCGGGCACACGGTCACCTCGTACACAGGAAAGACGGAGAACGCGGACCGTCAGCAGGCCGAGGAGGATCTGCTCGCCAACCGCGTGAAGGCCCTGGTCGCCACCTCCGCCCTGGGGATGGGCTTCGACAAGCCCGACCTCGGCTTCGTGGTGCACCTCGGCTCCCCTTCCTCCCCGATCGCGTACTACCAACAGGTCGGCCGCGCGGGCCGCGGTGTCGATCACGCGGAGGTGCTGCTCCTTCCGGGCAAGGAGGACGAGGCGATCTGGAACTACTTCGCCTCGCTCGCCTTCCCGCCCGAGGAGCAGGTCCGGCGCACACTGGACGTCCTCGCGCAGGCGGGAAGGCCGCTGTCGCTGCCCGCGCTGGAGCCTCTGGTCGAGCTGCGCAGGTCACGGCTCGAGACGATGCTCAAGGTCCTCGACGTGGACGGCGCGGTACGGCGCGTCAAGGGCGGCTGGATCTCCACGGGGATGCCCTGGGCGTACGACGCCGAGCGCTATGCCTGGGTCGCCAAGCAGCGCCAGGCGGAACAGCAGGCGATGCGTGATTACGCCACGACGACCGGCTGCCGGATGGAGTTCCTGCGGCGGCAGCTGGACGACGAGGCGGCGACGCCCTGCGGGCGCTGCGACAACTGCGCGGGCGCGCGCTTCACCGACGCCGTGTCATCCGGAGCACTCGACACGGCACAGGGCGAGTTGGTCCGCGCGGGTGTCGATGTCGAACCCCGGAGGATGTGGCCGACCGGGCTCGCCGCGGTCGGCGTCGACCTCAAGGGACGTATCCCCGTGGGGGAACAGGCGGCCCAGGGCCGGGCCTTGGGGCGACTCTCGGACATCGGATGGGGCAACCGGCTCCGGCCGATGCTCGCCCCGCAGGCCCCTGACGGGCCGGTGCCCGACGACGTGGCCAAGGCCGTGGTCGGCGTCCTCGCGGACTGGGCGAAGGGACCCGGCGGGTGGGCCTCAGGCGGGTCCGACGCCCAGACGCGGCCGGCAGGCGTCGTGACCATGTCGTCGCACACCCGTCCCCAGCTGATCCAGTCGCTGGGCACACGGATCGCCGAGATCGGCCGCCTGCCGCTCCTCGGCTCCATCGAGTACGCCGCCGGAGCCGATACGGCACATGTGCCGAGGAGCAACAGCGCCCAGCGCCTGCGCGCCCTCGACGGAACGCTGACCGTGCCCCCCGAGCTCGCCGCGGCGCTCCAGGAAGCGGGCGGTCCCGTTCTGCTCGTCGACGATCTGACGGACAGTGGCTGGACCCTGGCGGTGGCCGCGCGCATGCTCCGCCGGGCCGGAGCCAAGGGGGTGTTGCCGCTGGTCCTGGCCGTGCAAGGCTGACGGAGGCGTCGATGCGGGGCGCCATGGGCAGGGATATAGGCGGCGCATCGCCAGATACCGGTCGGCAGTCCCAATTGTTCGTTGCCGCAAGGCAGTACGACGGGAAGAATTGGTACCGCTCCCGCGCGGCTTTCCGTGGCCCGGCATGACTGTGCCGCGGTGCGCTCCCCCAGTCCACCCCGCCCTCTGGGCGCGTAGCCGAAGGGAGGACCGTGACCTTCGGATTTCCTCCGTCCGCTGCGGCATCGATGTCGGAGTCTTCGACGTCGGCTGAGATGTCCGCCGATTCCGCCAACGGACTGGCCCGGATGCTCGAGCCCGCGGAATGGTCAGCCGCGGGAATTCCCCTGCTGCGCAATCCGCGTGAGGTCGTCAGCGGCCTGCATGCCCGGCATCGTCCGACGCCCGCAACAGCCGTCGTCGCGGTTCTCGATCCGGAGGAACGGCTCCGGGCGAGCGCTTCGTTCACCCGTCGGCCGAGCGCGGCGGACGGCTGGGTCTTCCGCAACGCACTGCTCGCGCAGCTGCGCCGGGTCATCCCGCACGACCTGCGGCGCCGCACCCCGGTGCGCACCGCCGTCCTGCTCTACTGCCGTGACGGTGACGCGCGTTGGACGCAGGAGGACGGGGCGTGGATGTGGGGCCTTCGGGACGCCTGCACGCTGCACGGGCTGCGGTGCGGCGCCTACATCACACTGACCCGTGACGGCTGGCAGGTGCTCGGCGAGAACCGCGGCGGCCGTCGGCCCAGCTCCGGCTCGAGCCCCGAGGCCTTCGCCGAAACCGATCCGCCGCCACCGCGCACCGGCGGTGCCGCATCCGACGTACTGCGCCGAGCGGCGGCGCGCTGAGGCATCCGCCGTCCCCCGCCGCAAGGCGGGCCACAGGCATGGGCCGGTGGGCGTCGCCGCTTGCGCGTAGCGCGGCGCGCAACGCACGCGGCGCGAGGCTCACCCGGCCATGCCACGGACACCGGCCACCCGACGCCGACCACCCGACACCCTGCCTCGGCAGGGACTGCCGGACAACGGACGTCGGACAGCGGCAGCCGGAGCGCAGGTGTCAGACGGCGAACGTCAGACGCCCGCGCCCAGCATCGCGTTGATCCGCTGCGGGTCACCGCAGACGATCAGCAGGGCTCCGGCCCGGGTGAGCGCCGTCGGCAGGGCGCCGACCGCGGTCTCCTCGCTGCCGCCGTTGAGGGCGACGACGACCACGGGGCGGGACACGGCACGGTCCAGGGCAGCGGCGTCCGCATAGAAGACGTCGTCGCCCGCGTCGTGCTGAGCCCAGTAGGAGGCATCGCCGAACGACAGCTCGTGCGTGGCCCACGGGTGCGGGTCGCCGGTGGTGACCACCAGGACCTCACCCGGAGCACGGCCCGAGTCGAGCAGCAGGTCGACGGCTTCCTCGGCGGCGTCGAGCGCCCCCTCGGCGGAAGCCGGGATCAGCTGGATCTGCGGAACCGAAGCACCGGCATCCGTGGCGGAACCCGCAGGCGGACCAGCGGGTGCGGCAGGAGCGGCGGAAGATCCGGAAGCAGCCGGGGCAGGCAGCCCGGGCTTGGCGGCCGGCTCACGCGGCGTGCGCTGCGCCGGCGGCGTCGGCCGGGCGGGGCCCGGTCGGCCAGGACGCGGCACAGCCGCAGGACGCGGGCCGGGTACGGGGCGGGGGGTCGGCGTGATGCGGCCACTGGCCGGGGTCACGCGGGGACCCTGGGCACTCTCGTGAATCTGAGGCTCCTCGGGACTGAGAGGCATGCGTTGTTGTCTATCAAATGCCGATGCGCGTGGCATCAGCGGGTGGCACATGAGTGCGAGTGGAACTGCCGAAAGCGTCAGAAGTCGAAGCCGAGCTGGCCCTCGATTTCCGGAACGCTTCCATCCGCCCAGCTGCGGGCCTTCTTGAGATGCCGCCACTGGGGCAGCGCATCAAGATACGCCCACGACATCCGGTGGTACGGGGTGGGCCCCCGCTCCGCCAGCGCGGCCTTGTGCACCGGCGACGGATAGCCGGCGTTGGCCGCAAAACCGAAGTCTGCATGTTCGATACCCAGTTCGGCCATCATTTTGTCGCGCCGAACCTTGGCGATCACCGACGCCGCGGCGACGGCCACACAGGATTGATCGCCCTTGATCACCGTACGAACCTGCCAAGGAGTCCCGAGATAGTCGTGCTTCCCGTCGAGGATCACGGCTTCCGGACGCACCGGCAGCGCCTCCAGGGCGCGCACCGCGGCGAGCCGCAGCGCGGCGGTCATCCCCATCCCGTCGATCTCCTCGGGCGAGGAATGCCCCAGGGCGTATGCCGTGACCCAGCTCTCCAGCTCCCCTGCGAGCGTGGTGCGCCGCTTGGGAGTGATCAGCTTGGAATCGGTGAGCCCTTCGGGCGGCCTGCGCAGTCCCGTGACCGCCGCACAGACGGTGACCGGTCCCGCCCACGCTCCGCGCCCGACTTCGTCGACTCCGGCAACGATCTTCGCTCCGGTGGTAGCGCGAAGGGAGCGCTCGACGGTGTGGGTGGGTGGTTCGTACGGCATGGCGCCACATAGCGTACGCCGCCCGATGCCACCCGCGACACCCAGGCCTACCGACGGCCTACCGACGCAGCAGCGGAACCATGACCTGATCGATGAGTTCGGTGAACTCCTCGTCCCCCCATTCGCTCCCGCACACCTTGGAGCGGTACATCATCATCGCCGGAATGACATCGCATACGTAGGGATCCATGGCCTCGGGGCGCACCTCTCCACGCTCGACTCCACGGCGTACGACCTCTTTGATCAGCTCCACGCTCGGCACGATGACCCCGTCGAAGATCACCCCGTGAAATCGCTCGGCCGCCACCGTGTCGCACTCGTGAAGCACGGCGCGGAGAGCGAATCCAGGCCGCGAGAACATCGCCTCACGCATCTGCCGGCACAGCTGAAGGAGATCCTCCCTGACCCCGCCGCAGTCCGGCGCGGAGTCGAGTCTGGGCAGAGCCGCCTGCAGCGCGTCCACGACGAGGTCCTCTTTGGACGGCCAGCGGCGATAGACCGCGGCCTTGCCGGTCTGCGCGCCCGCGGCCACACCTTCCATCGTCAGGCCGTTCCAGCCGACGGTGCTGAGCTGCTCGAGCGTGGCCTCGAGGATCGCACGTTCGAGGACGGGGCCCCGCCGACGCAGGGAGGCCGTCTGAGCGGTGGCGGCGCTCCAGCGCGAAGTAGCCATGGAATTCACTCCGTTGGGTTCGAGGCAGCTTCAGTGAACGGTTGCGTTCACTAATGGGGAGTCGCTACCGTTGAGTGGATAGTGAACGGGGGTGTTCACTAACGCACTTGTGGGGGACCCATAGTGACAACCTCTCAGTTAGCCAATGATCAAGGACCGAGGCCCGGCGCCGCCCGCCGAGAAGGCCGACCCGGTATCGCCCTGACCGTCATCGCGGCCTGCCAGTTAATGGTGGTCCTCGACGCGTCCATTTGATCCTGTGTTGCCGAGTCCTCCAGAAGCAGACGAGGTTCAACAGCCCCTGAAACCTCAAGGTCGGGAAGCTGCACCTCGTTTGATCTCTTCGGTATGGGGACCGTCTCCACACCCGCCAGAGCGGCGACCACGCGCCCCCAAGTACCGTCTTGAGACCACCGAGTCCACCGCGACATCAGAGACTTGGCCACTCCCCGCTCAAGACGAGCTGCGGCAGGAGCCCATCCTTCAGCCGTTCGCGCCTTCCATAGAATCGCCTCGACCGATTGCCGCAAGGGGAGATCAGTCTTCTTGCCCGACCCTCGCCCGGTCTTCACTACGAGGGGTTCAATCAGCGCCCATCGCGCGTCAGAAACCCCGGTAGGGATCTGCTCGCCGCGCGCCATAAACCAGGCGCCCACGGCGCACTCAGCCTGAGCCCTCTTCACCGGCACAGGACCCGCAATCCTTACCCGGATGTCCGCCAGGTCGACAACATCCGACTGAGCCCGCAGGGTCATGTTCGGCATCTCAGTCCGTGCCATCTCTGCGAGACCACGAAGATCCCGCGCACGCTGCTCAGCGACCAACGTCTCCTGCTGCCAGGCGACTGCTTCCCCCCGAAGCCCCTTCAGCCGCTCCAGCTCATCCCCCAGAGGCTTGACTGCCTGAGTGACGAGTTGTTGGGCGTCTTGCTCATCCAGACCCATCTGAGCCGCCTGCGTTGCAGTCGTACCCATAACGGTGGCTATGGCACGCTGCTGTACCGCTATTTCACCGTCAAGACTTTCGATTCGGTCAGCGTGGGCGTCATGGAACCCTAGAGTCATGCCCACCCATTCACCGGCCAGGCGCATCAATTCGTCTGTGTTCCTCAGGAGTTGTGTCACCTTTTTCCACACGGCGGCTTCGATCCGGCCAGCATCAAGCTGACTGCATTTGCAGGTTTCCGCTCCCGCATATTTCTCATACTTACCAGAGCAGACATATGTGCGCTCACTCGTCGACGTCTGAATGCGCCCCACATAGTAGGAGCCACACAGGCTGTCGATTCGCTTAGACAGCGGGTATACCCGCTTGCCAGACTTCGGCGCACGGCGGGTGCTTATTTTCTCCGCAGCCCGCTTAAGCTGCTTTACTTGGTACTCAGTGAATACGGGCTCTAGCTCGATTTCCACCGTGGCCCCGTAGACCGGATTCCCTTCGGTGTCTACTACTGTCCCCCTGCCATACTTGGAGTCTTTCGAGTTCGTGTCCCGGTACACCTGCACACCTTCGAGCACTGCGCGCGACATGAGGCGCGACTTCAGGTTCTCTCGCGACCAGGGGCGACCGGAGCGGTTCAGCATTCCTTCCACGTTGAGGCGCAAGGCTACTTCGGTCCAGTCGAGGCCATCGTCACTGATCAGCATTCTGGCATGCCGAAGGGTGATTGCTTCACCCTTGAGGAACCCGTCCTCCTCGAAGATATCGAGGACGAGGCGACTCTCACCCTTTTTCCCCTGATCTTGAATACGCCAGCCGTAGGGAACTGTTCCGCCGACATATCCGCCGCCTTCGGCTTTTTCTTGCAGACCCCCTTGCGTTCTGTCCCTTATCTTTTCGCGCTCATCCTCTGCATAGTCCGCAGCTTTGCGCATGCGGGAGCGACCTTCAGGCGTCGTGTTGTAGTAGTCCCCTTTCACGACAGCCACAAAGACGCCCAGCGGGTCTTCCAGCTCCCAGACCCACGGCCAGAATGCCCGTCCAGCCCTTCCGATCGCACGCTCTTCATGGACCACTACGACGTCAAATGGCCGGGGCAGTTTACGGGCGTCCGTCATGAGCCGCTTAAGGTCTTCACGATCGTTCACTTGCAGGCTTCCGCTCACGCCTTCATCGGCGTAACGGTCAATGAATTCCCAACCCTTGTCGGCAATATAATTCTTCGTCTTCTTGCCTGTGTAACTTATGCCGTACCCCTTGGCTTGCTCTTCCGTCGAGACCCGCAGGTACTCAACAGCGCGGAGCCGGGGGCCATTTAAGGGTTGCGCCGCAATATCAATTGCGGTCGTGAGAGCATGCGTCATGTCAGTCCCTTCGTGACTGGCAGGCCAGTCCTTAGACCGGCCAGGCCCCGGCAGCGTTGCAGCGCTGTCGGGGTCGCTCATTGGTCTCCAGGCTAGCCCTTTCGGCTCGCATCACCGAGTGCTGCAACAGGTCAACTTGGCTTATCTGTAGGCGAGTTGGGCTTACCAGTGCGAGGGGTCCCGAACAGGAGGCGCGCCAAGCGCCGCCGCTCGGCCGGTCCCCACTCCGCCGCCCGCCATACGACTCGGATGGTTGGTTCCCTGCGCCGTTCGTCGCTCACGGGTTCCCCGCATCCGCCGTTGGCGCCCAACGCCTATCGTCACGTGCTGCGTTGTATTCATCGCGGGCATCCCTAAGACCCCCTGCAATGCCCGCCGCTACCTCAGCCTCAGCGAGGGTGTGACCGGACCCGACGTAGCGCCAAGACGAGTCTGTGACTGCACCATCAGGTACCCCCGCGCCCCCGCTCTCGTGTTCTGCCCGTACGGTGCGCAGCGCTCCGTACGTGGTGGAGTAGCGGCGGGATTTGGTGAGGACGTGCCCCCTGTAGCCGAGCGTGTGTGTCCAGGAGCGCAGCTTGAGGCCAGCCAGTTCGGGCAGGCCGCCCAGGCGCCAGCAGACCCCCATGAGGGCGCGCACGTGTGCGTTGACCGGGGCGAGTCGGATGCTCTCGGCATCAGTGATGCGATAGTCGATTCCGCCCGAGTCGCCGACCGACTTGGAGACGTACTTAGCGACGTAGGCCGCAACGGCACTGCCGGTCACCGCGGATTCTGTGAACGCGTCGCTTCGGATCGGATGCACGTCGAGTTGCCGACCCCAGCGAATGTCACGCTCCCCCGTAGCTGGCGAGTAGGGCGTATGGACTTCCACCATGTCCGCCGCCGACCGCACCACTTGTTCGAGGAGTTCGGCCGTCGCCCAGATCGGAGGCGGAAACTCAGGCCCACTTGGCCCGTCCAGGCGAATGACCGCATGGAAGTGAACGGCCCCGCGTTGCTGGTATTCGGCGACCTTCGCAAACGACAGCGTCAGGTGTTCCTTAAAGGCTGTCTGCGTAATACCCGCCTCACTCGCCAAATGCCGCCTGACCATGTGGCAAAAACGGTTCCATAGGACGCCAGCGGAGGCGTGCCAGAGGACATTCCCAACGTAGTCATAGCAGTCCCGGCAGAGCGGCTGACCCACCACCGAATCGGTATCCGCATGATGCCGTCCGCAGCCCACCAGCCGCCCGTGCTCACAGGTTCCGCCGTCGCGCCGAGCACGGCAGTACGCACCCGAGGTACCGCTCACCCGGTGCACAGCACCGAACGAGGGTGCGGTCAGGGTGACGAAGAGCCGGGGGTGGAACTGGACCCGCTTGGGGGTGCCCTTGCCGCCGAGCAGGCCGGAGCGGACAAGGTGGAACGTGTCGCCCGCATGCAGGTAGGAGCATGGCTGGCATCGGGTCTCACGGCGGTTGCGGCAGCGCACCGGTATCCGTCCACCCGGCTCACTGGCTGTGTCGTAATGGCGCAGCAGGGTGCCGGTGGCGTCATCAACCACGGTCGTTCGGCCAGACAGATAAATAGGGTGCGCACAGCCGCCGATGGATTCGATCTGGTCCAGCCAGCGGGCGAATCCCGGCTCTTGTACGAGCCGGATGAAGTCTTGCTCTGTGAACGAAAGAAGGCGCTGACGCTCAGCCTCATTAAGGACCGAGCGCCGCGCCTTTGCGGACTTCGGATA